>JACRLW010000101.1 GCA_016235155.1 Planctomycetota bacterium
CTTGCGTACTTGAAAGCGTTGTTCGCGCGCGCGAAGGAACCCGCATGACCAAGGCGACGAAGCTCCCCGAGTGCATCGGTCTCGCGCTGTCGGGCGGCGGCTACCGCGCCGCCGCGTTCCATCTCGGCACCGTCGAGTACCTGCACGCGATCGGACTCGGCCCGTCGATCAAGCGCATGTCGACCGTCTCGGGCGGCACGATCTTCGGCGCCGCGTGGACGGTCGCGCTGATGGAAGGCCGCGACTTCCCGGACTTCGTGACCGGCTTCCGCAGGTTCCTCCTCGACGTCGACCTCGTGAAGCGCGGCTTGAAGAGCCTGTCGGGACGCGCGCCGAAGACGCCCAGCAAGCGCCACAGCCTGATCGCCGGCATGGCCGGGATCTACGCGCAGGAACTCGTGCGCGACACGGCCGGGCGGCCCTACCTCCTCGGCGACGTGTTCGACGCCAGGATCCAGCTCGAGGACGTGATCTTCAACGCGACCGAGTTCCGCTACGGGCTGGCGTTCCGCTTCCAGCGCAGTGCTTCCGGCGACGCGTTGATCGGCAACGGCAGCGTGGCCGTCGATCGGACAGCCGCGCGGAGCATCCGCCTCGCCGACGTCGTCGCGGCCTCGTCGTGTTTCCCCGGCGGCTTCGAGCCGCTCGCCTTCCCCCACGACTTCGCCTGGCCCGACGGCAGGATCCCCGCGCCGATCGCGGCGCAGTTCACGACCGACGGCAAGCCCGCGCCGCTCGCGCTGATGGACGGCGGGATCTGCGACAACCAGGGCATCGAGAGCCTGCTGCTCGCGGGCACGCGCACCAAGCGCCCGGCCGACCTCTTCGTGATCTCCGACGTCTCGGCGGACCCGCTCGACCTCTGGCCCTACCCCGACGAAGCGGCGCGTCGCAAGGGCCTGCGCCTGTCGACGGTCCGCTGGGTCTGGATCGCGCTCGCGCTCGCGTGCGTGATCTCCTTCGTCGCGCTCGGCTCGCTCGCCTGGGGCGGCTGGGCGGAGCGCGGATTCGATTGGCGCGACCTCTTCACCTTCGTCGTGCCGATCGCGCTCTCGGGCGTCGTCGGCTTCGGCCTGTGGTGGTGCTACCGGGTCGTGCGCGACGAGGGTCTCACCAAGGTGCCGAAGCTCGGCGATCGTTCGTGGCGCCTGATCAAGGACATCGCGGTGCGCCAGCTCGTCGGAATGATCGCGCTGCGCGTGGGCTCCGTGCTGTGCCTCACGACCGACGTGTTCATGGCCCGCATCCGCCGATTGGGCTTCACGCTGGTCTACGACGATCCGAAGTACCGCGAGGAGCGCGTCTCGAACCTGATCTACGAACTCACGCCCGGTCGCGACTGGGCCAGGGTCCTCATGGATCTCGGCGTCGAACCGCCGAGTGCACCGATGCAAGCCCTGGCGAAGGAAGCGAGCGCGATGCCGACGACGCTGTGGTTCGACTCGCAGCGCCAACTCGACGTCGTCGCCGCGACCGGCCGCATGACCATCGCGGTGAACCTGATGAAGTGGATCGGCCGCCAGTTCGGAACCGACCCGGCGAAGTACCCCGCGGACGTGCGCGCCCTGTTCGAGCGCTTGCTCGCGGATTGGCGCAGGTGGCGCACAGAGCCCGATCCGGCTTCGCGGGGATGAGCGACCCGCTGCTCGAGACCCTGCGCGCCCGCTTCGGCCACACGGAGTTTCGCGGACCGCAGCGCGCGATCTGCGAGCACGTCGTCGCGGGCGGCGATGCGTTCGTGGTGATGGCGACGGGGGACGGCAAGTCGCTGTGCTACCAGTTGCCGGCCCTGCTGCGCGACGGACTCACGCTCGTCGTCTCGCCGTTGATCGCGTTGATGGAGGATCAGACCACGGCACTGCGCGCGCGCGGGATCCCGGCGAACTGCGTGCACAGCCTGCTCGAACGCGGCGAGCGGGAAGCGCGCATCGCGGCCGCGCTGCGCGGCGAACTGAAGATCCTCTACTGCACGCCCGAGCGCTTCCGCGTGCCGGGCTTCCTTTTGCGCATCGCGGGCGCACGCATCGCGCTCCTCGCGATCGACGAGGCGCACTGCCTGAGCCAATGGGGTCACGACTTCCGTCCCGACTACGCGCGGCTCGGCGACATGCGCACGGCACTCGGCAGTCCGCCGACGATCGCGCTGACGGCGACCGCGACGCCGGCCGTGCAGGCGGATGTCCGCAAGACGCTGCGCATCGAATCCGCCCCGCTCTGGCACACGGGCGTGGAGCGCAAGAACCTCTTCCTCGCCGTGCGCGAGGTGCACGACAAGGATGCGAAGCTCTCGCGACTGCTCGCGATCGTCGAGCGCGTCGGCGGCCCGGGGATCGTCTACTGCGCCTTGATCAAGGAGCTCGCCGCGCTCGAGGTCGAACTGAAGCGCCGCGGTTTCCGACCGCTGATCTACCACGGCGATCTCTCGGCGAGCGAGCGCAAGGAGCAGCAGGCGTGCTTCGTGTCGAGCACGGACGCGCTGATCCTCGCGACCAACGCGTTCGGCATGGGCGTCGACAAGCCCGACATCCGCTTCATCGTGCACTGGCAGATGCCGCGCACGCTCGAGGCCTACTCGCAGGAGATCGGGCGCGCCGGCCGCGACGGCAAGGCCGCGCTCTGCGAACTCCTGCTCTTCGCCGAAGACCTCTCGGTGCAACGCGAGTTCACCGAGTGGGCGAACCCCGACGCCGCGTTCCTCGCCCGCGTCGTCGACGTGCTCGCGCACCTCGGCGACCGCGTGCAGACCTTCGACGCCGATGCGCTGCGCGACGTGCTCCTCCAAAAGAATCGCCGCGACGGTCGCGTCGACACCTGCCTGCGCCTCCTGCGCACCGCGGGTTGCTTCGAAGGCGAGTTCCACCGCGGCAGCTTCCGCTGGCTGCGCACGCCCGGGTCCGACGAGATCGCGACGTGGTTGCCCGACGACAAGCGCGAGCGCGACCTGAGGGCACTGCTCACGATGCTGCGTTGGTGCCAGGCCGAAGGCTGCCGCAAGCGATCGCTGCACGCGTACTTCGGTTTCGAGGACGACTTCCCCGCCGGTTGCGCGACCTGCGACGGCGAACTCGCGAGCGACGCATGGCTGGACGCGCGGTTGCCGCCGAGCGAACGGGTGCCGGTGCCATGCGAGACGTCGCCGCCGGATGCCAGCGGCGACGGCGACGCGATCCAGCGGGGCGACTGGCTCGACGTGCAGGGTCACGGCCTCTGCGCCGTCGTCCGCGTGCACCGCACGAGCAAGGGCGTGAAAGTCGACGTCGAACGCGCCCGCGACCTGCAGACCTTCAGCTTCGCGCTCGGTCGGATGCGCTGGCGAAAAGTGACGTCGTGATCCCCACCGGCCGGGCGGGCGGGCTCAGTTGCCGAAGGTCATCCGGACGCCGTTCGACAGGTAGGCCGGAAGGCTTCCGCCCAGACTCGGGTCGATCATCACGGCTTGCGCATTGAGCGATGCGCCGACGATCGAGGGGAAGTTGGGGATCGGAAAGGTCAGCGGGGTGACCGGGGCGGTCGGGGTCACTCCCAAGGAGACCTCGACGCTCGAGAGCATCGTGCAGGCCGGGAGCCCGATCGAAGCGAGGTTGAGGGCGGGATTGGTGAAGCCGAAGCCCACGGCGCCGGCGAGCGTGCCGGCGCGGACGCGCGACAGCTCCAGCGTGAAGCTCCCGCCGAGCGCGGGTCGCGAACCGCTCTGCGCGTTCAGGGTGAGCGGCGAACCGGTCGGGCAACCGGCGCCGTACCTCGTGGTGGTCGCGCAGCCCGGCAATGGGGAGACGACCCAGATCGTCGGACTCAGGGGATTGAATCCGAGCGAGGTCCCCTGGAGGTCGAAGGCGTTCGCGGAGAAGAGCTGATAGACGGTGGCGCTGCTCGTGACGAACGGGCTCGCCGAGAGATCGCTACCGCCCGGGTTCGTCGCGTTGGCGCCCGGCGACATCCCGGTCAACGCGAAGTAGGACAGGTTCTGGCAGTTGAGGTCGTACGCGAGTTCGACGGCGCCCGACGACGCGATCGAGATCTGAAAGGTGTTGGCGCCGTTGTTCTGGTAGGTCGGTACCGCGACCCAGGTGATCAGGACCTTGCCGGGAAGCGCGTTGAAGTTCACCGAACCGCCGGCCGACGGATTCAGGTCGAGCCACATGCCGGCGATCATCGGGCTCGGCGAGGCGAGGAGTTGGTTCACGTCGCCGGCGCAGCAGCGGTCGAGGGTCGGCAGCGGGATCGGACCGAGGGAATCCCAGAGGTAGACGAACCCGTTCGACGAGACGATCACGGAATCGTAGGACGCGCCCGCGAAGCTCAGGGCGAAGCCGAGCGACAGCGCGCCCGACACCGAGTCGTCGCTCAGGCCGAGATTCGTGCCGAAGTTCGGGTCGAGGCCGCACTGCGCGTTCAATGCGGATCCGGTGAAGCCGAGGGCTGCTGCGCAGGCCGCGACGCGGAGGAAACGGTTCGGTTCGAGGAGGGACACGGTGGGTACCGATGGGGCGAGCAGGGAGTGGAGGTGGATAGGCAGGAGAGGGGGCGGCTCACGCGATGACGCAGCGATCGGTCAAGGTCGCGGCGAGCCGCGTGGGTGCGGGTTTCACGTGCACCGACGGCGCGACGACGCGCGCACCGTCGAGCGAGCTGCTCGCCGGAAGCGTGAGGTTCATGGTCGAGGTGCGAAAGCCCTGAGTCGTGCCCTGGATCGATGCGATCGCGAGGTCGCCGAGCAGCCAACCGAGGGCGATCTGGATCACCGACAGCGTGATGTCGGGCGAGTTCGGCCCGAGGTCTTGGACCGCGGAAAGGCCAACGCCGCCGCCGGTCGTCCGGAAGGCGAGCCTGGCGCCAGGGACAGAATCGACGCCGAACTGCATGGTCGTCGCCATGCTCCCGTCGCCGAACGGCGCGTTCACGCAGGCGCCGGTCGACGGCGTGTTGCCAGGGACGTCGCGGACGATGCCTTGCGCGGCGGGCGGGACGATCGACAGTGCTGCGCCAGCGAGGAGGATGGCACAACGGGTGATGAGCATCTGGGAAGACGGGAGCGGGTCCGGATCGGGGAGGAAGTCTACCGACGCCCGGCATCGCCTCGCGCCGCCCCAGCGGTGCGGTTCGCTGCCGATCGACGAAGTCCCGGTGCGAACGACGACCTTGTCTCACGCGCGGAAGCGGCGACCAGGCGGCTTCGGCCCCTCGGTCGGCCGGGGCGTCACGCCCGCCGGATCCTCGCGCGGCGCGAGGATTCAGCGGACCATGGGCCGATGGTCCGCAAGGTTCTCGTCGCCGAGAAGCCGTCCGTCGCGCGCGACCTCGCGCGTTACCTCGGCGCCACGCGCCGCGGCGACGGGATGATCGAAGGCAACGGGTGGACGGTGACCTGGGCGATCGGACACCTCGCGGAGCTCAAGCCGCCCGACGAGTACGACCCGGCGATGAAGCGCTGGTCGCTCGAGACCCTGCCCTTCGTTCCGGAGCGATTCGAGCTGCGACCGACGGGCGACGCGGGCGCACGCAAGCAGCTCGCGACCGTCGTCGCCCTGGTGAAAGACGCCGGCGAACTGGTCTGCGCGACGGACGCCGGGCGCGAGGGCGAACTGATCTTCCGCTACCTGCTCGACCTCGCCGGCTGCCCCGATCGCGAGTTCACGCGGCTGTGGCTGAGTTCGCTCACCGACGAAGCGATCCGCGACGCCTTCGCGCGGCAGAAACCCGGCCGTGCCTACGCGAACCTGCACGCCGCCGCGCGCAGCCGCGCGGAAGCGGACTGGATCGTCGGCATCAACGGGACGCGCGCGCAGACGGTGCGCTTCGGCCGCGCCGGCGGCGGCGACTCGGTGCTGTGGAGCGTCGGGCGCGTGCAGACGCCGGTGCTCGCGTTGATCGCGCGGCGCGACGACGAGATCCGCACCTTCCGCGCGGAGGACTTCTTCGAACTGCGCACGCGCTACCGCGGGGCGTTGTTCCGCTTCGCGGGCGATCGCTTCGCGGCGCGCGAATCCGCCGAGCAAGTGTTGGCCCAGGCGCGCGCGCAGCTCCTGCGCATCGAGCGCGTGGAGACGAAACGCGAGTCGCACGCGCCACCGCTGTTGCACGACCTGACGGCGTTGCAGCGCGACCTCAACGTGCGCTTCGGTTTCCCCGCCGCGCACACGCTGAAGCTCGCGCAGGACCTCTACGAGAAGAAGCTGCTCACCTACCCGCGCACGGACTCCCGTCACCTGCCGCGCGGGATGTACGACGCGATCCGCGCGACCCTGATCGGACTCCGCGAGTGGCGGAGCGAGGTCGTCGACTTGCTGCGTGTCGACCTGGACGATCCGCAGGCGCTGCCGGTGAAGAAGCGCGTCTTCGACGACGAGAAGGTGAGCGACCACCACGCGATCGTGCCGACCGGCAAGGTCGCGACCGGACTGGGCGAGGACGAACAGCGCGTGTTCGACGCCGTCGCGACGCGCCTCGTGCAGGTCTTCCTGCCCGACCGCGAGGAGGACGTGACGCTCGTCTCGGCAATGGCGGGCGACCTCGCCTTCCGCGCCCGCGGCGTGCGCGTCGTGACGCCCGGCTGGTCGGCGCTGGAGCCGCGCGCGCCGCGTCCGTCGAAGAAGCGCGGCGAGACTGCGGACGACGACGAGGCGCAGGAACTGCCGGCCTTCGTCGCCGGCGAATCGGGCCCGCACGAGCCCGAACTGCACGAGGGCAGCACGAAGCCGCCGCGGCCCTACACCGAGAACACGCTGCTCGGCGCGATGGAGACCGCCGGCAAGCTCGTCGACGACGAAGCGCTGCGCGAGGCGCTCAAGGCGCGCGGGCTCGGCACGCCGGCGACGCGTGCGGCGATCCTCGAGACCCTCCTGTCGCGCGGCTACGTGCAGCGCGAGAAGAAGAACCTGCGCATCACCGATCTGGGGCGCTACCTCGTCGCGACGGTCGCGGACCCCCTGCTCAAGTCGCCGGAGCTCACCGGCGAATGGGAGCAGAAGCTCAAGGAGATCGAAGCGGGTCGCGCCACGCGCGGGGCGTTCATGGGCGAGATCGCCGGCTACGCGCGGCAGCTCGTCGCCGGTCCCCCGCCGCTGCCGCGGGACGGCCTCGGCGCGTGTCCGCGTTGCGGGAGCGCGGTGATCGAGGGTCGTTCGGGCTACGGCTGCGGGCGCTGGCAGGACGGCTGCCACTTCGTGCTCTGGAAGGAGTACCGCGGCGCGGTGATCTCGCCGCAGCAGTGCCGTCAGCTCCTCGCGCGGCGCGTGCTCGCGCACCCGCTGGCGCTTCCCGACCTCGGCCCACGCATGCTCTGCCTCACGCAGGACGGCCTCCTGATCGACCTTGCCGTGCCGAGCCGTGACGCCCAGGACGGCCGCACGCCGCAAGCGAAGCCGCGCGTGCGCAGCGCGCCGGCGACTCCGCGTGCGCCGCGTGCACAAGGTGCCGCGCGCGACGCGCTCGAACTGCCCGCCTGCCCCCGCTGCCGGCAGCCCCTGCTCGAAGGCGAACGAGGCTACGGCTGTTCGGCGTGGCGCAGCGGCTGCAAGTTCGTCGTCTGGAAGACGATCGCGGGCAAGTCGATCACGCGCGCGGTGCTCGCGACGCTGATCGGCAAGGGCAAGACCCGTCTCGCCGACGGCTTCCGCGGCGAAGACGGTCGCGAACGACGCGGCCGCCTGGTGCTCGGCGAACTGGGCGCGCGGTTCGTCGAAGAAGCCGAGGCCGGCGGCGACTGACGGAGCTGCCCGTCAGTCGATCGTCAGCGCGGCCGTGTTGCCGAACGAGATCGTCGACGCGATCACGTCGACCGTCACGCCCTGCAACGGCAGGGCGAGCCCGGACAGCGTCGGATCGAGCGGCACGCCCAGCGCGATCATCGCCTCGCCGTTGCGGTTGTCGTGCTGCGGGAGCTGGAAGCCCACGATGATGCTGCCGAGGCCGAGGTTGCCGTTGACGCCGGGGACCGGGATCGGCGTCGCAAGGAAGCTCGCACCGACCAGCAGGTACGTGATGTAGATGTTCCCAGAGTTCGTCGGCGGCGTGAACGCGCGGATCTCCATCGTCCCGCCGACCGGAGCGCGGCCGCCCGTGCACCAGTAGGAATCGACGCGCAGGACGTGGTACGGGCTCGGCGTGTACTCGGCATCGAAGAAGGACCCGCCGATGAAACCGCCGTTGTTGATCCAGGTCGTCGTGTCGAGGAAGAGGATCGCTGGAGTCAGCGGATCCAGGTCCATCGAGTTGTAGTGGTCGTTGTCCGAGGCGACGACTTCGTGGTGCGACAAGCCGATCAGTTCGCCGGTCGAGTCGACGACCGGCGTCGGCGAGTTCGCCATGCCGCCGACCGCAGCGTTGACGATCACCACCGATGGTCCCGTGAGCGCGCCGGTCGTGAGCGAGATCGGCGTCATCGCGATGTCCTGGCCCAGCACGTGGATCAGGTGCGGCACGCCGCGGTAGTTGGCGAGCGCCGGGTCGTAGTACGACTGGCTCGGAATCGGGCTCACCGGACCGACCATGGTGAACGGCGACGTGAGGTTCGGACGCGACGCGAGCTGCGGCGGCCCCGGCAGTCGATCCACCACCGCGTAGAGGCCCGACGGATGGAGCATCAGGCCGAACTCGGTCCCCGTCGTGTTCATCGCCGCGGCGTCATTGCTCGCCGTGAAGGTGTTCGCGAGCACGTCATAGCGGCCGAGCAGCACGTCGGTGCCGCCGCGGCCACCGTTCGCAGCAGGGAGGAGCGTGACCGTCACCGAGCAGAGGAACACGTTCGGCAGATCGCCCGGCACGTGGATCATGTTGACCTGCTGGACCGAGCTGCCGGGCACCGCAGGGATCGAGAGCCCCGGGAAGGGATTGGTCCGGGCGATCGTGTAGGGCGGGACGAGCCCCTGGGCGACGAGCGACGGACTTGCCGCGAGCGCGGCGACGACGAGCAGGGAACGCATGGGCTGCGACTCTTTTGGAAGGGAACGAGCAAGCGACCCGGCGCGAGCACATCCCGCGATCACCGGGCCGAGAGTGCGCGGAAGGCTAAGTCCCCCGCGGCTCTTCGTGGGATGGGCGCCCGTACCGGGTCGGTACCGAGCGGAACCGGATCCCCCCGCCTCACTCCTCCGGGCCGAGCTTCTTCTCGAGCTTGCTCCAGGAGTCCTTCAACGCGACGGTGCGGTTGAAGACGAGAGCGCCGGGGCGTCCGTCCCGGTCGTCGGCGATGAAGTAGCCGAGGCGTTCGAACTGGAAGCGTTCGCCTGGCTTCGCCTGCGCGAGGCTCGGTTCGAGCTTGGAGACGGTCCTGGTCGCCAGCGAGTTCGGGTTGAGGAACTCCTTCCAGTCCTTTCCCGCGGGGACGTCGTTCGGGTCCGCGACGGCGAAGAGGCGGTCGTAGAGGCGGACCTCGGCGTCGATCGCGTGCTCCTGCGCGACCCAATGGATCGTGCCCTTGACCTTCTTGCCCTCGGGCGAGTTGCCGCCGCGCGTCCGCGGATCGTGCGTCGCGAGCAGCCGGACGACGTTGCCCTGCGCATCGCGCTCGATGCTGTGCACGGTGACGAAGTAGCCGTAGCGCAGGCGCACCTCCTGGCCGATCGCCAGGCGGAACCATTTCTTGGGCGCGGGATCGCGGAAGTCGTCGCGCTCGACGAGCAGGCGGCCGGTGAACGGCACCTGGCGCGATCCGGCCGACGGATCCTCGGGGTTCTCCAACGCGTCCACGAGGTCGACCTTGCCGGTCGGCCAGTCGGTGAGCACGAGTTCGATCGGGTCGAGCACGGCGAGACGGCGCTTGCAGATGCGATTGAGATCGTCCCGCAGGAAGTGCTCGAGCAGTTCGATCTCGTGGACCGAGTTGAACTTGCTGATCCCGATGTGCTCGCAGAACGCGCGCAACGCCTCCGGCGTGACGCCGCGGCGGCGCATCCCGCGGATCGTCGGCATGCGGGGATCGTCCCAGCCGTCGACGAGCTTCTCCTTCACGAGTTGCAGCAGCTTGCGCTTGCTGAGCACGGTGTAGGTCAGGTTGAGCCGCGCGAACTCGATCTGCTGCGGCGCGTGGATGCCGAGGCTCTCGATGAACCACTCGTACAGCGGTCGGTGATCCTCGAACTCGAGCGTGCAGATCGAGTGCGTGATGCCTTCGTAGCTGTCGTTCTGTCCGTGCGCCCAGTCGTACATCGGATAGACGCACCACCGATCGCCGGTGCGGTGGTGACGCGCATGGCGGATCCGGTACATCGCCGGGTCGCGCAGGTTGGTGTTCGGGTGCGCCATGTCGATCTTGGCGCGCACGACGTACTCGCCGTCGGCGAACTCGCCCTTGCGCATGCGCTCGAGCAGTTCGAGGTTCGCTTCGACGGGCCGGTCGCGGTACGGGCTGTCGGCGCCGGGCTGGAACCAGTCGCCGCGCAGCTCGCGCAGCTTTCTGGGATCGAGTTGGTCGACGTAGGCCTTGCCCGACTTCACGAGGCGCACGCAGTCGTCCCAGAGGCGATCGAACCAGTCCGAGGCGAAGTGCAGCTCGTCCCACTGGAAGCCGAGCCAGCGGATGTCGTCCATGATCGCGTCGACGTACTCCTGCTCCTCGGCGAGCGGGTTGGTGTCGTCGAAGCGCAGGTTGCACTTGCCGCCGAACTGCCGCGCGATGCCGAAGTTGAGGCAGATCGACTTGGCGTGGCCGATGTGCAGGTAGCCGTTCGGCTCGGGCGGGAAGCGCGTGTGCACGCGTCCGCCGTGCTTGCCGGCGTCGCGGTCGCGCTGGACCGCCTGGCGGATGAAGTCCTGGTGCTCCTTGGGTTCGTTCGCGTTCATTCGGCGCGGAGACGATAGCGAGCACGCGCCGTGATCGAGAGCGCGTGCCCGCCTATCCTCCGCGCATGGCTGCGTGTCGCTCGCTCCGCCATCTCGTGCTCGGGATCGCGTCGCTCACCGCGGGGGTCGTCGCTCAACAGGCGCCGCCCGATCCGATCGCCCTCCTCCTCGACGCGGATCGGCAGTTCCTGGCCGGCGCGCGCGACGAAGCGCTCGTCCTCGTCGCGCGCGCGGAGGAACTCGCGGCGGGCGCGAGCGGCGCGGTGCAACGCGAGGCGTTCGCCGGCACGGTGCAGGACCTGCGCGTGCGGATCGACCCGCTGTGGACCCGCCGCGACGAGTTGCGCACGCTCGCCGCGAAGGACCTGCTCGATCTCGGTCGGGCCTACCTGCGCCGCAAGCTGCTGCTGCGCGCGGAATCCGTCCTCGACCAGGCGGTCGCGCTCGGCGACCGGACCGCGCCGGAAGTCGTCGCGTACGCGCGCAAGCAACTCGCGGCGCGTCCCGACTCGGTGTCCACGACCACGAAGCCGGCAAAACCGGGCGGACCCCAGGATCTGATCGGAAAGGTCAGGACCAAGGTCGCCAACGGCTCCTGGGATCTGCGCAACACCGAGATCCGCAGCCCCACTCTGTCGGGGAAGACCGCCTACCTGATCGCCTCGGAACCCCGGCACACGAACGACCGCCTCTCGATCGACATCCTGATCGGCGACGTGGACGGCACCGCCGGACTGCTCTTCGGCGCGATCGACATGTTCACGTACTACCTCGTCGAGCTGCGGCACGTGACCGCGGAGGGTGTGCGCGAATCAGTCCTGCGGGTGTTCCAGGTCACGAACGCCGAGGCCAGCTTGATCGGTGAGGCCTTCGTCGACCTGACCGGCGAGCAGCGCGCTGAGTGGGTGACCGTCACGGCCACGATCCGCGAGCGCGACGTGATCGCGGGAATCGGTGCGGCGCGGAACCTGCGCGTGACGTGCCCCACCCTGCCCCACGGCGGCGTCGGCTTCTTCGTGAGCGGAAACAGTCCGAAGATCGAGCCGTCGATCTACCGCCGCCTGCTGATCCAGCCCGCGCCGAAGGAGCCGGAGTCGCGCGCCGCCGAGCAGCCGTCCCCCGCCGACGACCCGGCGGCCGCCGTCATCCGCACTGCACTCGACGTCCCGCTCGACCAGCAGGACCTCGACGCGCGCCTCCTCGCGCTGCACGCGGTCGCTGCGCGGTTGCCCGACGTCGTGGACGATTCGACCCGCACGGCTCTCGCCGCCCGCCTGCGCGAGAGCCTCGACAAGCTCGATCCGCTCGCGCGCATGGCCGGTGACGCGCGGCGTGCCCGTGCGGAACGGCTCGCCGAACTCGCCCGGGCCTACGTGACCGCCGAACTGCCGCGGACCGCGCTGATCGTCCTCGGCGAAGCGTCGCGCCACGAACCGGAAGCGGGCGCCGCGCTGCGCGCCGAACTGCTCGCGCGCCTCGCGCCGCCGCCGCCGATCCCCGTGCCGCTCGCCGAGCTCTGCGACTTCCTCACGGTCTTCGAAGGCGGCGAGGTCCTCTACGGCAACGCCGGCTGGACGCTCCGCGAGTCGATGGCCACCGCTCCCGCGGGACCCGACTCCGCCAGCGTGTTCGCCGGCAAGCACCGCCAACCCGCGGCCGCAAGCGTGCGCGTCGACGTCGTCCTGCCGGCCGGTGCCGACGCACGCGGCGGGATCGCGTTCGACGTCCGCAGCTCGCACGACCTCGCCTTCGCGATCGTCGGACGCCGCGAGGGGCGCGCCTTCGTCCGCGTGCACCGCTACTACGGCGGCAACTGGACGATCCTCGGCGAGGTGCTCGGCGCGTCGATGCCGCAAGACGACGACGCCTGCGCTCCCCTCGAACTCTTGTTCGACGGCCCGCGGCTCCGCGTCACGACGGCCGGAGCGACCGCGCCGATCGAGTGCACGCTTGCCGAGCGGGCCGCGATGCCGCGGCTCGGTCTGTTCGCATCGACGAACGGCCCGCCCGCGACGTTCCGCAACTTCAAGGTCGTGAACAGGCCATGAGGTTCGACGCCCGCGCTCCGTCCCGAGTCGGGACCGCGCGTCTGCGAACGCTCCCTGGCGTCGACATCGCCTGCCGATGCACGCGAGGTTCCTTTCTCGGAACCACCAGGCAAAGAAGGAGAGCAGGCACATGATCTTCAGGACGACTCTCGCGGCGCTCCTCGCCGCCGCGTTCGCCGTGCCGGGCACGGCGCAGCAGGACAACCCGGGCAAGAGCAAGCCGAGCAAGCCCGAGCGCCCCCGCGCGCAGCAGACGGGCCCGCAGCGGACGAAGCCCGAGCGACCGACTCCGCCCACGGGCGGCAGTGAGGCGACCCCTGCACCAAGGGGCGAGACCGTTCCGACGCCCCGCACGGAGCCGACCGGAACCGCACCCGCCGGCAAGGACGCCGCGAGCGATGACCACGAACGCGCCCGCGAAGCGATGCGCGCGTTCTTCGCCGAGCATCCCAAGCTCGCCGAGGAACTGCGCTTCAAAGCCGACGCCGACGCCGACGGCAAGCTCAGCCCCAAGGAGAAGGAGCAGCTCGCGAGGCTCGTGCACGCGCGGATGGAAGCGATGAAGCAGAAGCGCGACGAGCGCAAGGACACGCGCGAGGAGCGACGTGACGAGCGCAAGGAGGATCGGAAGGACCGCGCCGATCGCAACGACGACGGCAAGGTCGGCCCGGTCGAGCGCGCCCGCGCGCACGACAAGGCGAACGAACGCCGGAACGACGGTGCGGGGACCACGGACGGCACGTCCACGCCCGCGACCGGCGACACGCCGCCCGTGATCACGCCGACGCCGGCCCATCCGACGACCCCGACGACGACCCCGACGCCGCCGGCCGCGACACCAGGCAACCGTGGTCCCCGCGGTCAGCCCGGTCCGCGAAGTGGTGAGACCCCGCGTGCCACGCCGCCCCAGCGCGGTGAGCACGCCGGCAAGCCGGCGCCGAAGCCGACGCCCAAGCCGTCGTCCCGCGGGACCGGTGAGGTGAAGCGCAAGCCCGCCGGCGCGAAGCCCGCGACCGCGCCGAA
The DNA here is from genome assembly GCA_016235155.1 of Planctomycetota bacterium. Taxonomy (GTDB): domain Bacteria; phylum Planctomycetota; class UBA1135; order UBA1135; family UBA2386; genus JACRLW01. Next base: position 13,851 of record JACRLW010000101.1, read on the forward strand.
GGTCAAGCCCGCGCCGAAGCCGACCGCCAAGAAGCCGAACACGGCGAAGCCGGCCGCTCCGAAACGCACCCGCGCGTGAGCGCGGTGCGCGCGGCGCTCACACGCGCCTCGCCTCGCCGTGGTTCTCGCGCGCGAGCGCCTCGAGGAAGCCGCGCTCGCGCCGTCCGCCGCCGAGCTGGATCGTGTTGATGCGCACGAAGCGTTCGCGGTTCACGAGCCGGATCGCGGTGCGGATCTCGTCGGAGTCGACGAGCTTGCCGGCCGACGGCGCGCCGTCGGTCAGCAGGTAGATCGACTCGACGCCGTCGATCGCCAGCGCTTGTTCCAGCGCGTCATGGATGTTCGTCGCGCCGCGCATCGCGAGGCGCCCGACCCACTTCGTCGCGCGCTCGACCGTCTCGGCGTCCGCCGGAACGAGAGCGCGCTCGAAGGTCTCGAGCTCGGTGCCGAAGCCGACGATCGTGAAGCGGTGCTCGGGACCCAGCGACTTCAGCGTCGCGACGAGCCGCGCCTTCGCGACGTCGAGGCGCGTGCGGCCCTCGAGCACCTCGGCCATGCTGCCAGACAGGTCGATCGCGAACACGAAGTGCCGGCCCCGCAGCGGGATCCCCCAGTACTCGGTGCTGGTCGCCCCCGCCGCGCGCCGCCGGGGCGCCGGTTTCGGTTTCGCGTCGACGGCGAACGTCTTCTCGACGCTGCGCCACCAGCCCTGCCAGGTCGCGGCGTCGTCGGCGCCGGCGATCCCGGTGAGCTCGACCAGCGCGTCACAGAGGTAGCCGAGCGCGGCGCTGCGCTCGGTGTCGAGCCGCGCGACGAGGACCTCGACGCTCGTGCGGTCGCGATCGCGGGCAAGCGCGCGGTACGCCGCGGCGCGCACCCGCCAGTCCTCGTCGGCGCACGCGGCGACGACCGTCTCGCGCGCCGCGCGCACGGCGCTCGAGTCGAGGACCTCGAGCGCGGCGGCGCGCAACTCGGGAGCGGACTTCGCGGCCAGGATCGCGATCGCGCGTGCGGCACCGGAATCCCCGGCCCGTTGCACGAGCGCCCGCAACGCGGCCGCGGCGACCGTCGCGGGCGCGCGCTCGACGAGGCGCTCGAGCGCGGCGTCGATCGGTGCGCGGGCGCGGGACGCGAGGGCTTC
>JACRLW010000102.1 GCA_016235155.1 Planctomycetota bacterium
GAGCGTGTTCGCGTAGACGAAGCGCTCGTCGGCGATCTGACGCCGCACGTCGTGCAGCGGATCGGTCGCCTCGTCGAGCGTCGGGTCCAGCTCGAGCGCGAGCGCGAGGTGGTATGCGGCCTGTTCGAGGAGCTGTTCCGACAGCGCGCGCACGCCGTCCATGTAGTGCGAGCGGGCGACCTCGCGCTGCTTCTGCCAGGTGCGCGCGAGTTCGGCGAGGCCCTCTTCGGCGTCCGGATTCCCGGGTTCGTGAGCGAGCGCATCGTGGTAGGCGACCAGCGCGTCTTGGAGCTGGCCGCTGCGGCGCAGCGAATCGCCGCTGTCCACGCTCCGCGTGATCAGCTTGTCGATCGCCTTGCCCTTCCAGGCCAGCGCGATCGCGTTCTCCGGCTCGACGGCGAGGACCTTCTCCAGTTCGGCGAGCGCGGCGTCGTCCTGATCGTGGAAGACGAGTTGCTGCGCGCGCCACAGCAGCCAGCCCGTGCGGATCTTCCAGTAGGCGCGCTCCACGTCCTGGTCGTCCGGGCTCTCCTTCCGAGCGTCCTGGATCGACGCCCAGGCCTGGTACCAGTCGGAACGGGCGATCGCCCGCTCGGCGTCGGCCATGTGGTGCGCGTTCGTCGTGCAGCCCCACGAGCCGGCGAACACCGCGGACAGCGCGAAGCAGCGGACGAGACGGCAGCTCACGGCGACTCTTGGCATGACGGCGACAGCGCGACGGCCCAGGTCCGGCCGAGGCGCCTGCCTCGGACCGTCTCGGGGCCGCGAATCTTCCGCGCCGTCGCGCCGGCTGCAACCATCGGCCGGCACAGCCCGCGCCGGACCCCTCAGAAGAAGGTGCCGCTGAACCGCACGACCGGTCCGCCGAGGATGCCGCTCGTGTAGTTGAAGGAGCCGGTAACGGCGAGCGGGTCGGTGCCGCGCACCATGCGCAGCGGGTGGTTGCCGGCCTCGCCGATCGTGAGTTCCAGGCCGTTGGTCGTCACGAAGCCGAGGGCGTTCGCCGCGGGCGACGCGACCACCGCCTGCGAGTAGGCCGAGACGCCGAGGATGCCGGTCACGTTGGGGATCGGCAGCGTGATCATGGCGCGGTAGGCGATGCCGCCCGTCATCGTGAAGGCCTGGTCGATCAGGTTGTCGACGTAGACGTAGTTGTTCGGCGCTCCGACGAACGTGAGGTCGATCGGGGTCGGGTACTTGGTGAGGCCGAACCACATCGCGCCGGAGTAGGCGGTCAGCGACGCCTGCGCGAAGACGATCACCGACCCGCCGGGGATCAGCCCGCTGTAGCGACCCTGGGTCGGGCCGTTCGCCGACACGAGCAACTGCAGGCGGTCGAGCGGGTTGACCGTCGGACCCGATTGGCCGAGGAAACGGGTTGCGCCGCCCGGCAGCGCGCTGTCGAGCGTGTAGCCGCTCGACGCGTTCGCGCCGGTCGCGGTCGCATCGACCAGCAGGTTGCCGTTGGCCGTGGTCAGCGTGAACGGGACGTTGAAGGGGATCAGGATCCCCCACGGCGCGATCCCGCCGCTCGTCGAGGCGTAGGCCGGCAGCGAGACCGAGCTCGCGAACACGTTGGTCACCGGGCCGGTGACGTTGCTCGCGTAGGTCGTCGACATCGTCCCGGACGTGATCGTCGTCTCGGACAGGTCGAACGAGACGTTGTTCAGCAGGACCGCGGGCTTTGCGGACGAGTTGTCGTTGTCGGCCCGGTACTCGATCGCGGTCAGGACCGAGACGTTGGGCGCCAGATACGCCGACTCGAAGAGCTGCTGGGCCCGGAAGGCCGTGCGGCCGAAGGGATACGACGTGAGGTCGTTGCCCTCGTTGAAGTCGGCGATGGCGGGGACGGTGCGCGTCTGGGCCGAGAGGCCGGCGGCGACGCAGAGGCAGGCGAGGAGGGTGAGGTGGATTCGCATGTGGGGAGAACCAGGGTCGGCCGGGCTTCACCGGTCGGGAGGAATCCGCGACGCGAATTCCCAAGACCCTTCGCGCCCACCCCGGCGTCCACCCCGCGGGTCAGCGGTACTCGCTGACGTAGACCGCGTCGAAGCTCGCGTCCGACTGCGTCCAGACCACGTTCACGTTGCCGGAGCGCGAGACGACGACCCGGAGGTCGATCGCGCTGCTGCCGCCGGGGCCGATGTCGTCGCCGACCGTCGCGGGGATCGTCCAGGTCCCGTCGCGGCACTCGGCGAGGAGCACGTTGAAGTAGGTCCCGTCGAACTGGCGCCATGCGATGACGGCATCGCCGTTCGCGGACATGCCGGCGAAGGGCACGCCGGCGTCGTTGCCGTCCGGGCTCATGTTGTCGGCGAGGTTCGACGGGTGTGTCCAGGTCCCGCTGCGGCGCTCGCTGCGGAAGACCTGGAGGTTCGCGCCGTCGCTCTGGTACCAGACGATCATCGCGTCGCCGTCGGTCGCGATCGCGGTGCGCGGCACGAACGCGTCCGTGGTGCTCGGGCTGATCGCCGCGGTGATCGACGCCGGGTTCGTCCACGTGCCGGCGACGCGCTGGCTGAAGTAGACGCGCAGGTTCACGCCGTCGGACTGCGCCCAACTCAGGACGGCGTCGCCGCCCGCGTTCACGGCCAGAGACGGCACTTCCGCGTTCCCCCCCACCGGCGAGGCGTGCGCCGCGAGCGAGGCGGGGTTCGTCCAGATCCCGGCAGAGAACGTGCTCACGAAGACGTGCGTCGCGGTGCCGTCGTTCTGTTGCCACGCGACGACGGCGTCGCCGTCCTCGTCCATCGCGACCTGCGCGAAGACCGCGTCCTCGCCGTCCGGCGAGAGGTTCGTGGTGAGCGACGCCGGGTGCGACCACACCGCGAAGCGGAACGTGCTCGCGAAGACCTGGTAGTCGCTGCCGTCGGACTGGAACCACGTGACGATCGCGTCGCCGTTGTCCGCGAGCGCGACCTGCGGGAAGAAGGCGTCGGTGCTTGCCGGGTTGATCGCGTCGGTGAACGCCGACGGATGCGACCATGCGCCGGATCGGTACTGGCTCACGTAGATGCGCGCGTTGGTCCCGTCGGACTGCGACCACGCCACGATCGCGTCGCCGTCCTCGTTCATGGCGACGTCGGGCCATAGGGCGTTCTGACCGTCCAGGCTGATGTTGTCCGTCGCACCGGTCGGATTGGTCCACACGCCGCCGCGACACTCGCTCAGGTAGATCTGCGTGTTCGAACCGTCGGACTGGTGCCACGCGATCAGCGAGTCGCCGTTGGCCGCGATCGCGGCGCGCGCGCCGTCCGCCGACGAGTTGTCGTGGCTCCGGTTGTCCGCCGGGACCGCCGGGTGCCACCAGTTCTTGTCCGCGCAGTCGATCGCGACGTTCGTCACGTTCGCGCCGTCGACGCGGCCGCTGCCGTTGGTCACCGCGTAGCGCTGCGTCGTGGAGCCGCCCTCGACCGTCACTTCGTAACCGCGACCGTCGACGACCGTGCCGGGGAACGTGAACGCGCCGTCGATCGTGCGGGTGATCTCGTTCGTGCCGTTGTTGCGCAGCACGACGTGGTCGCCGAGTCCGCTCACCGTCCCGCCGAGCGTGAACCGATCGAGACAGATGATCGCGATGCCGGTGATGTCCGCGAGGTTGACCACGCCGTTCTCCAGAGCCGCGACCGCGCACTCCTGTCCGGACGGCGCGCTCGCGATCGTGATCGCGAACGGAGTGCCGTTGGCGACCGGCGTCGGGAACGTGAACGGCCCGTCCGCGGTCAGCGTGACGTCGTCGCCCCCGTTGACCTGCAGCACGATCGTTCCGTTCAGCCCGCTCACCGCGCCGCTGATCGTGTAGCTGCGCTCCGAGACCGCGACGGCGACGTTCGTCACCGCGCCGGTCACCGTGCCGCTGCCGTCGGTCACCGTCGCGAGGAAGCCCGCCGGCGCGCTCGCGACCGTGATCGCATACGCGACACCCTGCGCGAGACGCGTCGGGAAGTTGAACGCCCCGTCCGCGCTCAGATCGACCGTCTCACCGCCGTTGATCTGCAGGGTCAGCGTGCCGGACGTCAATCCGCTCACGCTTCCCCCGACCAGGAACGTCGCGGTCGAGCCGTTGTTGTTGCAGGCAGGAAGCGCGAGGGACGCGCAGACGAGGAGTGCAGAACCGAGGATTCGGCGCATGGACTTCGGAACTCCGTGATGCGGACCACGCCGTCGCATCGCGCGACGACTCCGGTCCCGGTCCCGAAGATCGGCGCGATGGCGTCCCGACTTGAGGCGAGGGGGTGGAGCGGTCCTTCTCAGCGCGCCTTGCCGCGCTCGGCCTCACGGACGTCGGGGGCATCCTTGCCGTAGAAGCGGTCGCGCAACTCCTTCGCGATCGCGAGCCGCTCGTCGGGCGTCATCGCCCACATCTGCTCGTTGCTCCAGCGTTCGGCGTCGTCGAAGGAGGTCGGCGCTTCGCTGGCGACAGGGCGGATCCTGGCTGGCCTCGAGACGGGACATCACCATCCTGCTGTCTCCCATCGCGTCCGAGGCCGCAGCCCGTCCGGGCTGTCGCGTCGTCGCCGGCGCGACGAGCATTCAGGCCTGGGCCGCGATACGCACAGCCCCGCAAACTTCCGTGACACCGACAGCGAGATCAGCCACTTGGTCATCAACCTCGACCCACTCGGTGTCCGATCTCGCGGATCGCGCGCTGGAACTCGCGCCGGACTTGCGAATCCGACAGCGACAGGTCGATGGCCCGGCTGAATCGGTCGCGATCGATATCGAGAATCTCGTTCCACTTCTCGTACGGTCGATCCGAGACGTCGACGAGCCGCATACGAGGCAGGTCTTTCCCAGAGGCAGCGCCGTACTCGAAGTCCAGCCACGTGCGCCGGGGTTGCTGCTCCTCGCGAGGCTCGACGAGGATCTGCAGGAAACCGTCACAGCGTTCGATCTTGCGCAGCACGAAGTCCGTGGCTGAGTCGGAGTAGCTCTCGGCGAAGACCGGCTCGAATCCGCACTTGGCACATGCGAGTCCGAGCAGGTCCTTCAAGTTCGCCTCGCGGGGATGCCGGAACTTCATGCTGATGAACAGCCGATGAACGGCCGGACGCGTACAGCGAGCGGTGATGGAGACGTGGCTGAAACGCTGTGGATTGTCCCGCTCCGGTAGACCGACAAACGTGTCCGGGGTGGACGGCTCGACTGCAGCCTTGCTGCGCTTGGGAGCCGTGGTATCGCGCCAGTGCTCCGCAAGGCTCTCGATCTCCTTGCTGATGGCCTTGCGGTCCTTCGCGGGTTTCTCCATCGGCTCGCCTCTGATGGCGATGACGCGCAACTTCCCGCGCTCCTCTCGAACGGAGAACTCGCGGGTCTTGTTGATGATGCTGAGGATGTTGAAGCCCTTGGCCCGGGCGATCCCCGCCACGTCGGCGATCAGTCCCTTCGACAGGCCTGGAACGCTCGCACCGCGAGCACGGAAGTCGTAACCGACCTCGATCATCACGCTGCGCTTGCGTCGGATGTCTTCCGGAATCGGCACGATTCGTAGGACGTGCTCAGCAGGCTGGAACGTGGCCACCGCGAGGTGCGGCGTGGCCGAAGGGAACACGTGGCGGAGCTTGGTAGCACCCGGGTAGTCGATCTCCCGACCGAAGCGCAGCTCACGAGCTTCGGCGTGATAGCGCATCGCGAACGGCGCTCCGCTCCCACCTCCGAACGCCGCGTGGAACGGCAGTTCGTAGAGTCGTCGCACCTCGCAGGTTCGCTTCGGACCGCCGACAGCTTCCGCGAGATCGGCCTTCGACAGTCCGCCGCGCAGTTCGTGCGTGAAGTCTCTCCTCAACATCTCGCGTTCGAGATCGAAGGTCGGCGAACTCAGCGCGTCCCGAAGCGAGTCCCCTTGCTCTCTGAGCTTCGCGACCAGCTTCGCGTCGGCCGCCGGCATATCAAGGCCCTCGACGCTGAAGAACTCCCGGAGGACGTGCACGACGGACGCCATGTCGGCGGCAATCTCGAGGAACGACTTGCGAGCGATTCGGAAAGGCGTCGCGGCGGTTCCTGAGTTCCCGTGCGCGGAACCCGCAGAGCGTCGCGGTTCGGGGTACTGCTCGTCGAGTTCGCGCTCCTTGACGCGCTGGTGCTCCTGTCGGACGACCACCGCCTCTGCGACCATCGTCCAAGTGCAGTGCTGGAAGCCCGTCGGCGCCTGGTCCTGATGGAGGATGTTGAGCCCGTCCGTCCGCGAAGACACTGGCATCTCGTTCGGCTTGAACCCCAGGAGTTCTCCGATGGGGAAGCTGCGGAGCACCTTGGCAACTCGAGCGAGATTGCCGCGCCTGTCGCACAAGTCGAGCCGCAGACTCACGAGGTACGGCCAGGTCACCGGGTGGAACGGCGAGATGACGAGGTGGTAGTCGCCTAGAACGCCGCTGCCGTCGACCGCACTGTCGGATGCCGCGAGGCCATCGCTCCCCGATCTCGTGCATGGGGTCCAGAGTCCCCAGCACTGGCAACCGTCGTAGATCCCCACCGAGCGGAGACTGTCCGTACGCAGTCGGATGCCATGAGCGAGGGTGAGGGTCGCACGTTCGCTGAAGACCAAGGGCTCCTCCGGGAGGATCGACGCTTCGCCGCAGGATAGCGCGCCGGGTCGCCGCCCCGAGCAGCGCGTCGGACTCGCAAGACCTGGGACGCGTCGTGCGGATCGGAATACGGTCCGTCGCGATCGGTGGATCGACGGCCAGTCCGATTCGCGTGCGCATCGATGCCCACTCTTCACAAGGACCAACGAGGTCGAGCTCGTGGCCTCGTGATCCGTCAACCGGAGGGACGACACGGTAGTCCGCGTGCCGCCATCGCTGCCCTTGACCTTGGATCGCGCAGCGCCTCCCGAGCCGCACGAGCTGCACATCGCTACGGGTGAGTCGCCGATCACGGAACCGCGATGACGCCTGCGAACCGACATGGACGACCACTTCGCTGCTCGATGCGGGCCGGAGCGAACCGGGCTCGGCAGCCTCACGGGTGACCCGGTGGTCGCCGGCCACGCCGCGCTCCGCCTGGGGCTGATGCGGCCAGCCATTCCTACGTGGAAGAAAGTTCTGTTTCTTTCTCTTCGACCCGGGATAGTCCCCGCCCAGCTCGACTCATCCGAGGCACCTTCATGCGGCCGACTCGCACGCTTCTCCTTCTCGCAGCTCTCGCCACGGTTCTCGGCTCCGTTCGGTCCTGCCTGCTCGACGTCGAGGGCAAGCCGAGCTCCGCCGGCTCGACAGCCGAACCCGTCGTGCGTGTCGTCCACAAGGATGGGCCGGTCGCCGCACGCGTGAAGTTGCTGGATCCCTCCGGCCGGGCGTGGTTCGTCGGAGCGGACGGTTTCGTCGCCGTGCCGCGGACTCTGCACGGCGTCGAGGTCATCGCCGTCGACTGCGACTCCGAGCGCGAACTCGGACGCTACCACCTCGACCTCGCCGGCAAGTCGCTCCCCACACTCGTGCTGGAGCACTGAGCCGATGAAGGCCCTCGACCCCAGCGCGATCGCCAAGGCCGTGCGCGACCATCTGCGCAGCGGCAAGGAGACCCAAGCCCAGTTCGCACTGCGCGCCGGAGTGTCCGAACCGACGATCTCGCGGCTGCTGGGCGACTCGCCGCCCCAGATGCGGGCGACCACGCTGCGGGCGATCGTCACCGCGCTTCCCAGCAGCGTTCGACTGATCCTCGACACGGCCGCGGCCCCCGACCGGCGCTCGCCCATCAAGCGCGTCTTCCTGTCGTCGACGTACATCGACCTCGAAGAACGTCGCCGGCAGATCATCGAGGCCATCGAGAGCTTCCCCGATCTGAAGTGCGTCGCCATGGAGCGCTTCACGGCGACGGAACGACCGACCGTCGAGTCATGTCTCGAGCAGGCGCGCGAGGCCGATCTGTTCATCGGGATCCTCGCCTACCGCTACGGCTGGATCCCCGACGGCGAGCCGAAGTCGATCACCGAACTCGAGCACGACGCGGCTCACACGGCCGGAATCGACCGCCTGATGTTCGTCGTCGACGAGCGCAAGCGCCCCATGGTGCCGGACGTCGACGCCGATCCGATGCCCGAGCGCTGGCCGCAACAAGATCGGCTGACGAAGTTCAAGCAGCGGCTCTCGTCCACCGGGATCACGCCTCGCACCTTCGGGGACGACACCGCGCTGATCTCTCTCGTCATCCACGCGATCGTGGCATGGCGTGAACGCCAGCGCCTTCCCACGGTGGAGCGACCTCGCGAGGACGAGTACGCACCGCAGCAGGACGAGATGCGCTACCGCGACGCGCTCTTGGCCGAGCATCGCCACCTGCGCTTCGTCGGCTTCACGAGCCGCCAGCGCGCTCCCATGAGCATCGAGGAGCTCTTCGTTCCGCTGCTGGCGAAGACCAGGGTCTGCGGTCCTGGCGACGAGAAGCAGGGCAAGGTCGACGCCGAGTCGAAGCGATCCGAGGCGATGCAGGAGGGGATCCAACTCTCCCGCGCCCTTGCGCTCGCAAGGCAGGAGGGCTGCCGCGGCGTCGTGATCGAAGGGCGCCCCGGCGCCGGCAAGACGACGCATCTGCGTCGCCTCGCTTTCGGACTCCTGACCCAGGGGCCGGCCATCCTGGATCTCGCCCCCGACGAGAAGGAGCGCTCGCTCCTGCCCGTCTTCATCCCGCTCCGTCAGGTCCGCGAGAACGATCTCGACGGCGGTCTCGCCGCGGTGATCGCGCACACGCTTCCCGCACAGTCCGACCTCGGCGAGGACTTCGCGCGGCGGCTCATCGAGCGCGGTCGGCTCGTTCTCCTGTTCGACGGGCTCGACGAGGTCTCGGCGAAACGCCGCGAGACCATCGCCGCGTGGCTCGATCGCGAGTTGAAGGCCTGTCCCGATTCGTACTTCGTCCTCACGAGCCGTCCCGCCGGCTACTCGGACGCCACGCGTGAGGCCCTCGCCAAGCTCGTGATCGAGCTCGAGATCCAGCCGCTCAGCGATGTGCAGATCAGCGACTTCGTGAACCGCTGGTACCGCCTCGTCGAGACCTCCTCGACCGACCTCGACCGCGCCGCCGCCGAAGCCCACGGCGCGAAGAACGCCCAGGAGCTGCTCGAACGCCTGGCCCAACCCGTCATGCGTGCGAGTCGCGTCCAGGAGATGACGGCCAACCCCCTGCTTCTGACGATCATCTGCCTCGTGCACCGCGACGGGAGCTACCTGCCCGACGACGCGGTGCGGCTCTACGAGGAGTCGAGTCAGGTGCTGCTCGAGACCTGGCGCCGGGCGAAGGGCCTCGCCGTCGAGGTCACCGCGGACAAGGCCAGCCAGGTCCTTCGTCCGCTGGCGTACTTCCTCCACCAGGAGCCGGGCCGCACGTCCTCAACGGCCGCGGAGATCGCTCCCGAGATCGCCGATGCCCTCCGTGAGATCGGCTGGCCACGCTCCCCGGAGGACTTCCTGCACGCGGTCCGCGACGAGAGCGGTCTCCTGGTCGGGCTCGGCGACGATCGTTACCAGTTCCTCCACCTCGGCTTCCAGGAGTACTTCGCCGCCCTCGAGGTTCACGCGCGCGTCGCGGAGCACGCTCTCGACGACGACCGTGAGAAGGTCGACGACGCTCTCGACGAACTCAAGCGACACTTCGGTGCGAGCTGGTGGCGGGAGGTCATCCTGCTCCTCCTCAAGCGCGCGGATCGACCGCACCTCTTCGTGCCGCTGCTCCGGTACATCGCGGAGCACGACCTCGAGGCCTTCGGGCGGCACGGCGACATGGTCGACGCCTGCATCCGGGACTCCTTCGTCGTCCGCGGCGAACCGTTCGTGCACGCCTTGGGCCGCATCCCCAGCCAGCGGAAGCCCGGTAGCCTCGCCCACACCGCGATGCTCAAGTGCGCGCAGTGCCTGCTCCGCGTCGATCCAGCCAAGTTCCTGGAGAAGGCGGCCGAATTGGTCGAGCTCGGCGACGACACCCTCTCGGACCTCGTGTTGTCTGCCGCGCGCCAGCGCGACATCGGGTTGGCCAGGGAACTCGCCATCGCTCGGAACCGCCATCGCCGTGCAGCGGGACGGCGCGAGGTACCCGAGGACCAAAGAGCCTTGCAGAGTACCGAGACGCGCCGCGTGCGCGGCGATGTCGAACTCGTCCGCATCGAAGGCGGCACCTTCGCGATGGGCGGGCGCCGCCACGACGACGAGAAGCCGATCCACGAAGTCCGTGTTCCGGGTTTCTGGCTGGCACGGACGCCAGTGACGAATGCGCAGTACCAAGCCTTCGTCACCGCGACGAAGCACGCCGCACCGCCTTCCTGGAAGAACCCGCGCTTCAACGCACCGGATCAGCCGGTCGTGGAAGTGAGCTGGGACGATGCGCGGGCCTTCTGCGAGTGGGCCGGTCTGCGGCTCCCGAGCGAAGCGGAGTGGGAGTACGCGTGCCGAGCAGGGACGACGACGGAGTACTGGTTCGGCGACGACGAGGACTTGCTGTGGAAGCACGGGTGGTTCCGTGCGAATAGCGAGGGCGCCACGCGTCCCGTGGGACTGACGCCCGCGAGTCCATTCGGACTGCACGACATGCACGGCAACGTCCGAGAGTGGTGCGAAGACACGTGGCACGAGAACTACGAGGGCGCCCCGACCGACGGCAGTGCTTGGGTGAAGAGCGGCTCTTCGGCCCGCGTCCTCCGCGGCGGGTCGTGGTACGTCACCGCCGGGTGGTGCCGCTCCGCCTACCGCTGCGGGGGGCCCGCCGACGTTCGCATCGGCGACGTCGGATTCCGCCCCGCCAGTTCGTCACTGGACTGACTTCACCCCTTCACCACCGCCGCGCTGGACTCGCCCAGCAGCGCCCGACATTCTGCTTGACGGTAGGTGTGCAGGCGGGTCATGGGGTGGAGGGTCGCGGCATGGACTCCGACGTCCGTGGCACGCAGATTCGACTGCTGCCGCTCCAATTCGCGCCGGCGCTCGGCGGCTTCGATACGCGTCCGCTCGACGCGTTCGTCGCGGACAAGGACCTGCTCGACGTGCGCGAGCACTTCTTCGTCGTGCCGGAGCTGCCGTACCTCGCTTGCCTCATCACTTTCCGCGCGGCGGCGGCGAGACCGGCTGCGACCAGTGCGGACGCGCGAGGGACCGAACATCAACCGAGGCGAGACGGACGGGATCGGATCGAACTCGGTCCCGATGAGCGCGCGCTGTTCGACACGCTTCGGACCTGGCGGCGCGAGCGTGCGCACGGGGACGGTGTGCCGCCCTACGTGATCTTCACCGACCGCGAACTCGCCGCACTCGTGCGCGCGCGACCGACGACGCGCGCGAGTCTTGGCGCAGTGCGCGGTGTCGGCGAGAGGAAGGTCGAGCGCTATGGCGAGGACCTGCTCCGCTTCCTCGCGCCCGGTCACGCCTCACAGCCGGCCGGAGACGTCGCACCATGAGCGCGGACGTCGATCGCCCTCCGTCACGCGAGGCGGCGCCCGAACTGCTCGTCCTGCAGCGCGCCGAGGACTTCGCGGGCTGGCTGCTCCAACGCACGCATCGCTGGCCGAAGAGCGTTCGCTTCACGCTTTCGCAACGACTGGAGAACCACGCGCTCGACCTGGTCGAGACCCTCGTCGTCGCCCGCTACGACCCGCGCGGTCGACGTGCGCGGCTCGACGGCGCCAACCTCGTGCTCGAGCGCATGCGCTTCCTGCTCCGCCTCGCTCACGACGCGTCGGCGTGCCCGCCGCGCATGCTCGAGACCGCCGCGCGCGGCCTCGACGAGTTGGGCCGCATGATGTTCGGCTGGCGACGCCACCTCGACGGGAAGGCAGGCGACGCATGAGGCGCGTCGGTGGGCTCTGGGACGACGTGGCCGGTTTCGGATCGCTTCGACGCGCTGCGCTGCGCGCCGCCTGCGGCAAGCGCGGCACCGCCCCGTCTTCGAGCGCCGCATGGTCGCCACGAGCTACGCATGCCGGCTCGACAAGGGTCTGCACGCCGCGCTCGCGCGCATGCGAACCCAGGTGCGGCGCTTCCGCTTCGCGCTCCGCATGGACGTGCGGTCCTTCTTTCCCTCTCTCCGCCACGACGTCGTCTTCGACACCGTCGCGCGCTGCGTGAAGGATCGCCGCGTGCTCGCGCTCGTGCGCCGGATCCTCGACGGATCCGGTCCCGCGACCTCACCCGGGATCGGTCTACCGATCGGCAGTCTCACGAGTCAGTGGTTCGCCAACCTCGTGCTCGATCGCCTCGACCATTTCGCCTGTGACGAGCTGCGCCTGCGCGGCTGGCTCCGCTACATGGACGACTTCGGGAGCTTCGACGACGACCGCGAGGCGCTGCGCTCTGCTCGTGATGCGATCACGGACTTCCTCTGCGACGAACTGCAACTCGTACCGAAGCCGAGTGCGACGCGGCTCGGCCCCACGTCCTGCGGCGTGCCCTGGCTGGGCTTCCTCGTGTTCCCGGGCACCGTACGCCTGCGGCCTGCGAACGCGCGGCGTTGCGCCTGGCGGCTTCGCGAACTGCGTTGGCGCCTCGGCAAGGGTCGCGTCAGCGCCGAGCGGTACCGCAGTGCGGTCGCCGCGCTCGTCGCGCACGTGAGCCACGCCGACACGCGTGAGCTGCGCCGTCGCTGGTTCCGGAACTGCGATCTCGAACTCTGATGCGTGCTGTGTGCTGTCTCTCCTCGGCTCCGGGCGGCGAGGCCCCGGCTCTTCGAACCGCGTCATCCGCGGCGGGTCGTGGAACGACACCGCCGAGAGGTGCCGCTCCGCCTACCGCAACAGGAGGCACGCCGACGATCGCAACGACGACGTCGGAATCCGCCCCGCCAGCTCGTCACACGCAGCCCGATCGGCGCGCTTTCGCTCACGCGACCACGCCGCAGTGCATCGTGACGAACCGCCTCGCCGTCCGCGCGCGAGCAGACGCTCGCGCGGAACAACCCCGCGGGCGCCAGGGCTCGTAGGCGTGTCGCGCACTGCGCGGCACGTCGAGCGTCCTGGCGCCTGCTCTTTCTCTACGTGGTATCGCGGCCTCGGCGGGCTCGGCCGGCCGCGGCAACGCTCGCCTTTGGCTTCGCGAGCCGCGACCGGCCGAGCCATGGTCGCGCTTCGCAGCGCCGGCGCCTTCGGCGCGGCGCGCTCGCGCGACCGTCGCATGCGAAGTGAGCCGCGTGAAGTGCGCAGACGGCTTGCCGGCGACTGGCAGCGAGAACACGTCCCCTTCCCGCGCGCCCTCGGGCTACCGCTCCGGGGCGCGCGGAGCGTGGTGAAGGAGTGAAGTCAGCGAAGTGACGAACTGGCGGGGCGGAATCCGACGACGGCGAGGCGAACGTCGGCGAGCCTCCCGTGGCGGGAGGCGGAGCGGCACCACACGGCGGAGTCGAACCACGACCCGCCGCGGAAGACGCGGTACGAAGAGCCGAGATCGACGCGAGCACGACCATCGATCGGGGCTCCCGCGAGGTTGTCGAACCAAGCGTCCTCGCACCAGTCCCAGACGTTTCCGTGCACGTCGAACAAACCCCAGGGGTTGGCCTGTTTCGCACCGACTGGATGCACTTCGTCGCCGCTGTTGCCGCGGTACCACGCTATGTCGCCGAGACTTGCAGCATCGTCGCCGAACCAGAATCTGGTCGTCGTTCCCGCGCGACACGCGTACTCCCGCTCCGCTTCGCTCGGCAAGCGTGCTCCGAGCCAGTCGCAGAACAGCCAGGCCTCCCACCAGCTCACCTCAGTAACCGGCAGGTTCGCCACGGCGTCCGCGGGAACCGGAATGCGGGGGTCGATCGCCCGCCATTGCGCGCGCGTGATCGGGGTCGGCGTGAGGGAGAACGCGCCGACGTTCACCCAGTGCTGGTCGCCCTCCCAGGTTCGACGGTCGGGGTCGTCCGGCGCGGGTCCCATGAGGAAGCCGCCGCCAGGGATCTGGACCCAGGCGAGTTCCGGTCGCTCGGCAGGAAGACCGACCGCCTCGACGAAGGCAGGATCCTCGATGCCGAGCACGCTCATGCTCCAGCGGATGCGCCCGAGCTCGTCGAGTCGTTGCCCTGACGTCGCGACTCGCTCCGACCGCGCCTCCTCGCGCAGGACCCTCGCGACCGAGTCGACCGGAATGCCCCAGTTCGTGATCGCGAGCAACAGGTGCTTGGGTTGCCAGCCGTCCGTCTGCAACAGGAAGCGCAGCGCGGCCTCGTGCGGGAGAGACTCGACCGTCACGAAGGCTCGCAGCGCGACCTCGGCACTCGCGTCGCGGATGGCGTTCAGCACGGCGAAGGGATCGCGGATGAGGCCGCACAGCAGGGCGTAGACCTCGACCCAACGTTCGGGCGCCGGACGGTCGATCGCGCCCGTGCCACCCTCCTTCCTCTTCCCGCGTGTGCGGGCTGCTTCGGCTTCGCGAAGCTCCTCGACCCAGGTCCCGATGCGATGGTTGAGATCCTGGCCGGGAAGATCCGCGAGCTGCTCGGCGGCGAGGTACTCCCGCATGCTGCGGTGCAGATAGCGCCACGGCGCGTGCCGCCCGTCGTGCGGGCCGAGCACTCCGGAGTTGTGGCCGAGGTCGTCGAGGAAGACCTCGTTGCTGTCCCAGGTCTCCTTCATCTGGAAGTTCAGATCGACGTCGGCCTTGCGAAGATCCCACAGCACCGCCGACAAGGCCTCGCGCGTCCACGCTTCGCCGACGCCTTCGTGAAGCCTGAGACTCAACGGTCGCAGCACCGCGCGCGCCGCGAGACGGTCCTTCACGCCACGGGGGTCCGCGCAGTGACCGCGACGCAGGAGCAGGTCGATCGCCGCCTGGTAGAGGCGGCCGCGTCGGGTCGGCAAGGGCTCCTGGCCGAGCAGCGCGTCGCGGACGACCATCGCCGCGAGCGTCAGCATCAGCGGGTTGCGGCAGAGCTCGTCCAGCGAAGCCGACACGAGGAACTCCTGCTGCATGCGCTGCGCGTCGTCGGGCCCGAGCAGCTTCACGAGCAGGTCCGCGCGGCGACGATCGTCGAGCGGCTGCACGCGCGCGACGAGGAAACGCCGGCCGAGCTCGCGCCGCTCGAGTGCGATCGGACGCGCGAAGACCGCGATCGGCGCCCGCATGTAGTCGCGCTCGGCGAGATGCTGGATGCGTTCGGCGAGTGCGTCGATGCGAGCCGGGTCGACCTCGTCGAGGCCGTCGAGCAGGATCACCGCTTCGCCGCGCCGGGCGGCATGGCGCAGGAGTTCGGTCAGGTCGTCCACACGCTCCGGCATCCCGGGCAGCGCGGCCTTCGCGGCGAGCGCGCAGGGTTCGAAGTCGCCGCGCTCGAGCCGTCCGAGCGGGACGTAGATCGGCAGACGCTCCTCGCCGGCGAGCGTGCGCGCGAGATGCCGCGCGATCGTCGATTTGCCGGCGCCGGGTTCACCGAGCACGGCGAGTCGCGGGGCCGAAGGCGAAGTCGACGGGGTTCCGGGCAGCAGGAGTTCGCGGAGGGCGGTTGCGCGCCGTTCGAATGCGGCCTGGTGAACCGACTCGCCGTCGCGCCCGGGCACCTGCGTCGGGAGCACGTCGAGATCGACGAAGACCTCGTCGAGAAGCCGCACCGATTCCTCGTGGAAGAAGGGGATCAGGCGCTCGTGCTGCGCGCGGACCGCGGCGAGGTACTCCTTCCTGAGATCGACCGCAGTCGTTCGCGGTGCGCTGCGCCCGCGCAGCGGGGTCACGCCGGTACCCGACGGGCCGATCAGCCGCTCGCGGATGCGGTTCGCCAGCTCCGGGAGGCTGAGGTCGCCGGCACTCAGCCCCTGGCGCGACGCCAGCGAGCCGTGAGGTTCCACACCCTTCAGCCAGATGGGAACGCAGCGACGGTCGCCAACCACCGCGTCGGCGGCGAGGAGGAAGTTCGCGACCTCGGCTTGCTGCCAGGAACTGAGTTCGGCCCTCGCGAGGACGACCATGTGCCGCGACGCCAGCACCGCGCGCTGCAACTGCGCGATCCAGTCGGTGCCCGACGGCACGTCGGCCTCGGCCATCCAGATCCGGATGCCGGGCTCAGCGACCTGACGCTCGATCTCCGCGCGCAGATCGCGAGCAAGCGCGGCGTCGGCCTTCGCGTACGAGATGAACAAGTCGAAGTCGAAGTGCTGCGGCGCGCCCGTGCCGAGCAGTGCGCGGTTCTTGGTCTCGACGCCGCGGACGTACTCGTCGCGCGAGCGCACGAGCTCCTGGCTTCCGCCGAGGCTTCGCGCGAGAAGCGCCGCGAGGGTCGCGATCGCGTACGAGACGGTGTCGGGATCGGTATCGCGCTCCTCCAGAACCGCGAGCGGTTCGCCGAAGGACCAGCGCGACTTGTAGGGGATGCGGAGCAGGTCGAGCAGCGCGGGGGGATCGGCGTCCTTGTGGCGCCACTGGTCGTAGTAGGGCGTGAGATCCTTGATGCACTGCTGCAGCCAGTTCTCGCGCACGGCGCCGACCGCGTTGTTGTCGAAACGGGTCGGCAGCGGCAGCGTGAGGAAAGCGCCGCGTTCGATCGGAAGGCCGCTGCGCAGTTCCTGCGCCTTGGCGACGGCGCGCTTCGAGCCTTCCAGCCCTTGCTGGTTCGGCGCGAACGCGAACACGAGCACATCGGCGAGCTGCGCCGTCGCAACGCCGCCCGCATCGGTGAGTCCGGTCCGGCTGTCCACGAACACGAAGTCGTACGCCGCGGTCCAGGCGTCGCGCAGTCGCTCGAAGCGATGGCCGAGGTTCGCTTCCTCGTAGAGACGATGCCAGTCGAGCTTGCCGAGGCGCTTGCCGTACTCGCTGCTCGCGTCGTCGCCGGCGCCGAGGAGGTCGAGTTGGCCGCGCGCATCGGTGAGTGAGACCCTGCGCACGGACTCCGGCCAGGCGCCGAGCGCGCTGTCGCCGTCGAGCACCAGGTCGAGGATTCCCGGCGCCGGATCCGTCAGCTTGAAGTAGTGCCGCAGCCCGGGCGCTTCGAGGTCGAAGTCGACGCAGAGGATCTTGAAGCCCCAGCGCGCCAGGACCGTCGCGGTGTTGGCGAGGACGAAGGAGCGGCCGACGCCACCCTTGTAGGAGTAGAAAGTGACGACGGCGGCGCGCGTCATGACTGGAGCGAGGGCGCCGAGAATGGAAGTTCGGCCGCGAGCGGTTCCGGAGACTCCCAGCGGAAGTCCGATTGCCAGGGCGGTGCGTTGCGGGCGCAGACCTCGATCTGGGCGCACAGTCGCCGGATCTCCTTCTTGAAGTCCGGGAAGCTCACGTGGTCCTTGTTCACGGCGCCGAGCGTCGTGTACGGCTGCATGAAGTGCGCGTCGCGTCCCTGGATGCGCTGCTTCGCTTCCTCGTCGAAGTGCTCGCCGTCCGCGAAGACCAGGGGCACGACCAGTTCGCCCTTGCAGCCGGCGAGCTTCTCGCGCTTCAGCATCGAGTGCCACTCGGCCCGACACCACGGTGCGGAGAAGTACGGGACCGAGAACACGACCAGCATGCAACGCGACTTCTGGAGCAGATCACGGACGCCGGACTCGCTCCGCGTGCCTTGGGGCAGCTTGCCGTCGAAGGCGACTCTTGCGTCGGGCACGAACTCGACGAGCCATTGCTCGAGGTAGGGGTGCAACACGTCGTGCACCCACTCCCCGACCGCGCTCATGCTCTGCTCGCCGGACGCGTCGACCTGGAGCCGGCGGTTGTAGCTGAGGAAGACCGTGTACTCGTAGTCCATGGCGAGGCGGGTTCCCGAGGTGGCGGGGGAGTGTAGGGATGCTGGGGTGAACTGCCATCCAGCGGGCTCGGCCGGCCGCGCTTCGCCACTGAAATAGGCGCGCATCATGTCCTCGTCCTGTCCCGCGTCGAACTGGCCCTCCACCGAGAGGTCGCCGAG
>JACRLW010000114.1:0-4484 GCA_016235155.1 Planctomycetota bacterium
CCGCGCTCGTCCGGAGCAGCGAGCGCGAAGCAGACGGTGCCGACCGGCTTGTCGGGACTGCCGCCGTCGGGTCCGGCGATCCCGGTCGTCGCGAGCGCGATCGACGCGCCACTGCGCACCAGCGCGCCGCTCGCCATCGCCGCCGCGACCGCTTCGCTGACCGCACCACGGGTCGCGAGAAGAGATTCCGGCACGTCGAGGTCGGCGGTCTTGCGTCGGTTCGCGTACGGCACCCAGCCGCCCGCGAACACGCGCGACGCGCCGGGGACGTCGGTCAGCATCCGCGCGATCAGGCCACCGGTGCACGACTCGGCGGTGACGATCGTCAGACCGCGCGCTTCGGCCGCCGCGATCAGCTTGGATGCGGGATCGCCGGGACCCTCGTAGAGGAGGTCCTGGCCGATGCGCTGCCGCGCCGCGACGGCGACCGCGTCCGCGCGCGCGGCGGCGTCGGTCTCGTCGGCGCCCTCGGCGACGACCCGGACGGTCAGCAGGCCGAAGTGCGGCGTGATCCCGACCTTGACCGCGTTCGACTCGAGCATCAGGTCCTCGATCCTCGCGCCGAGCGCCGCCTCGCTCGGGCCGAGGGCGACGAGCGAACGCATCGCGGTCGGACGAAGGCGCGCCCCGAAGGCCTCGCGGATGCTCGGCACGACCCTCTGCTCGAGCATCGGCGCCATCTCCGCCGGGACTCCGGGCAGCGCGAAGAACCGCGCTCCGCCGATGCGCAGGGCGAGGCCCGGCGCGGTGCCCCACTCGTTCACGAGCGCTTCGCCGCCGCGCGGCACCAGCGCCTGCCGGCGGTTGTCGTCGCCGGCGCGCCGGCCGCGGCTCGCGAACCAGGCTTCGATCCAAGACCAGCTCGTCGGATCGAAGGCGAGTTCGACGCCCGCCGCCTTCGCGGCGACGTGCCGCGTGCGGTCGTCCTCGGTGGGGCCGAGGCCGCCGGTCGCGACGACGACGTCGGCGCGCGCGCAGGCTTCCGCGAGCACCTGCGCCCCGAGGTCCTCCGCGTCGCCGACGACGTGACAGCGTGCGACGGCGCAGCCGAGCTGCTCGAGCCGTCGTGCGATGTGCGCGGTGTTCGTGTCGACGACGCTGCCGTGCGCGAGCTCGTCGCCGAACGCGACGATCTCGAGGCGCGGCGCGGTCACGGCAGCGCCTCCGTCGAGCGCGCGGCGCGGCGTCGCTCCGCGATTCCGGTGAGCACCAAGCCGACGACGTAGAGCACCGTCAGCGGGATCGCCATCAGGCACTGCGTGACGACGTCGGGCGGCGTGAGGATCGCCGAGACGACGAACATCCCGACGATCACGTGGCGCCAGTACTTCTTCATCTGCGCGTGACTCAGGATGCCGACGCGGTGGATCGCGACCATCAGCAGCGGGAGCTGGAACACGAGGCCGAGCGCGACGGTCGTCACCAGCAGCAGCCCGAAGTAGTTCTGCACCGAGAACAACGGCTCGACGCGCGACTGGTCCATGAACTGGATCAGCATGTAGAGCGCGAGCGGCACGGCGACGAAGTAGCCGAACGCGACGCCTGCGCCGAGCAGCACGAAGGCCCACGGCACGCTGCGCATCACGACCCGTCGCTCGTGCCGATAGAGCCCGGCGGCGATGAAGGCCCAGATCTGCCAGACGACGACCGGCGACGCGAGCGCGAGCGCGAAGAGGATCGTCGCGCTCATGTAGACCCACATGTCCTCGACGCCGCCGAGCGCCTTCAGCGTGCGCGAGAGCGGGAAGCCGCCCTTGGTCGCGATGAAGGGGTAGTGCTTCGCGGGAAACGTGTCGGCGAGGATGCTCGCGCGGTGCGTGCGGTGGAACTCGACCTTCTCGCGCTCCAGGTCGTCGAGCACCCTCCCGTCCTTGGTCGCGCGCGCTTCCTCGGCGTCGAGATCGGCGAGGAAGACCTCGTAGCGCGCGAGCCAGACGCGTTCGTAGGGCGCCGCGTAGACGTGCGTGATCGAGTCCTTGAACGGCACGACCGCCAACATCGCGACGGCGATCGCGATCAGCGCGCGCAGCAGGCGCTTCCGCAACTCGTCGATGTGATCGCCGAGCGACATCCGCGGCAGGTCCTCCTGCGGCGCCCTGCCGGGTTGCGCCGCGGGCTGCGCGATCCGCTCCGTCGTGCTCATCGGGCGGAGGAGTCTAGCCGGAGCACCGTCCGTACATGCGCGCGGGTCGCGCTCGCGAGGAGCACGACCCGCGGGATCGCTCACCTTGCGTCGATCAGTTGCTCGACGCTTCCGGCAGCTTGAGGAACTGGCGCACCTTGGACAGCGGCGCCATCTCGATGCGGAGGTTCTGCGCGAGCTTGTACTCGTCGCTGTCCGCGATCGGCATGAAGCCGGAGCCTTCCTCGTTGACGAGGTCGCCGCCGACGATGATCAGGTCGACGCCCGGCCCGAGCTTGTCGACGACCGTGTTGCCGAGGTCGCTCAGCAGCGCCGCGACGACCGGCTTGGTCAGCGGGTGGCTGAAGCGGCCCATCAGGTAGACGTTGTGCCGCATGCCGACGCTGTAGAGGTCGTTGCGGACTTCGTCGCCGGCCATGACCGGGTCATAGCGGTCCTTCAGGTTGCTGATCATCACCTCGGCGCGGGTCTGCTCGACGCGGCGCACGGTCGCGGTCGCCTTCACCTCGCCGCTGATCGGCTTGATGACCTCGAAGCTCGTGCCGACCGGCAGCAGGTCGCGGCGGCCGAGGTTGATCCACGCGAGGCCGGTGGCCTGCGAGGACTCGATCACGGCGCCGTCCTTCTCCTGCACGGGGTTGATGAGCTTCACCTTGTCGGCGGCGGCGGCGGCGCGGGCCTGGAGCGTCTCGATCTCCTTGCGGAGCGCGGTGACGGCCTTCGCGTGCTCGGCGGCCTGATCGGACAGCCTGGTCCGCAGGGTCGCGTACTCGGCGTTCTGGTTGGCGAGCAGCCGGTCCTTCGCGTCGATCGTGTTCTGGAAGTCGGTGGTGCGATCGCCGAGGTCACGGCTGAGGTTCGCCTCGCGAGCCTGCGAGTCCTTCGTGATCGTGCCGACCGACTTGTTGAGTTCGGCGACCTGGGCCTGGACCCCGGTGTTCACGTTCTTCGCGTTCTCGATCTGGGCGAGCAGTTCCTCGCGCGCCTTCGTGACGAGGCCGAAGACCGCGCCAAGGCCCCGCTGCTCCGGAACGCCGCAGGCGCGCGCGAAGTCGGTGAGGCTCGTGCGGACGCGGCTCGGGACCGCGGCGTTCTGCAGCGGATCGGGCTGGCCGTAATCCGAGTAGTCGAAGCCCTCGCGGCCGGCATAGGTGCCGCCTTCGCCCACCTCGGCGGTGACGTCCTCGACGTAGTGCTTGTAGATCAGGAGCTGCCGGTTCGCGTCGTTCACGCGCACGTTGGCGGTCTTGATGGCTTCCGAGAGCTCCGTGTTCTTCCCGAGCATCGCGTAGCCGAAGCCGAGCGCGCCGAGGAAGAGGACGAGCATGACAAGGAAGAAGAAGATGTTGACGTGCGCGGCGCCGCGCTCGCGGGTGTGCATGACCGATGCTCCAGGCTGCTTTCGGGTGGTGCGGGAGAGGGGGGTTTGGATCCGGGGTTGGACGCGAGGGCGAATGAGTCCCAGTTCCGGGCCCCGTTCCCGTGCGACCCGTGGGTGCGTCGAGGGGACAGAGGGGTCGATCCGGGGATCGGGGCGGGATTCTAGGAACGTCGGACGGAAAGGGTCAAGGCAGCGGGAAACGCTGTCGCGACCGGCGAAGTCGTGGGAGTCTACCCCAGCCCCGGCGGACGAGCGTTCGACGAGGTACGACCCCGACCCCGATGAATCGTTTCGAGCCTCGACCACCCGTCGTCATCGGAATCGTCGGTGGGATCGCTTCGGGCAAGTCCACGGTCGCCGCGCTCTTCGCCGAAGCCGGACTCGAAACCGTCGACGCCGACCAGGATGCCCGCGCCGTCGTCGAGGATCCTGCGATCCTGTCGGCCCTGCGCGCGCGCTTCGGTGCGGCCGTCGTGACCGACGACGCCAGCCCCGATCGCGCCGGCCTCGACCGCGCCGCGCTCGCCCGGCTGGTGTTCACCGATCCCGCCGCGCGGAAGGACCTCGAGCGGATCACCCATCCGGCGATCCGTGCGCGCATCCTCGCCCGCATCGCCGCGGCGCACGCCGCGGGGCGATCGGTCCTGCTCGATGCTCCGCTCCTGCTCGAAGGCCCGCTCCACGAACGTTGCGATGCGATCGTCTTCGTCGAGGCGAGCGACTCGACCCGACGCACGCGCGCCCTCGCTCGCGGTTGGACCGCAGAGGAATGGCAACAACGCGAGACAAGTCAGCTCCCCCTCGCCCTGAAACGCGCTTCCGCGACCGCTACCATCCGCAACGACGGAGCGTTGGACGACACGCGCCGTCAGGTCGAGCAGTTCCTCGCGGCCTGGCCTCCCCCTCGCGCCTGATCCGATCGAGCCTGCCCGACCTCCACGCACCCGACGCCCGCCCGCA
>JACRLW010000114.1:4519-10268 GCA_016235155.1 Planctomycetota bacterium
GCCCGCTCGCAGCACGGACCATGTCGAGACCGCCCGCGCCGACGACCGACCCCGACGAGAGCGCCGCGCGCCGCGTGGCCGATCTAGGCGACGACGAGCGCAACGCCGTCTACGAGCGCGCCAAGCGCACCGACTACGACATCCCCCGCCTCCAGGCGCTGTCGATCGGCGAGCTCTTGCAGATCGCGACCGAGGCGGACGTCGAGTCGACCGTCGGCCTCAGTCGGCAGGAACTGATCTTCCAGATCCTCAAGCGCAAGGTGACCGCGCAGGGTCTCGGCTGGGGCGAAGGCACGCTCGACATCCTTCCCGACGGCTTCGGGTTCCTGCGTTCGCGTCGCTACAACTACCAGGCGGGGCCCGACGACATCTACGTGAGCCCGAGCCAGATCCGGCGCCTCAATCTCAAGCAGGGCCACCAGATCGCCGGGCCGGTGCGGCCGCCGAAGGACGGCGAGAAGTACTTCGCGCTGCTGCACATCGAGTGGGTCGACGGCAAGACGGTCGACGACCTCCGCCGGCGGATCGCCTTCGACGACCTCACGCCCGTCCTCCCCGATCGCCGTCTCGTGCTCGACCTGGGCAAGGCTCCGCTCGACGTCCGGGTCGTCGACCTGCTCGCGCCGCTCGGCTTCGGGCAGCGCACGCTCGTGCTCGCGCCGCCGAACTCGCGCCGCAACGCGCTCCTGACCCACCTCGCGCAGGCGATCCTCGACGGCAATCCCACGGTCTACGTCATCCTGCTGCTGCTCGACGAACGGCCCGAGGAGGTGACGATCGCCCAGCGCAGCACCGCCCCCGACGACCGGCGCGAGGTCGTCGCGTCGACCTTCGACGAACCCGCGGCGCGGCACGTGGCGCTCGCCGAGATGGCGCTGATGAAGTGCAAGCGCATGGTCGAGTCGGGTCGGGACGTCGTGCTCTGCGTCGACTCGCTGACGAGTCTCGTGCGCGCCTACAACCTCGAACTGCCGCCGACCGGCAAGACCCTCTGCGCCGGACTCGACGCCGCCGCGCTGCAGCAACCCAAGCGCCTGTTCGGCGCGGCGCGCAACGTCGAGGAAGGCGGCTCGCTCACCGTGCTCGCGACCGCGCTCACCGGCACCGGCGCGCGCATCGACGAAGTCATCGCCGAGGAATTCCGCGGTAAAGGCAACTGCGAGATCGTCCTCGACGAGCGGCTCGCGGGCCTGCACCTCTACCCGCCGATCGACGTGTTGCGCACCGGCACGCGGCGCGAGGACAGCCTGCTCCCGCCGCAGGATCTCCTCCGCCTACGGGCGCTGCGCGCGGCGATCGACCGGACCTCGGCGCGCGAAAGCCTCGAGATGCTGATCGCGCGCGTCGAGGCGACGACGTCCAACCGCGCGCTGCTCGACGCCCTGTGACCGCACGCGGCTGGTCGTGGCTCGCGCTGCTCGCGACGGCCGGGCTCGCGGTCGCGGTCGGGAGCCGCACGCTGGGCGGCGGCCTCCTCTCCGACGACCTCCTGCTCGACTTCTTCACCGACCGCACGAGCGAGGACCTCCGCGCCGACTTCTCGCGCGCGTTCGCCGACTTCGCGCGCCCCTGGCTCGACCTCGGCGGCGCGCTCTACCGGCCGATGGTGAGCGTGAGCCTCGCCTTCGACCTCGCCTGCGGCGGCGGGGACCCGGCCGCGTTCCATCGGACCAACGTCGCGCTGCACGGTCTGGTCACGCTCGCCGTCACCGCGATGTGCATGCTGCTCGCGCCGCGACGGAAGGCACTCGCCGCGCTGATCGGGGGTGCTCTGGTCGCGCTGCATCCTCTCGCGATCGAACCGGTGGCCTGGATCGCGGCGCGCAACTCGTCGCTCGAGATCGCCGGTCATGCCGCCGCGGTGCTGGCCTTCGCGTCGTGGATCAGGGCACCGCGGACCTGGAAGCTCGCCGCGTGCGGGATGGCCGCGGCATTCGCGCTGTGCTCGAAGGAGTCGGCCGTCGTGCTGCCGGTGTCGCTGGTCGCGGTCGACGGCTTGCTGCGTCCCGGCGTGCCGCTGCGAGAGCGCTGGCGCGCGCACGCCGCGCTCACGCCGCTGTGGCTCGGCTACCTCGGACTGCGCGTCGCCCTGCTCGGCGGGATCGCGGCGAGTCCGGGCGGCGAGGTCACCGCGCAGCCGTTCGCCGCCGCGTGGGAGAAGTGCGTCGCACTGGTCGCGCCTCGCCTGCACGAGTCGCTTGCGCTCGACCTCCTGCCGGTGGCGCTGTGGACGATCGTCGCGGCGATCCTCGTCGCGCGGGCCCGCGCCGCGCTCGTGATCGGCCTCGTGTGGCTGCTCGCGCACCTCGCGCCGAGCTGGTCGATCGGACTCCATGACGGACTCAGCGGCGGTCGACTCCTCTACGGCGCATTGCTCCCGCTCGCGGTGATGGTGAGCCTCGCCGTCGCGCATTCCGCGCTGCCGATCGTCCTCGTCGCACTCGCGGCTCTTGGCTCGTACGCGTCGGCCGGGCAGCACGCGATCGATCGCTACCGCGCCGCTTGGGACGAGCTCGCGCACGTCGCCGCCGATCTCGCCATGCACGCGCCCGACGCGGCCGAGGAGCGGCCGCTGGTCGTCTCCGCGGTCGCGCCGACGCGTCCCGGCCTGCCGCCGTTCAATCACAACGGCTGGTTCACGCTCGGTGCGCGGCCGCTGCAAGCCACGCGAATCCCCGTGTTCTCGGCCGGCTACGTGACCGCGCCGACACCGCACGCGGAGTCCCTGCTCCACGACCGCGGACCGCTGTGCGCACTGCTCGAGCAGGGTTGCACGGTGCTGGCCTGGAGCGACGACGCGCAGCGCTTCCTCGCGCGACGCCGTCCCCAAGACCTCGGCGAACTACCGCCGCTGGCCGTGACCGACGGAACACCCGCGACCTGCCGCTTCGGAACACCCGTGCCGGCGGACGCCGTCGAAGTCGTCACGCTGCGCCTGCGCGGCGCGACGCGCAGCGGGCGCATCGAATGGCTCAGCGCCGCGGGCGAACTCCCGCGCGAACTCGGTGGACTCGACTTCAGCGTCGAGCCGGGCGAGGACGGCGCCGCGATCGTCCCGCTCGATCTCTCGCCCTGCCTCGGCCTCCTCGCGCTCGCGACGCTCGGCATCCCGATCGACGGCTTCGCGCTGCGTTTCGAAGGCGAAGCCCGACTCGACGCGATCACCGCCGCCTCGCGCGTTCCCGACCTCGCGCTCGAGCATCGCCTCGACGGGGCCTCGCTGTCGGCCGACGCGTTCTTCGCCGCGTTACGGGCGCCCCGCTCCCAGGGCGGCGCCGTCCTTCGTCTCGTGATGCAGACGAGCATGGGGGCTGTCGCCCTGCCCTGCGAACCGGGTGCGCCGATCCGCGGCATCGCGGCCGCTCGCGACGCGCTCGCGGTGCTCGGCGCCGCCTCGCGCGAGCGCGGCGTCCTCTACTGGTTCGACGCCCGCACGCTGCCGGGCCGCCCGGGCTTCGCGCGCTCGGCCGTCGATCGCTTCGTGCTGCCGCGCTGAGCCGATTCGCGCTCGATGCGGTTCGACCGCTACCGTGCGCGGCCTGGATGTTCCTGTTCCAGAGCCTCGACCTGTTGGCGCTGCTCGGACTGTTCGTCCAGACCTTCGTTGCGTGGGTCTTCGTCGCGATCTTCGGCACGATGCGGCGGCGCGAGTCGGCGCCGATCCTGCTGAGGACGTTCTACTTCGCGTTCCTCGTCCTCGCGGTCGGCCTCACCGTACTGAGCGCGCGCTTCTTCCGCGCGCACGACGTCGGATCCGAAGCGGAGCGGCTCTGGCGCGACGGCGCCTTCGCACCCACGGTCTGCTACGCGATCTACGAAGCGGCCAAGGCGGGCTTCGGCCTGCTGCTCGTCCGCGGGAGCTATGCGCTTGCCGACCGACCGATGCCGCGGTGGATCCGCATCGCCGCGCTGCCCCTCGTCGCAGCGTTCGCGGCGAGCGCGGTGTTCCTGCCCGAGATCGAGCGGCTCCTGTACGCCCAGGCGTTCCTGATGGTGTCGTGCGCGCTGCTCGCGCTGCGTCCGCTCAGGAGGGCGCGTGAACCCGGAGCCGGCGCGCGACTCCTGCGGATCTCGCTGATCGCGCTCGCAGCGTCGTGGACGGTGCACTCGGCGGCCCTGGCCACCGTTTCGATCAGCGAGGTGTCGCGCGTCGCGATCGCCATGAACTCGTTCGTCGACACCGGCGTGCAGATGGCGCTCGGCACCGGCTTGATCATCGGACTGCTCCAGGACACGCGCCGCCGGATGCTCGCGGCGGAGCGCGAACGCGAAGCGCTCGCACGCATGGTCCAGCGCGACGAGCGCCTCCGTGCGCTCGGCACGCTGGTGTCGGGCGTCGCGCACGAACTCAACAACCCGCTGACCGTCATCCTCGGCTACGCGGACCTGCTCCTGCGCGCGGGTGTCGGCGACGGCAAGGCCAAGGTGATCGTGGAGCAGGCCGAACGTTGCCGCGGGATCGTCCGCAGTCTCTCGGCCTTGGCCTCGCAGTCGGTGCATCGCCGCGAGGTCCTCTGCGTCGCGGAACTCGTCGACCGCGTCGTGCGAGGACTCGACACGCGCACGACGGCCACGCAGGCGCGGATCCGCGTCGAGCCGATCGGGAAGCTCGATCTCTGCGCGGATCGCGTCGGGATGGAGCAGGTCCTCACCAACCTGCTGGTCAACGCGCTGCAGGCGAGTCCGCCGGGCGGCGTCGTGACCGTCGCGGCAACCGCGACGAAGGGTGGCGTCGCGTTCACCGTCGTCGACCAGGGACCCGGCGTTCCGCACGCTCTGCGCGGTCGCCTCTTCGAGCCGTTCTTCACCACCAAGCCACCGGGCGAGGGCACCGGCCTCGGCCTGGCGATCGTCCATTCGATCGTCTCGGCGCACGGCGGTTGCATCACGGTCGACGACGCGCCATCCGGACCGGGCGCGCGGTTCCGGGTCATCGTGCCGAGCGGCGAGACTCCGCGCGCGGCGACCCCGCCGGTCCTGCGCGCGGCGCGTTCGTCGCGCAAGATCCTGATCGTCGACGACGACGACGCGGTGCGCGCGACGCTGCGCGACCAGGCCGAGAGGCGCGGCTGGATGGTGAGGGAAGCCACCACCGCGGAGGACGCGCTCGCGATCGAGTCCGGTCTCGCGAGCTTCGACGTCGTCCTCTGCGACCTCAAGATGCGCGGGATGGGCGGCATCGCGCTCCATGACCGCCTGCTGGACCATCGCGATCCGGCGTTGGACCACTTCGTGTTCATCACCGGCGATCTCGCGTCGCCGGCCGCGGCCGAGTTCGCCTCGCGCTGTTCGCGGCCGCTCGTCCCCAAGCCCTTCGACTTCGCCGACCTCTTCACCGTGGTGGAGGAAGCTGCCGGCGCGTGAGCGTGCCCGCGCCTCAGGCGAGCGCGGTGTAGATGCGGTGGCAGTCGTCGTGGTCGTCGATCGCTTCGAGGAACTCCTCGACGTCCGCGCGCTGCTCGGGACCCAGGTGCACCTTGTCCTTGGGCACGTAGCCCATCTCCGAGGTCGTCACGGTCCAGCCTGCGCCCTTCAGCGCGGTCGTCACCGCGTCGAGGTCGGTGCGGTCGGTGAAGAAGCGGGCGCCGGTCACGTCCTCAGCGGCGTGTTCGAGGGCTTCGACGTCCTGCGCACCGGCTTCGATCGCCGCGGATTCGCGGTCGAGTCCCGCCGTCGGGTGCGTCGCTTCGACGATGCCGACGTGCTCGAAGAGGAACATCACCTTCGCACCGAACTGACCGTCCTTGAA
>JACRLW010000008.1:0-39546 GCA_016235155.1 Planctomycetota bacterium
ATCCCGGTCGATCGCATCCAGGACCTCAGCTTCGAGTCGACCCTGCTCCGTCGCATGCTCGGGCTCGTCGTCGTGTCGGTGGAAACCGCGTCGGGGCAGGGCGAGGAGGCGCGACTCGATTCGCTCGGTCGGCGCGAAGCGGCGCAGCTGCGCGACGTGCTCTCGAACCTGCGCACGGCGGACGGCACGCCGGGTGCCGTGCGTCCCGCCGCCGCCGAGCCGGGCCGGGTCCTCGAGCGCACGTCCGCCGGCGAACTCGTCCTGTTGGGCCTCACGAGCAACCGCGCCGGCGCGATCCTCGTCGCGGTGATCGGCATCGTCGAGTTCGCCGACGAACTCGGTTTCGGCAGCTGGATCGGCGGCACCTTCGGCTCGATCTTCGAACGGCTCGCGAACTTCGGCGCTCCGCTGGTCGCGCTGTTCGTCGCCGGGATCGCCGTCCTCGTGCTCGTGTTCGGCGCCGCACTCTCGATCGCCGGCAGCCTGTTGCGTTGGGGCGACTTCGAACTCGCGCTGCGCGGCGACGTGATGCAACGCCGCCACGGCTGGATCACGCGCCGCGCGCAGAGCCTGCCGCGGCGGCGCATCCAGCGGGTCCTGCTGGAGGCGAACCCGCTGCGACGACTCGTCGACCGCGTCGTCGTGCGCGCGGACTCCGCCGGCGCCGACGCCTCGCGCCAGGAGACGGCCAAGAGTGCGCGCGACGTGATGGTGCCGCTCTGCTCGTCGGTGCGCGCGGAACGCCTGCTGCCCGAGTTGCTCGGCGGTCTGTCGACCGCGCGCCCGGCGTGGCGGCGCGTGTCGTCGCGGCTCATCCTCCGCCTCGCCGCGGAAGGTCTCGCGCTCGGCGTCGTGCTCGCCGCGCTCGGCTTCGCGAAGCTCGGCTGGCCCGCGCTCGCCGCGTTGCTCCTGCCCGTCCTCACCTTCGGCTGGGCGACGCTGGCCTGGCACAACCTCGGCTTCGCGCGGCTGCCGGGGCATGTCGCGTTCCGCTGGGGGGTCCTGTCGCGCACGCGTGCGTTCGTCCCCTTGCGCAAGCTGCAGGGCGTGGTGCTCGTCGCGGGACCGATCGATCGCCTGTTCGGGCTGTGCCGCATCTCGATCTACGTCGCCGGCGGTTCGCCGACGCGGCTCGGCCACCTGCCGCGCGAGGAGGCGCGGGAGCTCCGCGACGCCGTCGTCGCCGAGGCCGAAGCTCTCGCCTTCGTGTGGTGACGCGGATGCTCCCCGGGCGAATAAAGTCGCCCGACGCCAGCAAGCCGCGCCTCGCATCCGCACATGACCCACACCGCTTCCGTCGCCCTCTCCGTCGTCTGCGCCGTCGCGATCACCGCCGGCGGCATCCTCTGGTCCGAGTCGCGCCGCACCGAGCCGCAGCCGGTCGCGCCCGGCGTCGATCCGGAGTTGAGGAACCTGCTCGGCCGGGTCGAGCAGCGGCTCGCCGCGCTCGAGCAGCGCCCGTCCGCTCCGGCGCAGACCGAGATCGCCCGCAGCGAAGCGAGCCTCACGCGCGGCGACGTCGAGGCGATCGTCGCCGAGGCGATGAAGAGCGCCGGCGCCTCCGCCGTTCCCGCCGACTCGGCTGTCGCGTCGGAGTCCGCGCCGTTCACCCTCGACGGCGCCTTCCGCGACCTGCGTGCGGCCGAGGGCGACGAGCGACGTGCCGCGATCTGGGCCGCCGCGCGCAAGGCGGGCAAGCAGAAGGAACTGCTCGCGCTGTTCGAAGCCGCGGCGAAGGGCGCGCCGAACGACGCGACCGCGCAGTTCCA
The DNA here is from genome assembly GCA_016235155.1 of Planctomycetota bacterium. Lineage (GTDB taxonomy): Bacteria > Planctomycetota > UBA1135 > UBA1135 > UBA2386 > JACRLW01. The sequence goes on from JACRLW010000008.1 coordinate 1,770, forward strand.
GTACGGGCAGGCCTGCATCTACTCGCTGCTCGGCACGCAGGACTTCATGGAGCAGGGCGTGCTCTCGCAACTCGCCGACAAGGCCTTCGACCAGGCGCTCGAGGTCGACGAGCGCCACTGGGAGGCGCGCTACAGCAAGGCGGTGAGCTACACCTTCTGGCCCGACTTCCTCGGCAAGAAGAAGGAAGCGATCGCGCACCTGCAGACGCTCATCGAGCAGCAGGAGGCGGCGCGGCCCGAACCGAAGCACATCGAGACCTACCTCACGCTGGGCAACGTGCTCGCGCAGCAGGGAAAGGACGACGAGGCCAGGAAGATCTGGGAGCGCGGTTACGACCGCTTCCCCACCGACCTACGGTTGAAGGAGAAGCTCGGGCGCTGAGGCCGGGGCACAGGCGAGGTCAGCGCGCGAGTCCCGCGCGCGTCAGGACGCGCGCGAGCGCACCCTGCGCGCGGGCGGCGATCGACCCGAGGTCGCACTCGAGCAGGGCGCCGCCGCGCACGACCTCCTTGCCGCCGAGCAGCACCGTGTCGATCGCCGCTTCGTCCGCCGCCCACACCACGCGCGAGACGACGTCCTCGCCACGCTCGGACCGATGCACGCCCAAGCGCGCGTCGCGCAGGTCGAGGACGACGAGGTCCGCACGCTTGCCCGGCACGAGGCGACCGACGTCGCCGAGACCGAGCGCGTCGGCGGCGCCGCAAGTCAGCGCCGCGAGCGCGTGCTCCGCCTTCCAGGCGCCGGGTCCCGCCGCGAGGGCCTGGAGCAGCGCCGCCTGGCGCAGTTCGGTCAGCGCACTGAGCCGGTTGTTGCAGGGGGCGCCGTCGGCGCCGAGCGCGATGCGAACGCCGGCGGTCTGGTAGCTCGCGATCGGCGCGATGCCGGAGCCGAGCTTCTGGTTCGCGCTCGGACAGTGCAGCACGGAAGCACCGCTCGCTTCGAGGAGCGCGCGCTCGCGGCCGGTGACGTGCACGCAGTGCGCGAGCGAGCTGCGCGGACCGAGAAGGCCCTGCGCGTCCAGCGTCGCGAGGTAACCCGCGCCAAAGCGCGCGTGCACCGCGGCGAGCTCCGCTTCGTGCTCGCACGCGTGCGTGTGCACGCGCAAGCCGCGTGCGCGCGCGAACTCGGCGGCGTCGCGCGCGAGGCGGTCGGTGCACGACAGGACGAAGCGCGGCGTGATCGCGTAGGCGAGACGGCCCTCGCCGTGCCAGGCGTCGCAGAGTTCCTCGCTGATCCGCAGCGCTTCGCGGGCGTCGCAGGGCAGGGCATCCGGCACGCCGGGCTCGAAGACGTCCATCAGGGAGTTGCCGGCGATCGCCGTCAGCCCGACCCGCCCGCAGACCGCGAAGGTCTCCTCGGTGAAGCGCACCGTCTCGATCGCCTGCACGCTGGTCGTGCCGCCGCGCAGGAGTTCCGCGACGCTCAGTTCCGCCGAGGCGCGCACGGAGTCTGCGTCGTGCGCCGCTTCGAGCGGCCAGATCCTCTCGCGCAGCCAGTCGAGGAGCGGCAGGTCGTCCGCGAGGCCGCGGAACAGGGTCTGGCAGAAGTGCACATGGCCCTGCACGAAGCCGGGCAACGCGACCTTGCCGCAGCCGTCGCGCACGCGATCGCCGGGCCGCGGCGCGAGCGCGCCGATCCCGGTGATGCGGTCGCCGGCGATCGCGAGGTCGGCGCGACGGACCTCGCCGAGCGGCGCGTGCCGCGGGCCGTCCATCGGCACGATCAGCAGGTCGCGCCAGAGCGTCGTCACGAGGTCGGGATCGCCGCTCATGCCTGCGCGATCAGCGTTCGACGAGGGGCACGGACGATGCGACGTGGCGCACGACCACCGCGCCGGGGAACAGCTCGTCGGGCCCGATCACCGTCGAGAAGGGCGCTTGGCCCGCGACGCCGAACGCGCGGTAGCGGCAGTGGATGCGCAGCTCGGCGACGTCGTCGGGGACGACGAAGTAGCGCCGTCCGCCGATCCAGCGCTCCTCGACCGCGGGCGTGTGTGCGTGCAGGTCGAGGATCGTGATCCGTTCGTCGGAGAGCGGCACCGCCACCAGGCGCGACCCGCCCGGGGCGATGTGATGGACGACTTCGAGCTCGCCGACGAGGCGCGGCGGCCAGCTGCGTTCCGGCAGCGTGGAACAACTCGCTGCCGCGAGGAGCAGGAGGAGGGCTAACTTCGATTCCGTGTTCGGCGGCATCGCCATCGCGGGCAACTTGCTGGCCGTCGCGTCGACCGACGCGCGCGGCCGCGTGTTCCTGTTCGATCTCGAGGACGAGCGCCTCGCTTCGTCCTGGTCCTGGTCCGCCGACGACGGCGGGCCGAGCGACGCGGGCGGCGTGGCGTTCGATCGAGCCTACAACATCTACGTCGCCGACACTCGCTGCGACCTCGTGCGTTGCTTCTCGCCCTTCGGGTTGCCGGTGCGCGACTTCGGCGTGCCGCACCGGCGCGAAGTGGGGTCCACGGTCCGCGACGCGCCCGGTCGCCTCGATCGACCGCACGCGGTCGCCGTGCTCGACGACATGCTCATGGTCGCCTGCGGCGATCGCTGGCTGGTGCGCGGCGTGCAGCGTTTCACGCTCGCCGGCGAAGTCCTGCCGCCGCTGCGCTCGTTCGGCGAGAGCGACGCCCGCTTCGGCGCGCCGCGGGGAGTCTGCGCCGACGCCGCTTGGATCTGGGTCGCGGACACACAGCACGGTGTCGTGCAGCGGTTCCGGCGCGACGGCTCGTTCGTGGCGCGGATCGCCACCGCCGGCGCGCCGGGCGCGCAGAGCCGACCGATCGCCGTGGTGACGAGGGGCGACGGGACGAGCGACCCGCCTGCGCTGATCGTGGCCGACGCCGGCGACGAACCCGGACTCCGCGTCGTGCCGCACTCGGGCCGCCTGGAACCCGCGCCGGCGAACGACCAACTCGTCGAACCGAGTGCCCTGGCGCGCGACGCGCGCGGCCGCATCCACGTGCTCGACCGGCACGGCGAGCGCGTCGTGCGACTCACCCAAGACCTGCGGTTCGACCACGTCGTCGTCGACCTGCTCGAGGTCGGATTCGGAGGGTGATCGCGGCGGGACGCGGCGGATACTCCGCGCGCCATGCCCGAGGCTCGCCCCGATGCTCGCGACGCGCAGAAGCAGCTCACCGCGTTCGACATCGGCTGCATCGTGATCAGCGGCATCCTCGGCGTCGGCATCTTCTTCACGCCGCACAAGGTCGCTCTCGCCGTCGACTCGCCGGGGCATGCGTTGGTTGCGTGGGGGATCGGCGGGGCGATCGCGCTGTGCGGCGCGTTCGTGTTCGCCGCGCTCGCGCTGCGCGTGCCCGGGCACGGCGGCACGTTCACCTTCGTGCACGCGGCATTCGGCAGACTGCCTGCGTTCCTCTACGGCTGGGCCAACTGGCTCGTGATCCAGTCGGGTGCCCTGGTCGTCATCGGCGCCGTGATGGTCGACTACGCCGGCGTGCTGTTCTTCGGCAAGGTGCCGGAGTCGGGCAGCCTGCGCGGGATCGTCACCATCCTCGCGATCCTCGCGTTCACCGCGACGAACGTCGCGGGCCTTCGCCTCGGCAGCGGCGTGCAGAACGCGCTCACCGTGCTGAAGACCGCCGCGGTCTTCGCGCTCGTGCTGTTGGGGTTCGTCGTCACCAGTGGGCTGGTCGCCGGCACGACGGACGGCGCACCGTCGCCGACTGCCGGCGAACCGGTCGCGCCGCGCGGCCTGCTCACCGGTCTCGTCGCGGCGATGCTGCCCGTGCTGTTCAGCTACGGCGGCTGGCAGCAGGGCAGCTTCGTCGCCGGCGTCGCGCGCAGTGCGCGGTCGGTGTCGCTCGGCATCGTCGGCGGCGTGATCGTCGTCGTGATCGCCTACGTGTCGGTGAACATCGCGTTCTTCGCGCTGCTCGGCTTCGACGGCGCCCGCGCCAGCAACACGATCGGCGCGTCCGCGGCGCGCGAGGCGTTGGCGCCGTTCGGCCTCGGCACCGTCGCCGAGCGCGTGTTCGCCGGGATGGTCGTCGCGTCGTCGCTCGGGATCATGAACACGATCTGCCTCGCGCCGCCGTTCGTGCTCCACGCGATGGCGAAGGAGGGGCTGTTCTTCCGCAGCGTCGGCGAGTTGCACGCGACGCGCCGCGTGCCGGTGCGAGGCGTGCTGGTGCAGGGGCTCTGGGCGGTCGTGTTGTGCGCGGTGACCCAGTTCGGCTTCGCGCTCGACCTCGGCTTCCTGCTCGACGGCGTGGTGTTCGTCGACTGGATCTTCTACGCGATGTGCGGGGCGGCCCTCGTGCGGCTCGGCGCGCGCGGTCGCGCCGCGGCGGCGGGCTGGAGTTTCGCCGCCGTCTCGACGGCGATCGCGATCGGCGCCATCGTGGTCAACCCGGGCGCATCGCTCACGGGACTCGCCGTCCTCCTGATCGGCGTGGTTGCGTTCGACGCGCTGCGCCATCCGCCGCCGACCGACTCCTCCTCTCCCATCGATCGATGACCGCGCGACCCGTTCCCCAGGGCTTCCACACCGTCACGCCGTACCTGCTCGTCACGAGCGCGCGCCGCATGCTCGACTTCGCCAAGCGCGCCTTCGACGCGGCGGAGCTCGAGTGCCACGCCGCGCCCGACGGGACCGTGATGCACGCCCTCGCCCGCATCGGCAACTCGATGGTGATGATCGGCACCGCCCGGGACCGCTGGCCGGCGATGCCCGCGATGCTCTACCTCTACGTGCCGGACTGCGACGCGTGGTACCGCCGCGGGCTCTCCGCCGGCGGCACTTCGATCCAGCCGCCCGCCGACCAGTTCTATGGCGACCGCGTCGCGGCCCTGTCCGACCCGCTCGGCAACCAGTGGTGGATCGCCACGCGCAAGGAGGACCTGGCACCGGACGAGATCGCCCGGCGGCTCGAGAAGGGCGGCGGCGGCGGGGCCTGACGGTCCGCGGCCGGGCCCTTGATCCGTCACGCTGCTTGTGCTTCCTTCCTCGCCCCGCGCTCTCGGGCCGACGGCACGATGGCGCGGCCCGGCGGGATAGCTCAGTCGGTTAGAGCGAAGGCTTCATAAGCCTTAGGTCGCGGGTTCGAGTCCCGCTCCCGCTACTCCTTGCCTCGCGGCCGTGTCTCGTCGCCGCCGCGACGACCGCTGCGGACCGATCCGGCGCGCGGCTACAGTGCGGACGTGTCGCTCCTCGCCACGCACGTAGCGGAATCGGCCGCCGAGTCCGACCTTTCGGCGACGGTGCTCGCCTCTTCGACGGCGCCTCGCGGGGGACGGCGATGACGCCGATCCGGTACCAGGCGGCGGCGTGCCAGATCGACCTGCCCAATCCCGTCGGACGCGGTGAGATCGGCGCTCGCGTCACGAAGCTGATCGACATGATCCGCATGGCAGTCGAGGGCTACTCGCCGTTCCTGCCGGTCAAGCTGGTCGTGTTCCCGGAGTTCGCGCACGCGGCGCCGGTCTACGAGACGTCGGTCGAACTGCGCCGGCACCTGACCGTGCCCGTCCCCAACGAGCACACCGAGCGTTATGCCGCGGTCGCGGCGGAACTCGGCGTGCACATCCAGACCGGCACCTTCCTCGAAGAGGATCCGCGCTGGCCGCGCGCCGTGTTCAACACGACGTGCCTGATCGGACCGGGGGGCTTGCTGACCAGGTATCGCAAGGTGAACCCGTGGATCCCCTGGGAGGTCCACGCCAGCCCGCACGACCTCGAGGGCTACGACGAGGAGCTGTTCCCCGTCGCGCGTACGCCGATAGGCAACCTGGGCGTCGCGATCTGCTACGACTGGCTGTTCCCCGAAGCCATGCGCCAGGTGACCGCCAATGGGGCCGAGGTGCTGATCCGCGTCTCCGCGTACATGGACCCGTGGGGCGCCACGCCGCCGATGGACTGGTGGACCGTCGTGAACCGTTGCCGGGCGCTCGAGAACACCGCCTATGTGGTCGCCGCGAACCAGGCGGCGAGCCTCGCGCATTACCCGCCGTTCTCGTGGCCGGGCGGCAGCATGATCGTGGATTACGACGGCCGAGTGCTGGCGCAGGCCGACCCCGGTCCGGGGGCGAAGATCGTCGTCGCACCGATCGACGTCACGGCGCTGCGCCACGAGCGCAAGACGCGCGTCGGCCACCACATGCTCGCCCATCTGCGCACGGAGGCGTATCCGTGCTATCGGCGGAGTTTCCTGCCGCCCGGACGCTGGACCGATGCCGACCTCGATCCGGGCAGGATCCGTCGCGCCATCGGCGAATCGAAGGACGGGTTGGCGCAACCTGACCCATGAGGACCGGAATGCCTCGATCGCTCGGCTGGTTCGTAGCTTCGATCCTGTTCGTGACCGCGTGCGGCGATCGCGAGCCCGCGGTCACCCCGGGTGGTGCATCTCCCGCTGGGCTGCGAGGCATCGAGGATGCCGCGGGGATCCCGGCGGCGCGGATGGACGAGATCGTCGACGCGTTCAATCGGGGGATCTCGCTGATGGAGCAGTACCGCCCGAGCGACGCGGCCGCGGCGTTCCAGTCCGTCGTGGAGATGGCTCCGGAGTGGACCCTGGCGCGGCTCGATCTGGGGATCGCGCTGCTCAACGAACAGACCGACGAGTCCAGCGCTCGCGCTGAACAGGAACTGCGGCGCGTGGCGACGGAAGTCCCGGACGATCCGCACGCCCACCATGCGCTCGGCATGCTGTTCCGCCACCTGTCGCGCTTCGCGGAAGCGCGGCAGGAATTCGAGCGCGTGCTGGCGATCGACCCCGACGATGCGGACGCCCACTACCAGCTCGCGATCCTCGTCATCGACGACGACCAGACCGCCGCCCGGACGCATCTGGAGCGGACGCTCGCCCGCGTCCCTCACCACGAGTCGGCGTGCTATCGCCTGCAGAGCCTCCTCCGTCAGGCGGGGGAGACCGAGCGTGCGGACGAACTGCTGCGGCGTTTCAGCGAACTGAAAGCGGCCAAGGCCGGCGTGACCGCGGGGATGAAGTACGGATGGTGTGGGCCTGGGCGTCGCGGCACACGGCGTCGCGGGTTGGCCCGGGTCGCCGGCGGCGGACGCCGCGGGGGGACCGGCGATCGGACCGGAGTCGTTCGGGCCGGGCGTCGCGATCGCGGACGTCGACGGCGACGGGGATCTCGACCTCTACCTCACCGGCTCGGGAGCCGACGGCGGCGTCCTTTGGCAGAGGACGGCCGGCGCATACACCGTCGCGACGACGACCGGCATCGACGGCCGCGGCGCGGTGGGCGCCTGGTTCGGCGATTACGACCTCGATGGCGACCCGGACCTGTACCTGACCTGCGCGGGACCCAACCGGCTCTATCGCAATGACGGCGAAGGTCGATTCACGGACGTGACCGCCGCGAGCGGCACCGCGGGCGGCGCGTTCCTCAGCGTGGGAGCGGCATGGGCCGACTTCGACCACGACGGCGACCTGGATCTCTTCGTCGCGAATTGGTCGGCGTGGCCCGTCGACCCGGCGAAACCGCCCGGCGCTCCGAACGCTCTCCTGCGCAACAACGGCACCGGCACGTTCACGGACGTCGCCGCGCAGTGCGGCGTCGACGGCGGCATGGTCGCGTCGATCGGCGTGCAGGTCCTCGATCTGGACGACGACCGCGATCTCGACCTGTGCGTGATCAACCACGGCGAGTCGAGCCGGCTGTTTCGCAACGACCGCGTCGGTCGCTATGCCGACGCGACCGATCTGCTCCCGGGCTTCGCCGAAGCCGCCCCGGGAACCGGCGCCTGCGTGGCGGACGTCGACGGCAATGGCCTCGAGGATCTGCTGCTGCTGCGCGGGCGGCAACCACCGCGCCTGTGGTTGCAAGAGAGCCGCGGCCGCTTCGCGGAAGACCGGTCGTTTGCCGCGCTCATCGGGCCTCAGTCGGGCGCGGTGGGCGGGACCTTCGCGGACCTCGACCTCGACGGCGATCTCGACCTCGTCCTGGTCGGCGCAGGATCTTCGGACCGGGTCGGGCATCGCCTGCTGATGAACCACGGTCGGGGTCGGTTCTCGGCCCCGGTTACGTTCGGACCTCAGAACGCATTGCCCGACGCACGCGGCACCGTGGCGACGGACCTCGACGGCGACGGAGCGATCGATCTCCTCGTGGCCCGGGCCGGCGCGACTCCGCAACTCTGGCGATGCAATCCGCCCGCGGGACGCAATTGGCTGGTGGTCGAACCCGGAGTGGAACGGGCCCAAGATGCTGCGAAACCGGAACCGATGGTCGTCGGCCTGCACGTCGAGGTGAAGGCCGGGCTGACGGTCCAGGTCGCGCGCGTGGCCGCGACGTCGGGCTGTCTGGGCAGCGCGCCGCCGCTGCTCCACTTCGGACTCGGCGCGAAGCGCAAAGCCGACTACGTGCGACTGCTCTGGCCGGACGCGGTCCTGCAGAGCGAGATGGAGGTGGCTGCCGGACAACGGTGGCGCGTCGCGAAGGTGGAGCGCAAGCCGTCGTCGTGTCCGGTCCTGTTCGTCTGGGACGGGAGCCGTTTCGCTTTCGTGACCGACTTCCTCGGGACGGGCGGCGTCGGCTTCTTCGTGGAACCCGGCGTGTATGCGCCGCCCGATCCGACCGAGGACGTGCGCATCCCGCCGGAACTCGTGGCCCAGGACCGCGGGCGTTATCTGCTGCGCGTGACCGAGCCGCTCGAGGAAGTCACCTATCTCGATCAACTCGAGCTGCGCGTCTACGACCATCCGGCCGGGTACGAAGTGCACCCGGACGAGCGATTCACCTCCACGCCGCCGTTCCCGACCGGAGCGCCGATCCTGATCGCGGAGAAGGTCTTCCCGGTCGCCGCGCACGACGACCGCGGCGAACCGGTCCTGGACCGGCTGATCGAGATCGACCGCCGCTACTGCGAGCCGCCGGCGTTGGCTGGGTTCAAGGGTTACGCCGCCGACCACTGGTTCGAGCTGGACTTCGGCGACCGGCTGCACGCGCTGCCCAGCGGGTCGATGCCCTGGCTCTTCCTGCACGGCTTCGTCGAATACACCTATTCGCACGTCAACTACGCCGCATGGCAGGCCGGACTCGCGATGCGGCCGCCCTCGATCGAGGTACCCGACGGCCGAGGTGGTTGGCGCACGGCGATCGCCGACGCCGGTTTTCCCGCGGGACTGCCGCGGACGATGACCGTGGACCTGTCGTCGCTGCCGCTCGGCGCCGATGGCCGTCTGCGCCTGCGGACGAACATGCGGGTGTTCTGGGACCAGGCCTTCGTGGCCGTGGAGGCGGGGAGCACCGAACTGGTGCGTTCTGTCCTCGCGCCGTCGGTCGCCGAGTTGCGCTTCCTCGGCTATCCGCGCGATTACTCGCCGGACGGCGCCGAGCCCACGATCCACGATTACCAGCGTGTCGACCCGAGCGCGGCGTTCAAGGCGATGACCGGCGACTTCACGCGCTACGGCGACGTGCGCGCCCTCCTCGCCGCCGCTGACGACCGCTACGTGCTGATGGCGCGCGGCGACGAGATCGCGCTGGAGTTCGACGCAAGCGCGCTCCCACCGCTGACCCCGGGTTTCGCGCGGACTTTGGTCCTGCACGCCGATGGTTGGTGCAAGGACATGGATCTGTACACCGCGTTTCCCGACACGGTGGAGCCGCTGCCCTTCCACGGGATGACGAACTACCCGCCCGACACGGCCCCGCCGGCGGACCTCGAGCGCGACGAAGTCCTGCGTCGTTTCAACACGCGCCGGCACGAGGGGCGCTGAGTTCACTGGTGTGACGGGCGACGGTCATCCCGCGCCCGCATCGGGCGTTGCCGCATTCATTCACTCGAAGTCGTCGCCGCGTCGAAGGCCGTTGTTGGATCCACGACCCTCGGACCCATGACCCTTCGCACGAAGTTCGCGACGGTCGTCGTCGCGCTTCTCCTTCTCACGCTCGGCGGGACCGGCTGGCTGTTTGCCAGAGGCCAGCGAATCGCGCTCGAGGAACAGATCGTCGAGCGCGCGCGGATCGTGCTGAGCTTCGGCGAGGCCTGCCGCGAGTACGCGCACGACACGCTCTCGCCGGCGGTGAGGGAGCACACCTCGGACTTCGTCTTCGAAGCCGGCTCGGCGACGATCGTCACGCGAGGCACCTTCGACGCGCTGCGGAAGCGGCTGCCGGACTACACGTTCCGCGAGGCCTCGCTGAATCCGCTGAACCTGGACAACCTCGCGGACGAAGACGAGCGCCGGCTCATCGTGCGATTCCAGACCGAGCCGGACCTCGAGGAGGTCACAGGGATCCTCGAGAAGGACGGACGGGAGCGATTTTTCGTCGCCCGGCCGGTCGAGGTGAAGGCCCGGTGCGTCAAGTGCCACTCCTCGCCCGACGAGGTCCCGCGTGAAGTCGTCGAGCGCTACGGTCGCGATCACGGCTATGGGTGGAAGGTCGGTGACCTCCAGAACCTCGTCATGGTCACGGTGCCGTCTGGAGACATCCGCGCGGCCCAACGCGACGTCCTGCGCGTCATCGGCGGCGGCGCCATCGGGCTCGTTCTCCTCCTGGCGCTCCTGATCCCCGTGACGTTCGACGGCATTGCCGGACGCCGTCTCGCGCGAGCGAGCCAGACCATGGAACGATTCGGCAGGGGAGCCAGCGACAGCCTGCGTATCGCCGATCCGTCACGCGACGAGATCGGCCGCATGTGCCGCTCGTTCGACACGATGGCCGATCAGGTGGTGGGCGCGCGCGAGGAAGTGCTCGCATCGAGCCGCGCGAAGAGCCAGTTCCTCGCCAACATGAGCCACGAGATCCGCACGCCGATGAACGGCGTCATCGGGATGACGAGCATCCTGCGCGACACGTCGCTCGACGCGGTCCAGCGCGATTGCGTCGAGACGATCCGCCGGAGCGGCGAGCACCTGCTGGTCGTCATCAACGACATCCTCGACTTCTCGAAGGTCGAATCCGGCAAGCTCGACATCGAGCGCCACCCGTTCGAGGTCCAGAGTTGCGTCGAGGAGTGTCTCGACCTGGTCGCTCCGAGCGCGGCGAGGAAGTCCGTCGAACTGGTCTCCTGGGTCGACACCGGCGTTCCGCCCCTGATCGTGGGTGACGTGACGCGCGTGCGTCAGGTGCTCACGAACCTGCTCTCGAACGCCGTCAAGTTCACCGCCGAAGGGGAAGTCGTCGTCACCGTCGACTGCGCGCCGCGCAGCGAGGGCGAGGTCGACGTCGCGTTCCACGTGCGCGACACCGGCATCGGCATCCCCGCCGACCGCCAGGATCGTCTGTTCCGGAGCTTCAGCCAGGTCGACGCGTCCACGACGCGCCGCTTCGGGGGAACCGGCCTCGGACTCGCGATCAGCAAGCGGCTGGTCGAACTGATGGGCGGCGCCATGTCGGTCCGCTCCGAAGAGGGTCGTGGTTCGACGTTCACCTTCACGATCGCAGCCGGCGTGCCCGCCGAAGGCTCGCTGCCCCCCCGTCACGCCCCCCGGATGCTCGCGGGCCGGCGCGCATTGATCGTCGACGACAACGAGACCAACCGGAAGTTCCTCGCGATGCTCGCCGCGACCTGGGGCGTGCACACGCGCCTCGCCGCCGACGCGACGGAAGCTCTGAGCTGGCTCGACGGCGGCGAGACCTTCGACTTCGCGATCCTCGACATGCAGATGCCGGAGATGGACGGCGCAACGCTCGCGGTCGGGATCAAGCAGCGACCCTGGCTCGCCCATCTGCCGCTGTTCCTCGCCACCTCGATGGGCACGTCGCACCTCTCCGCCGAGCAGCGAGAGCTCTTCACCGCCGTGCTCAACAAGCCGCTGCGGTCGTCGGTGCTCTACGACGCGATCGCGGCCCTCTACGCGAAGGCCGATGCCGGCCGGCCGACGGGAACCGTGACCCATGCGATCGCGGGAGAGGCGCTCGGGGCGCGTCATCCGTTGCGCGTGCTCGTCGCCGAAGACAACTCGGTCAACCAGAAGGTCGCGGTCAAGCTGCTCGAGCGCTGCGGTTATCGCGCCGACGTCGTCGCCAACGGCAAGGAGGCGCTCGAAGCCGTGGAGCGCCAGTCCTACGACGTCGTCTTCATGGACGTGCAGATGCCGGAGATGGACGGCCTCGAGGCGACCCGGCAGCTGCGCGGATCGATCCCGCGCGACCAAGCGCCGTGGATCGTCGCGATGACCGCGAACGCGCTCGCGGGCGACCGTGAGGTGTGCCTTGCGGCGGGCATGGACGACTACTTGTCCAAGCCGGTGCGCAGCGAGGAACTCGAGCGAGCATTGCTGGCGTGCGCGGCGGCGCGCGATGTGGGCACGCACCGCAGCGGCGGCTGAGTTCTTCACCGGCTCACGCCGACCATCGTCGGACGAAACGGTGGCCGATGATTCCAACGAACAAGACTCGGTCTTGACGCGTCGCGACGCGCTGTGCCTCCCGGTGGATCACCCGGATCTCGACATCGGGTCCGTTCACGAAGTGCCTGCGGCGAAGGACGTTTGCGTGCGCGGCGGTCGAGCTCGCCGGCCCGACGATCGGCGCCGATCTTCCTTCGCCAGGCGAGGAGTGCTTCGGATCCGTCGTGGGTCACGGCTCGCATCGTGTTCCGCATCCGATCGCGGCTGAGGCCGCGACAGGCGGGCGCGATGCCCCGGCTCGGAAAGTCGCCCATCGGGCGGGCGTTTCTCGCCCGGCACGCGGTGCCGGAGTTCTCTCATGGTTCGTCGAACGACCAGGGCGCGTTCCTGCGCGCCATTCCTGATCCCCGGACTCGGAGTCGCTGCCGCGTTCGCGCTGCCGTTGATCGTGCCGACCGAAGTGCAACAGCCGGGCACCCAGCCGTCGGAGGTGAGCAACCTGGGTAGCGTGGTCCAGTGCGACAATTGCCACGGCGGCTATGACCTCGCGGTCGAACCCGCGTTCGGATGGAAAGGGTCGACGATGGCACAGGCCGGTCGCGACCCGCTGTTCTGGGCGACGGTCGCCATTGCCGAGGGGGACTTCCCCGGCGCCGGCGATCTCTGCATCCGCTGTCACTCGCCGCGAGGCTGGACCGACCCCGACGACTCGGAATGGCAGGGCGTCCAGAATGCACCGTTCCTCGCGCGCACGGCGACCACTCCGCCGCGCTCCTTCCGCGGCAGCGGGATGTTCGTCCTCTGGGGCGGCGCCGAATTCCACGGGCCGTACTCGGATCCCGTCGCGAGGCATTCCACGCTCCAGTCGCGGTTCCTGCGCAGTTCGGCCGCGTGCGGCACCTGCCACGACGTCTCCAATCCCGTGACCGGTGATCTTGCACCGAGCAACGGCGCCATGCAGCCGTTGCCGCCGGGTGCGTTCAGCGGTCAGCCCGGCTCGGCGGTCACGCTGAAGGCGGCGTTCCTCGCGGAGCCGCATCGCTACGGGGTCGTCGAACGGACCTACAGCGAGCACGTCGGCAGCTCGCTCGCGACGACGCGCGTCGGTGCGTTCGCGTCGTTGCCGGTCGAACTGCAGGACGGTGCGATCCGTGCGGCGCACGATGCGGCGACGCTGGGCGTTCCCTCGGGTGACTATGCCGACGGTGCGCCCCGCACGTTCACGTGTCAGACCTGCCACATGCCGCCGGCGATCGGCAAAGGCTGCAACAAGCGCGACGCTCCGCTGCGCCCCGACCTGCCACGTCACGATCTGACGGGCGGCAATGGTTGGGTCCAGGACGCGATCGTCTGGCTCGCGCAGCGCGATCGCCTGGTGATCGGGAACACGCTGGATGGCGTGCAGCTCGCCGCCCTCACCGCGTCGAAGGCGCGTGCATCCGAAACGTTGCGAGGTGCGGCGCGCGTCGCACCGGTGGGCAACACGGCACGCATCGTCAACTTGACCGGTCACAAGCTGCTGACGGGCTATCCCGAGGGCCGGCGCCTCTGGCTGAACGTGCGTTGGTTCGACCGGGCAGGGCTGCTCGTGCACGAGGACGGGGCCTACGGTCCGATCGCCGTGCAGTTGCCGGGGCGCTCGCTGACCGTCGAGTCGATCCTGGACCTCGACGATCCGCGGCTGCGGCTCTACGAAGCGCAGCCGGGCATCACGCCGGCCTGGGCCAGCCGCTTGCTCGGACTCGGACTGCCGGCTGCGACACCGCTCGGCTTCGACCGCGTGACCGGCGCCGTGCGGGCGACGCTCGATGACGCGGCCGCCGCGCCGGTGAACGGCAGGACCAAGTCGCTCCGCTTCGTGCTCAACGACACGATGGTCGAGGACTCGCGCATCCCGCCGTATGGCTTCGCCTACGACGAGGCGCTGCTGCGCGGCACCTTGCCGGTTCCCGTCACGCAATTCGGCGACCCGGGTCCCGGCGGCATCTACCGCCACCGTGACGAAGCGCCGCTCGACCCGCCGGCGAACGCCGCGTTCGCCGAGATCCGGCTGCTCTATCAGCCGACGAGTTGGGAGTACGTCCAGTTCCTCTACCTCGCGAACCAGGGTGCCGTCCCCGCACTTGCGACGACGGGTGCCGACCTCCTCGACGCGTGGCTCGCGACCGGGATGGCCGCGCCGCAAGTCGTCGCGGCTTCGACCTGGTGCGTCGAGCGGGGCACCGGCGAAGACCTGGAGTTGACGACCGAGGTCGACGGCGGCGGTGATCGTCACGGCTGCCGAAAGACGGCGAGCGGCGGCGGCGAACTACGAGTCGAGATCGGGTCACCACGCGGCGGATTCGCGGGCACTCTCGCCGCGATCGTGTTCGAGATCTTTCCGACCGGAACGCGGCCGGTGTCGCCGCTGCCGGGCATCTGGTTCGACCGCACCGACCTGCAGTTGCTGCTGCCGTCGCTGCCGTCGCAGGGTGCCGGACTCACGCTGGACGTGCCGTCGGGTGCGGCGGGGATCAGCGTCCGCATCCAGGGCATCGCTCTCGCCTTCACGGCGCGCAACGGGCTCTTCGCGAGCACGGACGCGCACGACATCGAGTTGCGCTGAGCCGCGGCGGCATCACGCCCCCTGTGCCGGGGTGATCGCCGCACACCTTCGGACGGCTGCGAGGCCCCTTCCGGCGCGAAGCGGGCGTCGCGTCCGCTCGCCCGCCCGCACAGACCTCAGCGTTTTTCGCCGTCTTCGCGCGCCGGGATCGCCGCGGCGCCGACGAGCACCGCGATCCGCAGCAGCTTCGTGCGTGCGGTGACGAAGAGCGTGCGACCGTCCGCGCCGCCGAACGCGCAGTTCGTCGGGCTCGGCTCGACGGCGATCGACACGAGCGGCTTGCCGTCCGGCGAGAACACGCCGATGCCCGCGCGCTGCGCCGCCCAGAGGTTGCCGTGCGCATCGCAGCGGATCCCGTCCGCGCCGCCTGGGATCCAGAACAACGGCTCGCCGAGCGTGCCGTCCTCGCCGATCGGGAAGCGGCCGATGCGCTGGTGCTTGCCGCTGTCGGCGATCCAGACCGACGCGTGGTCGGGCGAGAAGCAGATGCCGTTGGGTTGGTCGAAGTCCTTCTGCACGAGCGAGACCGTGCCGTCGGTCGGCGCGACGCAATAGACCCCGCGCAGCGGCTGTTCGGCTTCGCGTTTGCCCAACCCGTAGCTCGGGTCGGTGAACCACACGGTGCCGTCCATGCGCACCGCGAGATCGTTGGGGGAGTTGAGGAGCTTCTCGTCGAAGCGGCTCGCGATCACCGAGACGGCATCCTCGGGCTCGCGCCGCACGACGTTGCGCGCGCCGTGCTGGCAGCTCAGCAGCCGACCCGCGAGATCGAGCGTGTTGCCGTTGGCCTGCTCGCTCGCGAGGAAGTCCTGCACGCCCTCGTCTTCCGTCCACCGCAGGAGCTTGCTCGCGGGGATGTCGGAGAACACGAGCCGGCGTTGCGCTCCGATCCAGACCGGACCTTCGGTGAACTTCAACTCGCTCGCGAGCACCTCGATGCGCGCGTCCTTCGCGACGAGTTCCTTGCCCGCGTCGTCGTGGAACACGACCTGCGCGGAAGCGAATCGACCGAGGAGGACGGCGGCGACGAGAAGCGGGGTGGGCGAGCGCATGGCGGCACTCTACGCGCCGCGCTCCTCCTCCGGATCCAAGGCGTCGAGCAGCCCCTCGAGTCCGCTCGGTCCCACGACCGTCGCGCCCTCGCGTTCGCCGAGCGGCTCGCCGTCGTAGCACAGCACGCGCGCGCGCACCGGACCGGGGACCAGTTCGGCGAACTTGCGCAATCCGTCGAACCAGCGGCCGGTGATCGTCGCACCCGCCTTCGCCTCGATCGCGATCAGGCCGTCGCCGGTCTCGCTCACGAGGTCGACTTCGAGTCCGCTGCTGTCGCGATAGAACGAAAGGCGCGGTCGGCGTGCGCCGTGGTAGCGCTGCTTGAGCGCCTCGAGCACCACGAGGTTCTCGAAGAACGCGCCGCGGAGCGGATGCGTGGCGACCTGCCGCGCGTGCTCGATGCCGCAGAGCCAGCTCGCGAGGCCGACGTCGCAGAAGTAGAGCTTGGGCGCCTTGATCAACCGCTTGCCGAGATTCGCGTGGAACGGCGGCAGGCGGAACACGACGTAGCTCGCCTCGAGCACGCTGATCCACTCGCGCGCCGTCGTGTGCGAGATGCCGGCGTCGTTCGCGAGGTTGCTGAGGTTCAGCAACTGGCCGACGCGTCCGGCGCAGAGGCCGAGGAAGCGGCGGAACGTGACGAACTCGCGGACCTCGCCGGCTTCGAGGTTCACGTAGGCCAGTTCAGGGCAAGCTTGGCGGCGGAGCCCCGCGGCCAGGCGGCGTAGGACCATGCGTGCAGATTGAAGTTTGAAACTTCGATCTGCAGGATCGGTCCCAAGTCCTTGCTGACTTGAGCCTTGGAGTCATGCGCTGCGCGCCGCCAGCGGCCTCAGCGGGGGTAGATGCGCGTCAGCCGGCCGGTCGCGACGTGGAGCCGGGACAGCTCACGGCCGTCGCCCGTGCCGATCAGCAGGTGCTCGGCGTCGAGGGCGTCGATCACGCGCCCGCCCGGCGCGTCGAGCCGGACCTCGGTCTCGCCCGGAGCGAGGCTGACGAGCTCGCTGCCCACGAATAGCCAGTCGCGACCGAGCCGGGCGCTGGTGGGGTAGAGCGCCGGCCCGACCTGGCCCGGTCCGCGATTGCCCTCGGGGAGACGCCAGGTCGTGCGCGAGCCGTCGCGGAGATCGACGAGGAAGCTCTCGACGCGAGTCCGGTCGGGACGCGCTTCGACGACGAGGCGGCCGTCGAGCAGGCGCAGCACGACGTGGTCGCCGTCGCGCAGGCCGGGTGCCACGCGCTCGGCGCCGGTCGCGGGATCGCGGAGGCGCCAGCGCGAGAAGCTCATCAGTGTGCGCGGCGCGCGGTCGCCGACCAGCCACGCGTCCTCGAGCACGAGACAGCCGCCGCCGAGGTAGCGCGGTTCGCGCACGTGGACGCGTCGCACGAAGTCCAGCGTCTCGCGCGGCTCGTCGACGAGTCTCGCCGCGCGGCTCGCCCTGAGCTGCATGCCGAAGCCGCGGACGAAGGCGCTCGACGGATCGAATGCGAAGGCCGCCAGCTCGACGCCGTCCTTCTCGACGACCGCGGTCGTATTCGTCACGCGCGCGATCGAGGCATCGGGCAGCGGCAGCTCGACGCTTGGATCCGTCGCGTAGACCTGCTCGGCGTCCAGCAGGTCGAGCCTCGTGAGTCGGCCGCTGCGCAGGTCGACGGCGACGAACCAGTGATGCAGTCCGCGGGCATCCTGCGCGAAGAACCGCGCGAGCGGGCCATCGACGCGCCCGCCGTAGAGGCGGAGCTCGTGCGCGGCCGGCGTGTTCGCGAGGTAGAGCTCGACGAGTCCGGGCACGAGCAGCAGCGGCATGCCGCAGGCGATGGCGAGCGCGCCGGCGCGCGGCCGGCGGACGTACGCGAGGTGACCGGCGACTGCTCCGAGCGCCGTCAGGTACGCAAGGCCCAGGCCGGGTGTTTCGAGCCAGGTGCACCAGAACGGCGTCGTCTTCCAGGCGCGCGTCGAGCCGGGCAGCGTCGCGAGCGTGATGCCGATCACCGGCGACAGCATCAGCAACGCCATCGGCAGCGCGAGCACGGCACGCTTCACGAAGGCGGAGGCGGTGAAGGTCCACAGCGCGAGCAGCAGCAGCGGCAGCGTGACGTAGACGTCGACGCTCTGCGGCATCGCGCGCGCGAGCGCCGGATCGCGCAGCGTCGCGACCGCGCTGCCGAGCCCGAGCCCGAGCAGCGGGAGCACGGGTGCGGTGAGCAGCAGGAACGCGAGCTTGCCGCGGAATGCCGCGCCGAGCCCGCGCGGCGTGCGCGCGAGGAATCCGCGCGTGCCGCGCGCCGCGTCGCCCGAGAGGAGGTCGCCGGCGATCGCGACGAGGAACAAGGCCGCGCCCACGAACGAGAGCACGAGCCGCAGGTGCTCGGGGTGGATCGCGCCGCGGGCGACGGGCAGGGCTCCGGTCGTGGCCGCGAGCACGAGCACGACGGCGCTGCCGCAGAGCACGAAGCGCTGCTCGCGCATCTCGCGCGCGAGATGGACGGCGAGGACGCGGCTCATCGCGCGACCTCCTCGATGCGGAGCGCGAGCGGTGTCGCGGTGCCGTCGCCCGGGACGACGCGGAGAAGGGTCCGCCGCTCGCGATCCGTCGCGAGGAGAGTGGTCGCGTCGATCGCGCCGAGCACGAGACCGCACGCGACGCGCGGACCGAGCGCCGTCGCGCCGGAGTCGAGGCTCGTGAGCCAGGACTCGCCGCCGTGCTCGATGCGCAGGAGCAAGGCGCCGTCGGCGCACAGCGACTCCGATTCGGGCCACAGCCGCGATGCAGACGGCACGTCGAGCGGCGTGATCGCCCGCGTCGCGGGATCGAAGCGGGCGGCAGCTTCGCCCGGCCGCTCGACGAGCAGCGTTCCGCCGCGCAACGCCGCGATCACGCGCGTGCCGTCTTGCAGCTCGGGCAGCGACGTCTCGACCCGGCCGCTGGGATCGTGAGTGCGCCAGTTCCGCCGATCCTCGTCCGCGAGGTACCAGGTCCCGTCGTTCGCGCAGAACGCGTCGGGATCGACGAGCGGTGCCGCGAACACCCGGCCGCGCGCAAGGTCGACGACGCGGCAACGCTCGTGATCGCCGGCCCGCAGGCCTACCGCGCGCAGGAGCAAGGCGTCGCCCCGCACGGCGACCGGCCAGTCGTGGCCGATCTCGAGGCGCGCGAGCGTGCCGTCGATGCGCCGAACGTGCAGCACGTCGCGCTCGAGCCAGAAGCGCTCGCCGCGCGTGGTGCGCAGCAGGTTGTCGTGCTCGCGGCGCTTCGCGAGCCGCTCTTGCAGCGTCGGTTCTTCTCGCGGTGGTCCGAACCGATCGACGAGCGGCTTGCCGTCGCGCGCGAGCGCGTCGCGGCGCAGGTCGAGCCGCGCCGGCAGGCGGACCGACGACCCGACGCGCGACACGATCAGGCGCGCCGCGGCGCCGTCGTCGTCGACCGTGCCGCCGTGCACGACGATATCGCCGGCGTCGAGCCGCGTGAGCTCCCCGGCGCGCATCGCGACGGGCAACAACGCGAGCGAGTACGCGGGGACCGCGGCGAGCAACGCACATAGCGCCGGTCGCGAAGCGGGGGCGAGCAGCCGGCGGCCGCCGGCGAAACCCGCCGCCGCGACGCCGATCCCCGCGAGCGCGAACAGCGACATGCCCGGCGTCCACGCCAGGAGATCGCGTGCGCGCAGGCCGGCGTCGTTCCAGACGACGAAGGCCGGCGCGAGCGCGATCGGCCCGCCGGCGACCGCGAGCACGCCGCGCGGGATCATCGTCGCGACCGCGAGCGTGCCGCCGGCGAGGGCGAGCGTCACGGGGAGCAGATCGCCGAGCGACGCGATCCCCGACGCCGGGTCGAGCACGAGCGTGAGGCCCAGCAGCGCGACTCCGGACAGCACGGCGAAGACGAGCTTGCTCGCGAACGCGAGCGCGAGTCCCGCGGGTTGTCGTTCGAGGAACCCGGTGCCGCCGCGTTCGCCGTCCTTCGCGAGCACCATCGCGACGATGCCGGCGAGCCAGACGATGCCGGCGAGGCCGACGGCCAGGGCACCGTCGCCGTGCAACGGTCGCCCGAACGCCACGACGCACGCGACGGCGAGCGCGACGATCACGACACCGTGGCGGAGGGTGGCGCCGTGGTCGCCCCATTCTTTCGCCAACATCGCGAGCATCACCCGCACGGTTGCACCTCGCGGATCGTCGCGACGACGGCGGCGCGCAACGCCTCCGTCGAACCTGCACTGCCGCTCCCGGCGAAGTCGGCGAGTGCGCCCGCGCGCACGATGTGCCCCTGCGCGAGCAGGGCGACGCGGTCGGCGACGCGCGCGGCGGCGTCGAGGTCGTGCGTCGTGCAGAGCACGGCGCGGCCCTCGTCACGCAATGCACCGATGACTCCGCCGAGCACTTCGTCGCGCGCGAGCGGATCGAGGCCGGCGAAGGGCTCGTCGAGCAGGAGCAGTTCGGGCTGCGGCGCGAGCGCGGCGACGAGCATCGCCTTCATGCCCTCGCCGCGCGACAGCGTGCGGAAGGGTCGTGTGCGCGGGATGCGCAGGCGCACGGCGAGTTCGTCCGCGCGCGCGTCGTCCCAGCGCGGGAACTGGGGGCGCAGGAAGCGGCACAGCGCGTCGAAGCTCATCCACTGCGGCGCGTCGGGCTCCGCCGGCACGAAGCCGACGCGCTCGCGGACCGCGCGCGGCTTGCGCAAGGGATCGAGCCCGAGCACGCGCAGCGTTCCCGCGCGCGGCTTCAGCAGGCCGAGCGCGAGACGCATCAGCGTGGTCTTGCCCGCGCCGTTCTCGCCGAGCAGCACCGTGACGGCACCCCGCGGCACTTCGAGAGTCAACCCGTCGAGCAGCGTCTGCTTGCCGTAGCGGAAGCAGAGCCCGGTCGCGATCAGTCCGGCTTCGTTCATCGTTCCCCTCCCGTGCGCGACGGCACGGCCGCCAACGCGTCGAAGATCTTCAGCAGCTCGCCCGCTTCGTGTCCGGCGCGCAGCGCGTGTTGAAGTGCCAGCGCGAAGGCCTCGCGCGTCGCCTCCCTTCGCCGTTCGCGCGCGAGGCGTGGGCCGTCCGTCGTGACGAACACCCCGCTGCCGTTGCGCCCGACGGCGACGCCGAGCCACTCGAGGTCGCGGTAGGCACGGCCGACCGTGTTCGGATTCACGAGCGCGTCCTCCGCCATCTGCCGCACGCTCGGCAGGCGGTCGCCCGCGACGAGGGTTCCGCTCGCGACGAGGTCGAGGATCGCCTCGACGATCTGCTGCGACGGCGGAGTCGGTTGCGCGGGATCGACGCGGAAGCTCACGAGCGTCCTATCGGGCTAGGACGGTCGGGCACTGGAGCGCCGGTCGACGGGACGCGAGCCCGTTCGCCCCCGAGCCCGCGCCGACCGGCTATCCTCCGCCGCGCTCTCCTCCCGTTCTCACCGAACCAAGGCGTCCGTCATGTTCACCCGCTCGCTCGCTCGTCTCGCATCCGTGTTCCTGCTCGGCTTCTGCGCCCCGCTCGCGGCGCAGGGCGTCACCGGGGTGCCGGGGCTCACCGACTACACGATCAACGCGTTGGGGAGCGGCACCTCGTCGTGCAACTTCAACCTGCTCACCGCGGGTCCGGCGACCTTCACCGTCAACACGCTGCCGGGGACGACGGTGATCTTCCTCTTCAACCTGAACTGCCCCTGCTCGCCCTGCTACATGAACTTCCCGGGCGGCGCGGCGTGTCCGGTCCCGCCGACCGTGTGCAGCGCGTTCACGACCAACCAGTCGCTCGACCTGAACATCGGCTTCACGCCCTGCGTGCTCCTCTCCGGAGTGCTCGTCGCGGGAGCGGGCGGTTCGGCGTCGCTGACCTTCGTGCTGCCGTCGGGGATCCGCTTCAGCACGCAGGCTCTGGCCTTGCTGCCGTGCTCGGTGCTCGCACCGTTCCCGCCGATGTTCACGCAGGCGCACATGGTTTCCGTGATGTAGGGGTCTCGGTGATGTGAGGCGCGGGGCTGTTGTCGACTGACGAACCGGACGGGAAGCACGATCGACTCGCGCGAAGGCAGCCGCCGCCGGAGCCTCGCGGCGAGCGGGCTCATGGCCTCAGCGTGGTTCGGGCCGTGCTTGGTGCGATCATCTCGACGCTCGCACTCATGTTCGTCGGGGCCTCCCTCCTGCTCGGGTGGATCTTGGCGGGCACGGACCGCGGCGTGACCTTCGACGTGGAGCGCGCTCGTCGAGTGGTTGCCGAGCAGGGGCCCTTGCTTTCCCGGGTGCTCGCTCTCGCCGATCGAGCCCCGCGGCCGGAGTCCGATGATCCGGCCTGTCAATCGCTCGCTTCCGAGCTCGGGGCACTCGACATCCGATTCGAGGCGAGGTTCGGGCGATCTGGGACGACCATCGTCTATCGACGATTCGGACTGCCGGAGATCTACGAGCACCAGCTCAGATGGATCTCATCCGAGACCGCAGAGCGCGTTCGAGGCGGCGACCTCCATATCGGCGAGTACTTCGAATACGTCGGTGGTGGATGGTGGTGGGTCCAATGGTGACGGGTGTGGGTTCCGGAGAGTCTGGCCTGTCGCGGCGACGCGGAAGCCTCGCTTGGTGACACCAGAATCCGTGGTTCCGGATCTCAGCGCCCGCGCTGCCAGCCCGACTCGGCGAGAGCCTGCTGCGTCGCCGCACCGAGGAGGAAGTCGCGGAGTTCGCGCGCCTTTGGATGCGCGTCCTTGCGCTGCACCAGACCGACGACGTGGGGGAGACCCGCGTGAAGCGGCTCCGGCACTTCCCACGCGCGGCCGTCCTGGCGCGGGCTCACCAGACCCAGGGGAACGATGGCGAGCTGGCACTCGCCCTTGTCGACCTGTGCGAGCGCGGCGACTTCGTCGCTCGCGACGACGAGCTTGCTCGCAAGGGCCGCGGTGAGTCCGAGGTCGTCGATCAGTTCGCGCGTCGCGACGCCGTACGCCGAGCGGTCCGCGTCGACGACGGCGAGCTTGGCGAAGCCCTGCGCGCGCAGCGTCGCGACGCCGTCCTTCGGATCGACCGTAGCGCCATAGACGGCGAGCGGACCGACGGCGAGGGTCGCGCGGCTGCCCTCGACGACCCCGCCGCTGCGTTCGAGCGCGAGCATCGCGGATGGGTCCGCGAGCACGACGAGGTCGAAGGGCTCGGTCCGCACGCGCCGGCCGAAGTCCTGCGCCGTGCCGGCGACGATCTCCATCGGTACGCCGTGCTTCTCGCGGAAGGTTTTCGCGAGCGATTCGAGCGCGGGAGCGATGCTCGACACGGCGGCGACGCGCAACGGTGCGGGCTCACCCTGGCACGCGGCGAGCGCGAGCACGGCGATCAGGAGTCGGTGCTTCATCGGCGCGATCTTCGCGTCCCGCGCGGCTCCCGCAACCGATCGGTGCCCGGGCGTGTCGAGCGACAGTTCGTTGCAGCGCCGGGTCCTCTTGGAGGAAGGCGCTGCGCCAATCGACCATGGATGAGCAGTCCAGACTGATCAAGTTTGATCAGTCAACGCTGCCCATCCTCGCGACGGCTCACAACCGCGGCAGCGCCGTGAGCGGCACCGCGTTGCTTGCGGCGTCGAGCGAGGCGAAGCCCGGACCGAAGACGACGTAGGCGTGGTGGAAGACCAAGCCGGCCATCGCGTTGGTCATCGAGTTGGCGTAGGTGAAGCTCGCCGTCGCGTTGCCGCTCGCGTCGAGCGCGCCGAGCGAACCGGCGATGATCGAGTTCGGCGACGACGCGAGCAGGTCGAAGTAGAAGTCGTAGTTCAAGGGCAGCGTGAACGAGCCGAGGAAGAGGCCCGGGCTCGTCCCCGTGATCGAACCGACGATCAAGTAGGGCTTGCCGGCGTGCACGGCGCCGGCGTTCAGCGTGAAGCGCTGCTGGTCGGTCGTGCGCACGCGCACCGCATGGACGTCGGTGGTCAGCATCAGCCTCGTGCCCGCGACGACGTGCGCGACGCCGCGGTCGCTCGCGTTCCACGAGTTGGCGGCCCCGACGAGCAGGTCGGGCCGGCCGTCCTGGTCGACGTCGCCCGCCGCCTCGAGGGCGTAGTAGGTGAGATCGCCGGTGAGGCGCGGCACGGTGAAGAGCACGGCACCCGTCTCCCCCGAACGCACGGTGATCGTCGGTCCGCTCGAACGGCCCTGACCGAGCGCGACGTCGCCGATCCCGTCGCCGTCGACGTCGCCGAGGCCCGCGACGAGAGTCCCGAGGCGATCGAGCGCTGCGCCGCCGGGATACGAGCGGAGATACGCGCCCGTGCGCGCGGAGTAGACCAGCGCCGCACCGGAGAACGAGCCACTCGGGCTGAGCCCCGGCATCCCGACCAGCACGTCGCGGATGCCGTCGCCGTCGTAGTCGCTCGTCGAACTGATCGACGTGCCCGCGCGCGCGCCGGTCGAGGTCCCGTAGAACATCCAGAGGATCGCGCCCGAGTGACCCGACATGACGCGCACGTAGCCGGTCAGGTCGTGGGCGATCATCGTGAGGCCGCCGGGGGCGCCGATCAGGAAGTCGGGATAGCCGTCGCTGTCGGCGTCGGCGCCGAGCTCGCGCACCGTCCATCCATAGTCGGTGTCGCCGAAGTCGCCGCCGAAGCGGAACAGGGTTGCGCCGTTGCTGCCCTCGAAGAGGTAGACGACTCCCGCGCCGCTGCCATCCCGCCGTGTCGCTCTCGCTCGCTCTGGTCGAGCGCCGGCGTGGCCGAAGGCGTTGCCCGGCGCAGCGCCGCGAAGCGTGTAGAGCGTGGCCCCGGTGCGACCCGAGCAGACGCGCACGCTGCCGAGCGCGGCGGGCGTGATCCCGTCGCGGGGAGCGCCCACGGCGTGGTCGCGCACGCCGTCGCCGTCGACGTCGCCGAGGTCGGCGACGGCGCGGCCGAGGCGATCGTCGGCGGCGCCTCGCTGCGAGTAGAGGACGGACTGGGCAGGGGATGCCGCGCAGAGGGCCGCGGCGACGAGGAGCTTGCCGTAGAGAGGCTGGCGCTGACGTGGGTTCATGGTCTTGGTCCTTGGGCGGGCACTGGCTCGCGCTGACCAGGAAGGAGCAGGACTCGTCGCGGCATGACAGCGATCCGGGGAATCGCGCCGCTACCATCCCGCCGTGTCGCTCTCGCTCGATCTGGTCGAGCGCATCCGCGCCGGCGACCGCGACGCCTTCGCGGACCTCTACTCGCGCTACCGCGACCGGCTGTTGCTCACCATCCGCTGCCGGCTCGGCCCGGGACTGCGCGCGCGGCTCGAGTCGGAAGACGTCCTGCAGAGCGTGGTGCGCCAGGCGATGCACGACCTGCAGGACTTCGAGCGCCGCGGCGAGGGCTCGCTCGAGCACTGGCTGCACGCCTGCGTGCTGAACAAGATCCGCGGGCTCGCGGCCTGGCATGGCGCGGCGAAGCGGGCGGGCGACGAACCGCTGAGCGAGAGCCTGGCGAGCCGGGTCGCGGCGCCGGGGCCGCCGAGCTACGCCGAGTCGGAGCGCTTCGAGAAGCTCGAACGCGCGCTCGCGCGCCTGCCCGAGACGATGCGCGAGGTCGTCCTGCTGCGGCGCATCGAGGGCCTCGACAACGCGGCGACGGCGAAGCAGATCAAGAAGAGCGAAGCGGCGACGGCGCAGATCCACGCGCGCGCGATGGCGCGGCTCGGGGCACTGCTGCGCGGGGTTGGCGATGGATGACGAACTCGAAGGGCTCGTCGCGGAGTTCCTGCTCGCGCGTGAAGTGGATGCCGCGGCGTCGATCGACGACTTCGTCAGCGCGCATGCCGGACGGGCCGACGAACTGCGCGCCGCGATCCAGGACGCGCTCGCCGCCGACGCGCTGCTGCCCGCGGCGACGGGGCGACCCGCGGCGATCGGCGCGTACCGCGTCGTGCAGGAACTCGGCCGCGGCGCGATGGGGGTCGTGTGGGAGGTCGAGCGCGACGGAGCGTGCTACGCGCTGAAAGCGTTCGCGGGCTCGGTGCTCTCCGGTCCGCGCGGGCGCGAACGCTTCGCGCGCGAGTGCGCGATCCTCGCGCGGCTCTCGCATCCGGGGATCGTGCGCATCGTGGAGCAGGGCGAGCACGGCGGCATGCCGTTCCTCGTGATGGAGCGCGTGCACGGCCGCACGCTCGACGGCACGGCGCTGCCGCGCGACGCGGCGATCCGCGTCGTGCGCGACCTCGCCCAAGCACTCGGCGCCGCGCACGCGGCCGGCGTGGTCCATCGCGACGTCAAGCCGTCGAACGTGATGCTGCGCGACGACGGCCGCCCGGTGCTGCTCGACTTCGGACTCGGCGGCGGCGACACGGACGCGACGCTCACCGCCAGCGGCGACGTGCTCGGCACCCCGCGCTACATGGCGCCCGAGCAGGCGCGCGGCGAGACGGCGGACGCGCGGAGCGACGTCTTCGCGCTCGGGCTCGTGCTCTTCGAACTCGTCGCGGGCGTGCCGGCGCGGGACTCGACGTCGCGCGCGCGCGCGATCACCGACGCCGCGGACGGCCGCGTGCGCGGATGGCCGCGCGCCGGCGACGTGCCGCGCCCGCTCCGCGCGGTGATCGCGCAGGCGACCTCGTGGCGCGCATCGCGTCGCTACGCGACGGCGCTCGAGTTCGCCGCCGAGCTCGCGCGCGTCGAACGCGGCGAGGCGGTGCTCGCGCGACCGCCCGGCCGTCTCGCGCGCGCGTGGGATCGGGTCGTGCAAAGGCCGCGGTCGTTCGCCGCCGCGGCGGTGATCGCGCTGCTGCTCCTGGCACTGGTCTGGAGCGTCGTCTTCGCTGGCCCTCCGCCCGAGTCGCCGCTCGCGCGCGCCGCGCGGTTGATGCGCGAGCGCCATCCCGAGCAAGCCGTCGCCGCGTACCGAGACGCGATCCAAGGCGGCGAGGCGAGCGCCGCCGCATGGGGCGGACTCGCGCGCGCCCACTTCGCGCTCGCACAGCACGACGACGGACTGCGCGCCGCCGACCAGGCGCTGGCGCTCGGCGACGGCAAGGACCAGGCGCTGCGCAACCTGCGCGGGGCGTTGCTCGACGCGCTCGGACGTCGCAGCGAGGCGCAGGCGGTGTTCGCGGAGCTGTGCGCCGAACATCCGGACGAGACGCGCTACCTCTTCAACCTCGCGCACTCGCTCGACGCGGACGGCAAGGTCCGCGACGCGCGCGACCGCTACGAGCAGCTGCTCGCGCGCGAGCCGGGCCATCGCGCGGGAGCTGCGTCGCTCGCGTGGTTGTGCGCGACGGCAACCGGCGAGTTCGCGGAACTGCGGGACCACGAGCGCGCGACGACGCTGTGCCTTGGGCTGCTCGCGTCGGGCGCAGGCGCCGATCCCGCGATCCTCGCGACGATCGTCGACATCGCGCGGGTCGTTCAGCGGCAGGAGGACTTCGCCGCGGCGCTCGAGACGGCCGCGAAGGACGCGGGGTTGACCGAGCTGCAGCGCCGTCGCCTCACCGATCAGGCGCGGGCGCTGCGGTTGCGCTGACGTAGCGCCGCGCGCGCGCAGCGTGATAGCGTCCCGCCCCGTGATCCTGCGGCAGTTCCCACCGATGGGGGTCTACGAGACCCTGTTCCGCTTCGCTTCGGCGACGCACGCCTACATGGGGGACGCCGGCACGCACCCCTGGGCGCAGGGCTTCCCGTTGACGACGCCGGTGCCGGGGGGGCCGCCGCTGCCCGACTCGATCGCGATCGGCGCGGCCGACCGCATGTATCCCAAGGCCGACGGCCAGGTCCCGCTGCGCGAGGCGATCGCGCGCTACTACCGCGATCACTACGGCGCGCGCGTCACCGCGGAGAACGTCGCGGTCTTCGCCGGCGGACGTCCCGCGATCTTCGCGATCCTCGCGTTCCTGCTCGAGGACTGGACGGTGGCCGTCGAGGAGACGGAGTACACGCCGTACTTCGACCTGTTGAAGGTGCTGCGCCGCCCGCACGTGCTGATCCAAAGCAACGGAACCAACCGCTTCCGGCCGTCGCTCGACGAACACCCGCCCGGCGAGTGCTGGTTCCTGCTCAAGAGCAATCCGTGCAACCCGACCGGGGTGACCATGGCGGGGGAAGACCTGAGGAAGCTGGTTGCGGCGTATTCGGCGCCGGGCCGCGGGGCCTTGATCGACGAGGCCTACGAGTTCTTCGGCGACCCCGAGCCGGTCAGTGCCCTGAGCTACGTCGACGACATCGACCGCACGAATCTCTTTGTCGTCGGTGCCGCGACCAAGGGCCTGCAGGTCCCCGGCATGCGCGTCGGCTGGGTCGTCGCGGCGAAGGCGCACATCGAGCTGTTCCGCAACTACTCCTCGTTCGCGATGGGCGGCGTGTCGCGCGCGTCGCAGCTCTACGTGACCGGACTGCTCGAGCCGGCCCGCGTGAAGCAGGCGCGCAGCGCGATCGCGGCCTTCTACACCGGGCAGCGGCGCCGCTACGGCGAAGCGCTCCGCGGCCTCGGCTTCGAACTCTTCACCGGCGACGGCGGCTTCTACCACTGGGCGCGCTTGCCCAAGGGACTGAGCGGCGACGCTTTCAACGAACGGCTCTTCGCGCACAAGGCCGCGATCCTGCCGGGCCGTCTCTGCGACATGGCGCGGCGCGGCGATCAAGGTCCGCTCGGCGGGATGATCCGCTTCTCGTTCGGGCCGCTGTCGCCGGAGTCGTTCGAGCAGGACGTCGCGATCCTCGCGCGCTGCGTGTGATGCCGCGGGACCGCGGCTATCCTTCCGCCATGTCCATCGAACGCGTCGTCCGCGTGTTTCGCAGCTTCGAAGAAGCGGAGGCCGCCGACCTCGACGAATGGATGGCGCTCAGCGGCGATGAGCGGCTGGCGATCGGCGAGGAGTTGTCGCGGGAGGCGTACGGTGACGGCGAACCGGGACTTCGAAGAGTTCTTTCGATCGCTGAACGATCAGGCGGTTGAGTACCTCGTCATCGGCGACGTCGCGATGCTCGAGTCGATCGAGCGCCGGCGTGTTCGCTGAGCGTCCGGCGCCAAGGCCAGGAACCGATCGAGCGCCGCCCGGCTAGGATCCCGCGCCGTCGTGGAACCCAAGGACGGCAAGACACCGCGCGACGAGCGTGCCTTCGAGTCCATCCTGCTCGCGCGGCTTCACGGCGAGGTGATCGACGTGAACGCGCGGCTGGCGGAGCTCTCGCAAGAGGAGCGCGACCGCGTCGAGCGATGGCTCGGAGCGATCGACGAGCGGGGACTGGGATCGGGCGTCGCGATCCCGCCGAGTTCGCTGGGTGGATTCGAACTGCGCGGCGAACTCGGCCGGGGCGGCATGGGAGTCGTCTACCGCGCGTGGCAGTCCGGCCTGCAGCGCGAGGTCGCACTCAAGG
This sequence comes from Planctomycetota bacterium, assembly GCA_016235155.1. Classification (GTDB taxonomy): domain Bacteria; phylum Planctomycetota; class UBA1135; order UBA1135; family UBA2386; genus JACRLW01. The sequence goes on from JACRLW010000008.1 coordinate 30,998, forward strand.
TCCTGCCTCGGCTCGCCGCCGCGGATCCGCAGCGGCTCGAGCGCTTCTTCCGCGAGGCCAAGGCGCTCGCGGCGCTGCGCCATCCCGGGATCGTCCCGGTCCACTTCGCGGGCGAGCAGGACGGCGTGCCGTGGTTCGCGATGGAACTCGTCGACGGGGTCTCGCTCGGCGCGCTGCTCGCCGCCGTCGCGGAGACGCCGCCGGAAGAGCGGAGCGCGGCGACGTTCCTGAGACCGCTTGGCCCGGCCTTCACCGCTCCGAACCCGAGCTACGTCGCAACGATCCTGCGACTGGTCGCCGAGGCGGCCGAGGCCCTGCATCACGCACACGAGCACGGACTGCTGCACCGCGACGTCAAGCCGAGCAACCTGATGATCGACCGCGAGGGACGCGTCCTCGTGATCGACTTCGGCCTCGCCCGCGCGCTCGACGGCGCGGCCGACGAACTCACGATGACGCGCGACCTGCTCGGCAGTCCGGCGTACCTGCCGCCCGAGCAGCTCGGCGACCCGCGGCCCGCGGCTTCGGTTCGCGGCGACGTGTACGCGCTCGGCGCGGTGCTCTACGAAGCGCTGGCGGGTCGTCCGCCCCATGCCGCGCGCGAACTCGCGGCGCTCCTGCGCCAGGTCGCGACGGCCACGCCGGCGCCGCTGTCGCGCTGGCACCGCGGCCTCCCGCGCGACGTCGTCACGATCTGCCATCGCGCGATCGAGCGCGATCCCGCGCGCCGCTATCCGAGTGCCGCGACGCTCGCGGCCGATATCCGGGCCTTCCTCGAGTTCCGGCCGATCGCGGCTCGCCCGCCGTCGCCGCTGCGGCGCGTGGTCCTCGCCGCGCGGCGGAATCCGCCGGCGGCCGCGGCGATCGGACTCGCCTTCGCCGGTGTTCTCGCCGTGATCGCGTGGATCGCCGGGACGGCGCTGCGCACCGAGCTCGACGTGCGTGCGCGCGTCGCTGCCGTCGAGTCCGCGCTCGTCACCGGCGACCTGGACGCGGCCGGCGAGGCATGGCGACGGCTCGACGGCGTCGCGGCGGAGCGGCCCGAGACCCGTCGCCTCCTGCGCACGCTCGCCGACGCGCGTTGCGCCGAACTCGCGTCGCGCGCGCGTGGGCTCGGCGCCGAGCTGGAGGCGGCGCGACGCGAGTTCGGCGTGATCGCCGCCCGGCTCGAAGCGGCGGAAGTCGCGGCGCGAACGCGCTACGTCCCACCCGAGGAAGCGCGGCGATCCATCGACGATCGCCTCGCGGCCGCGGCGCTCGACACGCGCCTGCGTGCCGCCTATCTCGGCGCGACGGCGCTGGCCGAATCGGCCGCGGCCGAGTCGCGCTTCGCCGATCCGGCCGCGATGGCGGCGCTGCACGAAGCGCTCGCGAGTGCGCTGATGGAGGGCTGGCGCCACGCCCGCCAACGCGGCGAGGACGCGTGGGCCGACGACTGCGCGGAGCGCGTCCGTCACTTCGACGCCGCAGGGCGCCATGCCGCGGAGCTGGTCGCCGTCCGCACCGTCGACCTGCTCGGTCCCGATTCGCTCGAGCTCTTCCTGTTCCGCTATCTGCCGCGCCACGCCGTGTGCGCGGCCGAGCGCAGCGCGCGTTGGGTCCCGGTGCCCTGCGACGACAACGGTCGGATCGAGGCCGGGCCGTTCGGCGGCGTGCGGCCCGGCGATCTCGCGCTGGCGGTCGAGGACCCCGGTGCGAGCGATCTCCGTCCCGGCGATCTGATCGTCGCGATCGACGGCCGCCCGGTGACCGGCTCGCATCGCGTGCGCGAGGTCATGCCCGGCGGTCCCGCAGCGTTGGCGGGCGTGCGGCCCTGGGCGCGCCTCGTCTCGATCGGCGGCATCGAGTCGCGCGACTGGGGTGAGATCCGCGCGGCGTTCGACGCCCGCGAGGCGCTCGAGGTCGTCGTCGAGCAGGATGCCTCGACCGTCGTCTACCGCGCGCCGTTCGTGGACGACACGTATGCGGCGCTCGGTGCTTTCGTCGTTCCGGAGCAGGACCTCTTCGCTTCGGTCGAAGCGCCCGTGCCGGTGCAGCTCGACGTGCTGCGCGACGGGATCTTGGTGCGGGTCGGTCTCCTTCCGGGTGCGGCGCCCGGCGCGAAGGTCGTCGCGACGATGGCGGCGCCGATCCTCTGCGAGCGCAAGGCACTCGGGCGACTGCCGCGCCGCGGCCTGCGGCTGCCCGACGGCGAGTACCTCGCGGTCGGACGGGATCGCGCCGGACGACTGACGCGCTGCGTCGTCGACGTCGGCGCGGACAGCCCCGCGGAGTTCACGCTCGCGCCGGTTCCCGAGACTGCTCCGCCTGATGACGCGGTCTGGATCGGACCCGGACGACTCGAGCGCGCCACCGATCCGAAGGTCGCGAGCACCGGCGTCGAGAAGGACGTCGTCGCGCTCGCCGGCTTCTGGATCGCGCGCCACGAGTTGCAGGTCGGCGAGTGGGAGCGATTCACCGCGGATCCGTCCGTGCGCGTCCGCATCGCCGCGGCGCGCGAGGCGACCGGGCGCTTCGTTCTCGTGCCGCGCGACGCCGATGGTCGAACCGAGTACGCGACGCGTCAGACCGCGGGGAAGCGCTTCGCGGTGAAGCAGATCGCCGCGAACGACGTCGCCGAGTACCTGGAGTGGCGCAACGCGGAACTCGCCGCCAACGGATCCGCCTGGCGGGTGCGCTTGCCCGCGCGCGACGAATGGCAGCGCGCGGCGGGCAGCACGCGGCGACGCGTCCATCCCTGGGGCGACGTGTGGGAGGCGACGCTCACGAGCGGCCACTGGACGCGCTCGCAGACGCGGCGTTGTCCGGTCGGCACGCATCTCGGCGACGAGAGCCCCTATGGGGTCTTCGATCTCGCCGGCAACGTCGCGGAGTGGACCTCGGACACGACCGGCGGCGGCGAACTCGTCGTCTGTTGCGGCGGCTCGAACCAGCACACGACGCCCGATGCGTTCCGCATCCAGTCCGACGACGTGACCTGGCGGCACGAGCCGCAGAGCGAAGTCGGCTTCCGATTGGTGTGGGAGCGCCGCTGACCCGCGGCGCTCACTTCTTCGGCGGGGCGAAGGCCTGCTGCACGAAGCGGAACGAGTGGCCGAGGTTGTCGAGCATCGAGTCGGAGCCCCACGAGTGGCCGCCGCCCTCGACGAGGCGGAAGGTGTGCGCGATCTCCTTCTCGGTCAGCGCGGCATCGAGCGCCTGGTTCGGCGCGGCGAAGCCGTAGCGGTCCTCGGTGCCGGCGTCGAAGTAGATCTTCGATGCGGCGAACTTCTTCGCGTCGGCATCGCGCACGATCGCGAGCGGCATGTGGGCGGCCCACTTCGCGGGGTCGATCGGGTCGCCGAACACCGCGTTGACGCCGAGCTGCTCGCCCATGCGATCGCGCATGCGCTCGTACTGGTCCGGCAGTTCGGCGGGGTCGGCGGGCAGGATCGCCGACGAGTGCGCGGCGACGACGCCGAACACGTCGGGATGCCGCAGCGCGATCTTGAGGGCGCCGTAGCCGCCCATCGAGACGCCCATCACCGCGCGGTGCGCGGCGTCCTTCATGACGTTCGGCCAGGTCTTCTCGACGTGGGCGAGCAGATCGCGCACCAGCGCCTGCTCGACATCGCCGTTGCTCTCGCCGTCGACGTAGAGCGTCTGGCGCGCGACGGTCGGCACGATGACGAGCATCTCGTCGATCTCGCCCTTCGCCCGCAGCGCGTCGATCGCGGCGGCGCCGCCCTCGTTGTGGAAGCGATGGAAGCCGTCGTTGAGGCCGTGCAGCCACAGCACGACGGGCCAGGGCTTTGCGGTCTGGTCGGACTCCGCACCGTCGGCCGGCTTGTCGGCCGGCTTGTCGGCTGGCGCCTTCGGCACGTAGACGACGCAGTCGAGGCGCCCGGCGCGGAGGCTCTTGGTCTCGATCGCCGTGCGTTCGGCGCTGAAGTGCGCGAGGCCGAGATCGCGGAGCGTGATCTCGCGGTTGCCGCGCCGGCCCTGGCCCTGCCCGTCAGGGCGTTGCGCGGCGAGGGCGACGGAGAAGAGCGTGATGGTGAAGCCGACGAGGAGTCGCGAATGCATGGAGGGTCTGGGTCGAACGAGCGGCGCGGGGCTCCGCGCGGAGCGGGAGTCGTAGCCGATCGCTCGGTGCCGGCGTTGTCGCGGCTTCGCAACGCGACCCGTGTCCCGGGAAATGGGCCCGAAGGCCGGAGAATCGTCGCGGCCGTCCTCTTGGAACACAGTGACGATTCGGGAGGCCGGAGGGCCCCAGCAAGAAGAGCGGGCGAGGCCTTCTCGGTCGTCGCGTCAGCGACGACGCCGGCAACCCGGATGGGTTGCGGCCTCGGCCGCGACGGGCCCGAAGGCCGGAGAATCGTCGCGGCGGTCCGCTTGGAACACAGTGACGATTCGGGAGGCCGGAGGGCCCCAGCAAGAAGAGCGGGCGAGGCCTTCTCGGTCGTCGCGTCAGCGACGACGCCGGCAACCCGGATGGGTTGCGGCCTCGGCCGCGATGGGGCAGGTTCAGAACTCGATCCGCCCGGCGTTCGACGCGAGCAGTCCGAGCGAGTTGGCTCGCGGCGCCGTCGCGATCCACTGGCAGAACATCGCGTTTCCGGCGAGCGAGGCGATGGGCGGGATCGGCAGGCGGGCGACGGCGACGCCGGCGAGCGAGGTCGGGTACGGCGAGGCGTCGAGCGGATGCACGAAGAGCGTGCAGCCGACCATCCCGGTCGGATCGAGCGGCAGGTTCGCGGGCAGGAGGCCGAGCAGCAGGAATGCGGCGCCCTGCGGGGAGCCACCGGTCATGCGCAGCGAGAAGTCGAGGCTGCCGGGGTAGGGCCGCCCCGAGGCGTCGGCCGCGGGCGCGATGCTCGCCGCCGCGCAGCCGGTCCCGAAGGTCGAGAACCGCGACGTGTAGCGCTGGTAGTCGAGGTTCAGGACGGGCGGAGCCGGCGTCGGGCCGACGAGCCCCGCGCCGTCGAAACGGAACAGTCCGGCATGCGTCGCGATCGCGAAGGACTCGTCGTCGCGGTTGCCGCCGATCGCCAGCGCGGGACCGGGGAGCGGACCCGCGGCGAAGCTCGCGATGAAGCGCTGCAAGTCGACGAGCCACAGGTTGCCCGACGCATCGCCGACGAGGATCGCGCCGCGGAGCGCGTCGAATGCGAGCGAGCGCGAGCCGGGGATGCCGAGCGGATGGGTCGACACCGTCGAGGTCGACGGCTGCGCGAGCACCAGCGTGGTCGTCGAGGTCGCACCGCGCGCGAGCGCCGCGATGCGGTCACCCGCGACGGCAAGTTGGACGAAGCTCGTCCCGAGCGGTGCCGGCGCGATCGGCACCGGGACGCTCACGCCGGGCGGTGCGACGAGGAGGCGCGTCGGCGTGGCGATCGCGAGCAGTCCGCTCTCGAGTTGGCCGAGGCCGACGATCGTCTCGCCGAGATCGCGGGTCCACGGTTGCAAGGTCGCGAGCGCGTTCCCCTGCACGACGCACTCGATCACCATTGCGGACGCGCCGGTGCCGGTGGCGACCGCGACCAACACGCGGTCGGCGCTCGAGCCGAGCGCGACGTGCGAGGCGCGGGCGAGCACGCCCTGGGGATCCGCGATCGGCGTGAACGTCGAGCCGAGCGGCTCGAACGAGAAGAGCCCCGCGGCCGGCGGATCGCCGACGGCGAGGAAGTGACCCGGTCGGATCTGGGCGACGCAGGGCGCCGCGAGGGCGACCGCGAGCAGTGCCGAGAACCGATGTCGCGTCATGGGGGAGGGAGGAGCGGGGACCGACGTGCCCGGTGATTGTCGTTCACGGGCGGCGCCGACGGGTCGCGATGGTCGCCGTGGCCTCGAAGTCACCCCACTTCGCGATGGCGCCGGTGCTTCTGCGCGCGGTCGCCGTCCCGCGCTGATGCAGAGAGCGGCTCAGCGCCGCGGCTCGGTCTTCTGCGCGCGCCGTTGGAACGCCTCCCAGAGGCGGCGGTAGCGGGCGGGCACCTCGGGAACGCCGGCGCGCAGGTGGTCGGGCGGGACGTACTTCTGGAGATCGCCCCAACTGCCGTCCTCGATCGGACGGTCGAGCCGCTCCGTTTCGCTCTCGATCGGAGAGCCTGCGCGCACGTTGGCGCCGGGGTCCTTCTGCTGCTGCGGCTCGTCGCTCGCCTGACGTCCCTGCGGGCGCTGTCCGCCCGGCTGCTGCTCGCCGGGCTGCGGTTGCTCGCCGGGGCGCTGTCCCTGTGGTTCTGCGATGTCCGGCGTCTGGATCTCGTCGCGGTTGCCCTGTCCGCGCTGCGGGCGTCCCTGACCTTGCTGCTGCGGGTCGCCTTCCTGCGGGTCGCCCTGCTGCTGGTCTTGCTGCTGGTCCTGGGGCTGGCCGGACTGCTGCCGGCTCTGGCTCTGCTGCGACATCTTCTGGAGTTCATCGATCAGGCGGTCGATGCCGCGGACGACCTTCTCCATCGACTCCTGCGAGCGACCGACCGTTTCGCGCGCGGCCTCGCTGCTGCCGCCCGCGGGACGCGCGGACTGCTGCAGCAGGCGGTCGATCTCCTTCATCTCGCTCTCGATCTCGGTCGCGATCTTCTTCACGACCTGGATCGCGTCGTTCTGCGCAGCGAGCGAGCCGCCGAGCGCGACGCTGAACGTGACGCTGAGCGCGGCTGCGAAGAGCGCCGCGATCGCGCGCGTGGACCGGAAGTGAACGGGACGGAACGGGTTCATCACTTGCGCTCCTCCTTGGGCGGGGCCGGTTCTTCGCCGCCGCCGAGGGCCGACTCCAACTGGGACTTGAGCTGCAGGAACAACGCGGTGATCGCCGTGTGCTGCCACGCGAGGCGTTCGGCCATCGCGGCGTCGGTCGCGGTGAGTCCGTCGCCGCCGGCCGCCGTGAAGAGGCGTGCGAGGTCCTTGGTGCGCGCGAGCATCTCCTCCTCCATCTGCTTGAGCATGATCGCCTCCGAGAGGATCGGGACGAGGCGCTCGCGTTGCGGGCCGAACTGGTTGTCCTGGTCCTGCTGCTGCTGGTCCTGCTGCTCCTGGCGGCGGCGCGCCTCTTCGCGACGGCGCTGCCGCTCGGACTCGAGCGCCGCGATCAGGCGCTCGGTGCGCTCTTCGACTTCGCGCTGGAGGATCTGCGAGTACTCCGAAGGATCGGGATCGCGTCCGGAGAGCCGTTCGGCGACGTCGAGCAGGTCGCGCTCGTTCACCTGGATCACGTGTCCGAAGACCAGCGTGCCCTCCTGAGCGAGTGCCTCGTGCACGAAGCGCAGCTTGCCGGCGAGTTCGCGTTCGCTCTCGCCGAGGCGGTTGAGGTTGCGCCGCATCGGGCGCGTCATCGTCGCGCCGCCCGCGATGGCCGAGCCGATCTCCGCGGTCTCCGTCGTGATCGGCTTCTGCTCCTCGAGGAAGCGGGCCAGTTCCTCGCCGATCTTGAAGAGCAGTTCCTCCTGCCGGAGGTCCTGGTAGCGGTCGCGCTCCTTCTCGAGCTGCTTGGCCGTCTCCTCCAGCTTCTGCTGGGTCTGCTCCTGCTCCTGCTCGGCGCGGTCGGACTCGCCGTCGCGCATCGCGTCGCGCGCGCGCTCGGAGCTCTGCTGAGCCTGCTGGGCCGATTGCTTGGCGCGCTGGTTCTCGCGCTCTTGCAGCAGCTCCTTCAGGCGCGCGATCTCGTCCTCGAGCTCCTTCTGGCGCTGCTCGACCTCGTCCATCTTCTGCTGCTCCGCCGCGCTCGGCGGGCGGTTGCGCTCGAGACCGTCGGCCGCGCGCTCGGTGGCGTCGGCCGCGCGCTCCTGCTGGTTCGCGGCGCGCGCCTGCGCGCCTTCGCCGAGCTCTTGCTTCGCCTGGTCGAGCGCCTGGCGCGCTTCGTCGAGCGAGTTCTTGGCGGCGTCGCGCTGTTCGGACGACAGATCCCCGCGCTCGGCCGCCTGTTCGACGGCGCGCTGCGCGGCGTCGGCGCGCTGCTTCAGCGCCTCGTTGCGCTCGCCCGCCGCCTGCATCGATCCTTCGCGCCCTTCGTTCGCGGAGTCCAGCGCGGAGCGCAGCGCATCGCGCGCCTGTTCGAGCGAGCTTCGCGATTGCTGCATGCCCTGTTCGGTCGCTCGAGCCGCGTCCGGGTCGGCGGACTCCGCGGCGCGCTCGGCGGAGTCCCCCGTCTCGCGCAGGGCGTCGGCGGCCTTCTCGAGCGCGTCGGTCGCGGTCTGCTCTGGCGACGCTTCCTGCACGTCGACGGCCTTCTGCAACGCTTCGCGCGTCCGCTGCGCCGATTCGGCCATCTCTCGCGCGCGGTGCGCGGCGTCGGGATTCGCCTGCTCCAACGCGGACTTCGCCTCCGCTGCGTGACGCGCCGCCTGCGCGGAGTCGGACCGCGCACGGTCCTCCTTGCCCTCGCTGGATGCGGCCGCGGCCGCGTCGAGCGCCTCGGCGCTGCGCTCGAGCGAGCGTGCGGCGGCCTCGTTGCGGCTTGGCTGGCTCGGATCCCCCGAGCGCTCCTGGGCATCCGCGTTGCGCGCCGCGTCCGCCGCGGCGCGGGCTTCCTGCGCCGCCTTCGTCTGGTCCTCTGCGGCGGTCGCGCGCGC
>JACRLW010000008.1:39596-65910 GCA_016235155.1 Planctomycetota bacterium
GACTTCGCCGCGTCGTCGAGCGCCTTGCGGTCGCCGGCCTGCGCTTCTTCCATCGTCTTCGCAACGTCCCGCGCGCGCGCGAGCGCCGCATCGCGTTGCCGCTGCGCGCGCTCGCGATCCCCTGCGGCGACCGCGCGCTCGAGTTCGTCGAGGTCGCGGCCGAGCTGCTGCAAGTCGTTCGCCCGGCTCTGCTCCGCTTGGAGCTCATCGAGCATCGCGCGCAGGGCGCCGAGACGGAACGCGAGCTCCTGGGCCGCGCTGCGCTGACCGCTCCGCTCCGCGGCGGCGGTCTGCTCGAGCGCTGCCTGATCGCGCAACAGTTCCTGCACGCGCGCGAGAGCGCCCTCGAGCGACGGCCGCGTCGTGCCCGCCTGCCGCAGGTTCTCGTCCGCCTCGCGCCGCAACTCGCGCACGAGCGTGTCGAGTTCCTGCTCGAGCGCGCGCTCCGCCGGACTCGCGGCGGATTCCCGCGTGCGCTGGAGCTCGGCGCGGAGTTCGGCCTGACGCCTGGCGAGTTCCTCGGCGGCCTGTCGAAGCTCCTCGGCCTTCGCGGCCTCGGCTTCGAGCGTCTCGACGGTCGGTCGTTCGAGAAGGATCGCGAGCAGCTTCTCGAGGTTCTGGATGACGTCCTTCTGGCGCTGCAGGGCCTCGCCGAGGGCGCCGCTGTCGAGGCTCTGCCGCGCGGCGGCCGCTTCTTCGAGCAGCCTGGTCTGGTCGAGGTGCTTCAGGCCCTCCTTCAGCAGACGGACCTTGTCGGCTGCACCCTCGCGTTCGTAGCGCGCGGCGAGTCCGTCCATCATCGACCGCAGCCGTTCGGCCTTGCGGAGGATCTCGGCCTGGTCGCGGGGGAGGTCCGTCCCACCCTGGTCCTGCGCATGCACCGACGTGTGCAACGCCGTCGCGACGGTGAGCGCCGGCGCGGCGCACAACGCGCACGCGAGAGCGCCGCGGGACAGGACCAGGGAGAGGTGTCGGCGGAGGTTCATCGCTTGTCCTCACCGCGCTGGGTGCGCGTGCGGTACTCGACGTCGCGCTGCGCGTCGCGCAGCGCGCGCGCGGACTGGACGACGTCCTGGAATTCGTTCCATTGATCGAGGTGGGCGAGCAGGGCTTCGAGTTCGGCCACGGCTTCGACCTGGAGGCGCAGCACCTCGGTCAGGGCCGCGATCATCACGTCGCGCTCGGTGGCGACCGACGCCCGCTCGAGGCCGAGCAGTGCCTTGCCCGCGAGGTCTTCGACGAGCCGATCGGCGCGCAGGGTCATCGCGAGGAGCGGGTCGAGCGCCTTCTCCATGCGGCCGATGCGCCCGGCGCGCTGCTCCTCGGCGACGGCGCGATAGAAGGCAGCCACGCGTTCGTCGGCGCTCGCGTCGCGGCGGTGGAAGGCGAGCCAGAACTGCGCGGTCGCCGCCGCGTGCACGGAGTCGGCGCCCTCGAGCCCGTTGAACAGGTGCGTGTCGAAGGCGCGCTGCAAGCCCTCGCGCACGCGGCGCACGCCGGCGAGGACGCGCCCCTGTCCGACTTCGAGCGCGACGAGCTGTGCGCTCCGTCCGGCGGTCGCGACGTCCGGCGGCGCTTCGAGCAGGCCTTCGAGGGCGTCCTTGCGATCACGCTGCGTCTGCAACGCGGCTTCGACGTCGCCCCGCACGCGGCGGAACTGCGCGGAGAGGCGGCGCATCAGCTCGACTTCGTCGACGACGTGCACCGTGCGCCGCGAGAGCACCGTGCGTCCCGCCTCCGGGGCCTTGTTGTCGACGAGTTCGAGTTCGAGCCCGATCGCGTCGCCCTGCACCGGCCCGGTCGAACCGGGAGCGCCCAGTTCGCGCACCGCGATGAGTTCGGTCACGGCGAGTTCACGCGGTCGCTGGCCGGGGGGAGTGGCGGCGAGTTCGCGTCGTCGCGTCGTCGAAGCGCCGCCGACGGAGCTCGACAGCGTGATCGTCGCCAGACCGAAGTCGTCGGCCGCGGACAACCGCAGCGGCAGCAGCGCGGTCGAAAGGACGACGTGGACGTCGTCGCCCGACGGCGTGAGCAGGCGACCGATCGGCGGCTTGTCGTCGAGCGCGAGGATCGGGTAGCTCGCCGGACGCGGGTTGGCGAGCTCCCGCTCGCCGAACAGGTGGACCTCGTACTGGTCGGAGACGAGGACGTCGAACTCGCCCTGGAAGCGGCGGCCCGCGCCCGAGTCGTCGTCGATGCGCGTCGGCGTGAGCTGGTTGACGTTGCCGCCCTGCACGAAGTGCAGCTCCGCCCGCGAGACCGGCGAGGTCGTCCCGATCGCGAGGCGCACGCGCGTGCCGGTGAGCGCCTCGATGGCGCCGCCCTGCCGCGTCTCGGGCGGCAACCCGGTGTAGGCCGGGAAGGTCAGCGTCGCTTCGACCGACGCGACCAGCGGCGGTTCGACCGCGCGCACGGTGACGAGGAGGTCACCGCGGTCGTCGTCGCCGCCGTGCGCGTGGATGCGGAACTCACCCTGGACGCGACGGAACACGTGACGGAAACGTTCGCCCGGCCGCTGCGTCATCGCGATCGACGCCGGCAGGCCGCGGCCGCCTTCGACGACCAGGAACACCTCGCGTGGGCTCTCACCCTCGGCGCGGACCAGCACCGGCAGGTCGCCGCCCGCGGCGAGCATCACGTTCGCGGTGCCGTCGCCGCGCTCGACCAGGAACTCGGCCTGGCCCTCGGGCAGCTCGACGAACAGGTGCGTGCGGCGCGGGTACTCCGCGTTCCAACCGAGCGTGCGCCACAGGAACACGCCGAACGCGTCGAGCCGGGGCAGCACGACCGCGAGCGCGAGCACCACCGCCGCCGCCGCCGCGATCCAGATGCGCAGCGTGCGGCGCAGCGAGAGGATGCGGTCGAAGGGCAGGTCGCGGGCCTGCGCCGCCGCGTTCTCGACCACGCGCTCGACCATCGCGGCCGACTGCCCGCGCAACGCGGTTCCACCCGACGCGCTGAGTTCGCGCCCGAGCTGGAAGGCGGTGATGAGTTCCTGGCGCAGCTCGGGGAAGCGTTGCTCGACGGCGAGCGCGACGTCGTCGGCTCCGATCGCCTTGCGCAGCGGGTAGAGCACGCGTCGTCGCAGCGCGACGACCAGGTACACGAGCGTGCCGAGCGAGAGGACGATGCGCACGATCGCCGGCACGCGCAGCGAGTAGTCGAGGGCGAACGCACCGAGTCCGACGAGGGTGATCGCCGCGACGATCCAGCCGAGTCCGTGCAGCAGGAAGCGCGTCTTGATCCGACGGCGCTGCGCGTCGAGCGCGCGACTCAGGTCGCGCGTGCGCGTGCGGATGGAATCGATGCGCCTATCGTCGATCCGCGCTGCGTCGATCGGCGCAGTCTCGATCGGCGCTGCATCGAGTCCCTCGTCGCGATCATCAGGTGTCAATCGGTGTCCTCGTCAGCGCTGGAAGATCGGGAGGTACTGGTAGGGGATCTGCAGGATCAACGCCGCGACCGCGGTCGCGAACGCCTCGCCCGGGCCTACCTGGCACGGCCACGCGCCGTTCGCCTGCTGTTGCCGCAGCAACAGCTCGCGGATGCTGCGGAAGTAGTTCTTGAAGCGGTCGCCGCCGGCCGTGTAGTAGGCCTGCACCGCGTAGTAGTGGCCGTAGTAGAAGAAGTAGTGACCGAAGTAGTACCGGTCGAAGTCCGGCATCTGGGAGTCGAGGAACTCGAAGGCGTCGTCGATGACGGGATCGTCGTAGATGCCCGCGGCATGAAGCGTCGTCACCCCGGCGGCGGTCAGGGGGAAGGTCGCGCGGCTGTGACCGCGGAGCTGGTAGGTGAACGCGCCGCCCTCGTTGTACGGCGAGTAGCCGAAGCCGTAGTTGCCGTCGCGACGCGAAACCGCGCTCTTCCGGACGTAGCGCTCGGCGTCGCGGACGGTGCGTGACGGCACCGCGATGCCGACGTTGCGCGCCGAGCGCAATGCGAGCACCTGGCACACGGTGATCGACATGTCCGACTCGCGTGCGAACGGCTTGTAGCGCCAGCCGCCTTCGCGGTTCTGCGAGTCCACGATGATGTTCACGGCCGACTGGAGCGCCTTGCGCACGTCGGCGCGCTGCGTCATCCCGTAGACCTCCGCGAGGAACAAGGTCGCGAATGCATGGTCGTACATGCGCGAGCCGTGGTCCGTGATGTAACCGTCCTCCTTGATGCAGCCGAGCAGCCAGGTGATGCCGCGATCGAGGACGAGGCCGTGCTCGCCGCGACCGGGCAGGTGTCCGCCGGCGAGGAACGAGATCAGGGCGAGCGCGGTGACGCCGACGTGGGGGGCGTCGGTCTCGACCACGCTGTAGTCGGTGTTGAGCTTGAAGCCGACATCCTGCGCCCAGTACCCGTCCTGGTGCTGTTGTTCGGCGAGCCAGTCGGGCGCACGCTCGGCGGCGCGGCGGACCTCAGGGGTGATCCACTCCTCGCCCGAGGTCACGATCGCGCGGCGCTTCGTCTCCTGGGCGGGACTCTCGGAACTCGCGCCGATCAGCGCGGCGCAGGCGAGGAGCGAAGCCGGCAGGGCGGCGCGCGCGCGGGGTCTCTTGCTGGAGGTCATGGTCATCGCTCTGGTATCGACCGTTGCAGGTCACCTACGGACGCCCATGACGCGCAGCACGTCGAGGGTCTGGACGACGACATGCCCGTCGTGCACGTGCACGCGCAGCGGTTTGGACAGCGGCAGTCTAAGCGCGGTCTCCTTGGTCGGCAGGGCGGCCCGTCGCGTCGCGAGATCGACGACCTGGATCACCGGTTCCGATCGACCGGGCATCGTCGTCGGCAGGACGAGGAAACCGGCGCCGACGATCGGATCGCGCTGCACGCTCTCGGTCTGCGGCAGCTCGATCTGGAAACGCGGTCCACCGGCATCGTGGGCGACGCAGGTCAGGCGCAGCGCGCGGTCGCGGTCGGTGACCAGCACCGGATCCGGAGCGAAACCCGCGCCGCTGCGGTCGGTCCAACCGGGCGTGTTCGCCTGCGCGCCCAGGTCGTACTTGGCGACCACGCTGCCCTGCTCGTCGAGGAGGGACAGCCGCGCCAGCAGCGCGCTGCGCTCGAAGATCACGATGCGCTCGCCGCGCTTGCCGGCGCGCGTGATCACGCAACCGGGGAGACCCGACCACAGCCACAGCGCTTCGCCGTCGCCGCGCCGCAGCGCGACCAGCCGCGACGACTCGTCGAGCTGGTTCATGTCGACGGGGAGGTAGAGGACGTCGCCCGCGCAGAAGGCCTTCGCGAACAGGCCCGGCTCGGCGAGGCGATGCCGCGCTTCGTTCGCCAGGCCGAGGTCTTTCAGCACCGCCGGCGCGAGCGGGGTCGGCGCGAGTTCCTTGCCGTCGAGCGGATCGAAGCTGCGGAACGCGACGTGCCCGGGGACGCGGGCGTCGAAGAGCCAGACGACGCCGTCGGAGAGGACCGGCTCGACGCCCGGCACGAGATCGCCGGCCTGGATCGTCGCGAGCACGACGCCGGTGAGCGGCTCGATCGTGCGCACCAGCGCGGCGTCGGCGAGCGACTGCGAGTTGCGCGACAGGACGACGATCGCTCCGTCGGTCGCACCCAACACGCGCAGGTAACGTCCACGCTCAGCGGTGATCTCCCACCGCATCTCGCCGCGCGCGGCGCCGACGGCGAACACGCGGCTGGTCTCGTCGACGACCAGCGTGTCCCCGCACGCGAGGACCGGCTCGTTCAGCATCGAGTCCTCCGCAGTGCCGCGCAGCGTCACCGTGAACCGCGCGTCCGCGAGTCCGGCGGGCGCCGGATCGAGGCCGAAGCCGAGGAGCTGCACGTTGTCGATCTGGACGAGCAGCGGCGGACGTCCCGCGTCGGGGAAGCCCGCGATCGGCGAGACGCGCACGAACGACAGCGCCGACTGGAGGTTGGGCGCGGTCAGCGTCGCCAGCGGCTCGACCGGCAGCGCGATCGGTCGCGCAGCGACGGGACCGGGCCGCGACACGGTCGCGAGGACCGCGGCGAAGGTCGCACCGGCGTCGGGTGGGTAGTCGGACACGGCGTTCGGATCGCGCGCGAGGATCCGGCGCGCGAGTCCGTGGGCGAGCGCTGCGTTGCCGCGCCGCGAGGCAGCGGCGAGCAGGCGGCGAGCGACGGTGGAGGGCACCGCGGCGCGCGCGGCTGCTTCAGCCCAGGCGACCGCGGCGGTGCCGAGATCGCCGCGTTCGATCGCGGCGTCGAGCATGCGGGCGGTCGCACCCCGCGCGGCGAGGCTCGCCGGATAGCGCCACACGACGCGCTTCAGCGCGTCCGCGTCGTCGCCCGCCTTCGTCAAGGCGTCGGTCGCTTCGGTCTCGATCGCCGCGAACGGTTCGCGGCCGTGTCGTTCGAGCAGTTGCTCGAGCGCCGCGACCGCGACCTCGCGCACGCTGCGGTCCCCGACGCGTTCGTCGCCGCTGCCGACCACGAGTTCGTGGCAGAGGCGCATCGCCGCCGCGGCGTCGATGGTCCGCGGCACGCTCGCGAGCCGCGCCCAGGTCGCGACCCGCATGCGGCCGTAGCCGCGGAACGCGAAGTGCTCGTCCGGCCAGCGCTCCGCGGCGCGCGCGAGTTCGCGCAGGGCCTTTGGTTCGTCGCCGGCGCAGAGGTCGAGGATCTCCTGCTGCGCGCGCAGCCACGGGCGCGGTTGCTGTGCAAGGTCCCGCACGCGTTCGAGCCGCCGCAGCGCCGCGACGCGATCGGTGCTCCGCTCCGCGGCCGCGCGATCGAACGCGAGTTCGAAGAGCCCCTCGGCCAGACCCTGCCAGGTGCGCGAACCGGCGCCCAGGCCGCGTGTGCGCGCCAGTTCGAGACCGTGCGCGAAGAGCTGCTCGACGCGTTCTCCCGCCGAGCCGAGCACGCTCTCACCGAGTCGGGCGCGCTCCAACCGGGCGAGGCGGAGGGCCGCCGCGGGATCGTCGGGTCGCTTCAGGCACCGCTCGCGTGCGTCGAGCGCCAGCGCCTCGGCGTCGAGCGAGACGACGAGGCTCGTGTCCGAGGCGACGACGAGCATGCCGTCGACCATCAAGAGGTTGCCGTAGGGCGCGTCCTTGTGATCGGCGAGGCGCGGGTCGCGGTTGCCGCGCGCGTCGAAGATGCGCAGGACACCGTCGGCGCCGATCGACCAGATGCGATCCTCGGTGACCGCGCCGCGCGGCACCGCAGTGGGGCGGTAGTAGTTGCTACTGCCGATGGACTCCACGGACGCGACCAGTCGCACGGCCGCGCGGCCGTTCTCGGCGCCGGCGCGCGCCGCCACCGCGACGATCCCGTCGCCGGCGAAGACGAACTCGCTGCCGATCACGCCGAGCAACCAGCGCACCGTGACGCCGGGCAGCGGTTGGAACCGCATGCGCCACAGCGTCGCGCCGGTCTCGGCGTCGAGTCCCACGGCCCACTCGGAATCGAGCGGTGTCGTCGCGAGCACGCCGTCAGCGACGATCAGCGGGTTGTTCGCGAAGTAGACCATCCGCCGGTCCTGTCCCTGCAACTGCGCGAGCGGCAGCGCGATCGTCGGATAGCCGGTGATCCAGCGGATGCTGCCGTCGGAAGCGTCGACCGCGAACACCACGCCGAGGTTGGTCGTGCCGTAGACGACGCCGCCCGCGAGCGCGATCGGTCCCGCGGCGAACTCCTGCCGCGAGTTGCCGAACATGTTGACCTCCTGCTGGCTCGCGCAGATCAGCCGGCGCCAGCGCGGCTCGCCGGTATGGAGGTCATAGGCGGCGATCGCGTACGAGATTGCGCCGGTCGGATCGTGTACCGCGGCGTAGACCGTGTCGCCGTGGACGAGCGGCGCGCCGCAGGCGTCGTGTCCGGAGAAGCGCCGCGCGGTCGGACCTTCGAGGGAGTCCCAGTGCGACCAGAGGCGCTTGCCGGTGCTCCGCTCGAACGCGAAGAGCCGCCGCGACGGCATCTTCTGCAGGATCGGGATCGCGTCGCGGTACATCCGCGTGTGGCTCGCGCCGACGACGTTCGCCGGGACCTGCAACGCGGCGACCACGATCTCTTCGTCCACCGCACAGGCGAGGATGACGTCGCGGTTGATGCCGTCGCGGAGGTCGCCCCAGTCCTCGACCTCGGTCATCGGACCCGGCGCATCCCACAGCGCGCGCCGCCCGATCGGGTCGATCGCGTGCACCGAGTGGCCGTCGACGAAGAACAGGCCGGTCAGGTCGCCGACGACGTGCAGCGGGAAGGGATTGAGGTCGAAGCCGTCGACCGCGAGCGGGACCTGGTAGCCGTCGAAGCGCGAACCCTGCGGTTCGACCATCGGCCGACGCCCGTCGTAGCCGCCGCCGTACGCCGGCCAACCGGCGTCACCGAGTTCGAGCAGCGCGCTCTCGACCGCGCTCGTCACCGGTGACGGCTCGTCGAGCGGACCGCTGAGTCCGCGCGCGAGGAGTTCGGAGAACTGCCGCCGCTCGCGCAGTGCGACCCGCCGCGGGTCGTCGGCGTGCATCGTGTCGTCCGCGATGCGGTACTGCTCGCAGGCGACGAGGGCGTCGCCGCGCTCGAGCGCGAGATCGCCGAGGCGCAAGCGGGACGCCATGCCGCGCGACGAGGTCGGGAACGTGCGCGCGAGCCAGTGCAGGTCGTCGTCGCCGAGTCCGAAGAGCGGCGTGTTCGCGAGCGGACCCATCTCGCGCACCGCGAGACGTTCGTAGGCCGCGCGACCGTCGGGCGGGGCGTCGCGCAACGCGAGCAGCGCGGCGAGGCGGATGCCCTGCCAGCGATCGACCGCGCCGAGCAACGGCACGACCCCGGACCCGGACTCCCGCAGCAGGCGGTGCAGACGTTCGGCCGCCGCCTCCCAGCGCCGCTCGGCGAAGTCGGTGCTCGCCTCGCGCAGCGCGGCGAGGTCGTCCTGCGAGCGCGGCAAGGAGTAGAGCCCCTCGCCGCGGTCGTCGTCGCGCTGGGCGACGACGGGCGACGCGAACAGAAGTCCGAGCAGCACGGCGAAGCCGCTCCCCGCGTGACCTGGTCTTGCCATCGCCGTCGCGGTCATCGGCCGATTCCCCGATGCGGCGGAATGGTTGCTCGGTTCGGGGACAGGGGATCGGTCGCGCATCGGCTCAGGAGATAGGACAGCGCTACACGAGTCGTGCTCGCTTGCGGAGCAACCATTCCGCCGCCAGGACGGCGATCAAGGCCAGGAGACTCCAGGTCGAGTCCCAGATCGGTCGCGTTGCGCGGTCCACCTCGGTCGAGACCGGCCGGCGGCGGGCCAGGTCCTGGGCGAGGTTCATGGCATCGGCGAGGAAGACGTAACGGCCGTCCTTGCTCTGCCTGCTGATCGCTTCGAGCTGGGCCTTGTCCTGGCTGGAGTCGGCCAACTCGCGATCGGGGATCTTCACCAGCAGGTCCTGCCGGGCGAGGACGTCGCCGTTGTCGCGGTCGCCGTCGAGCACGAGGAAGCTGTAGCTGCCGGGCTGGTCGAGCGTGAAGCGACCCTCGTAGGTGCCGGGCTCGAGACTCGTCGGCCGGAGCAGCTTGCGCTCGAGCGGTCCACGTTCACGACGAAGGAACACCGCGATCTGGTCGGCGAGCAGCGGCTGCATCTCGGTGTCGTGCGCGATGAGCGCGACCTCGACCTGTGCGCCGGTGTCGATGGTCGCCTTGTCGAGCGTCATCACGAAGCGCGCGTCGCGCCGCGAGGTGCGACCCGACGCGAGGAAGCGGACGACGTTGCGCCAGAACGGGTCGTGGTACTTCTCGCCGTAGGGCTTGCGCCAACGCCAGGTCTCGTCGGTCGCGAGGAAGAACGTGTGCCCGCGCGGGAACGGCGAAGTCGCCGCGATCACGCGACGTCCATAACGGTTCTTCTCGGTCGGATGCTCGAGCAGCACGCGTGCGCCGGCCTTGCCCTGCTGCACGGGATAGTGGATCTCGATCGGCTCGAAGCCGCGCTCCCACAAGGTGCGGTTGTTCGCCGGGTCGCGCTTGAGGAGCACGATCTCGTGCGGCTGCGCCGGGTTGCCGAGCACCGGCACGAAGGGTTCGACGACCGGCCGCGCGTCGTTGGGTTCCTCGAGCACGACCGGCAGGAGGTCGACGAGCGGCGTGCCGCGGTAGCGCTCGGGCATCGCGCGCGGTCCCCACACGAACCCGGCGCCGCCGCCGTTCTCGACGAACTCGACCAGCAGGTCGAGCCACGCGCGCACGCCTTCCTCGGTCTCCGCCAGGCGCTCGGGAGGAACGTCGCCGAGCAGGATCACGTCGTACTGCGCCAACTCGGCCTTGGTCGCGGGGATCTCGCGGAGCGGCGGCAGCTCTTCGCTGTGCTCCTGTTCGAAGGAGCGCGTCGCGTCGCAGAGATAGCACTGCGCGAGGATCGCGCCGTCGACGCGCAGCAGCGCGTTCTTCAGGTAGCGGTACTCCCAACGCGGCACGTCGTCGACGAACAGCACGCGGAGCTTCTTGTCGTCGACGCGGAGAAAGCGGATCGCCTCGTTGTCGTCGGTGCTGGTCTCCTCGGGGAACGGCTCGGCGCGGAAGCGCAGGGTCCAGTCGCCCGACTCCTCGAACACGAAGAGCAGGCGGACGACCTGCGGCACGTGGTCCTCCGCCAGCGTCGCGCGCTCGCTGACCAGGGCGCGGAACGGGCCGCCGTCGCGTGAACCCTCGAGGTTCACCGTGATGGGCCGGCCCGCGAGCCGCTCGGCGTCGAGCACGCACTCGAAGGCGACTTCCTCACCGATCAACGCGTCCTTGGGACCGGGCGGACCGATCAGGCGGACGTTGCGCGGCGGGTTCGGGTCGCCGACGCCGACGGTCACGATCGAGGTGTCGTTGAGGCGGTACTTCTGCGCGGCCTCGAGCGGATCGGCGCCGGCGTTGTTGCGGCCGTCGGAGACCAGCACCACGGTGTCGACGTTCGCGGCGCCGACCGCGGGCAGGTGCAGGTCCAGCGCATCCCCGAGCCAGGTGCGCGCGCCGGCCGCGGCGAGCTCGGAGAGGTCACGCGCCGGCAACGGCTTGCGCACGAAGCGGAACAGGCGGACGTCGTAGGCCTTGCGGAGTTCGTCGAGCGGGCCGCCGGCGCGGTCGAGGACCTTCCGCACCAGTTCGCTGCGCGTGTGCGTCGCGAGGTCGGTGACGCCCGCCGCGGTGCGCAGGGCCGCGGCGTCCTCGGCGTCGGGGTAGGTGTCCTTGCGCTGCATGCTCGCGCTGTCGTCGACGAGCACGTGCACCTGACCTTTGAGCTCCGTGTAGCGCACGCGTTCGTACGCCGGCTGCATCAGCAGGACGACGCACAGCGCGACGGCGATCGCGCGCAGCGTGCCGAGCACGATGCGCGTCGGCCGTTCCAGCCGCGCGAGGCCGCCGTAGGTCCACCAGCCGAAGAGCACGATGCCGGGGACGACGATCAGCCCGATCACCCAGGCCGGCGGAAGCGCGAGGAAACGGAGCGTCTCTTCGGTCTGCAGCGAGTGCTGCGCGGACTGCTGCACCGACTGCTGCAGCGAGCAGGCGCTTGCGATGGCGTCGATCAGAATCGGTGCGATCACGACCGCCTCCGCGTCACGAAGCGCGCGAGCGCGGCTTCGGCGACGAGCACGATCAAGGTGACCCACAGGAAGAACGGTCCGAGTTCACGCACGCCGGAGTCGACGGACGCGTCGGCGAGCACCGGCAACTCGGTCAGCACCGTCGCGAAGCCGAGTCGGTCGCGCGCCCGCGCGTGGGGGAGATAGACGAGTTCGCCCTCGGCGACGTCGGGCTCGACGGCGAACAGCTCGGTGTGGCGTGCACCGGCCTCTTCCTCGCCGAGCAGCATCTCGAACTCGTAGAAGCCCGCGTACTCGGTGCGGCGGAACGCGGGCAGGCCGTAACGACCGCCGGGCAGGGGCGTCGGTTCGTCGCCGATCGGGAGCTTCGCGATGCCGGCGCGTTCGGGCAGGACGACGCTGAGGTCGCGCGGCCGCGTGCGGAGGGATGCGGACAGCACGTCGCCGGCGACCACGTTGCGGTTCTCGATCGCGGGCGCGGTGAGCCACTCCGCCGCGGGCCACAGCAGGAGGAACGCGAGACCGCCGACCGGGGAGTCGAAGCGGTTCCAGCGCTCCGGATCGCGCGAGACGGCGCTGGTCAGGAACAGGGCGCGACCTGCCCCGAACCGCGAGGCGATCAGGAGCGGCGATTCGACCGGATCGCGCACGGCGAGCAGGACTTCGCCGCTGCCGCGCGCGACCTGCTCGTCCGCACTTTCGCTCGCGTCGCGTTCGTCGCCGGCGGGCGCGGGTGCCGGATCGACGGGTCGCTCGGCGCCGAGCCAGCGCCACACCGGCACGCTCTCGAGCAGCTGCACGTAGGCGTCCTGCTGGAACTCGCGCAGCACCGGGTGATCGCCCTTCTCGATCGAGGAGCCGAACCAGCGATCCCCGTTCGGCGCGGCGCCGCGCGGGCTGGTGACCAGGAACGGCATCGGCCCGAGTCCGCCGCGGCCGAGATGGACCACGTAGCTGTCGGCATCGGTGCGCGGCCCGAACATCACGAGCAGGCCCGTGCCGGCGCGAACCGCTTCGGTCAGAGCTTCCCCGGCGAGCGGATTGAGCCGATCGACGTCGGCGAGCACGACGAGGTCGTGGTCACCGGGCTTCGCCCGGCCGGTCAGCAACGCCACCGTGTCGACGACGGTCGGGTGGAACGGCGTGAGGTCGGCGCTGCCCTGGCCTCCGGTCGGATCGAGGATCTCGAGCAGCAGCGTCGACGTGCGCAGGCTCGGATCGGTCTCCGCGCTGCCTTCGACGACGAGCACGCTGATGCGCTCGCGCACCGGCACGGCGAGGAAGCGCTGATCGTCCATCGCCAGAGCGTCGGCTTCGAGCGACGCGCGAAGACGGTGCGAGCCGGCGTCGGCGAAGGTCGTCTCGAACTCCACCTCGGCGTCGCCGCCGGCGTCGACGTCGACCGACTTGCGCGTCGGTTGCGCGCCGTCGACTTCGAGCGTCACGTGCACGGTGCGCTTCTCGGCGCTGCGATTGCGCACCGTCGCGACGACCGGCAACGGCACGCGGCGGATGGCGTGCGTGGTGCCGAGGCGCAGATCGGCGAGTTGGAGGTTGTCCTCGCTGCCGCCGTCGACGCCGCGGACGTCGAAGAGGTTGAGCTCCGCGTGTTCGCGGATCCGCACGAGGAGATCGCCGACGGAGTCCGCGAAGTCCTCCGCGCGCGGCACGGGACCGGTCGGAGCCGGCATCGGCTCCGCATCGCTGCCGAACGCCCGGACCTGGAGGTCGGTGAAGAGGTGCACGCGCAGTGCCTCGTCCTTCGCCTCCTCGACGATGCGCACGACCGCGAGCAGGGCCTCGCGGAGGTCGCCGCCGCCGTCGACGGGTGCCGGCAGCGACGCGATCCTCGCCTTGCAGCGCTGCGGGTCGCCGTCTTCCCGCACCGGCACCGCCGCGCGCAGTCCCTGCACGACGACCGTGACTCGCGGCGCGGACTCGCGCGCGGCGATCCGATCGAGCAGCGCGAACGCGAGCGCCTTGGCGCGGTCGAAGGGCGTGGTCGCGCCGCGCAGCTCGAGCCCCGTGCTGCCCGTCGCGTCGAGCACGACGACGTGGTGCGAACTGCCGCTGCCGAGGGAGCCGAGCAGGCGGTCGTCGCGAAGGAGCGGCCGCGCGATCGCGAGCGCGAGCACGATCGGGATCAGGCAGCGCAGCAGGAGGAGCAGCAGGTTCTCGCGCCGCAAGCGCCGGCGTTGCTTCTTGTACGCCGCGAGCAGGAACTCCATCGCGGCCCAGGGCCGGCGGCGGAAGCGCTGCCGGTTGAGCAGGTGGATGACGAGCGGCACCGCGAGCAGCGCGGCGCCGAACAGCAGTCCCGGGTTGAGGAAGTCGAACACGGCCCGTTCCGGTCAGCGCGCGCGCTTGCTGCGCGCCATGCGGGCGCTGAGGTACGACGACAGCACGACGTCGAGCGGCTGGCCGTTGTCGAGTTCGACGTAGTCCGCGCGCTGCGCGAGGCAGCCGCGGCGGATCTTGTCCTGGAACCCGCGGATCTCGGCGAGGTACGCATCTCGCAGACCGCGCGGGTCGGCGAGCAGTTCCGGCATCTGCTCGAGTCCCTCGAACAGGGTCATGCGTTCGAACGGGAACTCGAGCTCGTCACGATCGAAGACGTGGAAGACGATCACGTCGTGACCGCGCTGACCGAGCGCGCGGATCCCCTTCAAGACCTCCTCGGCGTCGTCGAAGAGGTCGCTGAAGACCGCGACGACGCCGCGCTTGCGCAGCGAACTGGCGAGTTCGGTGAGCACGCCGCCGATCTTCGACTTCTGGGTCGGCTTCGCTTCCTGCAGCGACTGGAACAGGTTGGAGAGCCCGGCGCGCGTGTTCGACGCCGGCACCTGTCGCACGACCTTCTCGTCGAAGAGCGAGAGCCCGACCGCGTCCGCCTGCTGTTGCAGGAGGTAGGCGAGCGCCGCGGCGCCGGTCGCCGCGTAGTCGAACTTGCTCATCCCGTCGTCGTGCGCGTACGCCATCGACTGGCTCTGGTCGACGAACAGCCACGCGCGGAGGTTCGTCTCCTCCTCGAACTCCTTGATGTAGAAGCGGTCCGACTTGCCCCAGATCTTCCAGTCGACGAAGCGCACGTCGTCGCCCGGGACGTACTCGCGGTGCTGGGCGAACTCGACCGAGAAGCCCTTGTAAGGCGACTTGTGCATCCCCGAGATGAAGCCTTCGACGACGAGGCGCGCCCGCACCTCCAGTCGCTCCACCTTGGAGAGGACCTTCGGATCGAGGTACTTGCTGGTCTCTTGCGCCATCGCCCTTCGGACTCGCTCGGCGGTGTTCGGGGTTTGTCGTGGGTTCGCGGCCGCGCTCGCTGCGCGCCGCGGCGACTCACGAACTCGCCTGGCTGATCACGCCGGGGAGCCGCTTGTCCGCCAGAGCCTGACTGCGGTTGGGATCGGTCTCCGCCAGCAACCGCTCGACGACCGTGTCGGTCGTGACGCCCTCGGCTTCGGCCGCGAAGCTGGTCACCAGGCGGTGGCGGAGCACCGGCGCGGCGACGGCGCGGAGGTCTTCGGCCGCGACGTGGAAGCGACCCTGCAGCAGCGCGCGCGCCTTGGCGCCGAGGACGAGGTACTGACTCGCACGCGGACCCGCGCCCCACGACAGCCAGTCGCGGACCCAGCCCGGAGCCGTCGGGTCGGTGAGGCGCGTGGCGCGCGTGAGGCGCAGCGCGAAGTCGAGCACCGAGTCGGCGATCGGCACGCGGCGCACGATCGACTGGAGCGCGGTGATGTCCGCCTTGTTCAGCACCGGTTCGACCTTCACGTCGCGCGTCTCGGTCGTGCGGCGGACGATCTCGCGCTCCTCCTCATGGCTCGGGTAGTCGACCTTCACCATGAACATGAAGCGGTCGAGCTGGGCCTCGGGCAGCGGATAGGTGCCTTCCTGTTCGATCGGGTTCTGCGTGGCGAGGACGAAGAACGGCAGGTCGAGGTCGTGGCGTTGGCCGCCGACCGTGACGTGGTACTCCTGCATCGCTTCGAGCAGCGCGGCCTGGGTCTTGGGCGGCGTCCGGTTGATCTCGTCGGCGAGGACGACGTTCGCGAAGATCGGCCCGCGGAGGAACTTGAAGAGCCGGTCGCCGGTCGCCTTGTCCTGTTGGATCACCTCCGTGCCGGTGATGTCCGACGGCATGAGGTCCGGCGTGAACTGGATGCGGTTGAAGCTCAGGTCGAGGATCTGCGACAGCGTCGAGATCATCAGGGTCTTCGCGAGACCCGGCACGCCGATCAGAAGGCAGTGGCCGCGGCAGAACAGCGCGGTGAAGAGTTCGTCGACCACGCGATCCTGGCCGACGATGACCTTCTGCATCTCGGCCTTCATGCGCTGGTAGGCGACCTGCAGCTTCTGGACTTGCGCCAGGTCGTCGGCGGACGGCTTTTGGGTGGGCTCGCTCATGTCGATGTCAGCTTCTGGTCTGGTCGGCGATGGGGGCGGTTCAGCAGGCGCGCGCGGCGCGATCTACGGCGCGAGCCCTGAGCCTGCGGGTTTTGAGTCTAAGCGCGCACAGGACGGCGCGGCGGGCGTGAACTTCCGGGCTGCACCGTCGAGAGGGCCGAACGCGGACGGGTTGCGGCGGTTCAACGGCGGGAGGCGCGCCCGGCGCTCGCGGGAGTCGTCACCGGATCCTCGCGAGTCGCCGGCAGCGTGCTCGGATCGATGCCGGCGCGGTCGAGTTCGACCAGCACGGTCTCGGGGTCCGACTCGAGTCGCGTGCGCCGCGCGCGGAGGTCGCGGGTCTCGGTGTCGCTCGCCCGCAGGTCGGCGCGGATGCCGCGTTCGACCGCCTCGAGCTCGCGCTGTTCGGCGAGCGAAGGCGTCGTGCTTCGGAACCAGATCACTAGACCGACGGCGAGGCTGACGAGGCACACGACCCACGGGAACAGGTCGGCCCCCTCCGCGCGCCGCCCGGTCGCTCGGTGAGCCATCGAGGCGCGGACGATAGCGATCGGCTCCGCGCGCACAACCTCCCCGACCGTTCTCCCTGCCGGTCAGCGGATGCCGTAGCAGGCCGCCGAACCGAGTTCCTCTTCGATGCGGAGGAGCTGGTTGTACTTCGCGATCCGATCGGTCCGGCACGGCGCGCCGGTCTTGATCTGACCGACGTTGGTCGCGACCGCGAGGTCGGCGATCGTCGTGTCCTCCGATTCGCCGCTGCGGTGCGACATCACCGCGGCCATGCCCGATCGGTGCGCGAGCTCGATCGCTTCGAGCGTCTCGGTCAGGGTGCCGATCTGGTTGACCTTGACGAGGATCGCGTTCGCCGCGCGCTCCTCGATGCCCCGCGCGAGGCGCTTCGTGTTGGTGACGAACAGGTCGTCGCCGACGATCTGGACCGACTTGCCGAGGGTCTTGGTCAAGAGCTTCCAGCCGTCCCAGTCATCCTCCGCGCAGCCGTCCTCGAGGCTGAAGATCGGGTACTGGCGGCACCAGTCCTGATAGAGACCGACCAGCCCCGCGGCGTCGAGCGTCCGTTGCTCGCCCTCGAGGTGGTACTTGCCGGCCTCGAAGAACTCGGTGCTCGCGACGTCGAGCGCGAGCTTCACGTCGGTGCCGGCCTTCAGCCCGACCTTCTCGATCGCGGCGAGGATGACGTCGATCGCCTCCTTGTTGCTGCGCAGGTTCGGGGCGAAGCCGCCTTCGTCGCCGACTCCGGTGCCCAGGCCCCGGTCCTTCAGCACCTTCTTCAGCGCCGCGAACACCTCGGCGCCCATGCGCAGACCCTCGGCGAAGCTCGTCGCCCCGAAGGGCATCACCATGAACTCCTGGAAGTCGACGTTGTTGTCGGCGTGCGCGCCGCCGTTGAGGATGTTCATCATCGGCACCGGCAGGCGCCGCGCCGCGATGCCGCCGACGTGCCGGTAGAGCGGAATCTCGAGGTGCTCCGCCATCGCGCGGGCGGTCGCGAGGCTCGCTCCGAGGATCGCGTTCGCGCCGAGCTTGCCCTTGTTCGGCGTGCCGTCCGCTTCGCAGAGCATCTTGTCGACGACGACCTGATCGTCGGCGGGCTGGCCGAGCAGCAGGTCGGTGATCGGTCCGTTCACGTGGCCGACCGCGGTTCGCACGCCCTTTCCGCCGTAGCGCGGACCGCCGTCGCGCAGTTCGACGGCCTCGTGGACACCCGTCGACGCTCCGGACGGGACGATGACGCGGCCGAGGGCGCCGGACTCGAGGCCGATCTCGACCTCGACGGTGGGGTTGCCGCGCGAGTCGAGGACCTCGCGCCCGTGGACATGGACGATCGTGGACATGGCTGGCGGCGGTCGCGATCGGACCGCGAGAGGGGCGGAGAGCGTAGCCGCGTGATCCGCGCGAAGCCCGGTCGCAGCACCGTCGAGCGGACCCGACGGCTCGTCCCGCGCGTTCTCGTTACGCGGCGGTGACCATGGGTCCGTAGTCCGGTGAATCCTCGCGGGACGCGACGATTCGGAAAGGCCGGAGGGCCCCGGCTGGTAAAGCGGCCGAGGCCTGAACGGTCGTCGCGCCAGCGACGACGCCGGCAGCCCGAATGGGCTGCGGCCTCGGCCGCGATGGGACTATCCCGGTGGCAAGGGGCAATGCCCCTCGCTCCGGGCACGGCGATTGCCGTGCGGCCGCGCCCCATGCGCGGAGACCCATGTTCCATCTGCCCGCCCGCAGTCTGACGGTGCTTCTCTGCGCCACGCTGGGATCGACGGCGCAGGAGCCGTCGATTGCGGCCCGCGCAGCGTCGGGGACCGATTCGCGCGCGGTCGATCCCTACACGAAGGGGAAGAGCGCGGACTTGGAACGGGCCGGCTACTCGGGCGCCGGGCCGTTCGCGCTCGGCGGTCACCACGGGACGGAAGAGGTCGACGCGCTGATCGGCGCAGGCAAGCTCTGCTGGCTGGAGACCCGGCACTTCCGGCTCGGGATCGATCTGCCGCCGCTGGACCTGGGGGTCGCCGACAAGCGCGCCCGCGAGCGGATCCGCGCGGAATTGCGCGATCTCGCTGCGGTGATGCCCGCGATCGACCCCGAGACGCGGACGCTCGATCCGTGGCTGAGGGCGCACCTCTACGCGTTGCGCTGCGAGCGAGCCTACGCCGGGTTCCAGGGCGTGATCGGCCGTTCCGACCCCGCCTTTCCGCCGCCGAACCTGACGGTGCGCTTCGACGACGAATGGCTCGGCCTCGGTCCCTACCTCGGCCAGCCCGCGAAGTACGTCGTGCTGGTCTTCCGTGAGTCGACCGATCTGCGGCGGTATGCGAATCAGTACCTCGGCTCCGACATGCGTTGGCCGCAGCGCTACGACCTCGGCCGGGGCCAGGCGCTGATGTTCCTCACCGCCCTCGACTTCGAGGGCAACCTGCACGATGACACGGCGCTGCATTGCCACGTCGCGTTCAGCCTCGTGCACAACTTCTGCGACGGCTTCCGCGGCTATCTGTTCGAGACGCCGGTCTGGTTCAAGTGCGGGTATGCGCAGGCCGTCGCGCGGCGGATCGACCCGCATCACCCCCAATACGATCGTCCGCCGGACCGCCGGGCCGACGGCCGCACCGACTGGGATTGGTCGCCGCGCGTGCGGGGGCTCGTCGAACACGACGCCGCACGACCGTTCGCCGAGATGGCGACCTGGCGCGACTACGGACCGTTCCACTTCCACGACTACGTCGTCGCGTGGTCGCGCGTGGAGTTCCTGATGACCAAGGGCGACGCCGCGCTCGCCCGCTACCTGCATCGCATGAAGGCGCCGCTGTGGCGCGGCTTCGGCACGCAGGATTGGACCGCCGTCCTCGCCCAACAGGACCGCGCGCTGCGCGAGGCGTTCGGGTTCGACGACCCGACGACGCTCGACCGCGCCTGGGCCGAATGGGTGGGAGAGGACGGCGGGAAGAGTGCACGGCAATCGACGGAGAAGGCGCGACGTCCGCGTTCTTCGCCCCAAACCCGAGGAGCAGACCGATGAAGCTGTTGATCCTGACGGCGACCGTCGCCACGTTGGCGACCGGCGCGGCACTGAATGCCCAGGCCTATTACGGCGGTGGTCGCGGCGGCGGCGGCGGCCGCGGCAGCGGACCGAGCGGGGAACTCGGCGCAGGCAATCCGGGAGAAGCGTTCCCGCGACCGCCGCGCCCGGTCTGGAACCCGGCCGACACCACGCGCGACCCGACTCCGGGCGCGCATCAGCCCGGCGGAGCCCAGAGCAGCGGCGGCTCCGCGACCGCTCTGCCGGGGCGGGCCCCCGGTCACGTGCCCGGCGCGCCGACTCCGCAACCCGGGACGCCGGGTCTCGTGCCGGCCGGAGCGCCGATGGACTTCACGCGCGCCGCCGCCACCTTGCGGCAGATCGAGATCGACTGGGTCTTCCCGGTCACGCCGAAGGCGGCACAGCCGCTCGCTTGGGAACGCGCGATCGCGGCACTCGCGGGGACCGATCGCCGGCCGCTGCTCGTGCGCCGTCACGGTCATGAGGTCGAAGCCGCCGGGGATCGTCGGATCGCCGACCTGCTCGACCAGGAGGAGATGCGCGTGATGTCGCGCTTCTTCCGCTGCGTGGATCTCGCCGACACGAGCCGTCATCCCGAGCATCCGTTCAGCGGCTTGTTCCACCCCGAGCGCCCGCCGCTCTGTTTCGTCAGCGACGCGAACAGCGAGGTCGCCGTCGGCTTCTCCGGCTACGAGACGGCGGCCGACGTCTACCGCGCGCTCTATGAGACGCTCGCGCGCGCCTACGAGGGCGACGCCGATCGCGTCGTCCGCGGACTGCGCCGCGGCATCGAGGACTTCGATCGGTTGCTGCCGCGCGAAGAAGAACTCGTGCGCCTCGTCGACGACGCCGTCGCGGAAGGCGGACCCGATTCGCCCGCGGCCAAGAAGCAGCGGCAACGACTCGACGAGATCCGCAAGGAACTCGCCGCACTGCGCGCGCGCCAGACCGCGCTGTCGGACTCGCTGAAGCTCCGTGCGGCGGACTGATCCCTCGCTCCGTCGTCGCAGGAGGTGCTGATGACTCGCGCTCTCGCTCGCCTCGTCTCGGGCCCGGTGGCGGTGTTCGCCGCCGGGCTCCTCGCGGCTCAGGGCTTGCCGCCCGTGCCGTTCCCGACCGGGAATCCGCCGACCGTGAACAAGGCTTTGCTCGGCAAGGCGTTGTTCTGGGACGAGCAGCTCTCGTCGTCGAAGACGGTCGCGTGCGGGACCTGCCACCTGCCGTCCGGCGGTGGCTCCGACCCCCGCACCTTCGCTTCGCCCCAGGAGTCGATGCACCCCGGCGCCGACGGGTTGTTCGGCGGACCCGACGACGTCGGCGGCTCGCTGGGGCTGCCGCGCATCGACCCGGCCGGTCGCTACCTCGGGTCGGTCTTCGGACTCGGCGTGCAGGTCGGTCCGCGCCGGTCGATGTCGGTGGTGATGGCCGCCTACTCGCCGACCTTGTTCTGGGACGGCCGCGCGCCGTCGGCGTTCGTCGATCCCGTCACGAACCAGGTCCTGTTGCCGGCGAGCGCCGCGCTCGAGAGCCAGGCACTCCTCCCGTTCCTCAACGAGGTCGAGATGGGGCACGTCGGCCGCACCGTCACGGACCTGGTCGACCGGGTGACGAACTCGGTTCCGCTCGCGATGGCGTCGAACATCCCCGGCCCGCTCGCGGCGTTCGTCGCGGGCAGGACCTATCCGCAGCTCTTCGGTCTCGCCTTCGGCACGGCCGTCGTCACGCCGGCGCGGATCGCGATGGCGATCGCGACCTACGAACGCGAACTCGTGCCGGACCGGACGCCCTTCGACCTCGGCACCCTGAGCCCGATCGCGCGCCTGGGCGAGCAGGTCTTCAACGGCGTCGGTCGCTGCAACGTCTGCCACGCCCCGCCGCTGTTCACCGACCACAACTTCGTGAACCTCGGCGTGCGGCCGATCGCGGAGGACCTCGGCCGCAGCATCGTCACGGGTCTGCCCGCCGATCGCGGTGCGTTCCGCATGCCGAGTCTGCGCAACGTCGCGTTGCGCGGACCCTTCGACCACAACGGCCGCTTGCGCACGCTCGACGACGTCGTGGCGTTCTACGACCGCGGCGGCGACTTCCCGCCGGCGACACCCGCGATCACGCCGCTGTTCCTCGGCGCACAACAGAAACGCGACCTCATCGCCTTCCTCGTCGAACTCACGGACCCTCGCGTTGCGCAGGGACTGCCGCCCTTCGATCGCCCGACCTTGTGGTCCGAGTCGGCGTTCGCGCCGCGCACGATCGGCACCGCATCGCCCGGCGACGGCGGAGCGTTGCCGCGCGCGATCGCCGTCGAGCCGGCGATCCTCGGCACGTCGCGCTGGACGCTCGCCCTCGAGCGTGCGACCCCCGGCGTGCCGGTCTGGATGCTGCTGTCGACCGGCGCCGACCCGATCGGACTCAACGTGTTCGGCGCGCAGCTGCACGTCACCCCTGGGCCGGGCCTCGTCGGTTTCGTCGCGGGCTTCACGTCCGGCACGACGCCGGGCACCGGCACCTTGACCCTCGACCTGATCGTCCCGGCGGATCCCTCGCTGCACGGGCTGACGATGTTCGGTCAGTGGTGGGTGTTGAACGTGGCGCACCAGAACCCGTTCTCGGCGACGGCCGCGTTCTCCTTCTCACTGATGCGCTGAGCACGGCGGCAATCGGAACAGGCGCCGCGCGTTCGCGGCGCTCGTCGCCGCGATGACCTCGCGCGTCGTCCCGCGACAACGCGCGACCACGGCGCACACCTCGCCGAGCCAGCACGGTTCGTTGCGGCGGGTCGCGGGACGCGGGAGCAGGGAGCGCGGCAGGAGGTACGGCGAGTCGGTCTCGACGAGGAGCCGATCGTCTCGGATCTCGCGCACGAGGTCCCGCAACGAGCCGCCGCGTCGCTCGTCGCAGATCCACCCGGTGATGCCGACGTGCAGGTCGAGATCGAGATAGCCGTGCAAGGCCTCGCGCGATCCCGTGAAGCAGTGGACGACCCCGCCGGCGAGCCGCGCGCGCCAGCGCCGCAACAGCGGCAGCATCACGTCGGCGGCGTCGCGCTCGTGGAGGAAGACCGGCTTGCCGACATCCGCAGCGAGCACGAGCTGCGACTCGCACGCGGCGAGTTGGACGTCGCGCGGCGAGAGGTCCCGGAAGTGATCGAGCCCGCACTCGCCGACGGCGACGACCTCCGGTTCGCGGGCGAGCGCACGCAGACCGTCGATCGCGGCGGCGTCGCAGTGCCGCGCCTCGTGAGGATGCACGCCGGCGGTCGCGAACAAGAACCCGGGATGCGCACGCGCGAGGTCGAGCGCCGCGCGGCTGCGCGCGAGCGAAGTCCCGGTGACGAGGATCGCAGTCACTCCCGCCGCGACCGCGCGCGCGAGCACGGCGTCGCGGTCGCCTTCGAAGGTCGCGTCAGCGAGGTTGGCTCCGATGTCGATCATGCGCGCGAACCAGGGTACGCCACTTGCCTTCACGGCGGACGTCTTGCTCCCGCGCACCGCGGGTCGCCCCCCATGCCGCTCGCTCGCTCGCTCGTCCTGGCCTTGTGCTGCTCGATCCCGCTCGTCGCGCAGGAGCGGGACCGCTCGAGGTCGTCGGTCGATCCGTACACGCGCGGGGATGCGCAGGCGCTCGCCCGCGCGGGGCTCGTCGGTCTCGGCCCGTTCCGACTCGGCGAACGATTCGGCACCGCCGACGTCGAGCACTGTCTCGGCCGAGCCGAGGTCGTCTGGATCGAGACGGCGCACTTCAAGATCGGCGCGGAGTTGCCGCCGCTCGCGTGGAAGGACTGCGACGCCGTCGCGCGCAAACGACTGACCGCCGAACTCGCCGCGCTGCGCAAGGTGATGCCGGTCGGCAGTGCGACGCCGCGTTCCATGGACCCATGGCTCCGCGCGCACCTGCTCGCGCGCCGCTGCGAGGCGCTCTACGAGGACTTCGCGCGCGTCCTGCCGGCAGCCACCGGCCCCGCCCTCGCGACGGACGCGGCGCACGATCGCTTCGACGACATCCGCGAACTCGGTCACGGTCCGTATCTCGGCAAGGACGAGAAGTTCGTCGTGCTCGTCCTCCGTCGCGGCGACGACTTCGTGCGCATCGCCGTCGAGTTCCTCGGCAAGGAGTACCGCTGGCCGCAGCGGCATGACCTCGGCCGCGCCCAGGGGATGGTCTTCGGCACCGCGCTCGACTTCGATCCGTCGCTCGCCGACGACACCGCGTTGCACGCCCACCTCGCGCACAACCTCGTGCACAACTTCTGCGACGCCTACCGCGGCTACCTCTACGACACCACCATGTGGTGGAAGGTCGGCCTCGCGCACAGCGTCGTGCGCCGCATCGACCCGCGCTTCGCGAACTACGACCGTTCCGGCGACGACCGTCCCGATGTCCGCGTCGAATCCGACTGGGAGTCGCGCGCGATCGGCCTCGCGCGTCACGGCGGCGCCAGGCCCTTCCGCGAATCCGCGGCGTGGTTCGACGTGAGGCAGTACCGCTTCCACGACCACGTCCTCGCCTGGTCCCGCATCGAGTTCCTGCGCGCACAGGGCGACGAGAAGCTCGGCGCCTTCCTCAGCGCGATGAAGGCGCCGCTGCCGGTGCCCGGACCACGCGACCAGACGACGATCCTCGAACGCCAGGAACGGGCACTGTTCGACGTCTACAACTTCGCCACGCCGGACGACCTCGACGACGCCTGGCGCGCCTGGGTCACGCGCAAGAAGTGACCGGCGGACTCAGCGGGATTCACCGAGCGCTGCGAGGACGACGCGATCACCTTCGCACCATGCGATGCGATCGCCGACCGGCGCGAGCGCCGCGGGGAAACGGAGGTCGTGCGGGGACTTCCTGGCGCGCACCTCGGAGCTTGCGCCGGGGATCGGCACGCCTCGTGGGTCCCGTCGCCATGGAACGCAGGTGATCCGGCCGTCCGGTTCGAGCACCACGACCTGGTCACGACGCGTGCCGATCCAGGTCGCGGGGGTCCGGAGCATCATCACGAAGTGCCGCTCCATACCGGTACCACCCCATATGTCGAGGTTCTGTAGGCGGTCGATCGTGAACAGGGTTTTCGTCTGCGCCTCGATCGTGAGAAGCCTCACGTCGTCCGCGAGATGGAGTCCGTCCTCGTCGACCGCGTCGAGGTCGAGCACGACCAGGCCTGTCCCGTCGTGCACGATTGCTCGCCTCGAGTCCAGGTCGACGGCGAAGTCCCAGACCTCGGTTCGGATCGTGTGCCCGCCCGATTCGTCGACGAGCACCAGGCAGCGAGAGTCCGCTCCGGCGCGCAGCACGGCGACGATTCCCTGCTCGCCGACGGACGCGATCCGCGCGAACACATCCTCCTTCTGGTCCACCGTGGAGAACCCCTCCGGCCACCGCAATGCGGTCCCGACGTTCCGTCGTGCCGCAGCGTGCCAGCGCCGCGCTCCGGCCTTCGTCGCGATCCAGAACTCGGGTCCGTCCCGCGCCGGCGCGACGGCGACGCCGTCGTCGAGCCGCGCGACGTGCTTGCCGTCCTCGGCGCGCACCACGTCCACCGCGTTGTTGCCCGCGATCGCGAGGTAACGCCCGTCGGGGCTGAACGCGAGTTGGCGCGGCGTTCCCTCGTGATCGTTCCAGCGCGAAGTCCGTCCCGGTTGCTCGACGACCAGGCCACCGCCTTTTTCGCGGTGGACGCGCACGTCCACGCGCGCCGGAGCTGCGGGTGCATCGACGTCGGCGAGCGTGGTCGCGTCGAGCGTCATCTCCGTCCCGTCCGGGCTTTCCAGCCGCAGGACCTTGGACGTGAGAGCGACGCTGAGTCGCAACCCCCGCAGCGGCAGGTTGCGCCGAACGCGTTCGACTCCCGCGCCGCCGTCGTCGAGTTCGTAGACGAGCACGCGCGTGCCGCCGATCGCCGCGCAGGTCATCGCGAATCGACGATCGTCCAGGGCGACCAACTCGCGCGCGGTGAAGGCCGGCACGTCGAGGCGGACGGCCTGGCCTTCCGACCAATCCCAGCGCCACACGCGCGGGCCGTCGGTCGCGAGCAGCACTGCATCGCGGCCGGGGACCAGCCGCACGCGACGGAAGCGCACCGCGCCCGCGGGCAGGCGTGCGAGGACCAGGCCACGCTCGAGGTCGCGGACGACGATGTCCCCGCACTCGCCGAGCGACGCCAGGCGCGTTCCGTCCGCCGCGACGTCGTGATCGCACACGGTTCCGCCCGGCGCCGCGAGCCGCGCGACCTCGCGAAGCACGAGTCCGTCCTGGCTCGCGAGCGTCGCGGTCGCGAGCACGGCGAAGAGGCCGGCGAGGGGCGCGGTCACCGTACGAGCCTCACCGCGACGATCTCGACGATGCCATGCGACGACTCGTACGCGACGCGGGATCCGTCGGGCGCGGCGGCGATCACCGTGACCCGGTCGGGCAGCCGCCAGTCGCCGGCCGCGACGAGGTCGTTCCGCGCGAGGACGCGACCGGTGTCCTCGTCGAATCCGACGAGCGTGCCGGCGTCCGCGAGTGCGAGGACGACGCCGTGGTCCACGGCGAGCAGTCGCTGGACGCCGAGGATCGCGATCGAATCCACCGACTCGAACCACGCGGGGTCCGCCGCGAAGTCGTGCGCGTCGCGACGCAGCACCGAGTCGCGATGATCGACGACGAACACGCGCTCGCCCCGTCGATCGACGAGGACGCTGCGCAGCGCGCCGAGCCCGGCGACCGGCATCAGTCCCTCGTCGCGATCGAGGCGGATCGTCCAGGTCAGTCCGCGCGCGATCGGGCTGCCGGCAGCGGGGCTCGTCGCCTCGCGCGCGTGGACGAAGACTCGCTGTTCGGCCGCGCTGTAGGCGAGGTCGTGGTGCAGCCGATC
>JACRLW010000008.1:66061-116978 GCA_016235155.1 Planctomycetota bacterium
CAGCCGATCGGCTCCCGTGACGCCGGTTCCCTTCACCCGCCGGAAGACCGGACCGCCCATCTCTGAGGACCGTGCGCGGTCGCGATCGCCGTCGATCTTCACCAGCACCGCCTCGTCGTCCGCGTCGGCGAGGACCGCGAGGACCGACTCGTCGCCGACGGCGCACAATGCGATCGCGACGCGGCGGCCATCGGCCGGCGCGTGAGCGCGTAGTCCGTGCGGCCAGTCCACGCGCCGCCCGACGGTGCGGAGCACCGCGGCGTTCCAGCGCGAAGCGCCGTGCTCGTCGGCGAACCAGAACTCCGGACCGGTGATCGCGGGCACCACCTCGAAGGCCCCGGCGATCACGTCGACGATCGTTCCGTCGTCCGCGCGGGCGACGACGACCGCGGCGCCGCCGGCGACGGCGACGAAGCGACCGTCGGGGCAGAAGGCCACGCGCTGCGCGTCACCGCGATGATCGGCGAACGGGGTGCGCACGCCGGCGTGAACGATCCCGACCCCGCCGCGGCGGGGCACGGTGAGCGCCACGTCGCCGCGCAGCCGCGACTCGGACATTCCAGGCGGCGGTTGCGGCGGCATCGCTCGCGGCGCGGCCGTGAGCCGATCCATGTCGAGTGCGACCGCATCCCCGTCGTCCGCGATCACGAACAGCTTGCGCGTCGCGGCGTCGGCGCGCAGGCCGGTCGGCCGGAGTCCGCTCACGACATGGTTTGCGATCTCGTGCGCGCGGCCGTCGTCGCGCAACTCGTGGCAGACGATCCGCCGCGCCTTCCCCGCGTCGTGGAGCGTGGCGAAGCGGCGCTCGTCGAGCGTGGCGAGTCCGAAGACCGAGGCTTCGACGCCGGGCAGGAGTTCGCAGGTCCCCGCCGCGACCCGCCAGCGGCGGAGCGCCCCGCGGCGATCGCGCAACAACACCGATCCGCCGCCGTCGACGAACGCCGACTCGACGAACCCGGTCGGGACCGGCGCGAGCTCCGCGACGACGCGCGCCGTGCGCCGATCGCGCACGACGACGCGGCCGTCCTCCCCGAGCGTGACGAAGCGCACGCCGTCCGCCGTCAGGTCGACGGAGCGGACGCGACCGCCAGGGACCGGGAACGACGCGACGCGCGTCAGTTCCAGCCGCGCCGCCGACTGCGCGAGCGCGAGCGACGCCAACCCGAACCAAACGGCGAGCGCGCGCACGTCAGACCCAACTGTTGGTCAGCAACTCACCGAGTCCACCGGCGCCCGGCACCACGTACTGCACCTCGTTCAGCCCGCGCTCCTTCTGCGGATACGTGCCGGGCGGCGTGCGCAGCACGTCGTCGTCGGAGAGGCCGCGGTCGAAGCGGCCGCACCAGATCTCGGTGCCGGGGCTGGTCTCGAGCACGCGCTGCGTGGCCTCGGGCGTGCACATCAGGTGGATCGCGACGATCGCGCGCGGCGGTCGCAGCGAGAAGCCGCGGTAGACGTCGACGGCGCGGCACACGGTGCCGCCGGTCGCGCCCATCGGATCCGGGATGACGACCACCGCGTCGTCGACGTCGCCGCCGATCTTGCTGCCGTCCATGCGCACGCCGACCACGCGGCCCTGCTCGTCCGTCTCGCGCGAGAGGTTGAGGAAGTCGATGCGCACGTTCTCCGGCGGCAGCATCTCGCAGGCGAGTTCGTAGCAGGTCTGCGCGGGGAGGATGCCGGCGCGCACCACCGCGCAGATCACGAGGCGCGTGCGACGGCAGAGCGCACGGCCCTTGTAGATCGCGCGCGGCTCCGTCGCGGCCATGCGCGTCGGCACCTCGACCTGCTGCGTGGGGAAGCGCGCGTCGAGCACCGCGTGGAGCAGCCGGGCGTACGCGGCACGCACGAGATGGGGCACTTCCGCCGTGGAGGTCGCCGGCGATCCCAGGCGCGCGAGGATCGACAGCAAGGCGGGTTCGTCGAGGACGTGCAGGCGCGGACCGTACCCGTGGCTCAGCTCCATGCGCGGATCCTACCCTTGACACGCGCAGGGGCGCGGCGAGCATGCGCCGCCTCCCGAACGGACCATCCGGTCCGAGTCCGTGATGCCGGAGTTCGAAGTCCTCATCGGCAGAGACCGCATCCATCGCCGCATCGCCGAGCTGGCGGCGGCGATCCTCGCGCGGCACGCCGATCCCAGAAGGCTCTGCGTCGTCGCCGTGATGGACGGAGCGCGCGTGTTCTGCGACCACCTCGTTCCGCAGTTAGGCCCACGGATCGAGGTCCGCGCGATCCGCGCCAAGAGTTACGTCGGCACGAACTCGTGCGGCACGGTCGCGCTCAGCAGCGCCGACGCACACCAGGGCAACGAAACACTGCGCGTGACCGGCCGCGACGTGCTGGTCGTCGAGGACATCGTCGACACCGGCCGAACCGTCGCGCGCCTGCGCGAGCACTTCCTCGGCGAGGGCGCGCGCTCGGTCGAGGTCGTCACGCTCCTGAGCAAGCCCTCGCGCCGCGAGGTCGACGTCCCGCTCGACTTCGTCGGTTTCGAGATCGAGGACCGCTTCGTGATCGGCTTCGGGATGGACTTCGACGGCCGCTACCTCGAGCTGGCGGAGATCGTCGTCTACGACGCCGCGCGCGTGACGCAGCGACCCTGACCTCGCCTCACCGCGGCGCGACGCCCATCTCGACCAGCAGCTGCGGCGCCGGCATCACCGCTTCGAGGTGCCAGAGCACGTAGCGGATGTCGACGCACACGTTGCGCGAGCGGTCCGGGCTCCAGCCGTAGTCGCCCGCGACGCCCTCGAACACGCGGTCGAAGTTGAGGCCGACGAGACGGCCGCGACCGTCGATGACCGGCGAGCCGGAGTTGCCGCCGGTCGTGTCGCCGTCGGCGAGGAAGCAGACCGGCACGTCGCCGATGCGCGGGTCGGCGAAGCGGCTCGCGGTCCGCTTCGCGGCGGCGTCGCGCAGGGCCGGCGGCGCGTCGAACGGTTCCTTGCCGCTGTGCTTGCGCAGGATCCCCGCGACCGTCGTGTGCGGCGTGTAGTACACGCCGTCGCGCGGCGCGTAGCCCTTCACGCTCGCGATCGACACGCGCAGCGTGCTGTTCGCATCGGGGTAGAACGCGGCGCCGCGCCACTCCTCCTGGGCCTCGATCCAGCGCCGGCCGACATCGAGGCGCTTGCCCGCGAAGGTGCGCGCGCGCTCCGCTTGCGCGCGGCGTTCGCGCGCGAGTCCGCGGGCGAGGACGACCATCGGGTCGGTGCTCGCGTCGACCGCGCCCTTGCCGCCGCGCAGCAACGCGACGCGCGCTTGCGCGTCGCGGAACGTCGTCGCGCCGAGCACGCGCGCGAGGATCGCGGCGCCGGACGCCTCGCCGTCGCCGCGCAACGCCTGCGCACCGTCGACCGCGTCGTCGCCGGCGAGGTTCGCCAGGTCCTCGAACAGGATCGCGAGGATCGGCGACTGCACGGCGTCGAAGTCGCGCTGCGGCCCTTCGCTCGTCGCGGAGCGCGTCGCGCGTTCGTCGAGCTCTTGGTCGGCGTCGCGGGCTTCCGCGGCTTCGACGAGGTCGACGGCGCTGCGCAGGAACGGCGCGATGCGCGGCGACAGGCACAGGCCGAGCGCGAGGTCCTTCTGCGTCGTCCGCAGTTCTTCCTTGTCGAGCGCGATCAGTTCGTCGAGCACGGCGCCGTGCCGCGACGTCCGCGCGGGATCGCCGTCGACCCAGGCGCGGAAGGCGTCCTCCTCGCGCCGCTTGCGCTCGACGGTCGCATTGTGCGAGAGGCCGAAGACCATCCCCGCCGCGTTCTTCTGGACGTTGGCCAGCGACTTGATCGTGCTCGCCCAGGCGAGTTGCTCGGCGTCGCCGCGTCCGGCCTGCGCCTCCATCACCGCGATCACGCGCGTGAGCAGGTCGAGCCGCTTCGGGTAGTAGACGCCTTCGCGATCCGCGACGGCGATCACGCTCAGGTAGCGCTCGGTGCGCCCGGGATAGCCGAGGATCATCACGAGGTCGTCCTGCTGGACGCCGTCGGCGCCGACGCGCAGCCAGTGGGCCGGCCGGAACGGGACGTTCTCGGGATGGACCGCGCGCGGCGAACCATCGGGCGCGGCGTAGGCGCGGAAGAAGGTGAAGTCGCCGGTGTGGCGCGGCCACTCCCAGTTGTCGACCTCGCCGCCGAACTCGCCGACGGCGCGCGGCGGCGCGTAGACGAGCCGCACGTCGGTGAGCCTGGTGCGGTGGTAGAGGTGGTACTCCTTGCCCTCGAGGAACGACGCCACGCTGCACGCCGTGTCGGGTTGCTTCTCGCCCTCCGCCACGAGTCCGGCGATCACCTGGTCGGTTCGTGCGATGCGATCGAGCGGCGTGGTCGCCTCCGCCTGAGCGGCGTGGACCTGTTGGGTGACGTCCTCGATGCGACGCACGACGAAGACCACCATGCCGGGCGCCGGCAGTTCCGCCTCGCGCGTCGCCGCGGCGAAGCCGTCGCGCAGGAGGTTGCGCTCGGTCGTGCTCAAGGCGCTGACTGCCCCGAACCCGCAGTGGTGGTTCGTGACGACCAGGCCCTCGGGCGAGCAGAACGACGCGCTGCATCCGCCGATCTGGACCGCGGCCGACAGGACGCCGCCGTTCTCCGGATGCCAGAACTCGTCGCGCGTCAGCTTCATCCCGCGCTTCTCGAGCGCGGACCAGTCCATCGCGCGGATCTGCTGCGGGAGCCACTGCCCTTCGTCCGGCGCGGCGGCGAGCGAGAGGACGGCGAAGAGGGACGCGAGCGGAACGAAGCGGCGGGGCGACATCGCGGCCGAGCACCTTAGCCCGCGGCGGGGGGACAGGCCAACGCGCGGCCGTGCCGGCGCCGTGGGTATCGTGCGGCGATGACGTGCTCGCTCCCACGCTCTTGCGTCGCCACGAGCGCCGCCGCGTTCGCCCTGTTCGGCTCCGTGCTGCCGGCCCAGAACTCGACGGCGAAGCGGCGCGACGAGCCGTCGCCGCTCGCCGCGCGTTGCGGTGAGGCGGTCGCCTGGCGGAGTTCGCTCGACGACGCCCTGACTGCGGCGAAGGAGCAGGGCCGACTCGTGTTCTGGTACGTGCCGACGCTGCGCGGTTCGCCGATGGACCGCAAGCCGGAGATCGACCTCTACCTCCGCGCGGGTCCGTTCACGTGGCCGGCGGTCGTGCGCGTGCTGGGCGAGCGGTTCGTCCCGCTGCGGCAGGTGCCGTCGCGCGAGGTCGCGAAGCGCTACGGGCTCGAGCGCCTCGCGTTCGTCGAGCCGGGCTTCCTCGTGCTCGACGCCGACGGCACGGAACGCCTGCGCATCGACGAGATCACGACGCTCTCGCCGCATTGGTTCCTCGACCGCTTCGCCGAGGTCCTGCCGCCCGACGACGACGTGCTCCGCGCTGCGCGCGACGACGCCGCGCGTCTCGCCCGCGCCTGCGATGCGCGCGACGAACTGCTCGGTGGTCCGCGCGCCGAAGCGGTCTTCGCGTCGGCCGCGCTCGCGTTCTGGAGCGGCGACGAGTCGCGCGCGCGCGCGTACTGGCAGGTCGTCACGAAGGAACACCAGGACGACCCGCCGATCGTCAACGGCTTCGAACTGCGATGGACCCCGTTGCGCGACGGCGTCGCCGGCGTGCGCGGCCCGCGCGGGACGATGGCGCCGCACGGCGTGTTCGACGAAGCGGCGCTGCGCGACGCGGCCGTCGAGTACTTCGGATCGATGCAGCGCAGCGACGGCGGTTTCGCCGACAGCCGCTACGACTTCGGCGGAACCGACAGCCTTCCCAACGTGTGGACCGCGGTGACCGCGCTCGCGGCGCAGGCCCTGCTCGAGATCGCGCCGACGCGCGAGGGCACCGCGCGCGAGCGCGTCGACGTCCTGCTCGAACGCGCGCTCGCCTACGTCGACGACGACAAGCACCTCGCGCGCGACGACCGCGACGAACAGGTCTGGGCGCACCTCTACCGGGCGCGGCTCGCGTCGCGTTGGCTCGTCCTGCGCCCCGCCGATCGCGATCGGATCGAACCCCTGCTGCGCCGCGCGCTCGCCGACCTCGCGGCGATGCAGCCGGCGAATGGCGCATGGTTCCACGAGTACGCCAACCCCTTCGTGATCGGCGCCTGCCTCGTCGCGCTGCACGAGGCGGGCGAGGTCGGCGTCGCGCCGCCGCGCGAGGCGATCGACCGCGGCGTGCTCGCGCTCCTGCGCTGCCGCACGAAGGACGGCGCGATCACCTACGGCTACAGCGAGCACGGCGAACCGCG
Source organism: Planctomycetota bacterium (assembly GCA_016235155.1). GTDB lineage: Bacteria > Planctomycetota > UBA1135 > UBA1135 > UBA2386 > JACRLW01. The sequence goes on from JACRLW010000008.1 coordinate 72,286, forward strand.
CGCGCAGGTCGAGGGCGGCGCCGGCCGCATGCCGCTCGCGGAACTCGCGCTGCTGCGCAGCGGCCACGGCACCGAGGCCGCGCTGCGCGCCGCGATCGACGCGTCGTTCCGCTGGCACGACGAACTCGCCAAGGTCCGCAAGTACGACGACCACGCCAGCCGCTTCGGGTACGGCGGTTTCTTCTTCTGGTTCGACGTCCACGCCCGCACCGAAGCGATCGTGAACCTGCCGCCGGGCGAGCAACGCACGCGCTGGCTCGCCGATCAACGCGCCCAGATCCTCGCACTGCCCGAGTTCGACGGCTGCTTCGTCGACAGCCACGAACTCGGCCGCGTCTACGGCACCGCGATGGCGCAGCTCTGCCTCGCGCTGCTTGCGCGCGGGTGAGGCGTCATCGGGCCGGCTTCGCGAACGGCTGCCAGAAGGTGCCGAAGCCGAGGCCGACCAGCGCGCTGATCCCGAAGGCCGCGAACTCGCTCGTCGCGGGCGTGAAGTCGAGGGTCAGGACGCGGAGACCGAGTGCCCAGAGGATCGCGCCGAGGAGGCCGGCGAGGGTGCCGACGGCGATCGCGCGACCCCACGCGCGTTGCTTGCGCAGGCGGAACACGCGCAACGCGGACCCGAGCACGCCGCCGAGCAAGGCGAAGACGAAGAACACGATCGGCGGGGTGAACACGATCGTCGTGCTCGCCGAGCCGGGCGGTTCGTCCCAGCGTGGCGCGCGGACGATGCAGGCACCGAGTCCGTCCGAGCGCAGCGTCGCGGTCGCGCCGCGCTGGTCGTCGAGCGTGGGCCGCAGTGGGTCGAGCGTGCCGGAGTCGGCCTCGAGTCCGATCGCGGAGTTGGCCGGGACGAGTTCGTCAGCCTCGATGAGGATCGTCGCCGTGCCGAGGCCGTAGCCGAGGATCTCCTTCGGCGTCGCCGACAGCGTGAGCTTGCCGCGGCGCGTCGACAGCACGAGCTGGAACGGCGTGGCATCGAGCCGGCTGAGATCGACCGTCACCGTGACGTCGTCGCGGGCGGTCGGGATCGTGAGCGACACGGTCTGCGCCTGACCGAGACTCTCGAACTTCAGCACGTTCGGCTTCGCCTCGCCGCCCTCGACCACGACCGTCAGTTCGACCGGCGACGGCAACGCGACGTCGGCGCCGCTGTCGGTTGCGACGAGGCTCACGATCAGTTCCGCGCGGAACGCGCCGTTGGCCGGCACGAACGCGCCGCTCGATGCGACCTTCGGTCGGAGATCGAGCACGACGGGCTCCGCCGCCCCGGGCGGGTCGGTGACGACGCCGATGTGGAACGGCAGCAGCAGCTCGCCGTCGAGTCGTGCCGACCCGACCGTCTCGTCGCGCGCGATGAGCATCGCCCTCGGATCGATGCGGAGCGTCGTTCGATCGGCGTCGACCGACGGCGTCGTCGAGGTTTCGCGACGCAGTTCGCGCAGATGACCGGCGTCGAAGGCGCGCCGCAGCGCCGGGTCGAGCGCGTCGCGGCGGACCGCGATTCGCTGACCGGCCAGGTCCCCTGCGAACAGCGCGCTGGTGATCACGAGGGTGACGATGCCGCGGACGATCGACTTCTTCGCGATGGTCGACATGGGCGCGGAGCATGGTCGGCGAGCATGTGGCGGACAAGCGTTCCGCCACATGTCGCTTGCGCCCCTTTCTTTGCCCGCTTCGTCGTCCCATCCTCGCTGCCGTCTCGGACCATCCATGCGCATCCCCATCCTCGCGCTCGCCCTCGTCCTCGTCCCGTTCGGCGCCGACACGTCGCCGCAGGATCCCAGACCCATGACCAAGGAAGAACCCAAGCCCGCCGGTCCCGAGATCGGCAAGCCCGCGCCCGCATTCCGCCTCAACGACCAGCTCGGCAACGCCGTCGCCGTCGGCGGCGAGACCGATCACTGGGTCGTGCTCGCCTTCTATCCCAAGGCCAGCACTCCCGGTTGAACGAAGGAAGTCTGCTCGCTGCGGGACGCAGCGACGAACTTCGAGGGACTCGGCGTGAAGGTCTTCGGCCTCAGCCTCGACGACGTGCGCGGCCAGGCCGCGTTCCACGCCGCGCAGGAGCTGAACTTCCCGTTGCTCAGCGATCCCGACGGCAGCGTCGCGAGCAAGTACGGCGTGCTCCCCGCGGGCGCGCGCTTCCCGCAGCGCAAGACCTTCGTCATCGACCCCGCCGGCGTGCTCGTGCACGTCGACGAGAAGGTCGACGTGACGAAGCACGGCGCGGTGATCGGCGAGTGGATCCGCGGCAAGAAGTGACGCGCGGCGCGCGGCGCGCGACTCAGGCCAGCACGGCCTGCACCACGCGCCCCGCGACGTCCGTGAGGCGGAAGTCGCGGCCGGCGTAGCGCCAGGTCAGGCGCTCGTGGTCGAGGCCGAGCGCCCAGAGGATCGTCGCGTGCAGGTCGTGCACGTGGACCTTGTCGAGGGTCGCGTAATAGCCGTACTCGTCGGTCGCGCCGTGGCTGTGGCCGGCCTTCACGCCGCCGCCCGCCATCCAGATCGTCCAGCCGTGCGGGTTGTGGTCGCGGCCGTCCTTGCCCTGCGCGACCGGCGTGCGGCCGAAGTCGCCGATCCACAAGACGAGCGTGTCCTCGAGCAGGCCGCGCGCGGCGAGGTCGGCGACCAGACCGGCGATCGGCCGATCGACCTCGCGCGCATTGGTCTCGTGCCCGTTCCTGAGGTTCTCGTGCTGATCCCACTTGTAACTGTGGGTGCACTGCACGAAGCGCACGCCGCGTTCGACGAAGCGCCGCGCCATCAGGCATTGCCGTCCGAAGTTCTCGGAAAGCGCCTCGTCGATGCCGTAGAGCTTCTTCGTCGCCGCGGACTCGCCGTCCAGGTCCATCGTCTCGGGGGCCTGGTCCTGCATGCGGAACGCGAGCGCGTAGGTCTCGAGGCGAGCCTTCAACTCGCGGTCGTCGTCGCGCGCCGCGAGGTGCTCTTCGTTCATCGCCGCGAGGAGTCCGAGCCACTCGGCCTGCTCCTCGCGCCCGAGCGACGGATGTTTCAGGTGCGAGAACTCGGCGCGCGCCGCGGGGATCGACGCATTGCCGATCGGCACGCCCTGCGTCGCGCCGGGCAGGAACGCCGCCGACCAGTTCTGCACGCCGCCGTGGCCGAGGGTCGGGCAGATCGTGACGTGCCCCGGCAGGCTCCGGTTCTCGGTGCCGAGCCCGAAGACGATCCACGACCCCAAGCTCGGCCGCACGAAGGTGTCCGAGCCGGTGTGGATCTTGAGCAGGGCGCCGCCGTGCGCGTCGTTGCTGCCGTGCATCGACTTCACGAAGCAGAGGCGGTCGACCTGCGTCGCGACGTGCGGGAAGAGCGAGCTGACCCACGCACCGCATTCGCCGTGCTGCGCGAAGCGCCACGGCGAACCGAGCAGGTTGCCGGTCTCGGCGAAGGTCACGCGCGGCTTGTTGAACGGCAGCGGCTTGCCGTCGTCGCGCGTCAGCAACGGCTTGTGGTCGAAGGTGTCGACCTGCGACGGCCCGCCGTGCATGAACAGCACGATGATCCGCCGCGCGCGTGGGCGATGGTGGGGTGCCTTGGGCGCGAGCGGGTCGTCGCCGCTCGCCGCCAGATGCGCGAGCACGCGGTCCGCGGCGCGCGCGACCGCCGGCACGCGGACGGCGCGGCGGTCGAAGGCGCGGTCGTCCGGCTGCTGCGGGATCGGGTTCATGCGAGGTCGAGGAACTCGTTGCAGCACAGGAGTGCCTGGCAGAACAAGACGAGTGCCTGTTCGTCGCCCGTGCGGGCGAGCCAGCGCAGCGCGCGGTCGATCTCGCCATCCGTCGCGGGGCGCGCCAGCGCGATGCGGTGCGCGCGGTCGATGCGCGCGCGCAGGTCGTGCGGTTCCTCGACGAGCAGGCGCCGCGCGAACGCGAGGGAGATCTCGCCGACGAAGGGGCTGTTCATCAGCCAGAGCGCCTGCGTTGCGACCGCGGTGCGCGGCCGTGCGTCGTTCGACATGCTCGGGTCGCCGTAGTCGAAGAGCGAGAGCACGTCGGACAGCGCGTTGCGGATGACCGGCAGGTAGAGGGTGCGCCGCGGCGCGTCGTAGCGCGCGCCGTTGCCGGACTGGTCGTTGGTCACGTAGTCGCGGTTCTTCGTGCCGAGCTGTGTGCCGCCGAGGGTGAGGTCGAGACGGCCGGACGCGAACAACATCGCGTCGCGGATCGCTTCGGCTTCGAGCCTCCGCCGCGGGTAGCGCGCGAGCAGCAGGTTCTCCGGATCGCGCTCGCCGGCAAGCGCGGCGCCGGCTCCCGAGGCGAGCGACGACTGCCGGTAGGTCCGCGACAAGACGATGCGGCGGTGCAGGCGCTTCAGCGACCAGCCGCCGTCGACGAAGTCGCGCGCGAGCGCGTCGAGCAGTTCGGGGTGCGTGGGCGCTTCGCCGCGCAACCCGAAGTTGCTCGGTTGCGCCGCGAGCCCTCGGCCGAAGTGGCCTTGCCAGACGCGATTGACGATCACGCGAGCGGTCAGCGGGTTGCGCGGATCGACGAGCCACTGCGCGAGTTCGAGCCGGCCGCTGCCCGACGCGATCGCCGGCTGCGGCAGGCTGCGGTCGAGGATCGCGAGCGCGCCGCGCGGCGTCGTCTCGGACCGCAGCGTGCGGTGGTTGCCCCGCACGTGGATGGCGACGTCGACCGGAGCGCCATCGCTCACGCCCGGCGCGGTCGGCACCTCCGGCGGCTTGCGTGCGTCGAGCTGCGCGCGCTCGGCGCGCAGCGCCGCCACGCCCTCGCGCATCGCCGGCGGCCAGTCGGTCTCGAGCGGCGCTTCGCGCGTTTGGAACGCATCGTTCGCCGCGAGCCGCGCGACGAACTCGCCCGACTCGGGATCGGCGAACAGCGGCGCGAGGACGGCGTCGCCAGCTCCGCGTGCCGATGCGAAGTGATCCGCCGCGGCGCGGACCAACCCGGGCACGAGCGACTCGTCGCCGACAGGATCGCACGGCCACGGCTCGCCGCCGGCGGGGACCAACGCGAAGCGGTCGAGATGGGGGATCGACTCGCCGCGCTCGAGCCGCAGCACGTGGGCACCTTGGGCGAGATCGAGCTCGGCGACGACGTGCCAGCGTTGGTCCTTGCCGAACCAGTCGCCGGTCGTCTCTTCCAGCGCGCGCTCGGCGATCACCCTGCCGTCGACGAGCAGGCGCACCGGCCGCGACTCCTTCGCCGCGAAGCGGACGTGCAAGGCCTGGCGTCCGGCGTGCGGCGTTTCGAAGTCCCATTCCGCGTGCTGCGCGCCGCCCGAGCCGGTGCGCACGATCGGCAGCGCCGGCGTTCCCCAGTTCGTCGTGTCGACGATCAGGTTGCCGCGCGCGAACGACTCGGCCTCGAACCAGACGGCGCGCTTCGCCGCCGCGAGCCCGGCGAGCAGGTGCGCGCCGCGCCGGTCGCGCAGGGCGTCGTCGACCCGATGCGTCGCCTCGGCGGATGCCTTCGCCAGCGCGGCGTCGACGTGACGGCTCTCGGCCTGCCATGTCTCGCGTGCGGCGCGTTCCGCCGGCGTGCTGAGGTCGAGTTCGCGCCAGCGCGAGACGTGGTCGAGGTTCTCGAAGCAACTCGTGCTCTTGAGGATGCCGGCGAGCGCGTAGTAGTCGCGCTGCGAGATCGGATCGAACTTGTGGTCGTGGCAGCGGGCGCACGAGACCGTGAGGCCGAGCACCGCCTTGGTGAGGACGTCGATCTGCTCGTCGACGACGTCCATCACGAGCTTCTCCTTGTCCTGCTCGGCGAGCATCTTCGGACCGAGCGCGAGGAAGCCGGTCAGCGCGAGCCGATCGCGGTCGAGCGCGGGATCGCCGAGCGACGGCACGAGATCGCCGGCGACCTGCCAGCGGACGAACTCGTCGTAGGGTTGGTCGCGGTCGAACGCGCGCACGACCGCGTCGCGGTAGCGCCAGGCGTTGGCGAGGGCGAGGTTCTCGTCGAGCCCGTTGCTGTCCGCGTAGCGCGAAAGGTCGAGCCACGCGCGCGCCTGGCGTTCCGCGTATTGAGGCGACGCGAGCAGCCGGTCGACGACGCGCTCGAACGCGGCGGGCTCGACGTCTTGCACGAAGCGCTCGATGTCGTCGGGCGCGGGCGGAAGGCCGGTGAGATCGAGCGTCACGCGGCGCAGCCAGCTCCGCTGGTCGGCGTCGGGCGCGGGGGTCAATCCGGCTCGCTCGAGCCGCGCGAGCACGAAGCGGTCGAGGTCGTCGAGCGGCCAGGATCCGCCGGCGACCGGCGGTGCTTCGATCGCGTCCGACACCGGCGCGAAGGCCCAATGCCGGCGCGCCGCCTCGATGTCGACCGCGCCGTGCGCGAGCGTCGCGCTCGGCGCATCGCGCGGATCGGGTGCGCCGCGCCGGACCCACTCCTCGAGCACGAGGATCGCGGCGTCGGGCAAGCGACCGTCGGGCGGCATCTGGAACTCGGGATCGCGGTAGCGCACCGCGTGGACGAGGCGGCTGTGTTCGACGTCGCCCGGGACGAGCGCCGGCCCGCGGTCGCCGCCGCGCATCCAACCCTCGCGATGGTCCAGGCGCAGGCCGCTCTCCTGTTTGTCTTGTCCGTGGCAGCGCACGCAGTGCTCCGCGAACAGCGGACGAACCTGTCGCTCGAAGAACTCGAGATCGTCCGTGGGGCTCGGTCCCGTCGATGCGGGGTCCTGCGCGAGCGCGGCGCCGGCGAGCGCGACGATCGCGGCGAACGACGGTCGGGAAACGAGCATGAGGACGCGAGCGGGGCGGGAGCATACCGTTCCGCGCCCGCTCCGCCGGCGCACGCGTCCTTGCATGAACGCTCCCTCTCCTGATTCCGCGCCGGCATCGCGCGCGGCGGACGTCGACGCGGTTCCGCTCGGCCAGGCCCTGCGCGACGCGCTGCGCGGCACGGAGTTCGACTACACGCGCGGTTCGCTCGCGCGCGCCGTGCTCCTGCTCGCCGTGCCGATGGTCGTCGAGATGGGGATGGAGTCGCTGTTCGCGATCGCGGATGCGTGGTTCGTGAAGGACTTGGGCGACGACGCGCTCGCCTCGGTCGCCCTCACCGAGGCGATGGCGACGATCGTGTATGCGATCGCGATCGGCCTCTCGATGGCGGCGACGGCGATGGTCGCGCGTCGGGTCGGCGCCGGCGACCTGCCGGGCGCGCGCCGCGCCGCGGGTCAGGCGGTGCGCGTGGGCGCGATCACCGGGCTCGTGCTCGGCGTGCCCTGCGTGATCTTCGCGCGCGAACTGCTCGGATTGATGGGCGCGTCCGCGCGCGTTCAGGACACCGGTGCCGGCTACGCGGGCTTCGTGCTCGGCGGCAACCTCGTGATCCTGCTGCTGTTCCTCAACAACGCGATCTTCCGCGGCGCGGGCGACGCCTCGATCGCGATGAAGGCGCTGGTCGTCAGCAACTGCGCGAACCTCGTGCTCGACCCCTGCCTGATCTTCGGACTCGGGCCGTTCCCCGAGCTGGGCGTCGCGGGCGCGGGGCTCGCCACCTTGATCGGCCGCGGCCTCGGCGTCGCGTACCAATTCAAGGCCCTCGCGCGCCGCGAGCGACGCGTGCACCTCGACGCCGACGCCCTGCGTCACCACGGCGCCGACGTGCGCGAACTGCTGCGCACCTCGTACGGCGGCGTCGGCCAGTTCCTGCTCGCCACCGCGAGCTGGATGGTGCTCGTCGCGATCGTCGCGCCGTCCGGCGACGCCGCGCTCGCCGGCCATCAGGTCGGCGTGCGCATCCTGATGTTCACGATCCTGCCGGCTTTCGGCCTGTCCAACGCGACGGCGACGCTGGTCGGCCAGAACCTCGGCGCCGGCCACGTGCCGCGCGCGCTGCGCTCGGTCTGGATCGTCGGCCTGTGGAACATGGCGTTCATGGGCGCTGTCGCGATCGTCTTCTTCGCCTTCGCCCCCGAACTCGTCGCGTTGTTCACCGTGCACGCGAGCGACCGCGAGACGATGCAGCGGGTCGGCGTCGACTGCCTGCGCATCATCAGTCTGGGTTACGTCTTCTATGCCTGGGGCATGGTGACGATGCAGGCCTTCAACGGCGCGGGCCGCACGATGGTCCCGACCTGGCTCAACCTCGTCTGCTTCTGGATCGTCGAGGTGCCGCTCGCGTGGACGCTGGCCGGTCCCTTCGAGCTCGGACCGGCGGGGGTGTACTGGTCGGTCGCGGCGTCCGAGTCGTTGCTCGCCGTGCTGTCGATCATCGTGTTCAAGAAGCTGCGCTGGGGCTGAGCGGGCCCGGCGCGACCGAGCGGCTACCGTTCCGGCGACCACGAGGCATGGAACCATCATGAGCCCGGACGAAGCCCGCAGTTGGGAGCACAGCCACGCGTTCGGAACCGGCGAGCCGAGCTTCGGCGAGAGCCGGACGAGATGGGTCACCGCGTTGACCTTCGTGATGATGGTCGTCGAGATCGTCGCCGGCGTCGGCTATCGATCGATGGCGCTGCTCGCGGACGGCTGGCACATGGCGACCCACGTCGTCGCCCTCGGCGTCGCCGCGTTCGCCTACGCCTATGCGCGACGCCACGCGGCGGACCCCAGGTTCAGCTTCGGCACCGGCAAGGTCGGGGCATTGGGCGGCTTCGCCAGCGCCGTCGGTCTCGCGCTCGCGGCGGTCCTGATCCTGGGCGAGAGCGTGATCCGACTCGGTTCGCCGCGCGCGATCTCCTTCGACCAGGCGATCGTCGTCGCGACCGTCGGGCTCCTGGTCAACCTCGCGAGTGCGATCCTGCTCCGATCCGAACACCACCACGACGAACCCGGTGCGGCACATCGTCACCACGACCACAACCTCCGCGGCGCCTACCTGCACGTCGTCGCCGACGCCTTGACCTCCGTCCTCGCGATCGTCGCGCTGCTCGCCGGCAAGCTCCTCGGCACGACCTGGCTGGATCCGGCGATGGGGATCGTCGGTTCGCTCGTGATCGCGCGCTGGTCCTACGGCTTGCTGCGGGACACCAGCGGCGTGTTGCTGGACGCGGAGGTCTCCGCCGAGCGTCGGGCGCTGCTGAAGGCCGCCGTCGAAGTCGACGGCCACGCCCGCGTCGTCGACCTGCACCTGTGGCGCGTCGGCCCCGAACATCTCGCCGCACTGATCGCGGTCGTGTCGCCCGCGCCGCGCGAGCCCGGACACTACAAGGCGCTGCTCGCGCCGTTCGGCGACCTTGCGCACGTCACGGTCGAGGTGCATCGGGGCGTGTGAGGGTGCCGGGACGGGCGGGAGCTCGCCGTGCGATCACGGCGAGCGCAGGTGATGCGAACGGCGCGGCCCTCGCTACCTTTCCCGGCGACGCGCCCACCGTCTCGATGGCCCTCAAGAAGTCCCAACTCTATTCGTCCCTCTGGTCGAGCTGCGACGAGCTGCGCGGCGGCATGGATGCCTCGCAGTACAAGGACTACGTCCTCGTGCTGCTGTTCATCAAGTACGTCAGCGACAAGTACGCGGGCCAGAAGTTCGCTCCGATCGCGATCCCGCCCGGCGCCAGCTTCGCCGACATGCGAGCCCTGAAGGGCAAGCCCGACATCGGCGACCAGATCAACAAGCGCATCGTCGAGCCGTTGGCGAAGGCGAACAAGCTCGCCGACATGCCGGACTTCAACGACGACGGCAAGCTCGGCAGCGGCAAGGAGAAGGTCGAGCGCCTCACCAACCTGATCGCGATCTTCGAGAACCCGGCGCTCGACTTCTCGAGGAACCGCGCCGACGGCGACGACATCCTCGGCGACGCCTACGAGTACCTGATGCGGCACTTCGCCACCGAGAGCGGCAAGAGCAAGGGGCAGTTCTACACGCCGGCCGAGGTGAGCCGCGTGATGGCGCAGATCCTCGGCATCCGGCACGGCAAGACCACCGCGTCGACGACGGTCTACGACCCGACCTGCGGTTCGGGCTCGCTCCTGCTGAAGGTCGGCGACGAGGCGGGCACCAAGGTCACGCTGTACGGGCAGGAGAAGGACTCGGCGACGAGTGGCCTCGCGCGGATGAACATGATCCTGCACGACAACCCGACGGCGCAGGTCGAGCAGGGCAACACGCTGACGGACCCGCGCTACAAGGACGGCGACGCGCTCAAGACCTTCGACTACGTCGTCGCCAATCCGCCCTTCTCGGACAAGCGCTGGAGCACGGGGCTCGACCCGCAGCACGATCCGCACCAGCGCTTCCAACCGTTCGCTGTGCCGCCGCACAAGCAGGGCGACTACGCCTACCTGCTGCACATCGTGCGTTCGCTGAAGAGCACCGGGCGCGGCGCCTGCATCCTTCCGCACGGCGTGTTGTTCCGCGGCAACGCCGAGGCCGAGATCCGCAGGAAGCTGGTCGAGAAGGGCTACATCGAGGGGATCATCGGCCTGCCCGCCAACCTGTTCTATGGCACGGGCATTCCGGCCTGCATCGTCGTGATCGACAAGCGCGACGCGGCGGGTCGCAAGGGGATCTTCCTCATCGACGCGAGCCAGGGGTTCTTGAAGGACGGGCCGAAGAACCGCCTGCGCGCGCAGGACATGCACCGCATCGTCGACGCGTTCCGCAGGAAGCTCGACGTGCCACACTATGCGCGGATGGTGGGCAAGGACGAGATCGCGAAGAACGACTTCAACCTGAACCTGCCGCGCTACATCGACAGCCAGGTCCAAGAGGATCGGCAGGACATCGCGGGGCATCTGCTCGGTGGGATCCCGGTCGCGGACGTCGACGCGCTGGCGGAGTACTGGGCGGTGTGCCCGGGGCTGAAGCAGGCACTGTTCCGGACGAGCCGGGCTGGATACGTCGCGCTCGCGGTCGACAAGTGCTCGATCCAGGCGACGATCCACGGGCATCCGGAGTTCGCGGCGTTCGTCAATGGGATGAACGCGCACTTCGCGGCTTGGCGCGACAAGGTGCGGCCGGTGATGGAGGGGCTCGGGGTCGGCTGTCATCCGAAGCAGGTGATTGTCGAGCTGGCCGAGGGCTTGCTCGCGCACTACCAGGGCCGGGCCTTGGTCGACGCGTATGACGTCTACCAGCACCTGATGGACTACTGGGCCGCGACGATGCAGGACGACGGCTACCTGATCGCGTCGGACGACTGGAAGGCGGAGACGTATCGGGTGATCGAGACCGACAAGAAGGGGCGGCAGAGGGACAAGGGCTGGGCCTGCGACCTCGTGCCGAAGGAGTTGGTCGTCGCGCGGTACTACAAGGCAGAGCAGGCGGAACTCGATCGCTTGCAAAGCGAGCTCGACGGCGTGAACGCGCGGCTCGCGGAGTTGGAGGAGGAGCACGCCGGCGAGGACGCGGTGTTCGGCAGCTTCGACGCGATCAACAAGCAGACGGTTGCGGCCGGCCTGGCCGACCTGGAGGGCGTGGCCGAAGGTGTCGATGATGCGGCCGTACTCGCCGAGTGGCTGAAGCGGAACAGAGAGGAGGGGGAACTGAAGAGGCGCATCCGACAGGCCGAGGCGGACCTCGACGCCAAGGCGCTGGCGCACTACGCGAAGTTGCGCGATGGCGACGTCAAGGCTCTCGTCGTCGGCGACAAGTGGCTCGCGGCGATCGAGTCGGCGATCCACGGCGAGATCGATCGCGTGAGCCGGCAACTGACGCAGCGCGTGAAGGAGCTGGCCGACCGCTACGAAGTGGCATTGCCCGAGGCCGCGAGTCGGTTGGACGCGCTGCAGGCCAAGGTGAATGGTCACCTTGTGAAAATGGGCTTTGCATGGTGAGGCCCACCCACAGGCGCAGCGAGGTAGGGCTGATTCCGAACGAGTGGGAGGTGGTTGCCCTCGGGTCCCTCTGCCACTGCTACTCCGGAGGTACTCCGAATACGTCCGTGCCTTCGTACTACGGTGGCAGCATCCCGTGGGTTACTTCGGGTGACTTGAACCTGCTACGCATCAGGGATGTTCCCGGCCGGATCACTACGGCAGGACTTGCCAACTCAGCTGCGAAGATGGTGGAGCCCGGGACGCTCCTCGTTGCGCTGTACGGTGCCACAGCGGGAGTAGCTGCGCTGACGGAGATACGTGCGGCCATCAACCAAGCCGTCATGGCTGTGGTGACCAGGCGGTTGGCAACTGAGTACCTCTTTCAGTTCCTCCGCTACAGGAAAGAGGCACTGATCAAGACCTACACGCAGGGAGGACAGCCAAACCTGACGGGGGGGATTGTCCGGTCATTCCTGGTGCCGATTCCGAATGCGCGTGTTGAACAAGAAGCCATCGCCGAGGCGTTGGGCGATGCGGATGCGTTGATCGAATCGCTGGAGCAACTGCTCGCCAAGAAGCGCCACATCAAGCAAGGCGCCATGCAGGAACTGCTCACCGGCAAGAAGCGCCTGCCGGGCTTCTGCAAGCCATGGATCGCACGTCGACTGGATGAGATCGCAGAGGTAGTGATGGGGCAGTCTCCGAGTTCCCGGCACTACAACACCAAGGGGAATGGTCTCCCGCTCATTCAAGGCAACGCTGACATTCGCGACCGAAGGACCGTGCGGCGGGTCTTCACGACTGAGGTCACCAAACGGGGACGGAGCGGAGATACTCTGATGTCCGTCCGAGCACCTGTAGGCGAGATCTCGCGCGCCTGTTTCGACGTCTGCCTTGGCCGAGGAGTTTGCGCGATCCGCAGCAGCAGCGCGCTTGTTTACCACGCACTCATCGCCATGGAACCGACATGGGTGAAGCTCGCCAGCGGTTCTACCTTCGACTCTGTGAACGGATTTACAGTGAAGGCCGTCCAGATCTTCATGCCGATGGATGAAGCCGAACAGGCCGCCATCGCCGAAGTCCTCGCGGACATGGACGCCGAGCTCGCGGCCCTCGAAGCCAAGCTCACGAAGGCCCGCCAGCTCAAGCAGGGCATGATGCAGGAGCTGCTGACCGGCAGGATCCGCCTCGTATGAAGGAGAGCCAGAACACCGAGTGGAAGCTGAACTGGCGCGACGAGTACCTGCGCTGGATCTGCGGCTTCGCCAACGCCGAGGGCGGCGTGCTCGTGCTCGGCCGCGACGACAAGGGCAACGCGATCGGCGTCGACAACAGCAAGAGGTTGCTCGAAGACCTGCCCAACAAGATCCGCGACGTGCTCGGCATCATCGTCGACGTCCACCTCGTTCTCGAAGCCGGCAAGGAGCTGATCGAGGTCCGCGTCGAGCCCTACCCGAGTCCGATCAGCTACAAGGGCGAGTACCACTACCGCAGCGGCAGCACCAAGCAGGAACTCAAAGGCGCGGCACTCGAGCGCTTCCTGCTGCGGAAGCGCGGCCGCCACTGGGACGACGTGCCGGAGCCGTCGTTCACCGTGCGCGGCACGAGCACCGCCGCGTTCCGGTTGTTCCGGCAGCAGGCGAAGCGGAGCGGGCGCGTCGACCCCGCCGTGTTGCGCGATAGCCGGACCGCCATCCTCGACAACCTCGAGCTCGTCGACCGCCACGGGATCAAGCGCGCGGCGTGCTTGCTGTTCTCGGATCGGCCGGAGCGCTTCGTCAGCGGGGCGTGGATCAAGATCGGCTTCTTCGTCACCGACGATGACCTGCGCTACCAGGACGAGATCCGCGGCAACCTCTTCGGCCAGGTCGAGGCGACGATCGAACTGCTGAAGGCGAAGTACCTGAAGGCCGCGATCCGTTACGAAGGCATCCATCGTCGCGAGGACTTCGCGTTTCCCGAAGCGGCGCTGCGCGAAGCGCTGCTCAACGCCGTGGTGCACAAGGACTACGCGAGCGGCATCCCGATCCAGGTCAGCGTGTACGAGGACCGGCTCGTCCTGTGGAACCCCGGCGAGCTGCCGGAGCGCTGGACCGTCGCGAACCTCTTGCGCAAGCACGCGTCGCGGCCGTTCAACCCGCTGCTCGCGAACGCGTTCTTCCGCGCCGGCTACATCGAAGCCTGGGGTCGAGGCATCGAGAAGATCGCGTGCGAATGCCGCGCGCACGGCATCGAGCCGCCCGAGTACGACTCCGAGATGGCCGGCTTGATGGTGACGTTCCGCGGCAGTGCTTCACACGCAGCGGCCCTGCGCGCGCAGGCGGACGGTTCGGCGGGTACTACCCCGATCCCTACCCAGATCGGGCCGCGAGAACCGCGTCGTACTACCCAGAAACAGGTGGGGACTGCCCCGATCCCCACCCGAGAAGGTCCGGCGACCACCCAGGAACGGATCGTCGAGCTCTTGCGCAACAACCCCGCGGCGTCGCGGAGCGAGCTGGCTGTCGAGATCGGCATCTCTCCCGATGGCATCAAGTACCAGCTCGATCGGTTGAAGCAAGCTGGGCGGATCCGCCGGCAGGGCGCGGCGCGCGGCGGAACGTGGGAGGTGCTCTGGTGAACAACATCGGCAAGCCCGAACGGGTGACACAGGACCGGGTGGTCAAGCTGTTCCGCAACGAGCTCCGCTACCGCTACCTCGGCGACTGGAGCGACCGCGGCAACCGCAACATCGAAGAGGAACTGCTGACCGCGTGGCTCACCAGGCGCGGCCATCGCCAAGAGCAGATCGCGGCAGCGCTGCATCGGCTGCGCACCGAGGCCAACCACCCGAGCCGTTCGCTGTACGGCAACAACCAGGAGGTCTACAAGCTGCTGCGCTACGGCGTGAGCGTGAGGACCGGGGCGGGAGCGGTCCACGAGACCGTGCACCTCGTCGACTGGAAGGACCCGACGGCGAACGACTTCGCGATCGCCGAGGAGGTCACGCTGAGGGGCGATCTCGAACGGCGACCCGACCTCGTGCTCTATCTGAACGGCCTCGCGATCGCGGTGCTCGAGCTGAAGAACAGCCGGGTCAGCATCGGCGACGGGATCCGCCAGAACCTGTCCAACCAGCAGCCAGGGTTCCACGCGTGGTTCTGCAGCACGGTGCAGTTCGTGGTCGCCGGCAACGACACGGAAGGCCTTCGCTACGGAACGATTGCTGAAGATGTGCGGCAAGGAGCGCCTGATCGAACTGCTGCACGACTTCGTGCTGTTCGACGGCGGGGTGAAGAAGGTGCCGAGGGTGCATCAGTACTTCGGCATCAAGGCAGCGCAGGAGCACGTGCGCCGGAAGCAGGGCGGCGTCATCTGGCACACGCAGGGCAGCGGCAAGAGCATCGTCATGGTGCTGCTGGCGAAGTGGATCCTCGAGAACAACAGCGAGGCGCGCGTGGCGGTCATCACCGACCGCGACGAACTGGACAAGCAGATCGAACGCGTGTTCCACGACACGGGCGAGACGATCCGCCGGGTGCGCAGCGGACGCGAACTGCTGCAGCAACTCGGTCAGGCGAGCCCGCGCCTCCTGTGTTCGCTCGTCCACAAGTTCGGGCGGCGCGACGTCGACGACTTCGAGGCGTTCCAGAAGGACCTGTCGGGTCAGCCGAGTGCGACGGTCGGCCAGGTGTTCGTGTTCGTCGACGAGTGCCATCGCACGCAGAGCGGGAAGCTCCATCGCACGATGAAGGCGATGATGCCGCACGCGGTGTTCGTCGGCTTCACCGGGACGCCGCTCCTGAAGCAGGACAAGCAGACCAGCCGCGAAGTGTTCGGGGGCTACATCCACACCTACAAGTTCGGCGAGGCCGTCGCGGACAAGGTCGTGCTCGACCTCGTCTACGAGGCGCGCGACATCGAGCAGCGGCTCGGTTCGACGGACCGGATCGACGCGTGGTTCGAGGCGAAGACCCGGGGACTCAACGACTGGCAGAAGAGCGAGCTGCGGCAGCAGTGGGGCACGATGCAGAACGTGCTCAGCGCCCGGGGGCGCATGGCGCGCATCGTTGCGGACATCGTCTTCGACTTCGGCACGAAGCCGCGCCTGGTGAGCGAGCGGGGCAACGCGATCCTGGTGGCGTCGAGCATCTACGAGGCGTGCAAGTACTTCACCCTGTTCCAGAAGACGCCGTTCAAGGGCAAGTGTGCGGTCGTGACGTCCTACGTCCCGGAGGCCGGGGACGTGACCAAGGAGGAGATCGGCGCCAACACCGAGACGGACAAGCAGTTCGTCTTCAACACCTACCAGGAACTGTTGGCCGGAGTCGTCGCGCGGACGCGCATGACGCAGACCGAGACCTACGAGGAGGATGCCAAGGCCTTGTTCCTCTCGCAGCCGGCCAACATGAAGCTGCTGATCGTCGTGCAGAAGCTGCTCACGGGATTCGACGCTCCGTCGTGCAGCTACCTCTACCTCGACCAGTCGATGCAGGATCACGGTCTGTTCCAAGCGATCTGCCGGACCAACCGGCTCGACGGCGACGACAAGGACTTCGGTCGCATCGTCGACTACAAGAACCTGTTCCAGAAGCTGGAGAACGCGATCGCGGTCTACTCCGCGGAACTGGACCGCAGCGATGGAGGCGAGGATCCGCAGGTGTTGCTGCAGGATCGGCTGAAGAAGGGGCGGGAGAACCTCGACCACGCCCTCGAAGCGCTGGATCTCCTGTGCGAGCCCGTCGCGGCGCCGAAGGGCGAGTTGGAGCACATCCGCTACTTCTGCGGCAACGTCGAGTCGCCCGACGACCTGAAGCTGCACGAGCCGCAGCGCGCCACCCTCTACAAGGCGGTCGTCGGGTTGGTGCGCGCCTACGCCAACCTCGCGGACGATCTGGAGGCAGCCGGCTATGACGCGGCCGACGTCGCTCGCATCAAGCAGCGCCTGCGCGAGTACCTGGACCTACGGGAGATCGTGAGGCGGGCGAGCGGCGAGACGCTGGATCTGAAGGCCTACGAGGCCGACATGCGTCACCTGCTCGACGCCTTCATCGAGGCCGACGAACCGCGCAAGGTCTCGGAGTTCGACGACGTCGGGTTGATGGAGCTGATCGCGCGCACGGGGCTGGAGCGGGCGCTGCAGAGCCTCCCGGCGCGAGTGCGCAAGAACCAGGCGGCGGTCGCCGAGACGATAGCCAACAACGTGCGCAGCAAGATCATCAAGGAGCACCTGAGCGACCCGGCCTACTTCGACCGCATGTCGCGGTTGCTGCAGGAGATCATCGAGGACCTGCGCGCCAGGCGGATCGACTACCAGCGCTATCTCCAACGCATCGGCGAACTCGCGCGGCAAGTGCAGGAGGGACACGACCGGGGAACTCCGGACCGACTGCGGACTCCCGGGCAGCGGGCGATCTTCAACAACCTGCGGCACGAGGAGCCCCGGTCCGCCGGCGAGATCATGGAGCCGGTGGCCGACTTCGGTCCCGAAGCGACGGCCAGGGTGGGGCTCGCCCTGACCATCGACGAGACGATCCGACGCGTGCGTCCCGACGACTGGCGCGGTCACCAGGCGCGCGAGAACACGATCAAGCAGGCGTTGCTGCCGTTGCTCGGCGGCGATGCCGAGGCCGTCGAGCGGCTGTTCAAGGTCATCAAGCAGCAGGCGGAGTACTGATGCCGACGCTGCTCCGCCTCGGTGAGACGAAGGTCGAAGTCGTGCGGCGCGCGATCAAGAACGTCCACCTGAGCGTCTACCCGCCGACCGGTCGCGTGCGCATCTCCGCGCCGACGCACCTCTCCGACGATGCCGTGCGCCTGTTCGCCATCGCGAAGCTCGGGTGGATCCGCCGCCAGCAGTCCAAGCTGCGCGAGCAGGAGCGCGAGTCGCCGCGGGAGTTCCTGGATCGCGAGAGCCACTACCTCTGGGGCAGGCGCTATCTGCTGAAGATCGTCGAGACGGAAGGGGCGAGCGGCGTCGAACCGCGGCCGCGAGCCCTCGTGCTGAGGTTGCGGTCCGGAGCGAGTCGCGACGACGCGCAGCCCGTGCTGGCGAAGTGGTATCGCGCGGAGGTCCGGCGGGAGGCGGAGTCGATGATCGCCAGGTGGGAGCCAACCCTCGCCGTGAAAGTGCGGGGCCTTTTCGTCCAACAGATGAAGACGAGGTGGGGCAGTTGCAACGCGGGCGCGCACACGATCCGCCTGAACACCGAACTCGCGAAGAAGCCCCCCGAGTGCCTCGAGTACATCGTGGTGCACGAGATGCTGCACCTGATCGAGCCGACGCACGGTCGTCGTTTCGTGGCGATGCTGGATCGAGTGCTGCCTCAGTGGGAGCGGACGCGCGACCTGCTCAACCGGCTGCCGGCGCGGCACGAGAACTGGCGCTACTGAGTTCTTCACCGGCTCACGCCGACCATCGGCGGATGAAACGGTGGCCGGTGTTTCCAGGGAGCACGACTCGGCCCTGACGCGTCGCGATCGCCCGGCGCCCATCAGGCGCCGAGGAGGGGGAGGCCGCGTGTCGCGGCCGATGCGGGGGAGGGTCAGCCTCCCCCGCCAGCAAGCAACCCGTTCCACACCGGCTCGCGTCGTCCAAGGTGGCCGGTGTTTCCAAGGAGGGCAGGCAGCTTCGCCGCACCGCGCAGCCCGACGCGCCGGGGCCGTCACCGCGGCGCCAGGCGCGCACGCAGATCCGCAGCGGAGGTCACCGTCGCGAAGTCCTCGCTGCGCAACGCGGTCGCGAGTTCCGTCCCGGCCTCGCTCTTCGCGTGCACCCACGCGTCCCAGCGCGCACGAGCAGCGGTCAGGACTTCGGTCCAGCCCGCGGCGTCGAGGTCGTTCACGATCTGGAGCTGGCGGGCGACGTGATCGCAGTACTGCTTGCCGTCGATCTCGCTCGCGAGCAGGAACAAGCCGCGCGGGTGCCGGACTTCGGTGAGCGAGAGATAGGGGACGCCGCCGGCGGCGGACTCGCGCGGGCGCGACGACTCGCCCTCGTTATCGATGGGCACGATCGCGACCTGGATCTGGCCGTGCGCGGGCCATGGCGCCTTTTGCAGCGTCGATTCGATCGGATACCAGCCGTGGCCGGGCACGAAGGCCTCGACGGTGTAGTGCGTCTGCAAGGGTCCCGACCAGGTCGGATAGCCGGCGAGCACGCGCGCCGGCACGCCCTGCGCGCGCAGCAGCGCGGCGAGGAGGTTGGCGTTGCTCGTGCAGCTCCCGGTGCGGTGCAAGGCCTCGAGCGCGTCGAGTTCCTTGCACGCGCCGTCCTGCTGCTGCTGGATCTCCGCGGCGCGCTCGAGCGTCGCCGCGACGATCGCCAGGACGTCGTTGCGGTCGCCGCGGATCGTCTTCGCCACCGTCTGGATCTCGTCGTGATCGGCCTGGCAGATGCGCGTGCTCTCCAACCACGGCAAGACGTCCTCTGGCCATTCCTCCGGCAGCGGCGCGGACTCCGGCACGGTGGCGAACCCGCTTGGTCCGCACAACACGACCGAGTTCCAGCGCAGCTCGGTGACGGCGTCGTCCGCCGGGGTCTTCAGCACGATCTCGGCTACGAAGTTGCCGGGCGCGTCCTGAAAGACGCACGCGGACACCAACTGATCTGCCGGTTCCACCGTCACCTCGTAGCTCAACGGCACCTGTGCGCCGTAGGCGAGCGGCATCGGGAAGAGCAGCGTCGGTTGCGCGTCGGTCCGCTTCGCGCCGAACCAGCCCGAGCGACGCGACACGCGGTACTCGCCGCGCAACCGAAAGGTGCCCGGCCTTGCCGTGACGGCGCCGAGTGCCGTGAGATCGTCTTGCGTCGCGTCCCCGTCGACGGTGACTTCGACGTCGTCGAACCACGCCTCGCCGCCGCCCGAGACCATCGTGAGCAGGTGCACTTCGCCCGCATCGAGTGGCACGGCGACGGTGGCATCGATGCGCGTCCAATCGAAGTCCCCGGACAGCGCGTGCGCGCTCTGGGTCGTGCCGAACTGGACGAGGGCCTTGTGGTCGCGATCCCAGACCTGCGTGCAGATCCCGGCGAAGCCGACGCTGCGCCCGCGCACCAGACCGGCGAAGCGGAGGCGTTTGCCGTACGGCGGCTCGGCGAGCACCGCGCGCCAGATGCGCATCGCCGTCGCGTCGCCCTTCGCGCACGCCGCGCGGATGCAGGCGCTGCCGTCGCGCCCGCCGTCTGCGGACCAGCTCGCGGCGGCGTCGCCGAGATCGGCCGCCTGGTTCTGCCATCCGTCGGCGTTGAGATCGAAGCTGCCGTTCGCGATCAGGTTCTGGGCCGCGAGCCGGAGCGGCGCGGCGAGGAGGAGAACGACGAGGATCGCGTTGCGCAGGTTCATCGTGCATCGGGCAGGAGCCGGAGCTCCCGCGTCGTCGTGATGCGGCGGCTGCCGTCGAGGTGCACGGTGATCGTGCCGCATTCGTCGGTCGTCAGCACGAACGCACCCTTGCTCTTGGCGAGCCCGAGCAGCGGCGGGGGTCCGGCGCCGCACGAGGCCAACGCGATCGCGGGGCGCGTCGCGTCGAGCAGCTTCGCGACGGCGTGCGGTTCGCCGCGGCCGTGGTGCGGCAGGACGAGCACGTCGGTGTTCGCGACGTCGAAGCCCTTCAGCGCGGCCGCGATGCCGAGCGCCTCGGCGTCGGCGGGGAGGACCAAGCGCAGGCCGGCGCGGTCGATGCGCAGCCACAGGCTGTGTTCGTTGCTCGGCGCGCGCGCGGGGACCTCGGGCGCGAACAACGCGACACCTTCGCACACCTGGTTGGTCGAGCCCGGCTCCGCGACGTGCACCACGACGCCGCGCTGCGCGAGCTCGAGCGCGAGCGGGCCGTCGGCCATCCCGCGCGGGAGCCAGGCGGCGCCGATCGCGACGCGGGCGAGGAGCGGTTCGAAGCCGGCGACGTGGTCCGCGTCGGCATGGCTGAGCACCGCGACGTCGATCGCCAGACGACCGTCGAGTTGATCGCGCACCGCACGCGCGGCGCGGCGCGGATCCACGCTCGCGCCGCAGTCGAACAGCACGCGCGTGCCGTCGTCCAGCGTGAGCAACGCGGCTTCGCCGTGGCCGACGTCGCACAGGCGCAGCGCGGGGGCTTCGCTTTGCGCGGCCGGCACGAAGTGCGGCGCGCTCACGAGCAGGCACGCGGCGCAGAGACTCGCGCGCGTCGGGCGCAACGCGACGAGCGCCGCCCCGCAGAGCACCGCGGCGAACAACACCGCGGCAGCCGGCTCGAACGGTGCTCGGATCGGCGCGCCGGGCAGCGTCGCGAGCGCCTTCACGATCGCGCCGTACAGCCCGGTGGCGAGATCGAGCGGCGTCGCGAAGCACGGCGCGAGCGCGGGCAGCACGAGGTCGGCGAGTGCGGTCGCGAGGCCGAGCCCGAGCATCACCGCGACGAGCGGAGCGAGCAGCGGCGTGCCGACGAGCGTCCACGGCGCGCACTGCCCGAACCAGATCAGCGTGAGCGGCGTCGTCGCGAGCAGCGCCCACGCGGTTGCCAAGAGCAGCGCGAGCACGCGGGCGCGGAGGGTCTCGATGCGGCCGGGCACGTAGCCGACCGCGAGCCCGATCACCGCCGCGTAACTCAGGCAGAAGCCGACACTGAACAGTTCGCGCGGCGCGACGAAGGCGGTGACCAGCGCGGGCAGCGTCAGCGCCGCGCCGACCGTCGCGCGCCGCCCGTGCGCGGCGGCGATCATGCCGAGCAGCCACGCCGCGATCGCGCGCAGCACCGGCGCCTCGAAGCCGGTGATCGCGCCATAGACGCAGAGCAGCACGGTCGCGGTGCGGCGGTAGCCGCGTGCGCGGAACGGCTCGCGACCACGGACGAACGCGTAGCCCTGCGCGAGCAGAAAGGCGAGCAGCGTCGCGTGCGCGCCGCTGACCGCGAGCAGGTGCGCGAGGCCGGTCGCGCGGTGGGCGTCGACGAGTTCGTGGTCGACGTCGCTGCGCACGCCGAGCACGAGCTGCGCGACGAGCCGCGCGTCGTCCTCGGGCAGGCGGGCGCGGAGCGCATCTTCGAGGCGGAAGCGGGCGAGGCTCGCGAGGCGCGAGGGCGAGAGCGGGCCGCGTTCGACCCGCAGTGCGGCGAGCTCGAGCTCGACGATCGGCGCGCGACCATCCTGCACGCGGCGCGTCGGATCGCGGAGGAAGCCGCGACCCACGACGCGATCGCCGGGCAGCAGGGCGTCCGGCGCGGGCGACGCGCGCGTCGTGACCACGGCGAGCAGCAGGGCGTCGTCGCCGCCCGCGGCGAGGCGCGCGATCAGGCGGCCGGCGTCGACGTCGCGTTGCACCGGCCCGACGACCCGCGCGTCGACGGCGACCGGTCCCTCGGCGGGCCACGGCACGCGTCCGAGCGGACTCTTCGCTTCGAACGCGGCGAGCGCCGCGGGCAGGGCGAGCGCGACCGCGTGCAGGCGGCGCGTCGCGACGCAGACCGCGAGCGATCCGAAGGTGGCGACGACGAGACCGGGCAGCGGGGCGACGCGCGTGAGCACGACGGCGATCGCGCAGGCGAGCGCGGCGACGAGCAGCGCCGTCGGACCGAAGCGGGTCGTGACCGGCAGGCCGGGGCGCGGAGCGAACATGAGCGCATGGGTGTGCGTGCCGCGTGCGTGGTTACCATCCGCCCTCCGAATCCGAGCTCATCGAGCCCAGCATGGTCCGCGCGCTCTACCCTGGCAGCTTCGATCCCGTCACCAAGGGCCACCTCGATCTCGTCGCGCGCGCGCGGCAGCTCTTCGAGTCGGTCACCGTCGCCGTCGCGCGCAACAGCGGCAAGAACCCGATCTTCACCGTCGAGGAGCGGATGGAGCTGCTGCGCGCGGAGCTGCCGAAGGACGTCGCAGTCGTCGGCTTCAGCGAACTCGTCGTCGAGTTCTGCAAGCGCGAGGGCTACGGCGTCGTGCTCCGCGGCCTGCGCAACATCGGCGACTTCGAGAACGAGTACCAGATGGCGTTGACCAACCGCCATCTCCGGCCGGAGATCGAGACGGTCTTCGTCATGCCGAGCCACGCCCAAGGACGTGGTGCGCTTCGGCGGGGATGTGTCGAGCTTCGTCACGACGCGGGTGGAGGCGGCGATGAAGCGGAAGATCGAGCGCGGGGGGTGAGCGCTCGCGGGGAGGATCTGAATGCGCGCGTGCGAGACCACCGTACGCGCTCTCCGGTGTCGGCCTTCGGTTGCGAACGCGGCCATCCGCGCGCAACCATGGGCCTGTGGCGTCGATTGCTTCGCGGGGCTAACGCGACTCGAGGGGCGCGGCTCGACATCGTCGCGCGGGATCACACACGGCGCCCCCGAGCCGGGTTCGACGATAGCATGATGCAGTAGCCCTCCTTGGTTCAGACCATGCGCTCGATCTCCGTCACCTTGCTGTTCACCGCGACGCTTTGCGCCCAGTCCGTCTACGAGTGGCGGCGCGTCGACACCCCGGTGCGGCCACCCGGCCGCCAGCGGCACGAGTTGGTGTACGACGCCGCCCGCGGCGAGGTCGTGCTCTTCGGCGGAAGCCATTCGACCGGCTTCCACGGCGACACGTGGTCCTTCGACGCGAACGGCTGGCGGCTCCGACTGCCCGCGCACCGGCCGCCGGGGCGCGCCGACCACGCGATGGCCTACGACCCGCTGCGCGAGCGTGTCGTGCTGATGGGAGGACGCGCGGTATTCCCCTACGACGACATCTGGGAGTGGGATGGCAGCGACTGGACGCGCGTCGCGCTCGGCGTGACCGGCCTCGGTGCGGACGGAGCGGCGTGCTTCGATCCGGCGCTCGGCGGCGTGCTCTGGTCCCGCGACACCGTCAACCTGCTTTGGGACGGCGTGCGGATGCGCCCGCTCGCAGTCCCCGCACCCGAGAGCGGCAACCGCCACGCGATCGTCTACGACTCGGCGTCGGGCGGGCCGATCACGCTCGCGTCGAGCAGCCGCTCGACGTTGCTGAGGTTCCGCGCCGACAGCGGTTGGACGCAACTCGGGGTCCAGGCCTGGTTCTCGCTCCGCGACTACGCATTCGCCGCGGATCCTCTCACGCAGCGTGCCGTCCTCTTCGGCGGCGAGGGCAGCGTCGGAACCGGCAGCGGGAACGGCATGCAGCACACCTTCCTCTGGCACGGCTCGTTCTTCGAGGAGATCGCGCGCTTTCCACTCATCGGTCGCGCTCGGCACGCGATGGCATTCGACCCGCAGCGGCGCGCCTTCGTGATGTTCGGCGGCGACGAGAACAGCGCAGCCGACTGGCTCGACGACACCTGGCTGCTGGTCGAGATCGGACCCCGCGCGAGCTTCTCGACCTTCGGTGCCGGCTGTGCGGGCAGCACCGCGTTTGCGCCGTCGCTGCGTGCCGAGCCGCTGCTGAATGCGACGCCGGTCCTCGGCGGGCGCTTCACGTTGCGTCTCGAGGGCATGCCGCCGTTTCTGCCTGTGACCGTCGCGCTCGGTGTCGACGCGACGCGCTGGGGAAGCGTGCCGCTGCCCTTCGATCTCGGTGCGATCGGCATGCCGGGCTGCAGCCTGTTCCTCGCGCCCGAGAGCTTCGAGTCCGCGGGCACGGCGAACGCGAGCGGCTGGACCTGGTGGCAGGTCGACATTCCGGGCACGCCGTCCTTGCTCGGCGCCGTGTTCTTCCAGCAGGGCTTCGTCCTCGCGCCAGGTGCGAACTCGATCGGACTGCTCGCGACCAACGCCGGACGTGGCCTGATCGGGTGGCGTTGATCGTTCCTCAGAACCCGCGGTCGCCGAGCACGATCATGACGTCGTTGGTCACCGCGATGCCGAACGTCGCGCGCGTGTGCGCTGCGGAGCTCACAGTCCGCTGCCGACGAGACACGCAGCGAGCGCAGTGAGTCCGAATCGGAGGAGTGTCAGGCGTCGGTCGGCCATCGCGACTTGGGGAACTCCTTCCTCGCCGACCGAGGGGCGCGTGCGAGAATCCGCCGCCCGAGTTCGCGTGCGGAATCGTTCCCGCGGGGCTCGCGACGACCCTCATGCCGGTCCCGCACGAATCCGCCGCGACGGAGGTCGCCGCGTCGGTCCCCTGGTGGCGCCACCTCTCCCGCTACCACGTCTTCGTGCTGGTCGTCGCCGCGCTCGGCTGGGTCTTCGACTGCATGGACCAGCAGCTCTTCGCGATCTCGCGGGGGCGTGCGATGGCGGCGCTCGTGCCCGGCGAGGATCCGGTGCGTTGGGGGAGCTGGGCGACGTCGATCTTCCTGATCGGCTGGGCGAGCGGCGGGCTCTTCTTCGGGATGCTCGGCGATCGCATCGGGCGCGCGCGCACGATGCTGATCACGATCCTGTGCTACTCGGCGTTCACGGGCTTGTCGGCGCTGTCGACGTCGTTCTGGGACTTCGCGCTCTACCGCTTCCTCACCGGGATCGGCGTCGGCGGCGAGTTCGCGGTCGGCGTCGCGCTGGTCGCCGAGGTGATGCCGGAGAAGGCGCGCGCGGGAGCGCTCGGCCTGCTGCAGGCGGCGTCGGCGCTGGGCAACATCGCGGCGGCGTCGACGGGGCTCGTCTTCGCCGGACTCGAGGCCGACGGCGTCGTCGCGCAGGGTCAGTCGTGGCGCTGGCTGTTCGTCGTCGGTGCGCTGCCGGCCCTGCTCGTCGTCCTGGTGCGCACGCGCCTGAAGGAACCGGAGCGTTGGACCGCGCTGGCGCGGAGCGGCCGCATCGCGCAGCACCGGCGCTTCACCTTCGGCGAGCTGCTGAGCGTCGAACCGTGGCGGCGCCACGCGATCCTCGGCTTGCTGCTCGCCTGCACCGGCGTGATCGGCCTGTGGGGGATCGGATTCTTCACGCCCGACCTCACGCGCGCCGTGTTGACCGCTCACTACCAGGCACTTGGCATCGCCGACGACGCGATCCGCCCGAAGGTCGACCACGGCGCGAACCTCGTGATGCTCGTTCTTCACGCCGGCGCGTTCACCGGGATGCTGAGCTTCGGTCACCTGACCCAACGCCTCGGTCGCAAGCGGGCGCTCGCGCTCGCCTTCTCGCTCGCCTTCGTGACGACGCTCGGCGCGTTCTGGTGGTTCCGCGCGCTCGACCAGGTCTGGCTGATCTTCCTGATGGGCTTCGGTCAGTTCGCACCGTTCGCCGTCTACACGATCTACCTGCCCGAGCTCTTCCCCACGCACCTGCGCAGCACGGGCACTTCGTTCTGCTACAACGTCGGCCGTTTCCTCGCGGCGCTCGGTCCGTCGGCGCTGGGCTGGCTGAAGACCGACGTCTATGGCGGGCAGCCGGACGCCCTGCGCCTCGCCGCCATCACGATGTCGAGCGTGTTCGTGCTCGGGCTCTGCGTCGTGCCGTTTGCACCGGAGACGAAGGGGCGGCCCTTGCCGGAGTGAGTTCCATGCGCGGCTCTGAAGTCTCACCGCTCGGGGGCGCGGGGTGGCGCATTGCGCCACCTCGACGAAGGGGAATCCAGCGGAGGCGGCGAACGCCGGAGTGCGTCGTGACCGACGGCGACCCGGCGCCCACGCGTCGCGCTTTCCTGTCCTGGTCCGCCGCGCTCGCGACGCTCGGCTGCGCCGGCTCGCCGACGGCGTTGCCCGTGCGCCGCGGCGACCTGCACGTGCACCTGTTCGGGACGGGTGATCGCGGCTCGGGCTGCGTCCTCGGTCCGAGCATCCGCCGCAGCGCGACCTTCGCGCTGCTCGTGCGACTGCTCGGGTTGAGGCAAGACGAAGGCTTCGACGACGGCTACGTGCGTTGCCTGCTCGACGCCGTCGCTTCGAGCGGGCTCGACGTCGTCGCGCTCGTCGGACAGGACGGCGTCTACGACTCGGCCGGTCACCTCGACCTCGGGCGAACGCACTGGCTCGTGCCGGCGGACCACCTGTTCGCGGTCTGCGCCAGGCACCCCGACGTCCTGCGATCATGCCCCTCCATCAACCCGCAGCGCCGCGACGCGCTCGACGAACTCGAGCGCTGCGTGGCGCTCGGCGCGGGGCTGATCAAGATCCATCCACCGACGCAGGACGTGGACATCGCCGCACCGCGTCACGCTCCGTTCTTCCGGCGCTGCGCCGATCTCGACGTGATCGTGCTCGTGCACACCGGCCACGAGCACAGCGCACCCGTCACCGACATCCGGCTCGCCGATCCCTCGCGCCTTCTGCCCGCGCTCGACGCCGGCTGCCGCGTCGTCGCGTGCCACGCCGGCTCGGGTCGACCGGACGACGAGCCCGACTTCCTGCCGTCGTTTCTCGCGATGCTCCGCCGGCATCCGCGCCTGTACGGCGACACCTCGATCCTCGGCACTCCCGGCCGCGAACGCGATCTGCGCCGCCTGCTCGACGACGGCTTCGCGCGAACGCGGCTCGTGCATGGCAGCGACTTTCCCTTCCCAGCGATCCCGGCCGGCTTCCGCGCCGAACTCGGCAGCCGACGCGTCGCGACGCTGAACGCGGAGCGGAACCTCCTCGCCCGGGATCGCATGCTGAAGGACGCACTCGGTCTCGAGCCTTCCATCGCCCTCGCCGCCGCACTGCTCGACGGCGCCATGCCCTGAGCCGCACCGAGCGGCGCCCTCAGACCAGGATCTCGTGCACGACGCGCGCCGCTTCGACTCCCGTCAGCCGTGCATCCAAACCGCGGAACGGGAACGTGAGCGCCTCGTGGTCGAGCCCGAGCAGATGAAGCAACGTGGCGTGCAGATCCCGCACGTGCACGCCGTCGCGGACGATGTTGTAGGCGAAGTCGTCGGTCGCGCCGTACTCCACGCCGCCGCGCACGCCGCCGCCGGCGAGTGCGATCGTGAAGCAGCGGCCGTGATGGTCGCGGCCGGAACTCGGGTCGCCGAGCTTGCCCTGGCTGAAGGTCGTGCGGCCGAACTCGGTGGCGAAGACGACGAGCGTGTCGTCGAGGAGGCCGCGTTGCTTCAGATCGCGGAGCAATGCGGCGCTCGCCTGGTCGACGTCGCGGCATTGGTTGGGCAACTGCCGCGACAGGGCGACGTGCTGGTCCCAACCGCGATGGAACAACTGCACGAAGCGCACGCCGCGCTCGAGGAGGCGCCGCGCGAGCAGGCAATTCGCGGCATAGCTGCCCGGTCGCTGCACGTCGGGGCCGTAGCTCGAGAGCGTCCAGGCACTCTCGCCGCGCGTGTCGACGAGTTCGGGCACCGCGGTCTGCATGCGGAACGCGAGCTCGTAGGCGGCGATGCGCGCGATCGTCTCCGGATCGCCGCTCCGCTCGGCGTGGCGCGCGTTCAGAGCCGCGAGGTCGTCGAGCTGGGCGCGCCGCTGCGCGCGCGAGAGACCGGCGGGGTCGTCGAGGAAGAGCACGGGATTGCGGCCGGGACGCAGGCCGACGCCCTGATGCGAGGCCGGCAGGAAGCCGTTGCCCCAGAGCCGCGAAAAGATCGGCTGGCCCGGGTTCTTGCCCGAACCCTGCGAGACCAGCGCGAGGAAGGCCGGCAGGTCAGAGTTCTCGCTGCCGAGGCCGTAACTGATCCACGAGCCCATGCTCGCGTAACCGGGCAACTGATTGCCGGTGTTGAACAGCGTGATCCCGGGGTCGTGATTGATCGCCTCGGTGTGCAGGCTCTGCAGCAGGCACAAGTCGTCGGCGACGCCTTGCAGGTGCGGCAGCAGATCGCTGATCCATAGGCCCGACTCGCCGCAACGCCGGCCCTTCTCCAGCGGCGGCACGACCGGGAAGGACGCCTGGCCGGAGGTCATTCCGGTGACGCGCTGCGTGCCGCGCACCGACGGCGGCAATTCCTCGCCGGCGTGATCTCGGATCGCCGGCTTGTCGCAGAACAGATCGACGTGCGACATGCCGCCCGACTGGAACAGGCAGACGACGCGCCGCGCGCGCGGCGCGAACTGCGGGCCGCGGCGCGCGCGATCCTGCGCCGACGGACTTGCGCCCTCGCGCGGCGACGACGCACAACCGGACAGTCCGGGCAGCAACGACGCGAGCGCGACCCGACCGAGACTCCCCGCGATGCCGCCGAAGAACGCGCGACGATCGAACGTGCCGTGCACGGACGTCATGACCTCATCACCGTCTCGCTGAGGTTGAGCAGCGTCGCGGCAATCTGCGCCCAGGCCGCGTGCTCGATCACCGGCAGCGCTTCATCGCGCGGCGACTCGCCGTGCATGAGGAGGCGCGCCGCGGCCGACGGATCGGCGGCGAACGCCGCACGCTCCCGCGCGAGCGCGCGCGCGAGCAGATCGACTTCGTCTGCGCCGGGCGTGCGCGACGTCGCCTCGAGAAAGGCCCAGGCGAGCCGCGCCCGGTCGTCGCCGTCGCGGTGCAGGATGCGTTGCGCGAAGGCGCGCGCCGCCTCGACGAAGGTCACGTCGTTCAAGAGCACGAGCGCTTGCAACGGCGTGTTGGTCGCGGCGCGTTCGACGCAACTCGTCTCGCGGTTGGGCGCGTCGAACAAGGCGAGGTCGGGCGGCGGCAGCGTGCGCTTCCAATAGGTGTAGAGGCTGCGGCGCCACAGCTTCTCGCCGTGGTCCTGCACGAAGGACTGCGCCGTCGCGCCGGTCGAGCCGAAGTGGCTGATCTCGCGCCACGGATCGCCGGGCGTGTAGGGGTTCACGCTCGGCCCGCCGATCCAGGGCACCAGCAGCCCGCTCGTCGCGAGTGCCTGGTCGCGCACCAGCTCGGCCGGCAAGCGGAAGCGCGCGCCGCGGGCGAGCAGGCGGTTGCCGGGATCGCGCGCGAGCGCTTCGGCGCTCGCGAACGAGTCCTGCCGGTAGGTCGCGCTGGTCACGATCTGCCGCAGCAGCCGCCGCAAGTCCCAACCGTGTTCGACGAAGTCGACGGCGAGCCAGTCGAGCAGGTCTTGGTGCGAGGGCGCTTCGCCCTGCGCACCGAAGTCGGCGGCCGTCTTCACGAGGCCGGTGCCGAACAGCATCTGCCAGACGCGGTTGACGGCGACGCGCGCGGTGAGCGGATGGCCTGGCATCGTCACCCAGCGCGCGAGACCGAGGCGGTTCGCGGGCGCGTCCGCGGGGAACGGCGGCAGGGCACCCGGTGTCGCCGCGGTCACGAGTTCGCGCGGTGCGTCGTAGAGACCGCGGTGCAGCACGTGCGTGGGCCGCGCCTGCGCGGCGACGTCCATCACCATCGTCGGGAAGGACTGCGTGCGCACCGCAAGGCGCTCCTGCGCGTTGGCGAGATCGACGCGGAGGTCCGCCATCGCGGGCGCGCGCCGCGCGAAGTAGAGCGCGACGCTCCGCTGTTCCTCCGCCGTGCGTCGTGTTCCGTCGGGATCGCCGCCGCGCCGCAGCAACGCCTCGATCGCCGGCGGCAGCTCGCTGCCGTCGTCGGCTCCGGTGATCGCGAAGAACTCCATGCGCCGCGCGGTCAACTCGCCGCCGCGGCCGAAGTGCAGTTGCGCGGTGAGGTGACGCGCATCGAAAGGCAGCGGCGCCTCGAAGGTCACCGTCAGGTGCACGGGGCCATCCGCCGCGAGCTCGGGCATCCAGCCGGTCGAAGCGAGCGTGTCGAGCACGCCCTCGGGTCGCTGGCGGCCGTCGTCGGTCTCGTCCCAGCAACTCGCCGTCACGCGCGCGATCGCGAGCAGGCTCTGCAGATCGACCTGGTCGCTGCGCACGGGGCCGGCGCTCAGCGACAGGTGCGTGAGCGCGAAGGTCTTCTTGCCGTCCTTGCCGCCGCCCCAACCCCAGCCTGCCGCCGGTGCGTCGGGCGACGGATGCATCACGACGCGCAGGCCGGTGATCGGCGACGCGGTCTCTGGCAGCGTCATCGCGACGTCGAAGGCGAGTCCCGACATCGGCCGCTCGACCACGGCGAAGCGGCTGTCGACGATCGCAAAGCCGCTGCCGGTGTTGGGCGTGATGATCGTCTCGGGCGTCGCGCGGTGCAGCCCGAGGTCCGTGCCGCGCGCCGCGAGACGCCGGCGTTGTTCGCCTTCCCACGTTTCGATCGCCCCGGGATCGGGGGCATCGAGCCGTGCCTGCAGGTCCGCGATGCGTGCGCGCAGCGCGTCCTCCTCGCCGGTGACGAGCACGCTCTTCACGTTCGCGACCGGCGGCGCGTTGACGCCGCCGTCGCCCCCGTGCGACGGCTCGCTGGTCTGGTCGAAGTACGCGAACAGCCCGTAGTAGTCGCGCTGCGTGATCGGGTCGAACTTGTGGTCGTGGCACTGCGCGCAGCCGAGCGTGAGCCCGAGCATCGCTTCCCCGAAGGTCTTGGTGCGATCGACGCCGTAATTGACGAGGTTCTCCGCGGCGATCGTGCCGCCCTCGTGCGTGATCATCGCGTTGCGCGAAAAGCCCGTCGCGGTGCGCGTCGCGTCGTCCGCGTCGGGCAGCAGGTCGCCCGCGAGCTGCTCGACGAGGAAGCGGTCGTAGGGCAGGTTGGTCTGAAACGCGTGGATCACCCAGTCGCGCCACAACCAAGCGTGACGGCCGCCGTCGATCGAGAAGCCGTTGGTGTCGGCGTAGCGCGCGGCGTCGAGCCAGGGCAGGGCGAGACGCTCGGCATGGTGCGGGCTCGCGAGCAGGCGCTCGACGAGCCGCTCGTAGGCGTCGGGCGAGTCGTCGGCGACGAAGGCAAGGACCTCGTCCGCGTGCGGCGGCAAGCCGACGAGGTCGAGGCTCACGCGGCGCATCAACGTGGCGCGGTCGGCCGCGGGCGAGGGCGCGAGTCCTTCCGCGGCGAGTCGCGCGCGCACGAAGGCGTCGATCGGGGCGAGGCCCGGTTCGCCCAGGACGCTCGGCACGGGCGCCTGGCGCGGCGGCACGAAGGCCCAGTGGCGGCTCGCGAGTGCCTGCGTCCGGACCTCCGCGGCGAGAGCGGCGCAGACGGCGAGCGTTCGCCAGCCCGGACGGAGGAGCATGGGCGCGCACGATAGGCGAGCGGTCGCGCGCCGCGATGGGCCCGTAGGATCCTGACGCCATGAACGACCAGCAGCCCGAACCCACGCTCGTCGAGCGCAACCCCGACGGCACGTTCACGAAGGAGACCCTCCAGCGCGCGATGAAGGCGCTGAAGAAGCGCCTCAAGGCGACGCGACTCGACGACGAATCGCGCCTCGGCCACGACGCGATGACGCGCGGCGGCCGCTCGCGCATCGTCGGAGTCACTCTCCCCAAGCAGTACCCCGCCGAGGTCTGGCAGGCGCTGGTCGACAAGGGCCGCATCCGCGAAGTCGAGCGCGGCGGCGGGACCTACGAGGTCATCGAGCAGGGACCGAGCAACGCATGAAGGCCTCGCGCGTCGCCGGCCTCAGTTCCCCTGAGCGAACAGCGCATTGCTGCCGGACAGCCCCTGCGGCGCGGCGGCGTCGAGCGCGAAGACCTGTGCGTAGAGCGTGATGCGCGGCGGCGCGGCCGGCCAGGTCAGCGGCAGGGTCATGCCGCCCGCGGCGTCGCTCGCGAGTGCGACGACGATGTCGGGGCTCGGCACGAACAGAGCACCGAGCAGGTTCGCGTAGATCGCAGTGGCGCCGATCACGAGCGCGAGCGGTGAGTTCGGGATGAATCGCTCCGCGACGAAGCTCATCGGTTGGCCGGGCAGCAGCGTCCCGGTGCCGATCAGGCGCGGCATGCCGAGGACGCCCGGGGCACCGCCGGGGATCACCGTGAACGGCGACGGCGGTGCGACGTCGAGCACGAGGTCGTCGACGGCGATGTAGCTGGCGGTGCCGGGACGTGGGTCGAGGACCAGCTTCGTGTTCGCCGCGGGCGCGCGGAAGCTGATCTCGTGCCAGGTCCAGACGTTGAACTGCGCGGTCGTGCCGAGCGTGCCGACGAAGGCTCCGGTGAGTCGGAACGACGTGTCGGTGACCCAGACGTCGTAGCCGTTGTTGTCGCGGTGCACTTCGCTCAACGCGAACCAACCGCCGATGCGGTACGTGTTGCCGGCGACCAGCGGTACGACGAGCGCCGTGCCGATCGCTTCGTTCGCGGCGCCCCAACCGGCCACGAAGCGCACGCCGTGGTGCGCCGTGCCGAGATTCGTGAAGTGTCCCCACGAGCTGGGAGACATCCCGGGCGCCGTGGCGCAGTCGGTAGACCACGTGTCGGCACCGGGGTTGGTCGTGCTGGCCTGGAACCAGGTGTTCGGAATGATCCCCTGGCTCGAGCAGTCCGGACCGATGCCGAGTTCGAAGCTCGGATCGGGGAGCAGGTTCTGCGAGGCGGCCGTCGCAGTCAGGCGTGCGACGGCGAAGAGGACGGCGGCGATGCGGTTCATGAGCGGCGCGAATCGTAGTTCGCGCGCTCGGGCTCGTGCTCGTGGTCGTGCGGGCAACAAGCTGCGGGGGAACTCGAGGCTGCGGGGCTCGCCGTGAGCTCCGCAAGCGTCGGCGTGTCGAAGAGCTGACCGAGGAATCGCCGGACGCCCTGGCGCAGCACCGAGGCGAGCACGATCGCGCCAAGGACCCAGAGTGCGATCGACTCGATCGTCGACGCGTGGTCGTGCGCGTCGCTGGCCGTCACCGCGCCGCGCGGTGCGAGCAGCGCGTCGACCAACAGCCCGAGCCCGCTCGCGCCGAGGAACATCACGACGGCGAAGACGATCGCGGTGCGTCGATCGAAGCTGCGCGACAGCACGCCGAAGGTCGTCACGTTGGTCGCCGGACCGGTGAGCAGGAACGCGAGCGCAGCGCCGGGCGAGAGTCCTTTCATCACGAGCACCGCGGCGAGCGGCGTGCTGCCCGACGCGCACACGTACAGCGGCATGCCGATCAGCGCCGCGAGCGGCACCGCGACCGTGCTCGGCAGTCCGGCGAGCGACTGCGGGTCGAGGAGCGGCGTGAGCAACGCGCCGAGACCGAGTCCGACGACGATCCACGGCGCGGTTTCGTCGACGCTCTCGCGGTAACCGGCGCGCAGAACGGTTCGCAGCCGCGCGGCGAGGCCGTGCGGGCGATCGTCCTGCGTCGTGAGCGAGGGCACGCTCGCGGGTGCTCGTGGAGCGACGCGCGCGACGATCAACGCGGTGAGCAGGGCGAGCGCCGCCGCCGCGACCAGGCGTGCCGCCGCGAACTCGCCGCCGAAGAACTGCCAGGTCAAGAGGAGTGCCGCGAGTTCGAGTTCGGGCGTCGCGACGAGGAACGCGATGCCGCCGGCGATCGAGGCGCCGCGTCGCACGAGGTCGCGGTACATCGGCACGACGCCGCACGAGCACACCGGCAAGGGGATGCCGACGAGTACGCCCCGCAGCGCCTGCGCGAACGTGGAACCGCGTTGCGCGAGCCAGCCGAGCTGCGCGGGGAGGAACGCCTGCGCGAGTCCGACGGCGAACCACGCGAACAAGAGGGCCGGAGCGCTCTCGCCCGCGAGGTGCACGAAGGTCGCGAACGCGTCGTCGCCGCCCGCGCCCGCGTGCGAGTGCGCGTGACCGCCCTCGATCCAGGCGACGGCCGCGATGCCCGCGACGAGTCCGACCAGCGACGCCGCGCGCACCTCGAGTTGCCGCGTGCCGGCGGGCGGCGCGGGCAGGTCCGCGTGCATCACGACGTGCATCAAGGTCCCCGCGAACAGAGCCTCGAAGAGCGCGATGCTCGCCGGCGTCGCCGTCGAGAGCAGCGGTTCGCCGATCGAGAAGCCGAGCAAGGTGCCGACGACCATCAGCGCGAGCATCACGATCGCCGCGCGGAGGCCGAGCAGCGGCGCGACGATCCACCACAAGGCGATCGACTTCGGCAGCGTGTGCAGGAGCACCGCGATCGCCCATACGCGGCCGTGCTCGTGCGCTTCGCCGACGCCGTGGACGGCGTCGTGCGCCGCGTCGGCGCCGGCGAGCGCCACGCCGTCGACGAGCTGGTGGACGAACAAGCCGAGCAGCGCGAGTCCGACGATCAGGCGCGGTGCGAAGCCGGCATGGCCGTCGTGGTCGGTCCGGCGCTCGTGGTGGTGCCGGTGCAGGCCGCGCTCGGCGAAGCTCGCGAGCATGAACGCGCCCGCGGCGGCGATCAGCGCCAGCAGCCCGGCGCCCTCAACGGCGTGCGGCAGGATGTGCAGCAGCACCAGGCCACCGAGCACCACGAGCACGAACGCGTCGAGCGCGATGGTCGTCGCCCGCGCGCGCCGCGCGAGGCTCGCGAAGAGCGGACCGGCGGCGACGCAGAGCAGCGTGGCGATCAGGTAGAGCATCGTCGGCGTCGATCGGGCGCGGCAGGGTAGCGGACGAAGCGCGGCGCTTCGCTAAGGTGTCGGTCGCGATGATCTTCCGCCGCTTCTCCGTCGACCCCCTCGCGCAGGTCTCCTATCTCGTCGCGGACGGCGGCGAGGCGCTGGTCGTCGACCCGCAGCGCGACGTCCTCGTCTACCTCGACGCCGCCCGCGAAGCCGGCCTGCGGATCCGCTGGGCGCTCGCGACGCACGTGCACGCCGACTTCGTCACTGGTCTCGCCGACCTGCACGCGGCGACCGGCGCGTCGATCGTGCACGGTGCCCGCTTCGATGGACCCTTCGCGGGTCTTCGCATGGCCGACGGCGAGTGCCTGCAGCTCGGCGGCCTGCGCGTGCGCGCGATCGAAACCCCGGGACACACGCCCGAAAGCGTCTGCTGGCTCGTCGAACGCGACGACGGACCCGCGCGGCTCCTCAGCGGCGACACGCTGTTCGTCGGCGACGTCGGCCGCCCCGATCTCGTCGCCGCGCGCGGACTGGCGCCCGACGTGATGGCGCGGGCGCTGTGGCACTCGCTGCGCGAACGACTCGCGAGCGTGCCCGACGACACCGAGATCTGGCCCGCGCACGGCGCCGGCTCCGCGTGCGGGTCGTGCATCGGCGACGCCGCGTCGTCGACGATGGGCGCCGAGCGTGCGACCAACTGGGCGATGGTCGAGGACGATCGCGAACGGTTCGTCGCGCGTCTGATCGAAGCGCAGCGCACGGCCCCGCACTGGTTCCAACGGATCGCCGGGATCAACCGCGCGGGTCCGCGGCCGTTCGAAGCGCTGGAGGAACCGCGGGCGATGGACGCCGGCGCGGTCGCGACCGCGATCGCCGGCGGCGCGGTGTTGCTCGACGTCCGCAGTGCCATGGAACACGGCGCCGGCCACTGGCCGCAGGCGCTCAACATCGGGCTCGCGCCGGGCGACTTCGAACCCTGGGCCGCGAACCTGATCGACGCCGAGCGGGACGTCGTCGTACATGCCGCGGGTCCGGCCGACGCCGGGCGCGCGCGGATCCGCCTCGCGCGAGTCGGTCTCGAACGCGTGATCGGCGTGACGAGCGCTCTGCCCAAGCCGGCGCGACAACTTCCGCAGGTGTCGGTGCGCGAACTCGCCGAGCGCCTGGCGTCGGGCGCGGTCGCGCAGGTGATCGACGTGCGGCGGCCGGCGGAGTACGCGGCGGGGCACGTGCCGCGCGCCGTCGCCGCCGAACTCGGGCCGTCGCTCGGCGCGAACCCGGCCCTCGGATCGCTCGATCGCGATCGGCCCACCGCGGTGATCTGCGCGGGCGGCTACCGCAGCAGCGCCGCATGCGGACTCCTGCGCGACGCGGGCTTCCGCCAGCTCGTGAACGTCGCCGGCGGGACGCGCGCCTGGCTCGCGTCGGGCCTGCCGGCCGAACGGGCCTGAGCGCGCGACGTCTCGCGCGACCGACTCAGACGCTCTTCTTCACCAGGTAGAAGTCGAGTCGCTCGACGTCCTTCAGCTGCTTGCGCGCGGCGACGTCCTTCTCCGTCTTCGGCGGCGGGACGATCACCTTGTCCCCGGGGCGCCAGTTGACCGGGCATGCGACGCCGTGCTTCTCGGCGGTGCGCAGCGCGTCGCACACGCGGAGCACTTCGTCGACGTTGCGGCCGACGTTCAGCGGGTAGTAGACGATCGCGCGGATCGTGCGCTGCGGATCGATGAAGAACATCGCGCGCACGGTGACCGTCGACGACTCGCCGGGATGGATCATCCCGAACGACTCCGCGACCTTCTTGTCGGAGTCGGCGACGAGCGGATACGTCAACCGCGTGCCGAGGATCTGCGCGAGGTTCTCGATCCACGCGAGGTGGCTGTGCACGCTGTCGATCGAGACCGCCATCAACTTGAAGTCGCGCGCTTCGAACTCGGCGCCGCGCCTGCCGAGTTCGGTCAACTCCGTCGAACACACCGGCGTGAAGTCAGCCGGGTGCGAGAACAGCAGCACCCACTTGCCGGCCTGCCACTCGCTGAAGCGGAGTTCGCCGTGCGTGGTGGTCGCGACGAAGTCGGGGGCCTTGTCGCCGATGCGGGGCATCGGGGTCGGGGCGGGGGAAGGACTCACGGGGACGGGCGGGTTCATGGTCGGGTTCTCGAGTTCGGTCGCGGGCGGATCACGCTCGCGAGTGGGACGGTCGCCGCCTGCACGGCCGCGGCGACCTGGCCCATCGGATAGTCGAAGCCGTTGGCGAGGACAAACGCGATGCCGCAGGTCAGAAGGGCGATCACGGGCGCGAGGACCAGCGCGCCGCGCATCGTGCGGGCCAGCCGTCGTGCCGCCAGTGCGGGCAACATCAGGTTCGCGACGCAGAACAGCGTGCCGACCGAGTGGATCGTGGCCCCGATCGCGACTCCCAGCGCGATCGCGAGTCCGACACGCAGCGCCGTCACCGGCAGGCCGAGCGCACGGGCATGGTCGGCTTCCGTCGCAGCGAGCAGGAGCACGCGGTGGCAGGGGACGAGGACGGCGATCGCGGCCACGAGGAGAGCCGTGAGTCGGAGCACGTCGGCCTGGTCAGCACCGATCAACGACGAGAACGCGAGGCGCTCGATCTCCTCGAGGCCGTGGGCCCCGTGGGCGAGGAGGAGCACCGACGCGGCGGACGTCGTGACGAAGAGCCACAGCCCGATCGCCTCGCTCGCGTCGCGCGCGCGCCGCGCGACGCCGAGCGCGATCGCGCCGAACACGCCGAAAGCGATGCCGCACGCGAGCGGGGCGCCGTGCAGGTGCGCATGTTCGACCGCGCCGTCGAGCGCGGCGAGCGCGAGCGCGAGCGCGACTCCGGCGGTGGAGCACTGCGCCACGACGACGCCCGCGAAGACCTGTCGCTGCGCGAGCGCGAACACGCCGGCGAGCGCGAGCAGCGCCGCGGCGGCGAAGCCCGCGAGGTAGGCATCGCGGAACAAGGGCCACGACGCGAGGAAGTCCTGCCAGAGTCCGCTCATGCCCAGGTCCCGGCGAGTTGCGGTTCGAACTCGGTCGCCGGACCGCAGCGCAGCGTCGCGGCGCCGTCGTCGGCCGGTGCGAGGAGAGCGATGTGCGTGGCGACGCGACGCGCGGCGCCCAGGTCGTGCGTCGCGCAGAGGACCGCGCGTTCCGGGTCGCGCGCGATCGACGCGATCGCGTCCCAGATCGCCGCGGCACTGCGCGGATCGAGGGCGGCGGTCGGTTCGTCGAGCACGAGGAGACGCGCGCGGCGAGCGAGCGCGCGCGCCAGCAGGACGCGTTGCTGCTGACCCACGGAGAGTGCCTGCAGTCCGCGACGAGCGAACGCGGCGAGGTCGACGCGGGCGAGGGCTTCGGCGACGCGCATGCGCCGTTCGTGGCGCGACAGACGGATGCCGCACAGGCCGAACTCGACGCACTCCGCGACGGTGGTCGGCAGCTCGTCGCCGCGCGCCGCACGCTGCGGAACCACTCCCAGCGCGTCGCGCGGCGCGAACGCGCCCGTGCGCACGATCGACCCCCGCGCGGGACGCAAGCGAGCCCGCGCCGTTCCGGCCGAGGACGAACCACGCTTCGCCCGACCGGACCTCGAAGGAGGCGCCGCGCACGACGCAACGGCCGTCGCGGCGGAGCTCGAGGTCGTCGACGCGCAGCGACGCGTCAGCGGGCGGGGGAGCTGCGGTCGAGGCCATCGGCGATCGCGTCGAGGTTCGTGCGCACGAACGCTTCGTAGTCGTCGGTGCCGGGGAGGGCGCCGACCTGGTGCGCGAGCGCGATCGCGGCGATCCCGGTCGCGCCGGTGACGAACGCGATCGGCCCCGGTTCGAAGTACGGCACGTGGAGCAGGACGCGGGCCGGCTGCGCGTGCAATGCGTCGACGAGGCGACCGAGGTGGCGGGTCGAGGGAGCGGTGCCCGGATACGGCTCGAGGAAGCCCGCCGTCTCGAGTTGCAGCGTG
Organism: Planctomycetota bacterium; assembly: GCA_016235155.1. Taxonomy (GTDB): domain Bacteria; phylum Planctomycetota; class UBA1135; order UBA1135; family UBA2386; genus JACRLW01. The sequence continues at coordinate 111,005 of JACRLW010000008.1, forward strand.
CGCAGGAGATACGGCCACGCGTCGTGATCGACGACGACGCGCGCGCGGCGGTGCTTGCCGGTGCGACCGAGCACGCCGCCCAGGCGATCGCGAAGTCCCTGTTGCTCGAGGAACGCGTCGAGGCGGCCATGGCTCTGCAGAGCCCCGAGCTTGCGCTCGTCGAAGCGCGCGGCGAGTTCGTCGCCGAAGAGGACGGCGCCGATCCGCTCCTGCAATGCGACGGCAGCGGCGGCATACGCCTCGCGTCGCCGTGGTCGCAGTTCGCCGAGCTTCGCCGCGAGCGCGTGCGCGACCGCGATGCCGCCCAGCGGATCGACGAGGTAGTGCGGGTTGCCGAGAGCATGCACGTCGCCGGCGGAGCGATCGGTCGCCGCGCTCCGGATCGGCTCGATGGCGCTCGACGCGTCGAAGGAACCCCGGGCCCCGGTGCGGAGCTCGGGATTGCGCGCCGCGTCGATCAGCGCGGGCAACCAGCCGGTTTCGAGTTCGAGCCCCTCGAACACGAGCAGGTCGGCCTTGCTCAGCGCCTTCACGAAACTCGGCAGCGCGCGGAGGAAGTGGGGGTCCTGCGTCGGCTTGCAGAAGACGGTCACTTCGACGTCGTCCGCGGCGACCGCGCGGAGGAGCGCGCCGAGGTTGGGCGTGGTCGCGCAGACGACGAGCGGCCCGGGCGCGGCGCTCGTGTCCTGGGCGCGTGCCGGTACCGCGAGCGCGGCGAGGAACAGGAGGGCGGGGAGGATTCGCATCTCAGAAGCGGTGGGCGGAGTGGGCGCCGAGAGCGAACTCGCCGCCGAGCCAGACCGAATGGGCCTCGCCGCCGTCGAGCGTCGCCGCGTCGTCGAAGTTGTATTGCAGGCGCACGCGCGAGAAGTGGCTCGGCAGCCACTCGAGCAGCGGCGAGAGCCGGGTGCGGTCGTTGCGGAAGGGATCGACGGCGCGCGAGGCGATCCGCCGCGCGGCGACGTCGTAGCTGCCGCCACGCCCGCCCGCATGCTCGACCCGCAGGCCCGCCCGCCACGAGGGATCGAAGCGCCAGGTGAGCTGCGAGTAGAAGCCGAAGTCGCGGAGCGACTCGCCGGGCACCGTCACGTCGTCGCCGGGATCCAGCGGGTCGCCCTCGTCGGTGAAGGTGTCGGTCGCGTAGTCGCGCGCGAGCACTTCGCTCTGCCACACCACTTCGTCCGCCTGCCGCCCGCCGAGCTCGTCGCTCCAGCGCACGACGAGATCGAGGCCGCCGATCGTCGTCGCCGTGCCGCGCCCGGCGGCATTGGGACCGAAGAGGCCCGAGGCGCCGCACTGCACGGTCGTCGACTCGAACGGCTGAAAGGCCTGGACGAATCGCGCGAGCCACACGAGGTCGCGCAGTGCGTGCACCTCGCGCTCGACGAATGCGCGGCCGCCGATCGCGCGCTCGGCGAAGAACTCGTCGGTGGCCAGGAAGCTCGCCATCGTCTCGCCCGACGCGTTCTGTACGCCGACGTGCAACTCGGCGAACCAGGGCAGCGGCGTGAGCCAGCCGAGGCGCGCGCCGGGGGCGCGGATGCCGTCGGGTCCGAAGACCCGCGTGTGGATCAGCGGCGCGTCGAGGAAGTCCCAGGCGTGCGGGTGTCGCGGGTTGTGCCGGCCGAACTCCGTGAAGAACTGGCCGATCTCCAGCTCGAGGCCGTGCGGGAGGAGCGTGGTGGTGGCGAAGGCCTCTTCGAGTTCGATCACCGTCTCCCCCTCGATCGGGTCGAGGAACGTGATCAGGTGCAGGTCGGTCGTGAAGAACGGGTCGACCGCTCCCTGCAGGGACAGTTCGGTGTTCTGGAGCGTGAAGCCTCGCTTGCGCGGGTCGTGGCCGCCGCCCTGGAGGTTCCCGAGCGCATCGTCGCGCTCGGTCGAGGCGCCCGCGGCGAAGAGGAGATCGAACGAGAGCTTCTGGAGCGTGAACGGGCCGACGCTGCCGAGGTCCCGCTGCGCGGTCGGGGTCACGACCGCGCTGTTGCCGGCCGCCTTGGGCAGTTCCGCGAGGGCGCGATCGAGCGCGTCGTCGTCGGCGCGGTGCTTCGGATCCTGGGCCGTGGCGGCGGCGAGCAGCAGGGCGGCCGGGGCGAATGTGGACGCGAGGCGGAGCATGCTGCGGACTCAATGCCGCTCGACGCCGGCGAGTTCACGCGGGGTGAGCGAAACGGCGAGCGCACGCCGCGCGGCGGAGAGCCGCGAGCGCACCGTGCCGATCGGGATCGCGAGCCGCTCGGCGATCGCCGCGTACTCGAGGCCGTCGTCGACGCGCGCCGACAGCGTGCTCGCGAGCGCCGGCGGCAGGTCCTCGATCGCGCGCCGCAACGCCGCCGCGAGTTCGCTCCGCTCGAGTTCGCAGACCGGGTCGCGGCACTGCGCGTCGTCGGCGGGATCGCGCGCGGCGCCGCGCTCGTGCCGCGCACGCCGCAGCAGGCGCCGGCGTTCGTGGAGCGCGGCGCGGAACACCAGTCCGAGCAGCGTGCGGCGGGCGTCGTCGTGGACGAAGCCGCGTCGCCAGAGGCGGGCGAGTGTCTCGGCGACGGCGTCGCGGGCGAGATCGTCGCTGCGCAGCACGCGGCGCCCGCAGCGGACCAGACAGTCGAGGTGCGGCGTCACGCGCGCGTCGAACTCGTCGCGCGTGAGGCCGCTCTTGGAATGCGGCACGGTCGAGGCGGGGAACGGGAGCGGGGATCGGGACTCACGCCCCGACCGCGCAGTGGTCACCCTCCGTTCAGGACGGTGCCGTGCGACGACGCTCGAGGCGGACCAACGTTGCGTCGTCCGCCGGCGGCGAGTGCTTCGGCGCATAGCTCAGCACAGCGCGTGCGGAGTCGTGCTCGCGCGGTGTTCCCACGGCGATGGGTTGCGGCGCCGGACCGAAGTGCGGAAGCGGGATCGCGGACGCGGTGTCGCGCACGCGATCTTGCGGCGGCATCTGGCAGTCGCCGTGGCGGTGGCCCTCGTCGATGCGCAGGCCGTCGGGCAGCGCATTGCCTTTCGCCACGCGGTGCTCGTGCGGCGCGCGATCGTCGTGATGGTGATGGACGATCTTCCCGCCGACCACCGCGTGCACGTGCCGCAGGAAGTGCAGCCCCTGTCCGAAGTGGCCGCAGAGCGCGAGGACGACCAGCAGGAACGCCGCGACCGACGCCGGTCGGCATCGCGTTCGCGGAGCTGCGGTCTGGGGACGCATCGGGGCGCGGAGGCTAGGGCGATCGGTGGAAGGGGACAAGCGCGGTCATGTGCTTGGCGGGTTGCGCCGCCGCGCGACGGCATCGCTCGCCGTCGCGACGCCAAGCTCGCCCAGGATCGCGACGGGCCGTCCCTCGTCGCCGGTCCACGCGTACGCGGAGCGCGCGCGGGGATGGCCGGTCAGCTCGAAGACGTGCACCTCGCCGTCCCACGCGATCGCGCCGTCGTCGAGGAGGACGACCGTCTCGATGCGGACGAAGCGCGCGCGCACGCCGGATCCGGCGACGGCGGCGACGGCGGCTGCGAGTTGGGGCGGCGTGAAGTCGGTCATCGCGGTTGGACCACGAGCGATGTCTCGGCCGCGCGGCGCCCGCGGACAAGCCCGGCGACGCCGCTACGCTTTTCGCCCGCGTTGCGCATGTTGGATCTCCTCCGCCTCCTGTTCGAGCTGATCCTCGACGTCGTCTTCGACACCTTCGTCGCGTTGCGCGTGGCGCTCGAGCAAGCCCTGGCGACGTTGGTGGGCATCTACGCGGAGGCCTTCGGCGGCGTGATCGAGGCGGTGCTGACCTACGCGACCCTCTTGCTCGCCTCCGCGGGTCTGCTTGGCGTCGTCAGCGCATGGCTGATCGTGAAGTGGATCGTGTGGAGCATCCGTTCGCCGGGCTCCTCGGGTCCCGTGACAACGGTCGCTGCCTGAGCCGTGCGCTGGCTGCAAGGAGCCCTGGGCGATCGACCCCGCGTACTTCACGCCGGTGAAGCGGCCGATCCACCTCACCGCGATGGGCGGTCACGCGATCCGCCTCGATGCGTACGACGCGACCGCCGGCGCGGGAGGCTTCTATGCGCGCTGCGGCTTCGCCGAGCGCGGGTGGGTCGTCCATCGGGGCGTGCCGCTGGTCTACTTCGAGCTCGTGCTGTGAGCATCGACCGGAGTCGTCAGCGCCGTTCGGTAACCGCCACGCGCTTCGTCCAGGTCACGCCCATCCCGTCGAGCGCGATGGTGACCTCAACGCTCTTCGGGCAGCTCCGAAGCGCGCCCCGCGTGGGGTAGCTGTAGCGCGAATCCTCGTCCCATTCGTCCCGAGCGAACTGGAAGGGCGCCGTGGCGCCGCCGTCCTCGCAGTTCAACGTGACGCGGCTTGGCGGTATCGACGGGACGCCGTGAATCGTGATGAGGAGGCTCGGTCCAGGCTCGGAGTAGGGGGACTTCTCGAACTCGACGGTCACGTTCATGTGCCGGGCCAATTCCTCGTTCATGTCCGCCTCGAAACTCGCTCCTTCGTACTGGTAGGCAATACCTTCGCTTCGAAGCCCGTCGCACCACACCGACACGATGATTGCCTGCACGACCTTGGTGGAAAGTCCGAGGGCCGCGATGGGGTCCCCATCCGAAACCGTGGCGTAAGTTGCGACGCGCCACTCACCATCCGCCCACGCCGGCAGGAAGTGGAGATTCCGGACCCAGTTCCCTTCCTGGCCACGCACGTCGACCTGAATCGTGCAACGCTTCAGTGTCGAGCCGCTGATGTTCCTGAGTTTCAAGCGGTCTGGCACAGCGGGGATGAAGCGGCGCTTGTCGAAGTCGATCTCGACGGGCGGAGCTTCGGCCGGGCTGCCACCCATGTCTGGCGCGAGCATGGCAAGCATCATTCCGACGGCGCGGCGTCGCTGGATCAGGAGTGCCAACTCATTCGGAACTCGGGACGTCCAGTTCTGCCGCGGATCACTACTCCTCTGCTTGACCTCGACGGCTGCGGCCTCACCGAGTGACGAGAGGTACTCAGCAACATCCGACGGATCGTCGGACTCCTCGAGGTACTTCACGACCTGCTGCTGGAGCTTCGCGCCTTCCCGCGCGATCGCGTCCAGTCGTTTGTCCGGACTCTCGATGGTCTCCAGCACGATGGCACGCCATCGTTCCCGCGACTCGAAGACCGCTGGATCGAACTTCGGTTCGGGCTTGGCGCTTTCGGAATCGAGCGGTGCGAGGAGGTTCGCAGCGACGGTTGCGTAGGACTCCCGCAGTCGCTCGAGCCTCTGCTGCTCGACGATCTGTTGCGCTGACAGGCTGGCCGGGATCAACGCGAAGGTTGCCAACGCCAGCCATCGAGGAGGACGTACAGCCGAACCGCCGCTCCGGTCGTTCGCAGGGTGCGCCGGGGCGAGGGCGATCGTGCGCCGGGGCGAGAGCGGCAGGCGACCCCTTGTCGCAGCGGAGTCGCAGCGGGTATCGCAGGGAAGCATGAGACCCAGTGAGTAGCCCTTTCTCATGGCGGCGCATCTTGCCCGGGCGCTCCTCAGCGGTCGAGCCCGCCATTGCCCCAGTGCCCCCGGCGTCGGTCGACTCTCCCCTCACCCGACCCGGACTCCCCGCGCATGCGTGCGTCGCTCGGCAGGTGCTTGGCCAAGACGGTTCGCTCTGCCGATGATCCCGCCATGGCTCGACCGAGACGGCGGCGGCGCGCGTGGTCCATCGCGGTGATCGCGGCGGCCGTGCTGGTCTGGCTCGGCGTGCGCAGCGCGGGTGGTCCGGCGCCGCAGTCGGGACCGAGCGTGCCGAAGCACGTCGAGTTCGGTGTGAGCGGGACGACCAGGAGCGAACCGCGTGAGGACGAAGCCCCGGCGCCCGGCGGGGAACACGACGCGCGCGCTGCGCTGCGCGATCGCCTCGCGGGTTGCCTGCGCGCGATGGGCTCCGAGGACTTCGCGTCCGCGTGGCGTGCGCGGCGCGACGCCGACGGACTCGCGCTGCTCGATGACGAACGCGCGCAGTTGG
>JACRLW010000060.1 GCA_016235155.1 Planctomycetota bacterium
GGAGAGCGACGTCGTCGCCGCTCGCGCGCGCCGCGGCGCGGAGCTCGATCAGGCGCGCCACGGCGTTGAACCACGAGGCGGGGTGATAGGACAGTAGGCGCCTGGCGGCGTCGGCCGAGCGCCCAGAATCGCCCGCGGCGAAGGACAAGGAGACGAGGCGGTAGAACGCGGACGCCGGGCTCGCCTCGGTGACGAACAGCTCGAGCATGTCGCGCGCGCGCGCATGCTCGCCGCGACCGGTCCAGCAGCGGCACAACCCGAGCGCCGCGTGACGGCTGAGTTCGGGCGCCACGAACCGCGCGCGTTCGAAGAGGCGCTCGGCGTCGTCGGGTCGGCCGAGCAACAGCATGACCTGTCCGCGCAGCAGCAACTCGCGGCCGTCCGGCGTGGCCGTCGCGTCCGCGAGGCGATCGACCGCGGCGCGCTGCTCGTCGTCGAGCGAGCCCGCGCGTACGAACGCGAGCGCGGGACCGATTGCGTCGCACACGCGCGTGACGACCGGATCCGCGGTGTGCGCCGCCGCCGCCGCGCGCAGTTCGTTCTCCGCTTGCGCCACGTCGCCTTCCTCGAGCGCGAGCACCGCGGCGAGGAGGTGCAGTTCGCCGTCGTCGGGGTAGGCGGCGAGGGCGCGGCCCAGCCGCTCGCGGTAGCCGTCCTCGTCGCCGAACAGGCGGGCGTCGACGAGTTCCTTGTCCGCCAGGCGTCGCTCGTGCGCGCGGAGTTCGGACCGCGACGACTGCACGAGACTCAAGAGACCGAGGACGACGACGATCGCCGTCGCCGCGATCCCCTCGCGCATGCGGCGCCGTGCCAGTCGGCGGAGGCGCACGCCGAGGGATTCGCCGCGCGCCGCGACGGGCTCGCCGCGCAGGAACGCTTCGAGGTCGACGGCGAATGCCGCGGCACTCGCGTAGCGCGCTCTTGGTTCGGCGGCGATCGCCCGCAGGCAGACGCGCTGCAGCGGGTCCTCGATCACCGGCACGAGCCGCCGCGGCGGGACCGGCGCCTCCGACGCGATGAGCCGCGCGAGCCGATCGACGCTCGCCGCCTCGAACGGGCGCGCCAGCGTGAGGCACTCGTAGAGGGTCACGCCGAGCGAGTAGACGTCGCTGCGCGCGTCGAGCGAGCGATCGCCGCGCAGCTGCTCGGGACTCATGTAGGCGGGGGAGCCGACCACGTCGCCGCTGTGGGTCATCGTCGCCGCGGTCGCGTCCTTCACGAGGCCGAAGTCGGCGAGGTGAGGTTCGCCGCGTTCGTCGACGAGGATGTTGCCGGGCTTCACGTCGCGGTGCAGCAAGCCGTGGTCGTGCGCGTGCTGCAGCGCGTGGGCGATCTTCGCGACCAACGCCGCGCTCTCGCGACACCAGTCGGAGTCGGGCGTGCGCTGTTCGCTGCGTCGCCGTGCGAGGAGCGACGCGAGGCTCTCGCCCTCGATCCACTCCATCGCGTACCACGCGTGGCCGTCCTGCTCGCCGACGGCGATCACGCTCACGACGTTGGGATGCGCGAGCCGCGCCGCCGCGCGCGCTTCCTGCAGGAAGCGGAGGCGCGATCGCCCACCGTCGTCGAAGACGGGATCGAGGATCTTCACCGCGACCTGTCGATCGAGGCCGTCCTGCAGCGCGCGGAAGACGACGCCCATCGCGCCGCGCCCGGCAGGCTCGAGCACTGTGAACTCGCCGGCGCGGAACGGCAACGCGGGCAGGGCATCGCCCGGGGTCGAACGCGCCGCGTGGTGACGACCGACCAACCACTGCACCATCCCCGCGCGCGCCGCGAACTCGCTCTCCGGCAAGCCGCGCTCGCGCGCGAAGCGTTCCGGATCGGGTGCTTCGCCTTCGCACGCGAGCTCCAGCCACTCGGCCATCGCCGCGTCCGGCGCGGCATCGGGAGTGCTGTCGGGCGGTCGCTCGGCGTCGCCTTGCATCGGCCGCGAAAGATAGCCGCCGCGCGCGTCCGCTCCCGGCCGTCGCGGGCTTCTTCCGGATGAACCATCCAACCGGAACCAGCCATGAACCAAAGCCTCCTCGGATCCTTCTGCATCCTCGCCGCCGCCCTCGCCCCGCTCACCGCCCAGCGCGTGATCGGCCTCGAACGCGGCGCACCGAACCGCCTCGATCACATCGACGCGAACACCTGCCGTCGCACCGCCGTCTGCGTGCTGCCCGACCCGCCGATGAACGCGCACGCCGCACCACTCGGCGGGACGACCTTCGACTCGGGAACCGGCCGGATCTACTCCAGCGACGGCCGCGACCTCGTGCTCACGAGCACGTCCTGCGCCGAGTACTGCCGCGTGCCGATTCCCGCGACGCTGCCGTCGATCACCGGCCTCGCCTACAACAAGGCGCGGCGCTTCCTCTACTCCTCGCACACCGACAACCGCATCCGCATCTGGCCCGGCGGGGCGTGTCCGACCTCACCGCTGGGCGAGTGTTCGATCCCGGTGCCGACGGGGACCAACGAAGTCGTCACCGGCATCGAGTTCGACAACCGCGTCGATCCGGCGTTCCCTGGCGGCCGGCTCTTCGCCGTCACGAGCACCGGGATGCTCTACGTCGTGCACGAACCAGTGCCCGGATCGTGCGGGATGATCTGCCGCACGATGCTCCCGGCCTGTGCTCCTGCGTTCACGACCTGGCAGGGCCTGACCTATGACCCGGCGCGACGCCAGCTCTACGTCACTGACGGCACACGTTTGCTCGTCATCCGCGAGCCCGCGTCATGCGGGTTGACCGTCGTGCGGTGCTGCACGATCAGCTCGGTCACCGCTCCGCTCTCGGGCCTGGCCTGGGTCTCCGGAGCTGCGGCGGCGATCGTCGGTCAGCCCTGCGCCGACGCGACCTGCGCGAGCTGCCTGCCCGACATCGGGAGCACCGGTTACCCGAGCGTGCGCAACCCCGACTTCGCGGTCACGCTCGAGAACCTGCGCGTGGGAGGGGTCTCGACCCTCGTGCTGGCGTTTGGTCCGCCGTCGAGCGGTCTGCCCTTGTTCTGCGGCCGACTCTGGCTCGATCCGACCAGCCCGCTGCTCCTGTCGTTCCCCGCACCGCACGGCGGCGGCACGTCGGGATGCTCGGCGACGTCGACGGTTCCGCTCGGCATGTTCCCGTCGTCGACGGTCGACCTGCCCTTCACCGTGCAGGCTGTTTCGCTCTGCCCGGCTGGCGGACTCGCCATGTCCGCGGGATTGTCCTTCACCGTCGGATCCTGAAGCCGATTCCCGACGACGACGCGAACATGGTCGACCCCGTGCAAGACCGGCAAGACGACGACGCGGAGAAGAGCGATGCTCTCGTGCGTCGCGCGAAGGACGGCGACCGCGCCGCCTTCGACGCCTTGATCCGACGTTCGCAGCCCGCGCTGCTGCGCCTGGTGCGCGCGCGGCTGCACGGGAACCAGCGCTTGGAGCTGGGCGCGGAGTCGCACGACCTCGTGCAGTCCGCGCTGGGCGAAGCGGTGCGTCATCTCGATCGCTTCGAGTACTGCGGCGAGGGTTCGTTCCTGCGCTGGCTGACGACCATCGCGCACAACAAGCTCCGCCACGAGGTGCGCGACCGGCATCGCGCGCGGCGGGACGTCGGTCGCGAAGAGCCGCTCGACGCCGGCGCCTCGGGCGGCGCGTCGGCCGGCCCCGCGGCGCGCGATCCGAGCCCGAGCATGGCTGCCGCCGGCCACGAACTCGAGGAGCGCTACCGCCGCGAACTCGAGTCACTCGATCCGCAGGACCAGGAACTGCTCCTGCTCCACCTCGAACTCGGTTGCACGCACGGCGAGATCGCCGCCGCGCTGTCGATCACGTCGCCCGAAGCCGTGCGCAAACGGATCGCGCGCGCACTCGCGCTGCTCGAGCGGCGGATGTTCGGGGGCGGCTGAGCGCTACCTGGCCGGCCCGATGCCCCAGTACCAGGAGTCGGTCACAGGATCGTGCTCGAGCCCGACCGCATCGTCGTCGACTTGCAGGTAGGACAGCAGGCCGATGGTCATCACGTCCAGCGCAAGCGTGAGAGGCGTCAGCAGCAAGCGCATGCCGACGTCGACGAGGAACGGCTGTCCGCGCGTGCGCAGGACGCTCGTCGCGATGCGCACGCGGCGTGGGACGCACGGTGACGGGACCCTTCCCTCGACGAAGCGACCGGTCCACTCCGACGTGTGCACGACCGCGGCCGGTGTCCCGTCGGGACGCGACGCGCCGTGCAGCGTCACGATCACCCGGGGAACGACGGGATCGCGCGGGTCGTGATCGGCGAGGGCGAGTTCGACCACGGTGATCGTCTCGCCGTCCACGGACGCAGATCCCGCCAGGAGGCACGCCGCGAGTCGCGCGTCCACGCCGCCTTCGAGCAGCAGATGGCGCTCGCGACCGTCGGGAGAGCGGGGTCCGAACGAAAAGCCTAGGTGCGGAGGCTCGGCCTCGGCATCGACGTGCACGGCCACCGCGTCGTGTTCCAACCGGACCGCGATGCGATCGGTTTGGGGTCCCAGCGGATCGCGCCACAGGTTGAGCGTGCAGCCGCCGGACCCAGGCAGGGCACAGAGGAGGATCGACGCGAGGAGGCGAGGGGCCGCGGGCAAGGCGCGGGCACCGTACGGCGATCCCCGCTCGCGAGCGACCGGTCCGCCGCGACTCGGCGCCTGTAGGGGGTGAGCCGCACCACTCCGATGCGGCCGACCAGCTTCCTGCCTCGGTGACGCCATGAACTCCAGTCTCTCCGCCTTCCTCCGCGCAGCCGCGATCGCCGCGGCCTGCGTTCCTTCTCTCGCCTCGCAGGGCGTCGTCGGTCCGACTCTGCTCGGACCGTCGTTCCAGCCCGCGGGTCTCAATCCGCCGCAGGTCCCCGCGACCGCGGTGTTCCAGGTCCAACTCGTGAAGCTGTCCGGCGATCCCGCCGGGACGTGGACCGCAGCGATGACCGTCGAGGGTCTCTCGCCGGCGTTCGGCGGCCAGGGCGGTAGCGACCTGTTGATCGGCCGCTACAACGCGCTCAGCGACACGTTCGCGCCGGGCCTCAGCGCCGCGGCGTGCAACACGCCGGGTATGGAGTTCGGCGCGATGCTCGATGCGCGCGGCCTGAGTCTCGTCTTCGAGCGCGACACCTGGGTCGAACGCGCGACGCGAAGCACGGTCTCGAGCGCCTTCGGTTCGAGTCGGCGCGTCGACAACCTCCCGGCCAATCCGTACTACGACCCGGCGATCGGCACCGTCGACGGCCAGTCGACGCTGTTCTATGTCCTCGACGGCACGATCCGCCGCTCGCTCTTCGACGAGGCGACCGGCGAGCCGCTCGGGCCGAGCATCGTCGTCGCATCGGCCGCACAGGCAGGCGGGGAACCGAACTCGCCGACGCCGCTCGTCGACGCCTACGGCGAAGTGAGCGGCCTCCTGCACCACGAGTTCGCCGGCGGCGACAACGATCAGTACCTCACGACCGACCTCGACAGCGGGACACCCGGTCTGCTCGTCATCGACACGCCGAGTTGGGCCAACAACGGCGGTGCGGCGGCCGGACTCATCGTGTCCGCCGAGAATCAACCTGGTCCGTACCACGTGAGCGCGAACCACGCGGTCTGGATGACCGGCGCGGAGGCCGCGATCGGTCGGCCGATGCGCGCGATCCTGTATGTGCCGCCGTCGACCGCGGGTTCGTCCTTCTCGTGGCTCCTGCTCGGCTTGCAGTTCCTGCCGTTCCAGATGCCGATCAGCGGCGTGCAGGGCGCGCTCGGCGTCGATCCGGCCGCGATCCTCGCGGCGGTTCCGGTCGGCCAACACGTCGCGGCGACCGGCGAAGTGAACTACGGGATCGTCGTGCCGAACGATCCGTCGCTGATGGGCGTGCGGATCGCGGCGCAGGGCATCACGCAGACGCAGGGCATCCTCGCGTTCACCAACACGTCGTCGCTGCGCGTCGAAGCGCGCTACCCGGTGCGCAACCTGTCGATCCCGTACGACGGCAACCAGGCCGCGCTGCTGAGCACCGTCGACCCGCTCGATCCGGGCATCACGGTCTCGCTGGCGGCCAACGCGCCGCTGCCGATCGAGATCGTCGCGCTCGACCTGGCCGGCATCCCGATGGGGGAGCCGACCAGCCTGCTGCCGGGAAGCGTCGCGGCGCTGCTCTCGCCGACCGCGGTCTCCTACGTCGCTCGGATGCCCCATCAGCCCGGGCTCCTCGCGCCGGTGGGAGTGCACCAGGGCAAGGCGCTCTGCGCGCCGTACAAGAGGTCGCCGTACTGCCACCGGAGCACGGATTGGACCTACCAGGACCTTCCGAAGGCCGGCACCCTCTGCGTCGAACTCCAGCCGCAGACCGACGGACACAACACGGACTGCAACCCGGTCCAGTGGGAGATCCAGTCCAAGGTCGGCGAGGCCTGGATGAACGACACCAATGGCTCGCTGAACTCGGCGACCGACCTCTCCGATCAGGTCTGCGTCACCGCGCGCGCTGGAGCGACCGAGCGACGCGTGCGCTTCCACTGCGTCGGTGACCAGAGGAACCGCTGCCGCCTGACGATCTCGGTGACGGTCGTCGCGGACTGCACGAAGTGCCCGCAGGGCAAGAAGCCGCGGCGACCCTGAGCGCCGCGGCGCCTCCGCTCACACACTCGCGAAGAAGTCGTTGCCCTTGTCGTCGACGACCAGGAACGCGGGGAAGTCGACGACCTCGATGCGCCAGATCGCTTCCATCCCGAGTTCCTCGAACGCGACGACCTCGACCTGCTTGATGCAGTTCTGAGCGAGGATCGCGGCCGGGCCGCCGATCGAACCGAGGTAGAAGCCGCCGTGACGGAGACAGGCCTCGCTCACGGCCTTGCTGCGGTTGCCCTTCGCCAACGTGACGAAGCTGCCGCCCGCGCGCATGAACGAGTCGACGTAACTGTCCATGCGCCCGGCGGTGGTGGGGCCGAAGGAGCCCGAGGCGTAGCCGCTCGGCGTCTTGGCGGGGCCCGCGTAGTAGATGACGTGATCCTTCACGTAGGCGGGCAGACCCTCGCCGCGCGCGAGCATGTCGGCGAGCTTCGCATGCGCGATGTCGCGCGCGACGATCATCGGACCGCTCAGCGCGAAGCGCGTCTCGATGCCGTGCTTGCTCAGTTCGCGCCGCAACTCGTCCATCGGCATCCGCAGGTCTAGTCTCACCACGTTCCCGGCGGGTCGATGCGGCCGAGGATCTGCCGATCCGCGCTGCACGAGACGCCGATCCCGATCGGGCACGACGCGCCGTGACGCGGCAGACGGATCACGCGCACGTCGTGGCAGAAGTACTTGCCGCCGAACTGGGCGCCGATGCCGGACTTCCTGGTGCGCTCCAGCACCTGCTGTTCGAGTTCGCGGTCGCGGAACGCCCGACCGAGTTCGTTGCCGGAACCCGGCAGATCGTCGAGCCAGCGGCAACTCGCGAGCTTGACCGTCTTGAGCGTCGCCTCCGCGGAAGTCCCCCCGATCACGATCGCGAGGTGATACGGCGGGCAGGCCGCCGTGCCGAGCGTGCGCACCTTCTGGTCGAGGAACGCGAGCAGCTTCTGCGGTTCGAGGACGGCGCGCGTCTCCTGGTAGAGGTAGCTCTTGTTCGCCGAGCCGCCGCCCTTCGTGACGAACAGGAAGTCGTAGGCCGCGCCCTTCTGCGCGTAGAGCTCGATCTGCGCCGGCAGGTTCGTACCGGTGTTGCGTTCCTCGTAGGTCGTCAGCGGAGCCATCTGCGAGTAACGCAGGTTGCTGGTCTGGTAGACGTCGAACACGCCGCGCGCGAGCGCCGCCTCGTCGTCGCCGTTCACGAGCACGCGATCGCCGCGCTTGCCGATCACGATCGCGGTGCCGGTGTCCTGGCAGCTCGGTAGCACCATCCCCGCCGAGACGTTGGCGTTCTTCAGCAGCTCGAGCGCGACGAAGCGGTCGTTGGGCGAGGCCTCGCCGTCGTCGAGGATCGCGCGGAGTTGCGCGAGGTGACCGGGCCGGAACAGGTGCGAGACGTCACGGATCGCCTCGGCGCAGATGCGCGTCAACACGCGCGGCTCGACTTCGAGGAAGTCACGGCCGCCGAGCGTCACGCGGCGGACGCCCTCGTTGCCGAGCGGGCGCCAGGGAATCGCGTGATGGTCGTGGGAGAGTTCGAAGAGCGGTTGGTGACGGAACTCGACCATGGTTGCGGGGCGCGGTGTCGGCGGGGCGAGCGTAGCGGGAGAGGTGGACCCGCTCACGCGCAGGTGATCCCGGCTGGTAGAGCGGCCGAGGCCTACTGGTCGTCGCGTCAGCGAGGACGCCGGCAGCCGGATCGGCTGCGGCCTCGGCCGCGATGGGCCCGAAGGCCGGAGAATCGTCGCGGCACGCGACGATTCGGAGTGCCGGAGGGCCCCAGCAAGAAGAGCGGTCGAGGCCTTCCTGGTCGTCGCGGCAGCGGCGACGCCTGCAACCAAGATGGGTTGCGGCCTCGACCGCGATGGGACTCACGCACCGAGCAAGCGCGCGAAGCGTTCGTGGAGCGCGGGTTCGTCGCGCCCGGCGGCGGCTTCGAGCGCCGCGGCCACCAGGTCCTTGTCGCCGCGCGCGAGCAGGGCGGTGGCCAGCGCGCCGAGTTCGTCCACGTCGCCGTGGGCGGCGAGGGCGGCGACGGCGCGGCGGCGCAGCGCGTGGGCGACGACGCATGGCGAGAACGCGATCGCCTGCAGCGCGGTGCGGGCCGAGGCGACGCGCGGCGAGCGCTCGCAGAGGAGTTGCGTCGCGACGCGCGCGAGGTCTTCGCCGTGCGGGCTCGTCTCGCGCGGCGCGCGTTCGATCGCGAACGCGAGCAGGGTGTCGGCGTGGGGAGAACGGTTCGCGCAGAGCGCGCGCAGGACGGCGACCTTGTGCGCATCGGGTTGGTCGCCAGCCAGGATTTCACGCGCGTGCGTCGCGAGTCCCGGCTCGTTCACCAGCTTCTCGAACCACTCGCGTTCGGTGGTGGGCTCGCGATCGCACCCCGCTGCGCGCGCGACCGCGACGGGCACGGCGCGCTCGAGCCTCGCCGTGATCGCGAGCACGTCGCGCGACGGCATCGCCTTGGACTGCCATGCCGCTGCGTCCGATGCCGCTGCGTCCGATGCCGCTGCGTCCGATGCCGCTGTGTTCACCGCCGCCGCGCGCGCCGTCACCGGCGCCGCAAGCGGCGCATCCGTCCCGCGGCCCGCGATCGCCGCCGCGGCGCCGAGCGCGCCCGCGGCGATCGCGGCGAGGACGAACGGTCGGATCGGAAGCGCGACCATCGGCGTCAGTAGCGCTTGTGGACGAGCGCGACGTCCCAATCCCTGCCCGAGCCGTGGCAGATCGAGCAGGACTCGCCGTTGCTGTTCGCCATCGACTCGATGTGCGCGATCGACCAGTTCGAGTCGTGGCACGACGAGCACGCGGCCGTCCATTCCAGAGTGCGCGGCACGAGCGACGACGGGTGATCGCGATTCGCCGGCGCCTGCCAGGTGTCGTTGCCGGTGCCGTGGCAACTCGCGCAGTCCGTCACGCCGATCGGCCGGACGGGGAAGTCGATGTCCGCGTAGTCCACGGGGTACGGCGTGCCGAGGAAGATGCCGTTCGCCGTGTAGGACGACGCGTTGGCGAGTTCGCGCCCCATGTGCACCTTGTGCAGCAGCGTGCGGAAATCCATGGTCACGCGCGGCGTGGCGCCGACGTACCAGGTGCTGAACTGGTAGAGCGGTGCGTCCTCCGCGCCCGGGCTCGCGTGGCACAGCATGCAGGTGTCGAGACCGCGGCGGCCGAAGCCGTGCGCGGAGATGTCGCCGTGGCACTTGTTGCAGCTCGCGCCGTCGGCGATCACTCGACGCGGCTCGAGCGTCGCCGCCGCACCGAACAGGAACGCGCGAGTCGCGGGCGGTGCCATCATCCGGTAGGTGGTGTTGTCCGATGCCAGGTTGTTCCAGGCCTCGGTCGTCGCGCGTGAGCCGAGCGGCGTGACCGTGAAGTCGATGTTCGCCCACATGCCGACGGTGTAGGTGCCGTCGACGAGCGGCAACCCGGTCCAGTCGCCCTGGACCGGACCGAGTTCGTCGGAGTCGCCGGTCGGCGCCGTGTAGACCGCCTGCAGCGTCTCGGCCGGAGCGCGCCAGTAGCCGAAGCGCGCGTGGCTGCGGTAGCTCATCACGACCGGATTGGTGGCGGTGAAGCGCCCCGCGAGCAGGTCGATGCCCGTCGCGTTGCTCGTCGCCATCGTGTAGTCGCTGCCTTCGCGCCGCGTCGACAGCGTGCACTCCTGGATCGTCGTGCCGGCCGATTGGTCGTAGCGGAGGAACGACCCGAAGAAGAACCGGTCGGCGGCGCCGAGATCGGCTCCGGAGACGTCGTCGGTGGTCTGGATCCGCGCAACCTGCTGGTACTCCTCGGTCGACGTGCCGTTGGCCAGCACGACGCGATCTCCGACCGCGACGCCCGTGAGCGTGCTCTGATCGGCGACGACATAGCGCTGCATCGCGACCGCGGCGACGCTCGTGGTGCTCGCCGAGCCGACCAGCGCCGTGCGTTCGTAGACGACCTGCCGGCCCCAGTAGACCGGCGTGTTGCCGGCGGCGAGCGTCTGCACCGCCCCGGTCGCCGCGCCGATGCGCTCGAAGACGAAGTCGCGCGGCACCGCGGTCGTGTAGCTCGCGGCGGTCGGGACGACTTCGAAGTACCAGCGATCGTTCGCGGCGAACGCCGTCGTGCCCTGCGTGACGGTGAACGTCACCCCGGCATAGGTCACCGGCGTCTGCGACCCGGAGCCGGCGCCGATCGCGAAGCTCTGCGGCGCCGTGCTCGAGCCGACGATGTCGAAGCCCGTCGAGGAAGTGAAGACGACGCCGAGGGTCTGGGCGGTCGCGCTCGTGCCGACGGACGGCGCGTTGATCGTGCCGTTGCCGGTGAACGGGCTGCTCTTGCGGAACGCGAAGTCGAACGAGTTGACGTTCGGCAGCACCCACTGGGGGTTCGTGCTCGGACCGCTCACGATCATCTGGAAGCGCGTGAGGCGACTGATCTGCAGATCGGCGCCCGTATCGTCCTTCACGTCGAAGGACGCGAGCATCGGATCGCCCGCGACGTGATTGCCGCCGCCGCCGGTCCCACCGCCGAGCCCGGTCACCGTGACGTTGATCCCGGTGTTGAACGCCGGATTCGAATACGGGTGACGGTGTGCGTCGCGTGCACCGAGCGCGGCGCCCGAACCGACTTCGTGGCACTCCGTGCAGTTGCTGTTGTTCGCCTGCGCGGTCATGGTCTGGCTGTTGGCCGTGTACGGGTTGCCCCAGTGGACGTCGTCGTGGCACGAACCGCAGCTCTGCCGCTGCGGGTTGTCGTACGCGAGATCACCCTGGGCCGGCGCCGTCAGCGGGCCTGTGCCGTCCGGATCGCCGTGGCACTTCGAGCACGCCACCATCCCGGAGCGCAGGTGGTCCTCCTTCTCCTTGCGCGTCAGCGTGAGCGCCGCGAAGCCGACGTCGCGCGGCATCGGGCCGTTGCCGCCGGTGCCGAGGTAGGTCGTTCCCGTGTTGTTGAAGAGGTACGCGGTGTACGCGCTCGGCATCATCGGGAAGCTGGCCGCCGAGTAGTCGTGGATCGCGCCCTCGCCATCGACGAATCGATTCGGCAGCGGCGTCGTCTCGTAGTTGCGTGAGCCGTCCGGGTTGGTCGACACACCGAGGACCGACGGCAGGTGCGCGCCGTTGTGCACGCGGTGGATCATCACGCGGAAGTCCGTCGAGACGCTCGGCGTGCCGCCGGCGACGTTCGGGTCGTTCGCGTCCTCCGCGCCGGCCGTGTGGCAGAGCACGCACATGCGCACGTCGCGATGGATCCCGTCGTGATGGCGCAGCGAGGTGTGGCACTCGTTGCAGTTGTCCTGCTTCACCACCTCCCGCGCGACGAGGGCCGCCGCGGCGTCGCCGAACAGGACGTCCTCGACCGCGTTGCCGGCGTCGATGTGCTCCTCGCCGTCGACGGTGTAGTGCCAGGCCAGCGCGAGGCCGACCGTGTAGGTGCCGGCCGCGAGGGCCTGCCCCGTCAGTTCGCCGTCGACCGCGCCGAACGATGCGGTGTCGTGGTAGGGGGCCGCGTAGACCGACGGGATCGGCGTCGTGAAGCGGTAGGTGTAGGAACGGTCCGCGTTCAGCGTCGCGTTCGCGACCACGTCGCTCAGCGCGGGGATGACGCGCTGGTAGCCGCCCGTCGGACCCGAGATCAACGCCTGATTCGAGTCGAAGTCGGCGAGGAGCCAATCGACGCCGTCGCCCTTCTTCACCGTGAAGTCGATCACGGGCACGTCTCCGGCGCGGAAGCGGCCGCCGGGGCCCGTGCCGCCGCGCACGGCGAGGATGTCGACGGCGATCCCCGGCAGCGCGTCGCCGCGCTGGAACGCGCGGGGCGTCGAGTCGGGTGGAACCGTCGGCACGACGGCGCTGTCGCTGTTGTTGCACGCGCTCGCGAAGAGCAGCGCACCGGCGGCGAACACGAGAGTCGGAACGGAGCGGCTCACGCGAGAGCGTGGGCGCGGTGCGGCGATGGGGGACATGGCTTGCGGAAGGAGGGGCCGGGCCAGTCACCGCGCGATCGATCCCCCGGCCGGACGCCGGGGCGACCGTCGCGATGACGAAGCGATGACAGAGCAACAGGGTCACCGCCCCGGTCTTTCGCCGCCGCCGCGCTTCTGCGTCGACGCTCAGCGGATCGTCAGCGCCTGCGCCGTGCCGAGGCGGAAACCGCCGGGCAATGCGGTGAGTCCGACCGATTGGAAGGCGATGCGCAGTCCGATCAATCCGACGTCGTTCGGGATCGCGTACGAAACAATCGCGCGGTGCGATGCGTTGGCCCAGGCACCGCCGAAGAACGCCGCGCTCGACGGATCGAGGACGAGCGTGCCGTAGGGTGGGAACACGAGCGGCGTCGAGAGCTCGGACAATCCCGCGAACAGGTCGACGAGTTGCCCTGCCGTCCATTGCACCGAGACGTCGCCCGAGGCGCCCGGCGCGAAGTCGGCCGCCATGTCGGAGATCTCCGTGACCGGCACCGCAGTGGTCGGTTCGTGGTCGACGCCGTCCGCGATGCCGTCGGCGTCCGTGTCGCCGAGGTACTCGAACGCAGTGATCATCCCCGAGGCCATGTGGTCCTCGTTGTGGCAGTGGAAGAGCCACAGTCCCGGATTGTCCATCACAAGCTGCACGACGGCCGTGCTTCCGGGTTGACCGCTCGACCGGATGAGGATCGTGTCCTTCACCGGCGGTTGCGTCGTGCCGCCTGCGGTGTTCAGCAGGCGGAACGAGTGGCCGTGCGTGTGCATCGGGTGGAGCCCCTGCACCAACGATGCGGCCGTGTTCACCATCGTGAGCTCGACGACGTCGCCGAGTGCGACCTGGAACGGCGTCACGTTGGGCCACGACTGGCCGTTGATCGTGTGGACCATGCCGCCCGGACCCATCGACATCGCAAACGTCGCAGTGAAGCGGTGCCGCGGCGCCGGCGAGATCGGCGGCACCGGGAAGTACGCGGCGAGCTGCGCGTACGACAGCAAGGCACCGCTCGAGAGGTTCGGCGGGACGAAGTTCGCCGGCGGCGGCGCCTGCGTCTGGCCGGCGTACCTCAGGACGCCGCGCACGAGCGTGACGCTGCGGTTCGTGATCGCAGCGGCGGCGAGCGACCACACGCCGGGATTGTTGCAGTCGACGATCACGTCGTAGCGCTCGCCGATGCCGATCGGCAGGGCCTGGACGACGACCGGCTGCACGCGTCCGCCGTCGGTGTGGGTGACGGTCATCGGGTGGCCGTCGAGCGCGAGCACGTAGTTCGTCACCGCCGACGCGTTGAGGATGCGCAGGCGAAGACGTTGCCCGGGTTGCACCGCGATCGGAATCTGCCCGTCGCTCGACTTGCCGTTGAGGAGATGACCCGTGTAGAAGCCGCCGAGCGGGTTGCTCCACTCGTCGAGCACGACGACTTGTTCGACGTCGTACGGCGGATCGTCGGCCGGGTTCGCCGGGTCGACGATCACGAGCCCCGCGAGCCCCATGTCGAGCTGCATCGCGTGCCCGTGGGGGTGATACCAGTGCGTCCCCGGGATCAGGTTGGTCAGTTCGTAGACGAACTCCTGCCCGGGCGCGACGGCGGGACGTGAGACGCCCGGCACGCCGTCCATCCCGAGCGGAACCGGTTGGCCGTGCCAATGGAGCGCCGTCGACTCGGGCAGGTCGTTGCGGAACCGCACGCGCAAGGTCTGGCCCTGGGTGACGCGCAGCGTCGATCCGGGCAGCGTGCCGTTGAACAGCCAGGCGTTGCCGGTGACGCCGGGCGCGAAGGTCGCGGTGCCCGGCGCGGCGACGACGTTCAAGGTCGTCTGGGAGGTGGCGAGGGTCGCGGACAACGCGACGGCGCAGAGGATTCGGTTGCGCATCGGAGTGGAGGTACGGAGGGGCGGGGAAGGCTAAGCCATGGGCGACCCCCCGTGTTTCCCACCCTGCTTCAGGGCGCGACCAGCCCGGCGACCGAAGCGGGCACCCTGGTCGGCCGGCGCGTCGCCGGATCGAGGAAGACGATCCCGGTCTTCGCCTCCGCGACCACCTTGCCATCGCCGATGCGCGTGACGCGGTAGACGAAGTCGCAGCCGACCCGCGCGAGGTCCGTCACGCCGACTTCGAAGCGCAGGACGTCACCCGCGAAGGACTCGGCGCGGTAGACGATCGCCAGGTCGCCGACCACGAGCGAGGTGCCGCCGCAGTCGGACTCGGAGAGCCCGTGCTTGCGGAGGAAGCGCCAGCGCGCCTCGTGCAGCAGGCTCACCATCGCGTCGTTGCCCAGGTGCTTGCCGTAGTTGAGGTCGGTGATGCGGACCTCGAGTTCGGTCGCGAACGGCAGGACCTCCGGGAGCGTCAAGGCGAGGCGCGACATGCGCGCGGAGCGTAGCGGCGCGCGCGCCCGTCACTTGGTCTTCGCGTATTCCGTCATCCCCTGGAAGTCGATGACGATGGCCGGCTCGTTGCCGACGACCCAGGCGTCGTGGCCGGACGGCAGCAGCGAGACGTCGCCGGGATGGCATTCGATCTCGGTGCCGTCGTCCATCTTCACCATCAGGATGCCGTAGACGTGGTACTGGAAGTGCGGCGCCTCGCAGCTCTTGGTCTTCGCGAGCGGTTGGACCGACGTCGACCATTTCCAGCCGGGCTGGAAGATCGCGCGGCCGATCGTGACGCCGCCGAGCTTGACCAGTTCGACGCGTCCGAGCGGGAACTCGCGCACTTCGTCGGGCTTGCCGAAGTGCTTCAGCTCCGCCGCGGCGAGGGCGTGATCGTGGAGCGAGGTCGTGGTCGTCGCGCGATCGGCGGGTGCGTCGCCGTTGCGCATGCTGGTCGCCACGGCGGCGATCGAGAGGGTTGCGAGCAGGATCAGGGACTTGCGGACGTGGGTCATCGATGCCTCCGGGTGACTGGCTCGCGGAGCGCGGGCCGAGGTGGGCGAGGAGGCTAGGTCGCGACGCTTCTCCGGACAGCTACATGAACATGCAGGGGCGGGCAGCTCCGGCTCAGAACCGGAACGTCCACGCGAACTTCAGCGTCGCCTGCTGCTGCTCGGGGCGCAGGGCGCCGTCGTCGGTGCGCAGCCAACCGGCGCCGAACACGACGAACAGGTCGGAGCCGGGTTGGACGGTCCAGCGCAGCCGGCTCTGAACGCCGAGGTCGCGCGATTCGGTGTCGTACTGCGCGAGGTTGCGCCAGCTCAGGTCCGGCGAGAGATGGAGGTCGGCACGCAGCCCGCCGATGTGCGTCGTGAAGTCGCCGCTCGCGAGCGACGCATCGGTCTGGTCGTAGCTCGCGCCGAGGATCAAGGTCGGGCCCGTGCGCCACGCGAGCTCCACGCCGAGTTCCCGTTGATCGCCGTCGTAGAGGTCGCCGATCCGGACGCCCACGCCGGCGTTGAACGGCCGGCCGTCGGAGGTCGAGACCTCGAACTCGAGCATCGTCGACGCGTAGTCGCCGGCGGGGACGAACACCCCGTCGACGATCTCGAAGGGGTCGTCGAGGGACTCGAAGCTCCGCCGCACGCCGAAGCGGACTTCGTCGGAACTCTCGAACTCGACGCCCAGCACCGTGAAGTCGAACTCGACTTCGTCGGCGACGCCGTCCTGGATGCGCACGTCGGCGCGATCGTCCACGCCGAACTCGAAGTTGCGCACCAGCGAGCCGCCGGGCCGCGGCTTCCATTCGAGCTCGCCGTACTGCTGCCAGACGCCGGTGCGTCGCGTGAAGCCGAGCGCGGGGGCGAAGTCGTCCTCGATGCGCCGCCCGCCGAGCGCGTAGTTGAAGGTGCGCGTCTGACCGGAGAGATCGACGCCGAGCGCGTGGCCCTCGCCGAAGCCGCCGAAGGTCTGCATCGCATAGGCCGAGAGCCGGAGATCGCCGCCGAAGACCTCGGTGAGGCGCTGCGTGCCGTCGACGCCGAGCGTCTGGGCGCTCGCGTCGTCGGTCGGATCGCCCGCGGTCGCGATCAGACCCACCGCACCCTGAGCGCCGACGTGTCGCTTCACGCGCAACACTCCCAGAGTGCGCGGTTCGAGCCCGGCCTCGCCCTCGCCCATCCGCACACCGAGCGCCCCGATCTCCCAAGGGCCCTCCTGACCCGCGACGCGCAGGCCCGCGAGCAGCGGGATCTCGCGGCCGGAGTCGTCGCGGCCGATGCGACGCGAGAAGAACGGCAGGAGTCGCTCGCCGTTGGCGCGCGGACCGAACTCGAAGCGCGACGCGTCGGCGAGGAAGAAGTCGCGCTTCTCGGGGAAGAACAGCGGGAAGCGCGAGAGGTTGATGCGCCGGTCGTCGCCTTCCGTCTCCGCGAAGTCGGTGAACGTGGTCACACCGAGCGTGAGCCCGGGCGTGAGGCGGTAGGAGAGATCGACGCCTGCGTCGACGTCGCTCGACGAGGTCGACGACGTCGCCGGCAGCGCGCGCACGCGATCACCCGCGACCGCGACGTAGGGCTTCACGTCGAGGCCGAGGCCGCCGTCGCGACGGCCGAATCCCGCCAGCGTTCCACCCTCGCCGACGCGGAAGAAGCTCGACGCCTGGTCGACGTTGGTCCACTGATCGGTGGCGTTGCGCGCGCGCAGCTCGCGCCGCAGGTTGAAGCCCCATTCGGTCGAATCGGGCGCGAACGCGAGGCTCTGGAACGGGATCGCGAGTTCGGCCTCCCAGCCGTCGCGCGTGATGCGCGCGTGGCCGTGCCAGATGCAATCGAAGGACTTGGTGAAACGCGCGCCGTTGTCGCTGATCAGCGAATCGCCGCGCGAGCCCGCCGCGCCGATCTGGAACCAGTAGGCGTTGCGTCGGCTCGCGAAGGTGTCGAACCAGATCTCCACACGGTCGTCGGGATCGAGGTCCGCGTCGCGCGCGCGCTGCGTCGCGCGGATCGTGTCGGGAGCGTCGTCGAAGCACTGGATCGCGACGTAGATCGCGTGCCGGTCGTGGAGCAGGCGCACGACGGTCGGCTGCGTCGCAAGGGCGCCGTCCTGCGGTTCGAGTTGGAGGAGTTCGCCGATCGCGGGCGCGCCGTCCCAGCAGGCGTCGTCGAGTCGGCCGTCGATTTGCGGCGCCTGCGCCTCGTCGATCGTGCCGATGGTGGCGACGCGGCGCGCTGATTCCGTCGGCTCCTGGGCGTCGAGCAGGGGTGCGACGAGGGCGAGCGCCGCGACGAGGGCGCGCTTGAGGAGTCGACTGGCCACCGGCGGGACTTCACCCGTTCCGCGCGCATAGTCCAGAGCGTGGTTGCCAGGACCGTCGCCATCCGTTTCCCTCTTGCCCCCCTTCCCGGGTCCGACCATGAGCCGCGACGACGAGACCATCCTTTGGCACGACTACGAGACGACGGGCCTCGACCCGCGCAGCGATCGGCCGATGTCGTTCGCCGCGCAGCGCACGACGCTCGCGCTCGAACCGATCGGTGACCCCGTCACGATCGAGTTCGCGGTCGCCGACGACGTGCTGCCCTCGCCGGATGCGTGCCTCGTCACCGGACTCGATCCGGATCGGCCCGGCACGGTCAGCGAGCTCGAGGGCGCGCGCACGATCCTCGAAGTGATGATGCAACCGCGCACCTGCGGCGCCGGCTTCAACAGCATGCGCTTCGACGACGAACTCACGCGCTTCATGCTGTGGCGCAACCTCCTGCCGCCCTACGAGCGCGAGTCGCGCAACGGCAACTCCCGCTTCGACCTGATCGACGTCCTGCGCGCGGCGTGCGCGCTGCGCCCCGAAGGCATGGAATGGCCCGAGCGCGAACCCGGCGTGCCGGGCTTCAAGCTCGAGGACCTCGCGGCGGCGAACGGGATTCCCCACGACGCCCACGACGCGCTCGGCGACGTGCGCGCGACGATCGCGCTCGCGCGGAAGCTGCGCTCGGTGCGCGAAGCGATGTTCGACTACCTCGCCGAGGCGCGGCAGCGCTCGGTCGTCCAGGACCGCATCCGCGCGTTCCGCAAGGAGCCGTTCGTGCACGTGAGCGCGCGCTTCCCCGCCGCCACCCGTTGCGCGAGCCTCGTCGTCCGCGTCGCCGACCACCCGCGCTTTCGCAACCAGATCCTCTGCCTCGATCTGCGCTGTGATCCCCAGCGCATCCTCGACCTCGACGTCGCCGAACTGCGCGCGCGCCTGTTCACCCCGCGCGAGGAGCGCCCCGCCGACGAAGCACCGCTCGGCATCAAGGGCATCCACTTCGGCCGCTGTCCCGTCGTCGCGCCGAAGAAGCTGCTCGACGACGCCTCGATCGCGCGTCTCGCGCTCGACATGGCCGCGTGCGATCGCCATGCGCAGTTCATCGAAGCGCACCGCGACGCGCTCGAGATGAAGCTCGCCGCCGTCTTCGACGAAGAGCCGCTCGGCAAGGGCGACGTCGACCAGGCGCTCTACGAGGGCTTCGTCGAAGACGAGGACGCCGCCGTCTGCCGCGAGGTGCACGCCTCGCGCCCCGAACGCTGGCGCGACTTCGAACGGTCCTTCGAGGACGCCCGGTTGGGCGAACTCCTGTTCCGCATGCGCGCGCGCAACCACCCCGAGACGCTCGGCGCGACCGAACACGGGCGCTGGCGAACGCACTGCGCGGCGCGTCTCGCCGGAGCGGACGGATTGCTGGCGCGGATCGTCGAACTGCGCGCGGAGGGGGGGCACGACGCGAAGGTCCTCGACGCGGTCGAGGCCTCGGTCCGGAGGCGGGTGGCCCGGCTGGGGTGACCAACCTTGCCTTTTGTCACCATCGACGTATTGTCATGGAGTGCCTGACAAAAACACCGGCCTGACAATCGCTCCGCAGGTGACCGATGCCGTCACCGCACTTCTGCAAGTCGCTTTCCTGCAGGCGGTTGACGCGGATGACCTGAGTCCGGATGGGCGCTTTCCGCTCCTCACACTCACGGACCGCGCCGGCGGCAGGCACCGCCTCGTCGCTCTCGTACGCGCGGGCGGCGGCGCAGCGAGGCGCCAGGAAAAAGGTCTCGCTGCATCGCTGCCCGAGGCAGACAGCGTTCGCGAGCGCAGCCCGACGCCGGCATGGCTCGACGCTTTCCGCGAGGAAGTCGCGGGCTACGGACCAGACTTCGGCGCGATCGTTCTCGCCGCCCACATCGACCAGCCGACAGGCTCGATGCTGCGGGCGGCGGGAGTCAACTACCTGGACAGCGGCGGCAACCTCCACCTCGTTCTGGGTGGGGGACGTCTCGTCGCCCATGTCGAAGGTCGCAAGCGGGTGCGGCGCGCGCACACCCACGTGACGAGTCTCCGCGCCGCCGGCTACCGCGTGCTGTTCGCGATCCTCGCGAAGCCCGCGCTGCTCGCCGCGACCGTGCGCGAGATCGAGAGTGAATGCGGAGCAAGCCGTCAGGCCGTGTCGGAGCTGCTGGTGCGATTGCGCAGCGAAGGCGCCGTGACGCGCACTGGACGGAGCGAGCACCGCCTCGTGCCGGGGCGACGCGGCGA
Organism: Planctomycetota bacterium; assembly: GCA_016235155.1. GTDB lineage: Bacteria > Planctomycetota > UBA1135 > UBA1135 > UBA2386 > JACRLW01. Next base: position 19,960 of record JACRLW010000060.1, read on the forward strand.
ACTCGTCGCGCGATTCGCGGGCGGCTGGAGCGACGTGCTTGCACCCGCCCTTACCGTCGGGAGATTCCGCGGACGTGCCGAAGCCGGCGTCGCGAACGATGCATCGATCGAGCGCACGCTTCGCCGTCTCGACGTGACGTGGGGCTTCGGAGGAACCGCCGGCGCGATGCGGCTCGCGCCGCACTACCGCGGAGCCGACACCGTGCTGCACGTCGCCGCGTGGAGCGACGAGTTGCAGCGCGTGCTCGGACTCGTGCCCGATCGCGCGGGGCCGGTCGCCATCTATCGCACGATGGGCGGACTCGATCTCGCGACGGAAGTCGCGCATTGCGCCCACCCGCTGCTGGTCCATGCCGAGCTCCTGACGAGCGGCGACGACCGCGCACGGGAAGCAGCGCGCGTGATCCGCGATCGGTTCCTTCGCGACGAGGGATGAGCGCTTGGAGCAAGGAACGCCGTGAAGTGCTCGCGGAGCTCGCGGCGGCGAACGGCGGGCGCCGCATCGTCGTGATCGGTGCGGTCGCAGTCGCACATCACCTCGGCGCGGGCTTCCGTACCACGCTCGATTTCGACCTCTGCGTGGCGAGCGCGCGCGAGGACACCCGCGTGCCCGCGGGGTGGACGGCGCATCCGAGCATCGTGCATCGCTGGAGCGCGGCCGGCGGACTCACGATCGACCTGGTCTGCATCGGCGACGACGACCTTGCCCGCGGATTCGTCGCTTGGCCCGACGGGACCCGACTCGATCTCGGTGGCGTGGATCTCGCCCTTCGCGACGCGGAGCCGATCGGCTGCGGACTGCCGGCCATGGTGTGCGTGGCCTCGTTGCGCGCGCTGTTCGTCTGCAAGGTGTTCGCGTGGAATGACCGGCGCTGGGATCGGCGCAAGGATCTCGGCGATCTCGCTCGCATCCTCGATCGCTACGTCGAACTCGACGACGAGCGCTGCTTCGTCGACCCCGCGTTGCCTCTCGAGCTCGATCTCACTGAACGTCCGGCCTTCCTCCTCGGCCGCGACCTCGCGGCCGTCGGTTCGGAGCCGCAACGCACTGCGATCGAACGCTTCGCGCTGGAGATGGCTGACGAGGCGACCCAACCGCACGCGGCCATGGCGTCGCACTGGCCGCGAGACCCGACCGCTCTCGGCAGGCGTCGTCGCTGACGCGACGACCAAGAAGGCCTCGCCCGCTCTTCTTGCCAGGGCCCTCCGGCCTCCCGAATCGTCGCGTCCGGCGACGATTCTCCGGCCTTCGGACCCATGAAGCGAAGCGCTACCCTTCCCCGCCCCGATGACCAGCCACCAGGTCCGTCTCGAAGCGGCCGACTCGTTCGACCTGATCCGCCTGCTCGCGCGCAGTCAGAACGACCCGCGCAAGGCGGTGTGCGAGCTGGTCCAGAACTCGCTCGACGCGCAGGCCGCGCACGTCGAGGTCAACTGGCTCGCGGAGAAGAGCGAGCGGGTGCTACGCATCGTCGACGACGGGCGCGGCATCTTCCCCGAGCTCGCGCGCGAGGACGCCTTGCGTCGCATCGCGACGACGATCGGCCATTCGCACAAGCGCGACCTGACGCCGTCGCAGCGTCGCGAACTGATGGCGCTCGGGAAGTACGGCATCGGCCTGCTCGGCTTCTGGGCCGTCGGCCGCGAGATGGAGATCAAGAGCCGCGTCGGCGGCAGCGAGACCTGGGTGCTGCGCCTGCGCGAGGACGATGCGCACGCCGACCTCGAGCGCGCGAGGTCGAAGAAGCTCACGGATGACGCGACGTTCACCGAGGTGACGATCCGCGGCGTGCACGAGGGCGCGGCGCGGCAGGTGCGGCCGGGACGCTTGCAGGCGTACCTGTCGAGCGAGTTGCGCGGGCAGTTGCTCGAGCGCGACGTGGAGATCCGCATCCACGACCGCGTCGCGCGCGGGCGCGCGGTGAAGGAGTTCGTCGTGTTGCCGCAGCGCTTCCGCGGCGTGGCGATCGAGGAGCTCGAAGCGCTCGCGGTACCCGGGCACGAGGACGCGCGCGTCGAGCTCTACCTCGTGCCGGCGGAGGACGAGCGCCGCGGCGCCGTCGCGCTGTGTTGCGGCGGCACGACCGTGCTCGACGATCTCGCGACAGTCGAGGGCGCCGACGCCCTGCGCGGTCCGTGGGATTCGGGCCGCATCGAGGGCGTCGTCGACTTCCCCGAGTTCGACGTCGCGCCGGGTACACGGCGTGGCTTCCGCGCCGACGCGCGCTCCGAGGCCTTTCTCGCCGCTTTGCCCGCGCTCGAAGCGCGCGTGCGCGCGCTGCTCGACGACGACGACAAGCGCCGGCAGGAGGAACGCGACAAGAACCTCGCGCGACGCATCCAGAGGGTGTTCCGGAGGATCCCGCGGCACCTGCCCGGCTACGACCTCTTCGACGTGAAGAAGCACAGTGCGGCGTTGCAGGGTGCGGCGCGGGATGCGCGTATCGGCGCGGAGGGCGCGGAGCTCGCCGACGCGTCGTCGTCGGGCGCGGTCGCCGCCGCGGCGGAAGCCGAAGCCGAGGCCGGCGACGCAGCGCCCGAGCCGATGCTCTTCGCGCCGGGGCCCCTCGCCGAACTCCGCATCACTCCGGCGAAGAGCCGCATCCCGCCGAACTCCGCGCGCGTGTTGCGCGCGCGCGCCGTCGACGCCGACGGCCGTCCGGTGGGCGAGGCCTTGCACATCGCGTGGCGTCTCGAAGGACCTGGCGAACTGCGCGCCGACGGCGCGCGCGCGGAATACGTCGCTCCACCGTTCACCGGCGACGCCGTCGTGCACGCCGAGGCCAGCGACGGCGAGCGCCGCGCCGTCGCGCAAGCCGCGATCACCATCGCCGACGACGCCGGCACGCCCGACGCCGGCATCCCCGAGCCGATTCCCGTCCACGCCGCGGGCGAACCGTGGCGCTCACGGATGCGCGAGCGCGCCTGGGAATACAACACCGGCCACCGCGACTACGTCGCCGCCTCGGCGAGCGAAGCGCGTCGCTTGCGCTATCTGGTCCAGCTTTTCGCGAAGGAGGTCGTGCTGCGCAACTTCGGCGGCGACGGCGCCCTGCTCGAGCGGATGGTCGAGGTGCTCACCTACCTCGACGAGAGCGAGGCGAGCGCGGCGCGGGCCGGAGGATGATGCTCACCGGCGCGCGACACGCGCCGCGAGATCGCCCGGTTCGGTAGCCTTCCGCGGATGCGGAGCTCTCCCGTCGCGCTGTTCTTCGCCCTGGCCGCATCACTCCCTGCGCAGCAAGGGGAGCAAGACCGACTCGCCGGCCGCTACGCCGCCACGGAGCACGGCATCGCCATGCGCGACGGCGTGAAGCTGCACACGATCGTCGTCGCGCCCAGGGAGTCGGCCGGGACGCTTCCGCTGTTGCTCGTGCGCACGCCGTACGGTGCTCGCGGCATGGCGCGGAACTTCGCGCAGCGCTTCCCCGAGCTCGCGACGGACGGCTACGTCTTCGTCTTCCAGGACCTCCGCGGCCGTTACGAGTCCGAGGGCACGTTCGTGATGCAGCGTCCCTTGCGCGCGACCGACCCGAGCCTCGCGATCGACGAGGGCACCGACGCCTGGGACTCCATCGAGTGGCTCGTGCGAAACGTCCCGGGCAACAACGGCCGCGCCGGCATGTTCGGCGTCAGCTACGCCGGCTGGACGACGATCATGGCCGCCGTCGATCCGCACCCCGCGTTGCGCGCGATCTCGCCGCAGGCGTCGCCGGCGGACATGTGGCTTGGCGACGACTTCCATCACAACGGCGCGTTCCGTCTCAGCTACGGCTTCGAGTACGCCGCGATGATGGAGACCGACAAGACCAACCAGCCGTTCCGCTTCGAGCGCCACGACGTGTTCGACTGGTACCTCGCGCTGGGATCGCTGCGGAACGTCGACGAGAAGTTCCTGCACGGCCGCATCCCGACCTGGACGGACTACGTCGAGCATCCCGACTACGACGGCTTCTGGCAGCGGCAGACGATCGTGCCGCACCTGAAGGCCTGCACGGTGCCGACGCTCAACGTCGCCGGCTGGTGGGACCAGGAGGACTTCTTCGGCCCGCTCGCGATCTACGAAGCGCTCGAGCGACACGACTCCGACGGCCACAACCATCTCGTCGTCGGCCCCTGGAACCACGGCGGGTGGTCGCGCGGCAAGGGCGATCGCCTCGGCAAGATCCCGTTCGGCAGCGACACGGCCGCGTGGTACCGCGCCCAGGTCGAGGCGCCATGGTTCCGACACTGGTTGAAACACGAGGGCCCGCTCGACCTGCCCGAGGCGCTGACCTTCGAGGCGGGCGCGAACCAGTGGCGGCGTTGGGACTCATGGCCTCCGGAGGGCACCACGGCGAAGACCTGGTTCTTCGGCGACGGCGGCAGACTCTCGCTCGAAGCGCCGACGACGACCGACGACGCCGCGCACGATGCGTTCGTGTCCGACCCCGCGCATCCCGTGCCCTACCGACAGCGCCCGATCCAGGCGACCTACGGACCGGGTTCGAAGTGGAGCGAGTGGCTCGTCGAGGACCAACGATTCGTGAAGGACCGTCCCGACGTGTTGTTCTGGGAGTCCGAACCGCTGACCGAGGACCTGACGATCGCCGGCGAGATCACCGCGACGCTCTTCGCATCGACGACCGGCACCGACGCCGACTGGATCGTGAAGCTGATCGACGTCTGGCCCGACGACCACGCGGCGCACGGCGAACTCACCGGCACCTGCCTGATGGTCGCGAACGAGGTCTTCCGCGGCCGCTACCGGAACTCCTTCAGCAAGCCCGAGCCGATCCCCGCCGGCGAGGTCGTGAAGTACTCGTGGAGCCTGCACGCGCAGAACCACACCTGGAAGAAAGGCCACCGCGTGATGGTCCAGGTGCAGAGCACCTGGTTCCCGCTCATCGACCGCAACCCGCAGACCTTCGTGCCGAACATCTTCCGCGCCGAAGAGTCCGACTTTCGCGCCGCGACGCACCGCGTGTTCCGTTCGGCGAGGCACGCCTCGGGCGTCACGATCCCGGTGGTGACCGGGCGCTGAGGGCTCACGCGACGGCCGGTGCATGCGTGCGGCGACGCCCCTGGCGCAAGACCGGATCGAAGGCACGTCGCGGCCGAGGCCGCAAGCCGAAGGTTGCAGCGTCGTCGCTGCCGCGCCGACCAGGAAGGCCTCGGCCGCTCTCTTTGCCGGGGCCCTCCGGCCTCCCGAATCGTCGCGTCACGCGACGATTCTCGGGCCTACGGGCACACTTGCCGCGCGTGAGGCCCGCGATCCCTCACCGACCCGCGCCATGGATCCGCAGTACCGCAGCCCCTCCGACATCCACCCCTGCCTGACCTACGACGACGCGCCGGCGGCGATCGAGTGGCTGTGCAAGGTCTTCGGTTTCGAGACGCGGCTCGTCGTGCCGGGGCCGAACGGGACGGTCCGCCACTCCGAACTGAGCCTCGGCACCGGAGTCGTGATGGTCGGCTCGCCCCGGCCCGAGGCGAATCGCTTCGGTCCGCGCGGCGGCAAGGGCAGCGTCGCCACACTCAGCGTCTGCGTCGCCGACCCGGACGCGCACCATGCACGGGCCGTGGCGGCCGGCGCGCGCGTGGTGAGTCCGCTGCGCGACGAAGAGCACGGCGCGCGCGGTTACGGCGCCGAGGACCTCGAAGGGCATCAGTGGTACTTCAGCGACTATCGCCCGGGCGCGTATTGGACGAACGCGGCGCCCGGCGGCGCGCGATGAGCCGCGCGGGTTCATCCGCGACGAAAGCACCGCTACCCTTGCGCGCCGTGTCCGTCGCACCTCGTTCGCCGCGCGCCGCGAATCGCGCTCTCGCGTTGCTCCTCGCTGCGCCGCTCGGTGCGCAGGCGGGCGTCGGCGAATGGTCCTATTCCCGCCTCACGCGACTCGAGGCGCCCGCGACACGCGACGTGCGCTGGGTGAGCAACCCGATCGACGCGTTCGTGCTGGCGCGGCTCGAAGCGAAGGGACTCGCGCCGAACCCACGGGCGACCGATGCGACGCTGATCCGCCGCGCGACGTACGACCTCACCGGTCTGCCGCCGTCACCGGAAGACGTCGCGGCCTACGTCGCCGATCGCGCGCCCGACAAGTACGAGCGGCTGCTCGATCGCCTGCTCGCGTCGCCGCAGTACGGCGAGACCTGGGGACGGCATTGGCTCGACGTCGTGCGCTTCGCGGAGACGGACAGCTTCGAGCGCGATCGGCTCAAGCCCGCGGCGTGGCGCTACCGCGATTGGGTGATCGACGCGTTCAACCATGACAAGCCGTATGCGCGCTTCGTCCTCGAACAGCTCGCGGGCGACGAGTTGCCCGACGCGTCGTTCGAGTCGATCGTCGCGACCGGCTACTACCGGCTCGGGATCTGGGACGACGAACCGACCGATCCGGCGCAGGCCGTCTACGACGACTTCGACGGCATCGTCGACACGACGGCGCGCGCCTTCCTCGGGATCTCGATGGGTTGCGCGCGTTGCCACGAGCACAAGAAGGACCCGATCCCGGCGCGCGACTACTACCGCATGCTGGCGTTCTTCGAGGGGCTGAAGCCCTACAAGGACGGCGGCGGCAACGCGACGACGCCCGCGAACTACGTCAAGCAGGTGCCCGTCGACTTCGGGCACGAGCGCATCGAGGAGGAACTCGCCGCGTGGCGCACGCGGCGCGAAGCCCTGCTCGCCGAGGCGAAGAACCTCGCCGACGAAGCGATCGCCCGGCTCGACGAACCATCGCGTGTCGCCCTCGCCGCGGAGCGTGACGCCGGGCTCGTGCAGCGCTTCGATCGCGATCGGCCGGCGGAGCGGCGCATCCCTCGCGCGGTGCAGGACGACTTCACCATCGCGTTCCGCTTCGCGAGCACGGAGATCGGCCGCGGTCGCGCGACGGATCCGCATTGGTTCAGCGGCAGCCCGCTCGTCGACGGCGAGGTCGACGGCGTGACCGACGACTTCGGCGTCGCGCTCGTCGCGGGCCACGTCGCGGCGGGCACCGGCAATCCGGACATGTCCGTGCACTCGTCCGGCGGACTCGCCGACGGCGCTCCGCACCACGTCGCGTTCACGCGCACGCGCGGCACCGGACGCATCGCGCTCTACGTCGACGGCGTGCTCTGCTCCGAGGCGACGGGCGGCACACAGTCGCTCGCCGCACCGGCGACGCTCGCGATCGGCAGGATCGGCGCGATCGACGACCTCCGCATCTACGCGCGCGCACTCGACGCGCAGGACGTCCTCGACCTCTGCGAAGGCGGCGGCTTCTCGCGCAGCACCGAGCGCGTCGTCGAACAGAAGGCCGGCACGCCGGAGAGCAAGCGCTGGCGGACGGCCGTCGACGAGTTGCTGCGCCTCATGCGTCCGGTGCGCGAGACCGTCGAAGTGCTCTGCGCGCAGGAATCCGGCACCGCGATCGCGCCGAGCTTCGTGCGGCAGCGCGGCAACGTGCACAGCAAGGGCGACGCCGTCCGTGCCGGCTTCCCCGAAGCCCTCGGCGGCGGCGAGCCCGTGTTCGAAGCGCCGGCGCACGGCGAGTCGTCCGGCCGTCGCCTCGCGTTCGCGCGCTGGCTCCTGCAAGCGGATCACCCGCGCACCTGGCGCGTGCTCGCGAACCGCATCTGGCAGCACCACTTCGGGCGCGGGATCGTCCGTTCATCGAACGACTTCGGCCGGCTCGGCGACGAACCCACGCATCCCGAACTTCTCGACTGGCTGGCGTGCGAGATCGTCGCGACGGGCGGACGACTCAAGGCGATCCATCGGCTCGTGATGTCCTCGAGCGCGTACCGCATGGCCTCGGACCACCGCGACGCCGCCTTCGACGCCGACCCGCGCAACGACCGGTTCTGGCGCTTCGAGCGGCGCCGCCTCACCGCCGAGGAACTGCGCGACTCGATCCTCTGCGTCGACGGCTCGCTCGATCTCCGGCGAGGCGGACCAGGCGTGTATCCGCCGATGCCCGCGGAAGTGCTCGCGACGTCGTCGCGCCCCGACGAGGCGTGGGGGCGGTCTTCGCCGGAGGATGCCGCGCGGCGTTCGGTCTACGTCCACGTCAAGCGCTCGCTGCTGATGCCGCTGCTCTCGTCGTTCGACCTCGCCGACACCGACACGAGCTGTCCGGTGCGCTTCGTCACCACGCTGCCGACGCAGGCACTGACCATGCTCAACAGCGAGTTCACGAACGAACGGGCGCGAGTCCTCGCCGAACGCCTCGCGCGCGAGCGACCCGGCGACGAACGAGCACAACTCGCGCGCGGTGTCGAGCTCGTCACGCAGCGACCCGCGCGCGACGACGACCTCGCGCGGCTCACAGCACTCGCACACGACCTGCGCACCGAGCACGCCGCATCTCCCGACGACGCCCTGCGCCTGTGCTGCCTCGCGCTGCTGAACCTCAACGAGTTCGTCCACCTCGACTGACAAGCACGCACCGATGACCCGCACCCCGCGCAACACCTTCTGCGGCCGCACGCGTCGCGAGTTCCTCGGTCAGGTCGGCTGCGGCTTCGCGGGCCTGCCGCTCGTGGCGCTGCTCTCGCGCGACGGGTTCTTCGCGAACGACCCGAAGTCGAACCCGCTGCACCCCAAGTCGCCGCACCACAGCCCCAGGGCGAAGGCCTGCATCTTCCTGTTCATGTACGGCGGCCCGAGCCAGGTCGACACCTTCGACTACAAGCCGAAGCTCTACCCGCTCGACGGCAAGACCATCGACATCCAGACCAAGGGCCGCGGCGGGACGAAGGGACAAGGGCGCGTCGTCGGCCCGAAGTGGACCTTCAGCCAATACGGCCAATGCGGCAAGCACGTCTCGACGCTGTTCCCGCACCTCGCGCAGCACGTCGACAAGCTCGCCTTCGTTCACTCGATGTACGCCGAGTCGCCGCTGCACGGCTCGGCGATGCTGATGATGAACTCGGGCTCTTTGCTCTCGGGTTCGCCGTGCCTCGGCTCCTGGGTCAACTACGGGCTCGGCAGCGAGAACGAGAACCTGCCGGGATTCGTCGTGATGCTCGACGAGACCGGCGGCCCGATCTCGGGCGCGAAGAACTGGAGCTCGGGCTACATGCCGGCGACCTATCAGGGAGTCGTGCTGCGGCCGAAGGGGGCGCCGATCCTCGATCTCGCCTGTCCGCCCGGGACGACGCGGCCGATGCAGCGGCGCCTGCTCGACACGCTGCGCGAGGCGAACGAGGCGCACGCGGCAGCACGCCCGCACGACGACGCATTGGCAGCGCGCATCGCCAGCTACGAGCTCGCCTACCGCATGCAGCAGCACGCGCCCGAGGCCGTCGACCTCGCGCGCGAGGACGCCCGAACGCGCACGCTCTACGGCCTCGACGACGAACGCACCGCCGACTTCGGCCGCAAGTGCCTGCTCGCGCGGCGACTCGTCGAGCGCGGCGTGCGCTTCGTGCAGATCTACTCGGGCGGCAACCACAACGATCACAACTGGGACGCGCACGGCGACCTCGTCTACAACCACACGCGCCACGCGGGAGCGACGGACCGTCCGATCGCCGGACTGCTGCAAGACCTCGCGCAGCGCGGCCTGCTCGACGAGACCATCGTGATCTGGGGCGGCGAGTTCGGTCGCCAGCCGACGGCGGAGTACGCCGAGGGCACCGGCCGCGACCACGACTCGGCGGGCTTCACGATGTGGCTCGCGGGCGGCGGCGTGCGCGCGGGTACGTCCTTCGGCGCGACCGACGAGCTGGGCAATGCCGCCGTCGAGCATCCGCTCCACGTGCGCAACCTGCACGCGACCGTGCTCAACCTGATGGGCTTCGACCCCAACCGGTTGAGCTACTTCTACGCGGGCCTGGATCGCAAGCTGGTCGGGCCGCAGGGCGCCGAACCGGTCTGGGACTTGATTGCCTGAGCGCGCTGGTCATGGTTCGCGATCCGTGTCGTGTCCCTGACGGCGCGTTCGCCGATGGGCCCGAAGGCCGGAGAATCGTCGCGGGACGCGACGATTCGGAGTGCCGGAGGGCCCCAGCAAGAAAAGCGGTCGAGGCCTTCCTGGTCGTCGCGCCAGCGACGACGCCTGCAACCCCGATGGGTTGCGGCCTCGGCCGCGATGGCACAACCCGAACGACCAACGGAGGTGTCCTGTGCGTGCTCTCGGTCTTGCATACGGCGTCGTCTCGTACGCCGTGTTCTTCGCGAGTTTCCTCTACGCGATGGGATTCGTCGGCAACCTGGTGGTCGAGAAGGGGATCGACTCCGGCACCGAGGAATCGACGGCCATGGCCTTGCTCGTCGACGTGGTCCTGTTGCTCCTGTTCGCGATCCCGCACAGCGTGATGGCGCGACGCTCGTTCAAGGAGTGGTGGACGCGGTTCATCCCGAACGGTCTGGAGCGCAGCACCTACGTGCTGGTCTCGAGCCTCCTGCTCCTCTTGCTCTACTGGCAGTGGCGACCGCTGACGGACGTCGTCTGGCACACGCGACTTGCTGCGGGCTCACGTCGACGCGCCGGCGGCTCGCTCGGTCCTCCTCGCGCTCTACTGGTCGGGCTGGGCGCTCGTGCTCGTGAGCTCGTTCCTGATCGACCACTTCGGACTGTTCGGGCTCCGGCAGGCGTGGGCCTGGATGCGGGGAACGGAGTGGAAGCACCCGGGCTTCCGCGCACCGTTGCTCTACAAGTTCGTCCGGCACCCGCTCCTGCTGGGCTTCCTCATCGCGTTCTGGGCGACGCCGGACCTGACGCTCGGCCATCTCCTCTTCAGCGTCGCGACCACGGGCTACGTCCTGGTCGGCATCCTCTTCGAGGAGCGTGACCTCGTCGCGGCCCTCGGGGCGGAGTACGTGAAGTACCGGCGCGAGGTGCCGATGCTGTTGCCGTTGCCGCGCAAGAAGGCCGACTGAACCGCGCAAGTCGCGGCCGCGGACTTGACCGCGCCGGCGGGCGGGCCATCCTTCCGCCTCGATGTCGATCGACTCGGACGAGGTCGTCGCACTGCGGGCGCGCATCGCGGAGCTCGAACGCGAGGTGCGGGTGCAGCAGCAGCGGAGTGAACGCCACGAGACGGCGCTGCGCGGCTTCGCCGCCGTGATCGCGCACGCCCCGGTCGCGGTGCTCGTGCTCGATGCGGACGGCGTGGTCGTCGACCTGAACAGCGAGGCGGAGCTGCTCTGCGGTCAGCGTCGCGACGCGATGCTGGGCCATCCGCTCGCGGAGTTCGTGCCCGACGAACGCCAGGCGCGCCTGCGCACCGCGTTGCGGCGTTGCGCCACGGGCGACGTCGTCAAGAAGGCCGAGGTCCTGTTGTGGGGGCAGGCGGCGAAGCGCGTCGCACACAGTTCGATCCTGTTCCCGATGCGCGCCGCCGGCGGCCGGGTCACCGGCATGGTGCTCTGCGAGGACATCGCGGATCTCCGCGGCCACGGCGAACTGCTCGAGACCGTCAACCGCGAGCTGCTGGCGCTCGTGCGCGCCGACCCGCTCACGGGTCTCGCCAATCGCCGGCAGTACGAGCAGCGGCTCGCGGACGAGGTCGGGCGCCTCGCGCGCGATGCCCAGCCGCTGTCGCTCCTGATGATCGACGTCGACGACTTCAAGTCGTTCAACGACACGCATGGGCACGCCGCGGGCGATGCGTGCCTGATCGCGGTCGCGCGCGCGGTCGCGGGCGTGATCCATCGCACGGCCGATCTCTGTGCGCGCTACGGGGGCGAAGAGTTCGTCGTCGTCCTGCCCAACACCGACCACGACGGTGCGCGCGCCGTCGCGGAGCGGATGCGGGCCGCCGTGCTCGCTTTGCGCGTCGAGCATCCCGCGGCGCGCGCGGGGAAGTACGTCACGATCAGTGCCGGCGTCGCGACCGCGCACCCTCGGCCGGGCTTCGACGGCCGAGCGCTCCAGGAGGCCGCCGATCGCGCGCTCTACGCGGCCAAGCGCGGCGGGCGCAACCGCGTCGGCGGCGTGGAGTTGAAGGCGCCGCGCGAACGTGGTCGCGTGCCGTGGCCGGGCGCGGCCGAGGACGGGGTGTTCGAGTGAGCTTGTCGGGCCGAGCCGTGCGGCCGACACTCCCGCAGGCGTGACCCGACCGAACGAAGCGACCGTCGATCTCCTGCGCGCCTGGCACGGCGGCGACCGGGCCGCGCTGCTCGAGCTGGTCGACCGCGATCGCGACTGGGTGTTCGCGCGGGTGCGGAAGGGCCGCGGGCCGATCCTGCAGCGCGAGGCCGAGACGGTCGACCACGTGCAGGACCTGATGCTCGAAGTGCTCGAGTACTCGCCGCGCTTCCTCGTCCGCGACCGCGCGCAGTTCCGGGCACTCGTCGCGCGCATGATCGACAACCTGTTGATCGACGGCGCACGCCGCGCCGCGCGGCGCCCGCGCTTCGCTTCGCCGCCGACCGCGGTGTCCGGTCAGGACAGCATCGTCTCGCTCGATCCCGCGCTGCGCGTTTCCGACGCCGTCCACGAGCGCGTCGCGCAGGCCGAGGAGCTCGACTGGCTTCGCCTCGGGTTGGAGTTCCTCGACGACGACGAGCGCAAGGTCGTGCGCGCGCATCGCCTCCTCGGCCGCAGCTTCGTCGAGATCGGCGAAGAGCTCGGCGTCGATCCCAACACGATGCGGATGCGCTGCAACCGCGCGGTGCTGCGACTGGCAGGCATCGTGCGGCGATTGCAGTCGGGCGGGCTCGATGCGTTGCTCGCGGAGCGGGGGGACCGCGGCGAAGCGGGTTCGGAATAGCCTCACTCCCCCGCGAGCCGCCGCCGCACCTTCGCGATCGCGGCGCCGAGCGCCGCTCCTTCGCTCGACGGGAGCGCGGCGTGCAGCGCGTCGACTCCATCGAGCAGGTGCGCGACGACGTGCGCGAGGTCGGGGAACGGTGGACGGCCACGCGCGAGGACTTCGAGGGCGTCGCGCAGCGCGTCGAGGTGCGTCACGTGGCGGGCGCCGTCGTCGACAACGAGCGTCGCGGCGGTGGCGTGCGTCATCCCCTTGAGGAGCGCGAGCCAGTCGGCGTCGACGCCGCTCGCGATCCCGTCGAGGGATCGTGCCACGGCGTCGAGCTTCGCCCGCGCAGCCGATGCATCCTCCTTCGCGATCCCGATCGCGACGACGAGCTGCAGCATGGCGAGGTCGCGGGCGAAGCGCGGTTGGCTGCGGGCGGCGTCGAGCACGGTCGGCGGAGCCGTCTCGATCGCCGCCAACCGATCGTGTGCATTCGCCGGGGTCGACACCGTGTCCGCGATCAGGCCCGAGAGCGCGGCGCGCGCCGCCGCGCGCATCGTCTCGAGCAGGATCGCGGGCGGTCGTGCGTCGCTTGCGAGCAGGGATCCGAAGGCGGCATGGGCCGTGTCGTAGTGCGTCACCGCGGCAGCGAACGCGCCGCGCCCGTCGCACGCGATCCCGCGGTTGAAGGCCAGGCGCGCCTTGTCGTCGATCAGGCGACGATCGTCGGGACGCCGCGCGAGCAGGCGCTCGAGGGCGGCGGCGCCGGCGGCAAAGGCATCCTCGGCGGATTCGAACTCGAGGTTCTCGACGTGGCCCGAGGCGATCCCCGACCACGCACGGCCGAGCAGTCGATCGACCTCGAAGGCCCTGCCGCCCGGACTCGCGATCGCCTCGAGTGTCGCGACGCAGCGACGATGGGCCGCGATCGAGGCCGCCGGGTCGTCCGCGAACTTCTCCACGTCACCCAGCGCATACCAGGTGATCGCCAGCTGCACCTGCACCGCCGGATCGTCGGCACGGTCGGCCGCGAGCTTCTCGAACAGCTCGCGCGCGCGCGCGAGGTTGGTCCGCGCCGCGTCGAGCTCGCCGCGCCGTGCGAGCGTCTGAGCGAGGTTGCAGTAGGCCGAGCCGAGGTTGTTCTTGACGATGAACGAATCGGGATCGCGGGCGAGCAGCTGCTCGCCGTACCGCAGGGCGCGACGGCGATCGGCGATCGCGTCGTCGAAGCGGTTCTGCAGGGCGCGCAGTTCCGCGCGCTCGTCGAGCTGGACCGCGACGAGGCTCAGGAGGTCGGAATCGCAGTCTTCCCGCTCCGCGAAGGCGGTGATCAGCTCGAGGGCCTCGCCGAAGCGGCGCTCGGAGTCGGCCGCGCGTCCGAGGCCGAGTTCCAGCTTCGCGACGATCCCGATCAGGCGGCTCAACGCAACGCGACCCTGCGCGTCGCCGACCGCCGGGACGAAACCGAACGACTCGAGCGCGTCAGTCCCCGCGGCGAGCGCGCCGCGCAGGTCGCCCGACTCGGAGAGGACGTTCACCAAAGAGGACGTCGTCGACAGCGCGCGGAGCCGCAGCGGCAGCGTCTGGTCGTCCGCCGCGATGCGTTCGCGCCAGAACGCGATCGCACGACGCAAACGGGTGACGCCCTCCTCGACGCGCCCGAAGCGCGCGGCGATCGCGCCGCGGCGCTGGTCGATCGTCGCCTGGGTCACCCCGAGCCGCGCGTCGTTTCTCGTGCGCAACGTCGCGACGATCTCCTCGGCCTTGCGGAGGGCGTCGTCGGCCGCCTCGAAGCGGCCGATCTCGTACTGGATCTCGCCGACGGCTCGCCACGCATCGACGACCTCGAGCGCGAACGCGGGGTCGTCGGCGCGGAGCTCGGCGAAGCGTTCGTAGAACCGGATCGCGCTCTCGAGCATCCGCGTCCGCTGCGCGCTGAAGCGCGGCACGTCGTCGAGTTCGTCGCGCGTGATCGCGACGGTCTCTTCCATCGAACGCCGCGCTTCCGCGAAGCTGTCCTCCGCGAGTTGCTGCGAGCGGACGGCGACTTCCGCACGGCGCCCGGCCTCGATCGCGAGCGCGATCGACGCCACGAGCGAGAGGGCGAGCAGCACCAGCAAGGCGCTGACCGCGCGGTTGCGGCGGATCCACAACGTGGTGCGCTCGACGCGGCGAAGGCGGCGCGCCCGCGTCGGCAGGAGCTTGCGCACCGCGGCGAGGTCGTCGGCGAAGTCCTGCGCCGTGCGGTAGCGCCGCGCGGGTTCCTTGCGCAGCGCGGTCGCGATCACCACGTCGAGGTTGCGCGGGAGCGGCAACTGTGTCCGCCGCGGCGCGACCCACTCCTCGGCGAGGATGCGGCGGTACATCGCCTCGCGCGACTCGGCCGCGAACGGCGTCTCCAGCGTGAGGCACTCGACGAGCGTGACGGCGAGCGACCAGACGTCGGTCGTGCGGTCGATCTCGGCGTGGCGACCGGCGACCTGCTCCGGCGACATGTAGGCGGGCGTGCCGATCGGTGCGCCGGTGAGCGTGAGGTCGCTGTCCTCGCCGATCGCGCGCGCGAGGCCGAAGTCGAGCAGCACCGGGTCGCCGCTCGGCGTGACGATGACGTTGCTCGGCTTGACGTCGCGATGCACGAGCCCGACCTCGTGCGCGGCGTGCAGCGCGCGGGCGATCGACTCGATCAGGGCGAGGATCGCGTCGACGGGCGACGGTCCCTTCGACTCGACCTGCAGCGGCGCGCCCGCCTCGCGGGCCTGCACGATGAGCTCGGCGAGCGACCTCCCGGGCACGTGACGCATCGCGAGCCAGGGCGTGCCGTCGACCTCGCCGACGTCGTAGATCGGGCAGATTCCAGGGTGCTCGACGCGGAACAGCGCGCGCGCTTCGCGGCGGAAGCGTTCGCGCGCGTCGGTCGAGAACAGTCCGCGCGCGCGCACCATCTTGAGCGCGACCTCGCGGTCCATGCCGCCGAGTCGCTGGCGTGCCAGCCAGACCATGCCCATCCCGCCGCTGCCGAGCGGGCGGATCAGCTCGAAGGGTCCGAACTGTTCACCGCCGCTCTTCGTCGACGGATCGGCCGGGCCCATCAGGCGGCGATGCAGCGCGCGCAGTTCGGCGAGTTCGTCGGCGAGCGCGGGGTGCTCGCGGCACAGCTCGGCGAACGCATTGTCCTGGTCGGCGGGATCGAGGTGGATGATCCCGGCGAGCAGTCCCTCCGCGCGGACGGTCTCGCGATCTCGCTGCGGGGCTGTCGGTCCGTCCATGGTGAGGGCTGAGGGGAGAGCGCGCGCGCCGCGGCGCACCGCACGGGATTTCCGCGCGCGCCGAGATCGGCCCGGCCGTGCGTCAGCCGATCCGGCGGACGACCCGATCGAGCAGCATCGCCGCCTGACTCGCGTGGTCGGGGCCGACGTAGCGCATCACGAAGACCTCGAGCCTTGTCGTGCCCGCTCCGCGAGCGGCGACGACGATCCGCGCGCGGCCGGTGCGCAAGGTCGTGCGCTCGCCGTCGACCACGGTCTCGACCGCGTCGCCGAGTTCGTAGAGGACGGCGCGCGCGGCTTCGACGATCGATCCGGGGCTCGCGACGACGTCGCGACTCGCCTGACTCGTGCCGGAGTCGAAGCCGACCGGCACGTCGGTCGTGCAGCAGGCGAGGGTCGCCGCGAGCAGGCCGGCGAAGGAGAAGGTGGGGCGGTTCATGGTCGGCGCGGCATGATCCGCCCCATTCGCCGTGGCCGACAAGCATTCGCTCGGTTCCTCATCGCCGATCCTCGCCGGCCTCGACGTCGGCGGCACGAAGCTCGGCCTCTGCGTTGGCGACCAGGACGGCCGCGTGCTCGCCGCCGATCGCATCGCGACCGACCCCGCGCGCTCACCCGACGAACTGCTGGGCGAGGCGATCGCGGGGATCGGACGGCTCGCGGCGTCGATCGGAGCACCGCGGATCGAGGCTCTCGGCCTCGCCGTGCCGGGACCCCTGAGCTACCGCGAGGGTCGCCTGCTCGAAGTGCCCAACATGGCACGCTGGCAGTTCTTCGGGCTGCGCGACTGGCTCGCGCGCGCGTCGCCCTGGCCCGCGGACTTCATGAACGACGCCAACGCGAGCATGCTCGCGGAGGCGAACTGGGGCGCGGCGAAGGGCACGACGAGCGCCGTCTTCCTCACGATGAGCACCGGCATGGGTGCGGGGCTCTGGCTCGACGGCCGGGTCTACGAAGGACCGCGCGCGCTCGCCGGCGAGATCGGGCACCTCCGGCTGCGCGGCGACGGGCCGGTCGGCTTCGGCGTGCGCGGGAGCGTCGAGGGCTACTGCAGCGGACCGGGGATCGTGCAGGTCGCCGAGGCGGAACGCCTCGCCGCACAGCAGGCGGGACTCGCGACCGGACTCGCGGGACTCGCGCCGATCACGAGCAAGGACGTCTGCGAGCTGGCGCAGCGGGGCGACACCGCTGCCCTCGCGGTGGTACGCCGCTGCGGGCGCGAGCTCGGGCGACTCTGCGCGATCCTGGCGGACGTCCTCGATCCCGAGGTGATCGTGCTCGGCACGATCGGCACCGCGTACTTCGACCTGTGGGCGCCGTTCGCACGCGACGGTCTCCTGCGCGACGCGATCCGCGGCGCCGAACAGCGCGTGCGCATCGCGCCGAGTTCGCTGGAGGATCGCGGCAACCAGACCGCGCTCGCGGTGGCACGTCGCTTGCTCGGCGCCGCGCCCCCGCGCCGCGGAGAACTCGCATGATCCGGATCGCCCTCGTCGTCCCGTCCGTCATCCTGTCCGCCGTCCTGTCCGTCGTTCTCACCGGTGTCGCCGCGAGCGCGCAGGAGAGGGGGCAGGGCAGGCCGACGACGACCGGCGAGACGAGCGCGCAGGAGTGGTTGCTCGCGCGGCGGAAGCACCAGGACTACGAGAAGGCGACCTTCAGCTTCGAACACGGCGTGCGCGACGACCCCGACTACGCGCGGACGCGCAACGACTGGGAGATCGAGTTCGGCAACGACGGCGCGGGCTCCGCCGACACCTTCGGGGTGCGCATGGTGCGCGACGACGTGTCGTTGATCGCGGATCTCGGCGCTCTCGCGTTCGACGACGTCGATCCGGCGCGCGCGGCCGATGTGCGGATGTTCCAGAAGGTCGCTGTCGGCGTCGGGCATCTCTACGCGGTGCACACGATGGACACGGAGACCGACCTCTGGTCGTTGTTCTTGGTGGTCGTGCATCGCCCCGGCGACAGCGTGCGCATCGAGTGGGTCGCCCTGGATGCGTCGGACCTGCGGACTTCGCCCGGTCTCGTCGTCGGCGAGAGCCTCGCGAAGAAGCTGCGGCTCTTCGTACGCACGGTCGAGGAGCAGGGCGGACTGAAGCGCTGCCGTCGCGAGAGCGACGCGCCTTCGGAGAAGACCTTCGATCGGCTCGAGCGCAGTGCGGTCAAGGCGATGCCCGTCGACTTCGGCGGCGTGCTCGACCGCATCCAGGAGCTGCCCGACCTGCGGGTGATCCTGCCCTCGGGCAAGGGCGTCGATGTGGCGGCGTGGCGGAGCTGCGAGGTGCCGCAAGATCTGCGCATCACGAGCCTCGAGCACGCGCTCGAGGCCTGCACGCGGGCCTTGCGCCTGAGCTGGTACGTGCGGACCGACGGCGCCCTGGCGATTCGCAAGGCCTGAGCCCGGATCAGCGGCGCGCGATCCGCGCGAGGGCGGCGCGCTGCGCGGCTTCGTCGCAGAGCGAACTCAAGAGCCGATACAGCGCGTTGCGTTCGCGCAGGTCGTGGTGGAGGAGGAGGTTCTTGAACCAGCCCTCGCGGTCGAGGATCGCGAGGAGCTCCGAGTCGTCGATCGGCGGCGTGAGCGCGTCGAGGCGCGGGCCGAGTTCGTCGAGGAAGCGGCGCAGTTTGTCGTGCTCGAGCCGGAACTGCGCCGACGGGCTGTCGGTCGCGTCGCCGCCGCACGCGGCGTAGAGCGGGAGCACGACGGCTTCCTCGTCGTCGGCGTGGCGGAGCAGGACGTCGCGGAAGCGGGCGAACGCGTCGCGCGCGCGCGGGACGTCGCGGTCGAGCAGCGCGCGCTGGTGGACGAGGAACAGCGCGTCGAGCTCGACATGCACCTGCATCAGCGCGGCTTGCAGCGGACCTTCGCCTGGCATCGCGACGGATGCTAACGTGCCGCCGCGATGCGTCTCCTCATGCGGTTCGCGCGGGCGATCGACGCCCTCAACGCGTGGACCGCGCGCCTCGTCGGCGGGCTGCTCGCGGTGATGGTGCTGCTCGGCTCGTACAACGCCGTCGGACGTTGGGCGGAGCGCGACCTCGGGCTGCGGCTCGCCTCGAACGCGATGCTCGAGATGCAGTGGTACCTCTTCGCGCTCGTGTTCATGCTCGGAGCACCGCACGTGCTGAAGCGCGGTGAACACGTCCGCGTCGACGTCCTCTACGGCGGCCTCCCCGAGCGCGGGCGCGCGTGGATCGACGCGCTCGGCGCCTTGCTCTTCGTCGTGCCGTTCTGCGCGTTCGCAGTCTGGTTCGCCGTGCCGTTCGCCGCGGAGTCGATCGCGGTCTGGGAGGGTTCGCCGGATCCCGGCGGCTTGCCGCGCTGGCCGCTGAAGCTCGTGGTGCCGCTCGCGTTCGTGCTGCTCGGCCTGCAGGGGCTGGCCGAGGCGATCCGGAACCTCGCCGTGTTGCGCGGCTCTTGCGGCGAAGGAGCGCCGCCGCATGCCGCATGACGCTCTCGGGCCGCTGATGTTCGCGGCCGTCTTCCTGCTGATCTTCGTCGGCTATCCGGTCGCCTTCACGCTCGCCGGGGTCTCGCTCGCGTTCGCCGTGCTTGGAGTGTGGAGCGGACACTTCGGCGCGCAGTACCTCGCGTTGTTCCCCGAGCGCGTGTTCGGCGTGATGGCGAACCCGGTCCTGCTCGCGGTGCCCTACTTCGTGTTCATGGGCACGATGCTCGAGCGCAGTCGCCTCGCGGAGGACCTGCTGCGCACGATCGGCCTGTTGTTCGGTCCGCTGCGGGGCGGGCTCGCGCTCGCGGTGGTGTTCGTCGGCACGCTGCTCGCGGCGGCGACCGGCGTCGTCGGCGCGTCGGTCGTCGCGATGGGAATGATCTCGCTGCCGATCATCATGCAGCGGTACGGCTACGACCCGCGGCTCGCGACCGGCGTGATCTGCGCGTCGGGCACGCTCGGGCAGATCATCCCGCCGAGCGTCGTGCTGGTCGTGCTCGGCGATCAGTTGGGGGTGAGCGTCGGCGAACTGTTCAAGGGCGCGATGTTCCCCGGCCTCCTGCTCGCCGGGTTGTTCGCGATCCACGTCTTGATCGTGGCATGGCGACGACCGGCGTGCGCGCCCGCGATCCCCCGCGCCGAGCGCGACGCCGTGCCGCACCTCGGGCGCGAAGTGCTGAGGGTGATGGTGCCGCCGCTGGCGCTCGTGCTGGTCGTCCTCGGCAGCATCTTCGGCGGCGTTGCGACGCCGACCGAGGCCGGCGCGCTCGGAGCGTTCGGCGCGACGCTTCTCGCCGTGCTCGCGAGGCGCCTCGATCGCGCGACCCTGCGCGGGACGATCGAATCGACGCTGCGCATCACCGCGATGGTGATGTTCCTGCTGATCGGATCGACGGCGTTCACGCTGGTCTTCCGCGGCCTGCACGGCGACCTCTGGATCGAGGGACTGCTGACCAACCTGCCGGGCGGCTGGTGGGGGCTGATCGTCGTCGCCAACCTCGCGGTGTTCGCGCTCGGCTTCTTCATCGACTTCTTCGAGATCGCGTTCATCGTGCTGCCGATGCTGATGCCGGCGGTGAAGGCGCTCGGCATCGAGGGCGCCGAGCTGGTGTGGTTCGGCGTGATGCTCGCGATGAACCTCCAGACCAGCTTCCTCACCCCGCCCTTCGGCTTCGCGCTGTTCTACCTGCGAGGCGTCACGCCGGCGGAGATCCCAACCTCCACGATCTACAGGGGCGTGATCCCGTTCATCGCCATCCAGCTCGTCGCCCTGGTGATCGTGATCGCGTGGCCGGGCCTCGTCACGTCGCTGCTCGGACCGACCTCACGATGACTGCCTCTTCCGACCACGTGATCCGCGCGATGACCGACGACGGCGCCTTTCGCGTGCTGGCGCTGCGCGCGACCGACACCGTCTCCGCGTTGATCGAGGCGCAGGGCGTGAGCGGCGTCACGGCGCGCACGCTCGGCGAGCTCGCCTGCGCCGCGGTGCTCGTGCGGGAGACGATGGCGCCCGGCAACCGCGTGCAGGCGCTCTACACCGACCCCGGCGGTGGGCGGCTGGTCACCGACGCGCATCCCGATGGTCTGACGCGCGGCCTCGCGCAGGTCGGCGACGACGTGCTCGGCGCGTTCGTGAGGAAGGGCGGCATCTTCGAGGTCGTCCGCGTGCTGCGTCCGGGCAAGGGTCACCACGGCGTGATCGAGACGCGCGACGACGACAGCGTCGAGCGGGCCCTTCATCGCTACTTCCTGCAGTCGGAGCAGGTGACGACCATGCTGCGCCTTTCGTGCACGATCCGCGATGGCGCCGTCGTCGCCGCGGGCGGCTTCGTCGTGCAGCTCCTCCCCGAGTTGACCGAGCCGCCGCTCGAGCGGATGCGTGCGCGCATCGGCGCCTTGGATCCCTTCGAGTCGCTGCTCGCCGCGGCGAACGGCGATCCGGCACAGGTGCTCGGCGCGATCGTCGAGGGCGAGATCCACACGCAGCTCGGCGACTCGACCGTGCGCTTCGGTTGCGTCTGCACGCTGGAGAAGGTGATCGCCTCGGTCGCGGCGCTCGGCGCCGACGACCTGCGCGCACTGCTGGTGCGCGGCGAGGATCTCGCCGTCACCTGCGACTATTGCCGCAAGCGCTGGGTCGCCGGGCCCGCGGACTATCGCCGACTGCTCGACGCGTGAGCGGGAGGGTTCGTGCGCCGTCGTTCGTCGACCGGCCCCGTCCCGTTCGCGCCCTCCGTCGCGATGGGTCCAGGTTCACGACCATGCCGATCGCCGCGCCGCGTCGCCGTTGCCTCCCCGACCCGCTCCTGTTCCTCCTCGCGCTGGCGCCGATCACTGCGCTTCGCGCACAGGACGGCACTTCGTCCGCGAGCGCGAGCCGAAGCAAGGCACTCGCGGCGATGGGGCGGTTGCCCGCGCCGGACGAGATCCGCGTCGAGCATTTCGTGAACTGGCATCGTCACGGTCTCGCCATGCCACGCGCGGGCGAGAGCGTGGCGCTCGAACTCCGCCTCGGCTCGTCACGCATCGGTGAACCAGGTGTCGTGCAGGTCGGGCTCGCGACGACCCGCGCGAACGACCTCGCGCACCTGCCGGCGGCGGACCTCGCGCTGGTCGTCGACTGCTCGGGCTCGATGGCGGCGGCCGGCAAGCTGGAACGCGTGCGCGAGGCGATCCTGCGCTTCGTCGAGCGCCTGCGACCGGGGGATCGCGTCGCGTTGATCGCGTTCGGCGATACGGCGCGGACCGTGTTGCCCCTCGCGGACGATTCCGACCGTGCCCGCCTGCGCGAGGCCGTCTCGAGTCTGACGAGCGGCGGCTCGACCAACCTCTGCGCCGGCGTCGAACTCGGACTCCGCCAGCTCGGGACTTCGGCCGGTGAGGAGCGCACCGCGCGCATCATCCTCTTCACCGACGGCATGGCGAACGTCGGGATCACCGACCCCGAAGCGATCGTCCGCATCAGCAAGGAGCACCAGGGGCGCAGCGGACGGGGGATCGACATCTCGACGATCGGCTGCGGGGTCGAGATCGACCGCGCACTGCTCGCACGCCTGGCCGAAGGCGGTCATGGTCTCGCGCACTTCATCGGCGACGACGACGACATCGCCAAGGTCTTCGAGCGCGAGGCGCAGTCGCTGCTCGCGCCGGTGGCGCGCGACGTCGAACTCACGCTGCACTGGCCCGCGGGCCTCGAACTCGAACACGTCTACGGCTACACGCCGCGATCCGACGGCGAGACCCTGCGCGTGCGCCTCGACGATCTGAACGCCGGCACGACCCAGGTCGTGCTCGCGTCGGTCCGGAGGCGCGCGTCCTCCGCCGCGGCCGGCGAGCTTCCGATCCGGGCGAGTCTGTCGTTCTTCGACGTCGCGCGCGGCGCGCGGCGCACCCTCGACGCGACCGCGTCGTTCGCCGTAGCCGGCGACGCGGATCCTGTCGTCGATGGCGAGGTTCAGAAGAACCTGACCATCGCGGCCCTCGCGACCTCGCTGCGCACGATGGCCGAGCGTCACTCCGGGCATGACGACGCCGGTGCCGCAAACGTGCTGCGCGACGCGCTCGCGATGGCCGACCGGCAGTTCCCGCGGCGCGAGGACCAGGACGTCGAACGCGTCCGTGCGCAGTGCGCACGCTGGCTCGCGGTCCTCGCTCCCGACGCGGCGCCGTCCCATCCGGACGCCTGGGGACCGCTGCGCAACAAGGGGTGACGGCTCACCGCGCGTGATCGCGGCCGCGCAACCAGCGCGCGACCGCGACCGCCTGACCGGTGGTGACCGCGGCGCGGCCGCGGAACGGCAGCACCACCGGCTCGAGTCCCTCGGTGCGCGTCACGTCGGCGAGGTGTCCGCAACGCCCGCCGCGGAGATTGGTGTAGGCGGCCTTCAGCAGGACGCACGGTTCGCGCCGTCCCAGCAGCTCGCGCGCGATCGCGAGCGTGCGTGCGTTCCACGCGGCGAGCACGGCGCCGTCGCCGGCGAACGCGGCGAAGCGCGCGCACGACGCCGCATGCGACTCGCCGCGCGCGACGTCGAGCGCGTCGACGCCGATGTGCGCGAGCTGACCTGCGCTCGGTGGGCAGGACGTGGATCGCACGATCGACTCGAAGCGATCGTCGCCGTCGACGTGCGCCGCGACCCAGTGCAGGACCTCGCGTGCATCGCCAGTCGCCGGCACTTCGCCGTGGACGACGAGCAGGCGCGGCGCGAACAGCTCGTGCGGGAGCCTGCGTGACTCGCGCTGCCGCGGGCGCAGATGGCGGGGCGTGCGGGTCGCGGCGCGCATGAACGCGACCGTGCGTTCGTTCATGCGATGGAACGCGTCGAGCAGGGCGTCGAGTCCGGCGTGGAGCCCCGGCGTGTCGGGTTCGAGGACGCGCAGCGCCTGGACGATCGACTCGATCGTCGACAGGCACTCGGGCCGGGGCGGGAGACGCACGCGCCACGCGCTCGGTCGATCCGGCGCGAGGCGCAGCCGCGGCAACGCGTGAAGCCAGGGGTTGGCGGCGTACAGGCGCTTGCTCTGCGGCCAGGTGCCGTCGAGCACGATCAGCCGCGCGGGACGCTCCGACTCCGGCACCGCGCCGATCTCGATCGCATCCTCGCCCGGATAGAGGAGCGCCGTACCGCGTGCGTCGATCGCCGCGACGTCGAGCGCGCGCGCGAGCCCGCCCGGCGCGACGACGAGACGGCAACGCGCCAATCCGAAGCGCGCGAGCGGCGCGGTGCCCACCGGGTGGAAGCGCTCGCGAGGGTGCTGGAGGACCACGATCTCCGTCCGATGCGCGACGAGCGGCAGATCGGCGCAGACGCAGTGCGCCGCCGTGCGCAGGCAGCGCAGGCAGCGGGTGCGGGTCGTGGCCGCGCCGGCGATCGAGGCAGGTGTCATCGCGTGGTTCGCCAACGTGCAGCGGATCGGTTCCAATGTCGAGCGGAGTCACGACGCCGTCATGAGAACCATCCTGGTCGCCGCGTTCGCAGCACTCGTCTCGTCGCTCGCCGATCCGGGCCGGGCACAGCAGCCGGCGTCCCCGGACCCATTGATCCCGCCGAAGTACGAACTCCGCGCGACGGGCCGCGCGAAGCTCGCGGATCGGGACGTCGCGACGGTCGCTGGGACTCCGACGACTTCAACTTGCTCGACCCGGACGGAACACCCTGCGACGGACCCGGCAACCCGTCGCACGACGTCGGCGTCACCGGGCTTGCCCTGCTCGCGTTCCTCGCCGACGGCCAGACACCGATCCAAGGTCGGCACGCGGCGCGCGTGCGGCGCGGCGTCACCTGGCCCGTCCGCCAACAGACGGGCAACGGACGCATCGGGACGGACGCCTCCAACGAGTTCATGTACTTCCATCTCTCCGCGACGCTCGCGCTGCTCGAGGCCTACGGGCTGTCGGGCGACGCGGCGCTGCGGCCGGCGGCGGAGAAGGCGATCGCCTACGTCGAGCACCATCGCAATCCGGGCGCGGCCTGGCGCTATCAGCCGCGCGACAACGAGAACGACGTGTCGGTGACCGCCTGGGCCCTGACCGCGCTGGTCACCGCGCAGGACTTCGGCATCGTCGTCGATTCCGAGGCGCTGCGGCTCGGCGAGCTCTACATCGATTCCATGACCGATCCGGGGACCTGCCGCACGGGGTACTCGGAACGCGGCGGGTGGTCGTCGCGGCGCGCCGGCGAGCACTCGAAGCAGTTCCCGCGGGAGATGAACGAGGTCCTGACCGCCGCGGCCGTCGCCGTGGAGATCCTGCTCGGCGGCGATCCGGTCTCGCGCGAGAACCTGAGCGGGCAGATCCGCCTCGTCATGGGGAAGAAGCCGCGTTGGTCCGTCCAGGACGGCGCGATCGATCTCTACGCGTGGTACTGGGGCGCCACGGCGATGCGGCAGGCCGGCGAGGAACACTGGCAGGCGTGGGCGAAAGCGCTCCACGGCGCGCTCCTGCCCAACCAACGCGACGACGGCAACTTCGCCGGTTCCTGGGACCCGATCGACGTCTGGGGCGAGGACGGCGGGCGCATCTGCACGACGGCGCTCGCCGTCCTGTCGCTGTCGGCGCCGCATCGCTACGCGGAGGTCGGCAAGCTGAAGCCTCTGCCGGACGCGATGCGGTTCCGCGCCGCGAACGACGCGTGGGCCGACCGGCGCCGCGACGTCTTCGATCAGGCGCTCACGCGACTGGAAGCGCAGGAAGGCCTCGAACCGATCGAGATCGCCGCGCTATCGCGGGCGCGCGAGGCGCTCGTGCGCGAGACGGCGCGGGCCGTCGCCGGCGTCGAACGCTGGCAGAAGGCCGAGGACCTCGTCGCCGCGCGCGACGCGCTGAAGACGATCACCGAGGAGTTCGGCGCTCTCGAACCCGGGCGCCTCGCGGCCGACCACCTCTTGCGCATGCAGAAGAGCAAGCTGATCAAGGCCGAGCTCGACGTCCAGCTCCAGCTCGCCGCGATCCGCAAGCGCTTCGACCTGTCGCGCGACTCCGAGCGGCGCAAGCTCCGCGACGCGCTCGAGAAGTTCATTGCCGCGCACCCGGGCACGCAGGCCGCAGAGATGGCGCGAGCGGCGATGGTGGGACTGCCGCGGTGATCGCGGGTCTCGGCCGCGCCGTTCACCACAGAGGATTCCCGGTCACATCCGCGCGCGGCTCCTGATCACGGTGGGGACGGGCATGCCGCCCGGACCTCGCCATGACCATCCGCTCCGCCTTCGCCCTGCTCGCGCTCGCCGTCGCGACGCCCGCCCAGTTCGTGCCCGACGTCGTCACGTACCTCGACGCGACGCCGACCTCGCACCAGAACTCGTTCACGTCGCTGTCGGGACAGGGTTACCGCCCGATCTCGCTGTCGGTCGCCGGGGGGCTCGCGTCGGCGCGCTACTCGGCGGTGTGGATCCGGCGCAGCGGCGCGGGCTACACCGGCGTGCACGGCGTGACCGCCGCGCAGTACGAGACCTGGCGCACGCAGCAGCGGACCGCAGGCCGGAGGCCCCTGCTCGTCACCACCGCGGGCAGCGGCACCGACATCGTGTATGCGGGGATCTGGGTCGCCGACGGGGTGACGGCGGTCGAGGAGATCGAGCTCTACCTGTCGTCGCTCGTCGCGAAGAACACCTGGGCCTACGACAACGACCATCGCATCAAGTGCGTGTCGGTGCGCGGCACGTCGACGACCCCGCGCTTCGCCGGCATCTGGGAGGAGAACCCGGACGAGGACGGCTGGTGCTGGGCGTCGAGCACGGCGAGCGGCTACGCGGCGGACTTCAACGCGCGCGTCGACGGCTTCGGTCGCCTGGCGTCGGCGCAGACCATGCCGGGCGGAGCGATCAGCCAGATCTGGCACGACGACTCGCTCGGCGGCTTCCTCACCCTGCCCGGCCTCACGAAGGCGCAACTGGAGAGCGAAATCACGACGCGCCGGCCGAGCGGCTGGTATCCGATCGACGTCCAGGCCACCGGCACCGGCGGAGCCGCTCGATTCCACGTCGTCTTCGCGACGCGCGATCGTCCGCTCGCGAAGTCGCTGTCGCGCAGCGGCCTCGCGGTGACCGGCCTCGACGCCTTCGACCAGTACATGGAGGACCACGTCCGCGCGCGCGGCATCCGTTCGTCGGCGATCGCGATCAGCAAGGACGGCCGCCTCGTCTTCGCGCGCGGCTACACGCTCGGCGAGTCGGGCTATCCGCTGACCCAGCCGACGAGCCTGTTCCGCATCGCGAGCGTGAGCAAGCCCGTCTCAGGGCTGATGACGCATCTGCTCATCCAGCGCGGCGGGACGATCACGGAGAACACGTTCGCCGGCGCCTACGTCGGGCTCGTGTCGACGGACACGCGCTTCAACCAGATCCGCGTCTGGCACCTGATCGCGCACCTCTCGGGGCTGCAGGCCGACAACACGAGTTGGACCGTCGCGAACTGGTTGAACCCGGGCAGCCCGACCCTGCCGATCAACAACTGGCAGACGGCGCTGTGGACTCGCGCGAACAACCCGTTCCATGCCGCGCCGAACACGAGTGCCCTCTACTCGAATCTCGGCTACTACCTCCTGGGCACGGTGATCGAGCAGGCATCGAACAAGACTTACGAGCGCTTCCTCCGCGAGGATCTCGCGGCGCCGATGGGCATCACGCGGATCTGGGTCGGCCCGAACGAGCGCGCGAACCTGCACGCGGGCGAGGTCGAGTACCGCAACCGTCAACTCGAGATCACGCCGAGCGAGCTCTACACCGATCGCCGCATCGTGCCTGTGCAGTTCGGCGGCGGCGGCGACGAGAACCTCACGCGACGCGCGGCGGCCGGCGGCGTCGTCACGTCGCCCGTCGACTGCGTGCGCCTGTTCTCCGGCGCCTTCGACCTCGCCTGCGACGGCGGCATGTTCACGCAGCAGACCGTCGACCGGATGCTCGAGGACGAGTCGCCGCTCGGCGGCGCGAACCCCGTCGGCTTCGACACGCGCGCCGTCCGCGGCAACGGCGTGACCGCCTACGGCAAGAACGGCCAGCTCTGGGGTTCGTCGACGGAGCTCATCCACCGTTCGGACGGCGTCACCATCGCGGTCTTCGACGGCAAGTCGAACTCCAACGCCAACCGCGAGTCGCTCAACCAGCTCGCCGATGCGGTCACCTCGTGGCCGGCGCACGACCTCTTCCCGAACTACGGGCTGCCGGCGTTCAACCGCGTGTGTCCGCGCATCCATGCGCACTCGCCGGCGAGCCTGCCCAATCTGACCGACGAGCCGTTCGTGATCGACGGCGACGTCCTCAGCGGCGTCGACCGCATCGACTTCGGCTCGTACGTGATCACGAGCAGCAGTTCGACCACCTGGGGCGACGGCTGGTTCAGCATCGTCGACGACGATCGGATCGAACTGCACCCGCCCCAGGGTCTCATCCCGACCAACTACACGGTGACCCTCCGCAACGGCAACCGCGTGAGCACCCCGTTCAGCGTCTCGTTGACGCGTGCCACGACGCGCTCGCTCGGAGCGACGGGCGTGACGTTCGCCGGCTTCCCGATGATCGCGTCGCGCGGCAGTTCGTCGTCGCGATCGATGGCGCTGTTGTGCTTCAGCCCGAGCAACTCGGCGAGCGTGCTGAACGGAATCGTCAGCCTCGGCATCGGCGCGCGGTTCGCGGAGCTCTGGACCTGGCCGGACGCGATCGGCTTCAACGCGCTGTCGGGTTGCGCGCGCTGGCAGATCCCGGACTTCGGCGCGGGTGTCCTGCACTTCCAAGCGGTGATCGTCGACCCCACCTCGCTCACCGAGCCGCCGTTCCCGACGACCAACGTGCGCAGCGTGCGTGGTCTCTGACCGCGCGCGCCGGTCAGGGCAGCGCGGCGCGCGAGGCATCGTCGCCCGCCAGCCGGATCTCGAGCTTGCGCGACTCGGTGCGCAACTCGACGCCGATGCAGCTCGCGAGCCAACCGTCGGCGTCGGCCGGTTTGCGGACCGCCTCGCCGTCATCGACCGCGTAGATCTCGCTCGCGCGCGAATCGCGGTCGACGATCCAGATCTCCTTGCACCCGATCGCCGCATAGAAGGGCAGCTTGTCGTAGCTCTCGTCGCTCGGGGATCGGATCTCGATCACGACCGACGGGCCGCCTTCGAAGTGCGTGACGCGGTCGATCGCCCGATCGTCGCCGGTCAGGACGACGAGGTCCGGGCAGCGGAAGTCCTTCGTCCAGTTGGGGATCCCCGGACGGCTGACGTCGACCTCGGTCAACACTCGCCGACTCTGCCCACGGGCCCAGTGGAGCTTCAGCCAGTGGAGCAGTTCGCCGCCGAGTTCCTGGTGAGGGATGGTCGGATCAGGCGCCATGTGCAGAACCCCCTCCCAGACCTCGTCCCTCCGCCCGGCGTCCGTCTGCCGGCGCCACTCGAGGATGTGTTCGGGGATCTGGCTCATCACGGCTTTCATCGCGTCTCGCATCGATGACCTCGCGCATGGTAGCGACCTCGCGCCGGACGTCGTCGAGCCCGGCGCGCGG
>JACRLW010000115.1:0-14729 GCA_016235155.1 Planctomycetota bacterium
CCGGCACGAAGGTCAAGGTGACCTGGCTCGACGAAGGCATGACGGTCACCTACCGACTGCTCGGCCCCTGGGACTCCGCCGATGACGTGGTGAACTACAAGGCCACGCTCGGCATCGCGATGGTCAGCAAGCACCCCGGCGACGAGGTCATCTTCGACAACCAGGACAACCCGCGCCGCTACCGCATCGACTCGGTCGAGCGGATAGTCTGATTCCACGACGTTTGCCGGCCGACGCGCCCGGCGACGTCCCGGAAAAGCTCCCTTCCGCGTTGCGCGGGGATCGAGCGAGCTATGGTTCGCGCCGTTCCGTGGTCGACGGACGGCACGACCCATCGCCCATGCGGTCCAGCCCAGCTCGCCTCGCCCTCCTCGTCCTGATCGTCCCGCTCGCGTGCGCGCGCATCGAGCGGACCTCCGGCATCGAACCTCTCGAGGGTCGTCGGCTCCTGGCGCGGGCGACGATCGGCGCCGCCGGCGGCACCGTCGCCCCGGCGCGCGCGTCGGACCTGCACGCGAGGGTCCGGTTGGTCGTTCCGGCGGGCGCGCTCGCGCAGGACGTCGAGATCGCGATCCAGGTGCGCTACGGCGATCCGCGCCTACCGAGCGTCGTGCAGAGCTTCGAACTCGAGCCCCGCGGTCTCGATCTGGCCCTGCCGGCCGCATTCACCGCCGAATACGCGAGCGCCTACGAGATCAGCGCGGGCGCGGTCTGGAACGAACTCGACATCGCGGCCTGGTCCTTCGCGACCGATCCCGCGCGCGACCTGCGCCTGCACGACGCGATCGATCGCGACGTCGAACGCAACCTCGTCACGATGCAAGTCGACGTCCTCGGCACCTGCTTCTGCATGCATCGCGAGCTGCGCGCGCTCACGCTGCCGGGCGCGGAACTGGTCGACCCGTCGTCGCCGATGCTCGCACGGTTCGTCGGCGAACTGCCGGTGGAGACGGTCGACGGCCCGCGCGCGTTCCGCATCGGTCGCGGCACGCTCGACGGTTTCTTCGCCGGCGTCCCGTCGCGGAACCTCCTCGTCGTCCCCGGCGTGTTCGGCGACGCGCTGCTGCTCGCCGGCGACGACGCGCTCCTCCCGCAGGACGCGACCGAGGGTCTCAACGGCGACTTCGACAACATCGTCGTGTTCCGTTACGCGGCCGGGCGCGCGATCCGCGAGAACGGCAATCGGCTGTACGACCTGCTCGCACGCCGGATCGCGCCGGGCTTCCGCTGCGACGCGATCGCGCACGGCGGCGGCGGTCTCGTGCTGCGCTGGGCCCTCGAACGCGCGCACGCCGATCCGTCGCGCGCCGACTACCGCGAGGGTGATCGCCCGCTCGTGGAGTTCGTCGACCGCGTCGTCCTCCTCGCCACGCCGAACGACGGTGCGCCGGTCGTTGCGCTCCGCTTCGAGGCGATCCTCGCGGCGACGTACACCAGCGACGCGCGGTTCGTCCAGGGCCTCGCCGACCTGATCCCGGGACGCAGCACGCTGATCGACGAACTCGGCAACGCACCGCCGGCGAGTTCCGCGCGCTACTTCTCGATCGCGGGCGACGTCGCGGGCGGCGGCAACGACGGCCTGGTCGACGTGTCGAGCGCCGTCGGCAGCCCCGGTTCGTGGCCGCACCTCGTCTCGCACTTCGTGTTCAGCGGTCCGGGCTACGACCACTTCGCGTTGATCGCGGGAGCGCGCCGGACCGGCGTGACCCATCAGGCGCGCCTGTGGCTCGACAAGATCACGGCCAACAGCCGTCCGACGGTGGGCGCCGTGTTGTCGCCCGTCGGCGTCGCCGGCGGCGTGATCGAGGTGCCGTACTCCCTCGCGGACGCCGATGCGGACATCTGCTCCGTCGCCGCGGTGTGGACCGTCGACGGCGCTCACTGGTTCATCGCGACGCCGGCGAACGGCGGCGGCTACGTCCAAGCGAAGAACTCCACGCCCGCGCCGGGACTCGGCCACGTCTTCCACTGGCACTCCGTCGCCGATCGGATCGGCGCCGGCGCGCAGCAGCGCGCGGTGTTGCGGATCGTCGCCTCGGACGGCGGCGGCTACGGCGTCGTCGGCGAAACCGGTTGGTTCGCCGTGCAGAACTGACGTCGCGCGCGCCGCTCGATGACCGGTTCCCTGCAACGGATCGAGTTCGCGCCGGCCGGCGGTCATCGCGTCGTTGCGGATCGGCTCGCGGGACGGACGCCGGGCCTCGTGTGGTTGCACGGCCTGGGATCGGTGCGCGAGAGCATCAAGAGCGACGCGCTGTTCGCGCACGCCGCGAGCCTCGGTCGTGAGGCGTGGCGCTTCGACTTCCGCGGGCACGGCGAGTCGAGCCAGGCCCTTGCCGACACGACCTTGACCGACCTGATCGAGGACACGCTCGCGGTGCTCGCGCGCGCGGGACGATCCTGGCTCGTCGGCTCTTCGCTCGGCGGGCTGGTGGCAGCGTGGATCGCCGCGCGTCGGAGCGAACTCGTCGAGGGTCTCGTGCTGCTCGCCCCGGCGTTGCGCTTCCTGCCGCACATGCGCGCGCGCACCCTGATCGACGGCCGCATCCGCCTCGAATACCACTCCGGCGTCGTCGACTTTGGTCCGCGCATGACCGACGACCTTGCGCGTCACGACGAGTCGCTGCTCGCCCCGTCGATCGAAGCGCCGACCTTCGTCGCCCACGGCGAACTCGATGACGCGGTACCGCTGGCGGCGAGCGAGGAGTTCGTCGCGCGGCTCCGCACGCGCAAGAGCCTGTTCGTCGTGCCGGGCGGCGACCACCGTCTGCACGAACCGATCGAGGCGATCCTGGCCGCCGCGCGCGCCTTCCACGCCTGGTAGCGACGCGCGAATGCGTTGCCCCGCGTGGCCCGCCGCGCCACACTCCGCGCCGTGAAGGTCCAAAAGGCCCACGAACGGCTGGCCGTCGAAGTCGAGGGCTGGCTCGACCTCGGTTGCCCCGAGCACGCGCTCGGACGCATGGCGCCCCTGATGGAGGCGCCCAGCGCGCGACCGATCGCGCTCCTCCTCCGCATCCGAGCCCTGGTCGATCTCGCGCGCTACGCGGAAGCTCTCGACGCCCTCGACGAGATCGCCTACTTCGAACACGACCCCGAGTGGCGCCTCGTCACCGAAGGTCGCTGCCGCCGCCGCCTCGACGACCTCCCCGCCGCGATCCAGTGCATGCGCCGCCTGATCGAGATCGACCCGCGCTCCGCGATCGGCCACTACAACCTCGGCTGCTACCTCGCACTCTCCGGCGCCACGCAAGAGGCGCTCGAGCAGGTCACGATCGCGTGCGGAATGGACGAAGACCTCCGCACGCACGCCATCACCGAAACCGACCTCGACGTGCTCCGCGACGACCCGGGCTTCCGCGCGTTGTTGCCGCCGTGAGGCGTGGGAAGGGTTGGGTCCTGGTGTGACCGCGGCCATTTCACGATTCGTTGCCCGCTGGAGGTCGAAGCCCTCGGCGTTCATCGAGCGGGTCGGCGGCGCACCAGCATCACCTGCTTGCCGGTCGCACCCGACCAAGTAACGTCACCCGCGGAGCCATGAACTTCGCTCGCTTGACGCCCGAGGACCTGCTGCGACCGCTGAACGAGGCCGAGCAGAAGCACGCGCCCAAGGAGCTCTTCGTGGCCGGCGACAGCGGCCTGCTCCGGTCCGGCCCCGCGGTTTCGATCGTCGGGTCGCGCGAAGCAACGCCCGCCGGACTCGCACGTGCCGACAAGTTGGCGCGCCTGCTCGTGAAGCAGGGTGTGGTCGTCATGAGCGGGCTGGCCGACGGTGTCGATACCGCTGCCCATCTTGGCGCGATGAGACATGGCGGGCGGACCATCGCCGTGCTCGGCACGCCGTTGGACCAGTGCTTCCCGACCAAGAACCGTGAACTGCAGCAGGAGATCATGCGCGACCACCTCGCCGTGACGCAGTTTCCGAGCGGCACGAAAGTCGGCAAGCACGCGTTCCCGATGCGCAATCGGTTGATGGCGCTTCTGTCCGACGCGACGGTGATCATCGAGGCCAAGGATGGGAGCGGGTCCCTGCATCAGGGGTGGGAGGCGATCCGACTCGGGCGCCCGCTCTTCCTCGCCAAGTCACTCTTCGACGCCGCTGACCTGGAGTTTCCGCGCGAGTTCGAGCGATACGGGGCCGAGGTTCTCACCGACGAGTCGCTGGTCACTCTGATCGAGCAACTTCCGCAGGGGCCGCGTGGGGCCGTCAGCCAGATCCCCTTCTGAACTGCGCTTCGCCGCACTGCTGGTCTACAGCCCCGATGGTGTGGAAGAGCCATCGCGCCGTTCGGCCGAGGCGGTCGCGAACATCAAGAACTGCTTGCCGGAGTACATCGCCCGAATCGGAGTGCGGTTCGAAGAGGCTGTCCGCGGCGGCATGTTCCGCCACTTCCTGGGCGACGACGTCGTCCTGGTTCCGGCTCCTCGCAGCGCGCCGTTCAAGACGAAGGACTCCGCGTGGCCGGCGCGACGGATCTGCACGGTGCTCGCGGCGCACAGGCTGTGCGCCAGCGTGGAGGAACTGCTCGAGCGCCACACGGCCGTGAAGAAGAGCGCCCTGATGCGCAAGGGTGCGGACCGACCAGGACCAGAGCAGCACGAAGCGACGCTCCGGTGCGCCGAGGTCTTGGTCCAGCCCCCGACGAGAATCACGATCGTGGATGACGTGGTGACCCGCGGTGCGACTCTGCTTGGGTGCGCGTGGGTCCTCGCCGCACGATTCCCCGAGACCCAGGTCCGTGCGCTCGCCATCGTCCGCACCATGAGCAAGCAAGAGGTCACGACGATGCTCGATCCCGTCGAGGGTCGCATCTGGATGCAGAACGGAGTGCCGCGCCGCGAACCGTAGACGCAGCCGGCTTCCCTGCGCTGCGCACCGGCCGAGCTTCCCGAACACCTCCGGCCAGACTTTTCGGAACCGACATGGATCCTGCAGGATCGCGCGGGATCGTCGCAGGACCCACCTCGTGCCTCGGACCGTGCCACGTCGTGCCAGGTCGTGCCACGCTGTGCCAAGTCGCGCCCCGCAGCCGGGGTCGAGCACCGCCGCGCGTGCCTCGCGTGACGAACCGCGAACTCGCAGGACCCAGCTCCCGGTCGGACCCGTGCCAGGTTGTGCCAGGCCGTGCCAGGTCGTGCCCCCGCATGGCCCGACCAATTGCACACTCCGTTGCACACTCGCCGCCGCCGAAACTCAGATCGCGTCCAAAAAGCCGATTCTCGGCCGACCGCGAGGGTCTACGTTCTGGGTCCTGCAGGACTCGAACCGTGATGCGGTGGTTGTGCCAGGTTGTGCCAGGTTGTGCCAGGGAGTGTCTATGTGTGCCACGGGGCGGGGCTTGGGGCGTTCCGGCGCGCTCGCGGTTGTGCCAGGTCGTGCCAGGTTGTGTCAGGTTGTGACCGCGGCCATTGCACAATTCGTTGCACACTCGGGTTCGCGCGGGCGCCGGGAGGGGACGGCGAGGAGCGCCCGCACGGGCCGGGGTTCCCGCGACGCACAGCGGTTCGTCCGTCGCGACGCCCAGCGGCACCCGCACCGTAACGCCGTCGCCCAGCACCACCTCAAAGCCGCCGAGGGGCTGGGGCGCCGCCGGCTGACGCGACACGACCTCGACAGGCACCAGGGGGGCTCGCGCCCCGCTCGAGCTCCTGCTGCCGCTTCCTCCAGCCAAGCACCGCCCACTTCGAGAGACCGTGCCGCACCGCGAACTCGCGTACCGGGAGCCGGCTCGCTGCCAGCTCGCGCGAAGCAGATTGCACCTCGGCTCGCCGCGACCCGTCACTCCAACGATCGTGACGCGCGGCATCGCGGCAAACAGATGGGCTCTACAGAGTGCTTACGACTCCCGCGGCAGGCTCAGCATGCGCTCGCATCTCCTTGCGATGGGGTCCTTGACGCCCGCCGCGCGCATCGGCACTGTTCCATCCGCGCGATGCTTGGGCCCCCACCCATGGGGCCCGTTCCGGAAGCCCACGGCGGGCTTCACCCAAGCGCGACCCGCCGCCATCGGCGAGTGTTCAAGGGACGTCAGCTCCTTCGAGAGAGGACCGAAACAGATGCCGAAACCCAAGCCACCGACCGACGCGGTAGATCCCGGGCGCACGCCTGGTGACGCGGGTCGACTCGAAGCCGAATGTCGCCTGCGAGGCGCGGGTTGGCCTGCGGCTGACGTCGCCTGGCTCGCGCCGATCTTGCTGCGCGTCATCGCCCCCCAACAAGGCCTCGCCGCGAACCTGTCCGACGACGCGGAGTGCAAGCTGCGCCAGTTCCAAGAGATCTGGGGGAGCGTCGGCGGCGATCGCGACGCCGCCTTGCTCGTCACACTCCTCACGCTTTGCGGTGGCCTCCCCCCGTGGACAACGATCACTCACGTCGGCAACAAGGGCGACGTGAGCGTCGATCGCGGCTGGCGCATCGACGAGACCGAGCAGCGGAACGTCGTCACGGAGTTCCTCGCACACGGGGCCGACTTCAATCGGACCGTGAAGGCGGGTTGGCCCGCCGCCTTGATCAAGGCCTGGAAGGGAACCTTTGACGAGGACTCTCCGCTCTTCGCGGCGACGCGGACCCTCCTGCTGAACACCCGCGCCATCCATCTCGAACGCGTCATCGATCTCGATCGCCTGCGCGAGGCCGGCGCCGACTTGATCTGCCGCTGCGCGACGGGGATGTCCGCCGAGAATGGCGCCGTCACCTGGGTCGACGGCATCTCGTGGTCGGACCCGCGTTCTCTCCGGACCTGGATCTGGTACGAGGGCCCACAGGTTCTCGAACGGCTGTTTCCGTACTTCGTCGCGGAACCGCTCGGGACACTCCCGGCCCTGGCGACCGGAGTCTTCAGCGAGTTCCTCAACACATTCGGTCGATTCAATCGCCATCACCCGCTCTCCTTCGAGAAAGCGGACGCCTCGGTTCGCGCCGCGTTCCGGCCGTTCTTCGATCATTTCGATTTCCACTTCGGTTCGGGGATCGACGACTCGCCGCAGACGCGCGCCCTCTGGCTGACGTATTTCCGGATCACGTTCGACGGCGATCCCCAGTCCTGCCCGCCCGTGATCAGGAAGCGGGCCCTCGCATTCGCCGGCGAAGACCTCGCGCGCATGCGCCAGGTATTCCACGCTGCAACGCAGCCCGGCGACACGTCGGAGGCCAGGGCCTTCGGGAGCGCGCAGCTGCACTTCGACAACTGCTGCCTCGTGCTCGCGCGCCACGGCAGCATCTGGCACTGCCTCAAACCACTGCTGCTCGGCATGCGCGCGCTCAACACAGCGTGCGTCGCGACCGACCTGCGATTCTGGGTAGAGCCGGCCTTGGAACCGCCGCCGGGCCCGTGGAACCACCTGCCGAACATGATGGCCGCCGTCGTGCACATCTTCGCCGGCACCGAGCAGCAGACCGATTCCGACCTCACGGCGCTGCGCGAACAGTTCGCATCGTTCTGTCTCGAGCGTCTCACCGACCGCCTGTCCGAGGTACAACGCAAGAATGCCGGGGCGAGTCGCGCGCGCAGCGACGAGGACTTCGTCGAGCGCGTCCCTGTGTGGCGCTTCTGCCTTGTGCGCGCGATCGCCGACCTGCGCGCCAACCCGATGGGCCGCGGTCACCGGACGCTCCACTGGTCCTCCGAGAACGACCCGAACGAGACGGTGAGAAAGGCTGCCCAACAGGCCTACGACACGATTCGCCACACACGTGGCCTTCCCGCTCGCGTGTCACCTCGTCGAGCAGTGATGTCGGCTCTCTGGTGGCTGCGACAGGCTCATCTCCTTGGGCTGGGAATCCAGCCCGATCGCGATCTCGCGCAGCGCACGCGAGAGAAGGAACTGACCCGAACGAAGGAGTCCGAAAGGGCCGCTGCGCCGCCCGACGCCGAGTGAACCGAGAACTCTGACATCACCATTCCCCGCGACTTGGCGCGCCAACTGGCCGCCGCAGCCTTCGGGCGTCGCTTCCTTCTCGCCTCAGTCCGGTTCGGGGTCTCCCCCCGCCGGTCTCTCGAAAAGCTTGGAGACCTTCGATGGAAAACCGTCCATACGGCCCGCGCCCCCACGGCAGCGAGCCAACACGTGTGCTCGGCTCGCACGAAGTCGCACGCGTGAACTCGCTGGAGCTCGGCGCCAGCGTTCCGACCGAGCAGCGGATCCGCTCGCTGTTCCGTGCCCAGATGCTGCTAATCGTCGGCGGCGACCACCGCGAACAAGCGGTGCAGCGCCTGCGCGACGATCTCGAGCTGCGCGACGTCGTGCACTGCCCGACGCGCCAGTCCAATTCGTCCGCACGCAGCTTCGCCTCGCAGTTGCACGCGCCCGACATCCTGTTGGTCGTCTGGGTGTGTGGGCTCTCGCGCACGAACCACGGCAGGGTCGTGCACCAACAGTGCCGCGGTCCCGCGCTGCCGTGGATCGATTGTATGCGCATTCCGCATCCTCACACGCTCGTCGCCGAAATCGAGCGGCTGCATCTCGTGGCGGCGCTTCGGGCGCGGCACGACCTCGTCGCGCAGATCGGCTTCGGCCCAAACGGAGGTGCAGCATGACGTGGTCCTGGTCCATCCCGGTAAGCATCGCGCCGGGCTCCGCGCTCAGGATTCCGCCGCTCGTCGCAGCTCGCCTGCGCGTGGTGATCCCGACATTCCGCGATTGGAACGCCGCGAGGGTGACGATCGATTCTCTGCTCGCGTGTCGTCCGGCGCCTGCCGAGATCGTGCTCGTGAGCGACAACAACTCGCGCTCCGCGCCCGCCTGGACGTGCAGGTATCCGATCGATCTCGTCGCCACCGGCGAGAACCGCGGCCCGGCCTTCGCCCGCAACGTCGGCGTCGCGCTGCAGACGGAGCGCTCGATCGACTGGCTGCTGTTCACCGACACGGGTTGCGAACGCGATTCCGGCTTCCTGCGCGTATTGAGCAAACACAGCCATGCACAGCCACGGTCTTGCGTGGCCATCGCCGCCCCGGTGCGCGGCGTCGTCGTCTCGCCTACCGCCACGCCGATCAACCACTACATGACCGAAGAGGGCATCCTCCAGCCACCGATGCAGGGCGGCAGGCCGCAGGCGATCGTCACGGCGAACGCCGCGGTCAACCTCGCCGCGTTCAAGGCAGTCGGCGGGTTCGACACGTCGTTCCGGTTCGCGGCCGCCGAAGATCTCGACCTCGGCCTTCGGCTGCTGCGACTCGGCGGGGTTTCTTGGGCGCCGGATGCTGTGGTGTGGCATCGCTTCCGCGAGTCGATGCGCGACTTTCGGAAGCGCTTCCAACGGTACGGCACCGGGAACGCGCATCTCGAGGCGAGATGGCGTTTGTCCGGGATGCGGCCCGCACCGTTCCGCTCAAGTGACCCACGGCTGCAGCAGTTTGCCGACGCCCAAGTGATTGCCATGCAGCGCGGCTACGACCGGTATAGGTCGGCGTCGAAGTACCCGCCCGACGCTGGCGAGATTTCGGCGTAGCTCGCCGTCGTCGGCGCCACGCTAACCCAACTTCCGCAGCTTGCGGAATCCGAGCGGCCGTTTCAGGGCCTCGGCGACCCGCAAGCCCGTATGGTTCCGTCCCATTCGCGCGCAAACGCCGTTTAGTGCCAACCAACCCCGTTGATCGCGCGATCGGCGATTGAGGCAGGGATCGACGAGGCGGCACGCGTTTGCCTGCGACGCAAGTCCGCAAGAACCTCAAGATGCATGAGTACTGGTTGCTGGTTCGCTCGGTCCGGAGCGGATGAAGGGTCCGAGGTCCGACAGGAAGTCGTCGCCTTCACCCGCTGCTCTACGTCGGCTTCGGTCAGCAGCTTGTCGGCGATCCTCTCGCCGCTGTCGCGGAGGGGGCGGAGGGCATGAGTCCGTTGGGCTACCTCATCCGCCGCCTGAAGGGGTCGCGTGCTGGTGGTTGGTCTTCCCATGGTGCGCGCCCTTCCTCGAAGCCGACGGCGTCGGCCATCGCCGTGCGCTCGATCAGTAGGGCCAGTTTCCGAGGGTCGCTGATCACCAGCTCCGGGTGCTTGTTCAGGTACTGCCAAGCCCAGGGTTGGATGCTGAAGTCGAACCCGGTCAGCATGTCGCCGACGGTCGAGGACCGGAACAGGATCGTGGAAGCAGCGAGCCCCTGCGAGACACCGTCATCCATCGGGAACTTCAGGCACTTCCGCCGCTCCAGAAGAAACCTCGACAAGGTTTCCTTTTCGTCCGGAGCCAGGCGGTTCAGGCGCTTCCGCAGGTTCCGCTCGTTCGCCCACCAGGTCCATCGCTTCCTGACCCAGCCGCCCGCGGCGACCGAAGCGCGCGTCAACAACACGGCAGCGCAAAGCAGGAAGCCCAGCCCGACCCAAGGTCGGATTCCCTTCAGGGTCTCGGTCATGCCGAGCGCGTCGATCAGCCAGGTCGGTCCGAATAGCAGGGTGCCGGTCAGCACCGCGCCTGCAGTGGCGGGCACGGTGGACAGCTTCAGCGCGTCGAAGAGCTTCGCGAGACCGGCGGATACGTCCATGTTCGCAGTCCGCCAGGGTAGCAATCGCGCAGGGTCGAATTCGACCCTTGCAAACGGGGCATGAAGCGCGTGATCAGTGCGTCGGCCAACTTCCGAGCGACCCACACCTAATGCGACATGAGGCGACGCGTTGATTCGCGAGGGCCGCAGGTACTCGACGGATGCGCAGCAGCGAGCAGGCGCAGCTCTCAGCCCCAGCGTCGCGCCCGCCGCGAATTCCGTCGACACGTGACTGCCGGCGCGTAGCGGCGAGAGCGGTCCAGCAACTCCTACCCCCCCATCGCCCGCGCCCTCTCCACCACCCACTCCGCCACCGCCTCGGCGCTCCCCTCGACGATCTCGCCGTCCTCGACCATCTCGCCCTGCTGGACCACGTTCCAGATCAGCACCCCGTCGTCGCCGACCCCGATGCACAGCGCCGGCTCGTCGTCGATCTCGAGCCACGTGAAGGCGCACGCGCCCCCGCCGCCGACGTCGAACCCGACGCCGCGCTCGGTGAGCGCCACCGCGATCTGACCGAGGATGTCCGGCTCGGTGTCCTTGGTGGGCCGGCTCATGCGTCCCCCTCCACCGCGTCGGCGACGTCTTCGAGCAGCCCGAGGGACCGGCGGATCTCGCGGAGCAGCGTCTCGGCGCCCTGCAGCAGCTTGACCCGCGGCGGGGAGGGCGAACCCTCGTGGCGCTGGAGCCGCTCGCTGACCGCGCCGAGCCGATCGCGGAGTTCGCGGATCAGGGCCGTGCAGTCCTCGACGGCGTCCTCGTGGGCGCAGCGCACGTCATCGGGGTCCTCGGGGTCGGGGAAGACGAAGCCCCCGCGGCGGCCCTTGGCGGGGCGGAAGGGGAAGGCAGACGGATCGGTGACCATGGCGCACATGAACGCTCAGGGGCGCCAACCGCGGCAAGGCGATCTCCGGGAATCTGACGGGGAAGGCGGGAGGCTCCCGGCTCCGACGCGCCCAGGCGCTCCACGGCGGCTCACGAGCGCCCACGATCGCGCGTCGTTCCTCTCTGCGGCTCACCGCCACCCGGTCCCGTTCGCAGCCGTCGCCGCCGCCGGCCCTCAGAGCCGCACGCCGAGCTTCGCTTCCGCGTCGGCCTCGTCGGCGAACAGCCCGAGGAAGCGGCCGACCTCGCCGAGCCGGGCGATGACGTGCGCCAGCTCGGCGGCGACGCCCCAGCGCGCACCCTCGGTCGCGATCGCGGTCACGCGGGGACTCGGCGTGTCGATCGCGCGGTCGATCTCGCCGAGGAGCCAGCGGACCTGACGCCTCCGGCTCGCGACCGCGAGTTCGGCATCGCTGCGCTCGAACGCACGCTCGAGCTCGCGGAGGGCGGCGGACAGCTCGGGGACCGGACGATGCGCAGCGGGCGGGGCGGGCTTGGGCGGCTTGGCCATGCCGGACATGACGGCGAGGGTGGCGCGCCAAGGCAAGGTCCCCGGCGGCGTGCGTCGCGCGGTCCCGGGCGATCGTCCCCGCGGCCGCCGTTCGAGACAGAGCGCGGCGGAGGAGAAAGCGGAGGCCGGCTGCGGGACACCCTCCCATGGAGAAGCGTCTGGGAACGACCGAACGGCGATCGGAGCTTCGCCGCGGAACGGCCGCTCGAGTGGGGTGCCCGCCCCGGCCTCCAGGGCATGGATCGGCCGGGGCGCCGGGGTGCCCAAGAGTGGCCGCGCCACGCCACGGTCCCATCGGGCGCCTACCCGACCGGTGCTGAGGACAGCGGGAGACCGACCACCCTTGTCGCGCGCGCCGCGAAGGAGGAAAAGGGACTCGCGTCGAGGTCGGTGCACGCCAAGCCGCTCCGAGGCGGACGTAACACGCGTCGTTCAACAACCGCTCACTGGGCTCCGCGTCGGTGGCCGGGGAGGCCGCCGTCCACACGCGTCGCCCAAACCAGGTGGCTTGACCGGAACTGGCGCCAAGTCTCTGATCGCCGCCGGAACAAGGCTGCGCTGTGAACCGAATGCTCCCTCCTCCGACCCGTCGCGCCAGGGTGGCGATTCCTACCTTCCTCATGATCGCGCTCAGCCTCGGCTGTTCACCGGACGAGCGACCCTCCACTGTCCCGCTCCGACCGACAACGCATCCGCCGTCGATCGACTCGCTGCCACCGAGCACCCTTCAGGACCCCATCTCACCCGATGCCCTACGAGCTCGTGAGGAGGCTCTTCTCGTGAATGTGTTCGAGTCTCGAATTCGCGGGATCCAGGACAACAACCTGAGCTTCAACGAGACCATGCTATCTGAGCGCAACAGGTTCTTTGATTGGATCAAGGGTCCCCAGGCACGCATTCGGGACGGCAAGCAGCCAGAGGAACAGGATGTAGCCCACATGATCGAGACATACACGCGCTGGGCAACGCTCTCCTCCGCGAATCGCACGTGGCTTACGGCTCAGCTTGATGGACTTACGAGGGAGATTACTACCGCGCGGGATCGCCAATGGAGTCCCGAGTCTCAGCCCCGGGCGTCGGCACTCTTACAGGAAGGCGCAGCGATGTCTGAGGAGGTCCGCGACTTGATCCGACTTCGAGGCGAACTCTTCGAGGACTGCTCCGCAGAGGCGAACAAGCTCCGTAAGTCCAGCCGCGCTCTCTTCGGGAAGTAGGTGGCGATACAGGATTGCTGCTTCGCCTTTGTCGCTCCTCC
Source organism: Planctomycetota bacterium (assembly GCA_016235155.1). GTDB lineage: Bacteria > Planctomycetota > UBA1135 > UBA1135 > UBA2386 > JACRLW01. Next base: position 13,133 of record JACRLW010000115.1, read on the forward strand.
CCTCGATGCATTCCGCCGCTCCAGAATCGCTCTCCTCCACGACGATCGTCACCGCACTCCGAGTTGGCGCATCACCGGTGGAATGCGACACCAAGTCGCCCTCTTCGCTCAAAGCCACTCAGGCGGCGTTCGCCCGAAGGCACTCCGAGAATACAACTCGGCGTGCGGCACATTGGCAATCGACTCGGGCGGCATGTTTTCCAAGAGATGATGCTTTTCAATTAGCGGCTTGAACTTCTCTCGCCCGTAGGAGCTCAAGCCATCATAGAAGATACAGCCCAACTCTGCGCTGGAGAGCTGCGCACGGAGTAGACCCGTGTAGAGCGAGGTGTTGCCGGGCGAACTCTCATCGACGTATTTCACAATCCTGTAAAGATGGCGGAAGTAGTGCCCAAGATCCGCCTGATAATGTTTGTAGAACCCGCGATATGCCTCGTCGACTTGGCTAAGCCGCTTCTCGTCGGTCTCGGGTGCCATCGTGGGGTAGAGCAGCTCACTCTGGAACGCGCGACGCAGTTCCTTGATGAACTCCTGGAAGCATTCCCGCCCATGAATCGGGGCAGTCGGGTGACGTATTTGGATTGCCGCTACTATGTCGTGATGCAGGCGCAGCATGTGGAAGAACGTGTTATCAAATCGTGTTTGGGTCAACTCCTCCCTCTGCAGCCTCAGCTCCTTGGTCTGCAAAAAGATGGCGAATACTACGCCGCCAAGTGCCAACCCAGAGAAGAGCGTGTTTGCTACTCCAAACATGTCGCCAAATGCGCCGGAGTCTCCCCAGTCCCGAACATCCGACGCCGTGCCACCAAGCCACTCTTGCCACAACGGGATGGTCAAAGGCACCACGAACATCAAGCAGAGCACCACGAGGACACATATGACAATGGCCGTCGTGACCTTTAGGGATCGAAATGCCTGCTTCATGCTACTCGCCTTGTCCATTAGTTCCTGGGGAAACCCGTCACGCACAACCGACTTTGAGGCGCCTCCTTCGTCCGAAGTGCTTTGTACAGTCGAGTGTGATCCATCAGGATGCCCTGTACGCCCCCAGGAATCCGCCGCAGGTTTGCGTTGAGAACCACCGGAGGAAGTCACGGTCGGTCGAAGGAGAGGAAACCACACTCGACGAATGCGTCGCGGATGGCGGCGCGCTCGAGCGCGGCGTGGGCAGCATGGGTCGGAGCGGGTTGTTCGGCAAGTCCTTGCTGTTGGTGGAGGCTGAGGGAGTGAGCGAGGCGGGCGCGATGGAAGGCGTGGCGGGGTTCCGGGGATGTACGCGCCGCCTTGTCTCGTAGGGGTGCGCATCGCTTGACACTCCTCACGCAGCCGCAGCTACCGCTCGATCTCTGCTCGTCGTCTGCTTGCTCTTGCCATGCCGCGCAGCGTCGCCGTTGCGCGGGGCAAGAACAGATGTGGTTGGCCGGACAGTTACGAAGTACCCGGTCGAGATCGAGCCCCTGCCGAAAACGCGCCATGCACGCCTCTGCGCGGTAGAAAACACACGGGTCAGTCCGTGTCGACCAAAACTCGCGGACTAGGCGGTCATCCCGTGGGACAGACTCCTAGGCTTCGATCTCGCGAAGCCGTGATCTCAGGT
>JACRLW010000115.1:14772-98264 GCA_016235155.1 Planctomycetota bacterium
GCCGTGATCTCAGGTGCACCATGTATCAGGCGTCCTCGTAGACCAAGAGGTCCGTCCCCCCCATGGCCGTGATGGTTGCCCGCACCGCGGAACATTCGATCGTGATTTTGCACTGTTTCGAGACAGCGGCGTACTCGTTACCACGCTTCTCGTAGATGACATACATGTGCCACCCACCGAGCGACGCCAACGAGACAATGACAAAATGGTCCGATGCAAGCTGCTCCTCTACCTTGGAGAGGAGCTCGTTCATCGGGAATGCCGCACCCCGCGCATGCCCGTGGAAGAGGTGACGGAACGTGACCCCGAATAGTGTCGTCCCGTTGAAGTCGCCGAAGCTACCGTCGCTTTTGTTCTGCCAAGCGTCCTGCTGCGAATAGTAGGCTCCATCCACTTTCTTGAGCAACTTGAGCACGAGCTCGACACAAGCAGGGATGCAAGACAAGCAGTACTTCTGCTCGTGGGAATCGACGATGGAACGATTGAGTTTCGGCATGGCTACTCTACCTTCATCTCCTTGCTGACCTTCGCCAGCACCTTGTTGATCGCGTCCACAGTCGCATTCGGTGGCGGAGTTTTCCCTGCCACCTCGATGCGCACGTGGAACCGCAGCTCGTAGTTTGCCTTTGCCTTCAGTAGGTCGCCCATCACGTCCGCGAGGTCCTGGACTTGGCTGTGCTTCAAATCGGCCTGGGCGACGCGCGTTCCCGGTCTAACGGGGTCCGCCGGCTTTGGAGTCGGCGCAGACTGCGCGGCGGCCACCTTAAACCGCGCGGCGGCGGCGCCAGCGTAGTCGCAGGGCCACGTTCCGGATCCCGTGACCCGTTCCATGTAGCGCGTCTGCAGCGCGGCATCGATCGCGGCTCGCACCGTTGCCCACGGGAGGTTTAGGCCGGCGCGCTGCGAGAGCGCAGTCGCAAACGCAGCAGCGTTTGCTTCGCCCTTGGTCCAGCCGCCTGGCAACTGCTCCGGCAAGAGGTCGGCCGGACTGATCGGAGGTGGCGGGGCGCGCAACACCGAGTCATCGGTTAGGACGCCAGGAGGCACGTCTTCAGCCAGCAGACTCGCCGGACCGGACGACATCCAGAGCGCGCCTTCCTTCACCGCACGAACCACGCCCTGATCAACGATTGCCGGGGCGGCCTTCGGCACCGGCAACGACTCCAGGTAGCCGCCGCGGTCGACCTTGATGGTGGCGCCACCGCTGTAGAAGGCGCGCGCCTCGCGCACTTCGAGTGAGTCCTTGGTCCACAGGCTCGGCATGCCACGCGGAGTCAGCAACGCTGTCGGCAACTCGCCGAGATCCGAGGACTCCGGTAGCGCCACCTCGAAGCCCGGATCCGCGAACGCCTCCTGGTCCGGCCGCTGCCGCCAGAACGTCCGAACTGTGCGGTCCGGCCGGACGAGGCGGCCGACGAAGATCCCCTCCTCGCAGCCGTTCGCGAGCGTGTCGAGGATGGCGCGCCGGTTCATCATCTTCGGCAGTTTCGGGAAGCGCCCGAACGCACCCACGAGATCCTTCGCTCGTCGCGATGGCTCACCTTCCCTCCACAGGTCGTAGGGCCCGCCGGGCAGGATGGCGTCGGCGCTGATCGCGGCGTCCTGGACGCGGCTGCGCTTGTCGCCCTTGATCGTCGCGAAAAGCGGCTGGTCACCGACCTGCACCTTGAACGCGTGCACGTCGTTCCCTTCGGACACCGTGACGACGATGCAGTATGCCTGCGCGATCGAGGCGGGGATGCGCTTCTGCGCCGCTTCGGTGTAGTTCACGAGCAAGCCCATGCGGATCGGATCGACTTCCTGCCCCTTGAGGGCATCGCGCACCCACTCCCAGGCGAGGTAGTCGCGCACCGCTTGCCTTGCCGCCACGAGGCCGTCCTTCGAGGGCACGGCAAGCACGACGGCGTTCCGCTCCTTGCGCGGGTTGTGCGCGCCGGTGTTCTCCTCGAGGAACCGGCAGGCAAACGGACTCGGCTTGCCGGACTCGGAGGCAGCCTCCGGTCCGAGCACCGCGTAGTGGAATTCGCCGTCGTCCTCCACGTCGCTGGGGCGATCGGGGAGGTTGTGCACCCTTGCACCAGCCGGACCCGCTCCAGCCGTCAAGCTCTTCAACTTGCGGATATCCTCACCGAGTCGCGCATCGACAAGCTCGTCCGGCACGCGCGTCTTGGCGTCGGCGTGCATCTGGTTGAGGTTGGGCTTGTTGCCGAGCCGCCAATGCACCGGCGGTGGCTTTGGCTGCCCCGGGGCCACCTTGACGCCTGCGTCCGCAGACTCGTCGAGGAACCACGAACGGTCGAACCACAACCGCAGCCCCTTCTCCAACGTGATCTTGTCGGGACGAGTCGAGCCAACGAGGACGACGAGTTCGTCCAACCGCGCCTTGTTGCCGATCGGCTGGGAGTGGATGAACGTCGAGAAGACAGCCTGCTCGATCTCCCGGTAGTGCAGCGTCGGGTACTCCTCCTGGACTTCGCGAGCCTTGTGGAGTTCGCCTTCGAGGATCGCAGTCCAGTTGTGGCCCGTTCCTTCGGTCTGCTCCTTGGTAGCGACGGCAGCCAGTTCGCGAGCTGCCTCGCTGACCGATTCCTGGTTCGGAGTCGACAGGAAGACGTTGGGGCCGATGAACGGTGATTCGTCCCACTTCTCTGCGTCGCGCAAGGCGAGGGCGAACGTGCGGAGCACTCCGCGGGTCCGCTGGAAGCTGCTCATGCCGGTCCACTTGCCGTAGAGCACTTCGGAAAGGTCCGGGTGGAACGGGTAGCTGAGCTTGAAGCGCGCCTCGACGGCCTTCTTGTTCTTCCTGGAGTTCTCGTCCAAGTCGAGGACGCCTTGCAGTCCAGCGATGACGTGCTCCTGGAAACTGTCCTTGTTCTCGATCGACTTCTGGGTGAAGAACCGGCGCCGCAACACCTCGGCGACGTCCTCCTTCAGCACCGGCTGCACGCCTTCTTCCTTCTCGCGGGCGAAGATGTCGGCGATCTCCTTGAGGATCTGCTTGCCGCGCTCGTCGCTCTTCTCGGGGTCGGTTGCGAGCAGCGAGGCCACGAGTGCCGCCTTCTCGACCTTGACGACGGCCTGGCAGAGATACTGGAAGAAATTCTTGAGGCGCCCGAGCCAGGACGAATCAAGACCGACCTTCTCGTGCGCGTACATCAGGACCTCGTCCACCAGGATCAGGGTGGCAAGGTCTTCGCGTTGGGGCAGCCGCAGCAGCTTCTCCATCAAGTTCTCGGCCGGCGCGCTGTCGCGTTCCTCGGCCTTGTCGTCCGGATGCAGCAGCTTGAGCCCTTCTGCGCCCGCGATCTGCCACGCGAGCACGCTCCACGGCTGTCGCAACCACCGCACCTGACCGCCTGGAGCACGGACTTCCATGCCCTTCTCGACGTCGAGCTTGTCGAACGGGAGGACCGCGACGCGAGCGCGTGGTGGCTTCGGTCCGATCACCTTCTTCCACTCTGCCTGGAACTCACGCACCGTCTGCATGTCGGGCAAGCGATCCGGATCATTGACGAGATGGAACAGCGTGATCAGGGTGTGAGTCTTGCCGCCACCGTAGGTCAGCTCCAGTTGCCGGATGGCCTTGGTGTTTCGGCCTGCGAGACGCAGGACGACATCGCTGCACAAGACGCGCAGGTTGGTCGTTGGGTAGGTCAGCGCGAAGAACTCGGCCGGATCCTCGTAGACCGGCCGGCGCTTCTGCTGCATCGCCACCTCGTAGAGGTCGGCGGCGAACAGGGACAAGGACAGCTCGCCACTGCGAACGTCGTCGCGCAGTCGCACGACCTTGTGCCACGGAGTCCACGCGGGCTTGCTCATCGCTCGTTCTCCTCTTCGTCCTTCACTTGCAGGTCCACGAACGGCAGCGTCGGCGCAGCCGCGGCGGTCATTCCCCTGGCTCCGATGTGGTTCATGACGCTCTCCAGGATGGCTCGCTCCTCGCTGCCTTCGGTGGCCAGTTCGATCAGCGCCTGCAGGAGGGCAGGGAAGATCGCACTCTTCCGCAACCCGCGTGCGTCCAGGTACTGGTCGACTCGGGCCTGGTCGCCAGCCTTCCACAACAGCATCAAGCGGTGCACCTGATCCACCAACGGGATCGCCCGCGCGGGTGCTGGAGCCTCCGCGGCAACGCTCGGGTCATTGGTGCGAGCACGCGAACGTTCAGCGCCGTCTTCGAGTCCCATTCCCGGCCGCGTGCGTTGCTTCCAAGCCTTCAGGCGGAAGGTGCTGCCGGTGCCCTGCTCGACATCGCCTTCGGCGTCTCCGCCCTCGCTCTCCTCTTCCTCCGGTTCGTCGGCACCCGCGCGGCCACTGCGCAAGAGTACGTCATAGCGGTCGGCCAGTTCCCCTTCGGAGAGATTGCACGACACCGCGTAGAGAATGCACGCGCCAGCCGGAGCATCTTCCATGCCGAAGTCGTGACGATGGAGCAGGTAGTAGGTCGTGACGTCATCGAGGCCGCCCCCGAACTCGTCACCCGCTTCTTTGTGGGTGGCTTCACTGAGAACGCGGCCCACGACGAAGTCGACGACGATCCGCCGAACGGCGCGCAGGAACTCCGAGACCGTCATCAACTCTCCTGGCGCGTCTGCCTTCTTGATAATCGGGTGCCTACTGTAGGCCTCCATCGCGGGGCCCGTAGCAGCCCAGACGAAGTCGGGGCCGCGAATCCCGGCGTCCCAGAAAGTGCGAAGCTGGTCGCGGATCCGCGTGCGCATCTCAGCAAGCACCGATGTGTCCCAGCCTGGGCGAGCTGCATCCGGCCGACACTTGCAGACCAGCCAGACCGACGATGCGAGCGATGCGCGGGCCAGATTGCGGACGCCACCCCTCATCTCCGTCATGATCGGCAAGGAACCACAAACAACGAAACCCGCGTCGATGACTGCCTTGACCAAGGTCTCCCATGCCTTCGGCTGCTTGTTGGCAAAGACGACGACGAATCGTCCGTTCGGCACGAGCGCCTTCTTGCAAGCGATGAACGCGCGCTTCATCCCGTCCTCGTACGCGAAGAGAGATTTCTGAGCATCGCCACCGAACCGGCTAGCATCATCGATCAGTTCCCCGTCGTTGGATTCGTGGTCCCACTTGGGAGCAAGCAAGGTCTCGCCGACATCGCCCTTCTCATTGATGGCTCGCCGCAGCCAAACGTAGAAGAAGTCCATCAAGTCGGAGTACGGGATCGCGTCGTAGTAGGGTGGATCCGTGACGATGACATCGAATGCGGTTTCTGTTAGAGCGATTGCGCTCCCCTTCTTCACGGTCACATCGCAACTGGCATGAACATTCAACATTCCATCAAGGACAAGGCCAATCTTCGAGATCCCACCTGCGAAGTAGCGGTCAGCCGGTGAAAAGGGATTTGCTTCCGCGAAGTCCCACGTGATTGGCAGGGCAAACCGCAGGAATGTCTGCTTGACCTCACCAGCAGTTGAGTCCCACAGGCAGAGGGTGCTCAGGTAGTTAGCGGCGCGGCCAAGTGCGACGCAGAGGTAGTGGGAGATTGCGCGTCGCCAGACTGGCGTTGTTGATCCGGCACCAACCAACTCTGAGCAGGACCGAATCGCTCTCGTGAGCACGCCGAGGGCTGCCAGCTGCCGGCCAAGAAAGAGAGACTGCCAGTCCCGAAGACCGTACAGGGGCACACGGATGCCGAGCGCTTCCTTGTCAGGAAGAGACTCGGACGGAATCCCTCCAGGGACATCCGCGAAGTACCCCTCCAGCTCCTGCTTCGAGAGTGATGCGGCAGCCGTCTCTTCAACCGTGGGAAGCCGGAACTCCTTCCCGGCGTCGCCTTCGACAACTACAGCGGTCATGCGCGATGCGAGACGACCCGCGAGGCCCTCGTGCCGGATGGACTCGGTCTCCATTGAGACCGTGCCCGGCTTGCCGCAGCAAGGACACCATGCACCAGCGCGGCTCATCGTGCCCCGACCAATCCGCTTGTCGTGTTCGCGACGCGCGGCGTGGTTGGCGCCGACCACTCCGACGCCGCTCTCGACCGCGAACACGACGCCGCTCTTGTCCGCGTTCGGCTCCATTCGCAGAAGGACTCGCTTCTTGTCCTTCTTCGCGAGCCACAGCGTCTTCAAGAGTGGGATCTCCGCGCGACACTGCTTGCACCGTACGGTCCTCGCCCAGAGATACGCAACAGTCGGCTTCGCAACCCACCGCGGTGCCGTGGGGTCCCCAAGCCAGAGCTTGTCCTGGTGGTTGAGACTCGACCTCCCCTCGAACTCGCGGTTCAACGCAGCGAGATCAGACTTCCCCTGCGCGTCAACGGGTACGCGCTGCATGGGACGAGAACTGACGTGCTTGCCTCCCTCAGCGGTTTTCATGAAGTCTGCGTAGACCGGATAGCGATCGGCAAGCTCCTTGCGGGCCGCGTCGAGCACGTGCCGACCCCAGGCGCGAACGTGCCACGCAAGATCCGCGTCGAGAAAGGCGGGATCGAAGCCGGGCCCGGTGAGCAGCTTCTGCTGCTCCTTTGCCTCGTCGAGTCCAAGGTCGCGCAGGAAAGTCCTGATCTGTGTCTTCTTCAAGCCTTGCGACTCGAAGAACTCCGTCATGAAGTCACGGTCACATAGAGCGAAATCGGGAAGCGGCAGCTTCTTGCGGGCCAGCTTCTGCGGGTACTCGAGCGTGCACTTGAGGATGAACCACGCGACCGGGTTGATGTCGTTGGCCGTCACCTCGCAGCCAAGTCGCATTGCTTCCAAGGGGATCGCGCCACCTCCAGCGAACGGATCGAGTACGCGTGGCGCGCGACCCCCGTACGCCTTCTTGATCTCGTCGCGAAACCACTGCATGCCCTCCTCGTTCTCGGTCTCGCGCCCCCAGTGCAGGATGCCACCGACAGTCTCGTCGACGACGCGATCCTCGACTCTGCCGTTCGGCAGCTTCTTCTTCTTGGTGTTCTTGACGAGCTTGCCCCCGATGCGCTCGCACAGTTCCCTCCGTGCTTCCGGCGTGCCCGGGTCGGGCAGCAGCGTCGCGATCAATGCCGCACGGCACGCGGCCAGCGGTCGCCGCGCCGGCCAGATGTGCAAGGTCGAGATGTGGCCGTGCCGCACGTTCTTCTCGTGCACCGAGTCGATCGATGTCTGCTTCAGAGGAAACGCGACCTCGATGAGGCGGGGGCGGTCTTGTGGTTCGGTCATGAGGATCGGCTCTCGGTGCCGGTGATGGCGGCCATCAGGATCTGCGCTTCGGTGATCTGGAACGCGGTGCGGGTCTTGGCCAGCAGGTTGCCGAATGGATCGCGGATGCGATGCAACCGCGGGAACTGGGAGCCGCAGTCGAACACGACGTGCAGCCAGTACTGGTTGCGCAGGTTGCAGGCGCGCGCCCATTCGTTGTCGGTGATCTCCACGAGCCCGGAGGCGGCACGGCCCTTCACTTCGATCGCATGTTGCGAGCCGTCCGGGTACTTGGCCAGAAGATCGAAGCCGGGATGGTCGACGAGGCCGGCCGCCCGCGCCTGGGCCGGAGTAGAGACGTCGTGGACGGTTGCGCCCTGGGCTTCCTCGAACGCGCGGGCGACCTGCATGGCAACGGCGTCGACGTTGGCATCGTGATGGCGCCGGTCCTCTGGGTCGCTCGATGGCAGAATCAGTGCGGAGGCGACGATTCGCGTCGGACCGACGGCGATCAACTCGGACTCGGCGTGCAGAGCCGCAACGGCGCTCGAGCGGCGATCGGCAGCGGCATGCTGCTGCTCCTTCACCCGGTCGAGCGCGTTGCGGGCCATGGCGCTGCCCTGGCGGGCCTTCTCGGAGAGGCGGGCGCGAGAAGCCGCCAGCTCAGCGTCCAACGCATCAAAGCCCTGCATGAGGAAGGTTTCGCGCTCCGGCAACTTGGCGCGGAGGTGGTGCTGGTGTTCGGCGACGAGGGGCAAGGTCACCTTCTCGTCCAGCCAGCGCAGCACTTGGAGGCGGGTCTCCGGGGCGCGGCTGGCGGACCGTGCGAACGCCGGCGGGAGGCGGTCAGCGCCGCGCAAGAGCAGGAGGTACTCGGCGGGGTAGATCTCGAAGGCGAACTCATCGGGCGCCTCGGCAGACGGCGCGGCACGCACTCCGACGAGCTGACTCTCGACGATCTCCTCTGCTTCGCCCCGCGCCGTGGCGATGGCTGGTGCATCTGGGCTGGGGCGGCGAACTGCGGTTACTTCAGCGAGGAAGAAGATCGACGGGGCCGTTGCGTCGGGGTCGATGAACACGGCACCGCGGTCGGCTTCGGCGCGCAGAGTCTGGCAAACGTGTTCTCGCAGGGTCTCGAAGACCGGATCGCCAGGGTGAAGGAAGATCGCTTCGCTGCGATTCTGCGGTCGGTAGACGGTCCAGTGGTCACGCGCTTCGACCGGGTAGGACTCGATCGCATGCCAGAGCGGATCGAGGGCGCCGGTCGTGCGCGGACGCAGAACGAAGGTGGTGTCGAGGTCGCCGTCGACGCGCAGGTCGAGGGCCTCGGCCGCGCGTTCGACGAACTGCCTGACGAACCCTGGCAGCAGGCGCTGGAGGACTTCGACTTCGAGCTGCTGGCGCAGCCGTGGCAAGGCCGCCTTCACGTCCCCACCATCCCCGTAGAGCCGGCGCTGCTGTTGTTCGATGGCACGGACCTGGTCCTCGGTCAGGATGCCTTCGAGCTTCTGGGCCGCCTCCTTGGCGCCTTCAGCGGTCAACGCCATGGTCATGAACTCCGTGAGCCGCACGTTTTGGAACAGGCGTCCGACGACGTCGAAGACCTTGTCGGAGCGCAGCGCCAAGCGGATCTTCTCCAGCTTGTCGAGCAGGGTTCCAAGCACCCTACCCTCGCGCGTGTTGGCGCTGACGAGGTTGATGATGATGACTGGGTCGCGCTTCTGCCCGTAGCGGTGGATGCGACCCATTCGCTGTTCGAGGCGCGCCGGGTTCCACGGGATGTCGTAGTTGACCATCAGCCAGCAGAACTGCAGGTTGATGCCCTCGCCGGCTGCATCGGTGGCGATCAGGTACTGAGCGCCGCCTTGGGCTACCGGCTTGCGGAAGTGGGCGACCTGAGCGTCACGCTCGCGCCAGTCCATGCCGCCGTGCAGTCGTGCGACCTTGTCGGTGAAGCCCATCGCCTCCAAGCGCTGCACGAGCCATTCGAGCGTGTCGCGATGCTCGGTGAAGACGATCAGCTTCTCGCTTCGGAAGCGCGGATCGACCAGCACCTCGCGCAGCTTCTGGAACTTCGATTCCTGGCCTGAATCAAGAATCTCGCGGGCGAGCCGCATGAGCAGCAGCACCTGTTCGCGCTCGACGTGGAGGTCCGCGAGCGATGTGACGACCACGGCCTGTAGCAGCTTGTCCTCGGCGATCTCGTGCTTCTCGCGGCCGGAATCCGACTCGTCGTCATCGGCAGTCGTCGTGTCGAATGGGTCCTCGATCTCGTCGAGCTTCCTCTGCGCGGAGAGGATCTGCTCTTGGGTCAGGCGACCGACGCTCACGTTGGCGATCAGTTCTTCGAGGTGTTCGGCCCGGCGCTCGAGCGAGCGGAGTAGCGCGTAGGTCGAGCTGGCTAGGCGGCGTTGAAACACGCTCATCGCCAGGCGTGCTGCGGAGCGGTTCAGGATGCGGGCCTTGTTGTAGGCCGCCTCGATGTAAGACGTCGTCTGGTCGTAGAGCGCCTGTTCGCCATGATCGCCCGACGTCAGGTCGTAGCTCAACGTGTCGGTCTGCCGCCGTGGGTAGAGCGGCTCGCCGCTGAACTTGACCATCTCCTCCTTGGTGCGGCGCAGGAAGTGCTCGGCGCGCGCGGCTGGCGGATAGGCGTTGAAGGCGTCCTGCGTGGAGAGGACCTCGGGTTCGAGGAGGCGCCAGAGGCAGTAGTAGGGGAAGTCCTTCCCCATGTGCGGCGTCGCCGTCAGGAGCAGCAGGTGTTGAGCCCGCCAGCGCAGGGCCCAACGTGCATCGGTCGACTGCACGCCCGCGAGCGCCTCGGCGAGCAGGTAGCGATCCGTCTTACGCATCCGGAAGTCGGGCTCGCGGTCGGCGGAGAGCTTGTGTGCCTCGTCGAAGATGACGAGGTCGTATGGCGCCGTGGAGTCCTCCTGCAGCCGCTGAAACACGCGGTCGCCGGCGAGCGTGTCCAGGCTGCAGATCACGCGGTCTCCGTCCGAACCTGCGAAGGGGTTGTCGCCGCGGGCGTCGCTGCCGCGCACGATGCGGAACTCCAGGCTGAACAGGGTTCGCAGTTCGCGTTCCCAGTTGCCAACGAGCCCAGCCGGTGGCAACACGAGTACGCGACGGATCAGTCGGCGCGCGAGCATCTCGCGCATGTAGAGCCCGGCCATGATCGTCTTGCCGGCGCCGGCATCGTCGGCGAGCAGGAAGCGCAGCCGCGGCTGCTTGAGCATGTGCTCGTAGACCGCGAGGCGCTGATGCGGCAGCGGGTCGATCAACGCCGTCTCGATCGCGAAGGCTGGGTTGGCGAGGTGGGCGAACGAGAGGCGCTCCGCCTCAGCGACCAAGCGGACACGGGCGGGATCGGCTTGGAAGTCGAGGGGGGATGTGTCGGTGTCGCCGGTGCGGGATGCTGGCTCAGGAGCGAGACCGTGCTCCGCCTCCGCGCGGCGGAGCAGGTCCCACGCCATTCGTGATGGCTTGGTCTTGGTGCCATTCTCCCAGCGATTGATCGAGGCGAATGACGTTCCAAGTAGCTCTGCAAGCTTGGCTTGCGACAGACCAAGGCGCCTGCGCAGGGCGAGCAGCCTTGTGGAGAAGTTCTCGGGCGCGTCAGCAGAAGCGATCGGCACGGTTGTCACGCAGCAGGATCCGTAGCAGAGTCTGTTGGTCCAGATTCCGTAGTATAGCATGTGCTATATGTGCGATGCAACCCCTAGAAGGCTTCCTGGTGATCCTGTCGAGCCCCATGCACGTGATCCCCGCAACCAAGCTTCGCACGGCCCGGGGGCGTCGTGTGTTTAGCCGGGGACGGCCGCGGGACGCACCGGGCCTACACGGCGACCTACCTCGCGGCGGTTGCCAGCGGCTTCTCTCTACGTCGTGGTGTAGGCGCCGTGGACGTTGTCGCGGCCTTGTTCACGGCCCCGTCACGATCGAACCAAGGCGGCGCGTAGGTTTGCGAGGACTGAGGGGACCCGACTGATGCGAAGCAGCGGGAGGGCGCAGCCCTCCGCCCCGGCACCACGCCAGCCCGCCGTGACGCCTGGGGCCAGGGCACTCCGATCTCCGCCAAACTCCGCGATGCCTTCGATCGCGCTCGCCCCAGACACCTCCATCGCCTCCGCCACCGCCGTGGGCTTGCCGATGTGCCCGCTACGACTCATGCTGCCCACGCCGCTTTCGATCGCGCCGCCATCCGCGACGCACTCGCCGACTGCGGCTTCCTTTCCTTCAGCCGACAGTGACTTCCTCCAGTGTTTCTCAGCACGCGGACGATGCGGATACCTGGGAGCGTACGCCGGACGGCGTCCTGCAGGGCATCGACGTCCGCCGCGTCGAAGCGCCGGAAGAAGTCGCCGGCCGTGGTCTGATCAGGGATGCGCTGCGTGCCGACGGCGTCGAGATAGGCCTCGTTGTTCCGCAGCACCTCGAGGTCTTCGAGGCAGGAGCCGCCGCTCATGGCGTTGAACGCAGGGTTGAGGACATGGTCGGACTCGGAGCATGGCTTGTGGAGTTGGTCCTGTGCCGGCCAGTTCATGTCCCGGAGCCGATGCTCGATGCCCCGCTTGCAGCGACCAACTTCACGGGCTCTACTCGTGCTCACTCGAAACGCCTCTTTCGTGGTAGCGGTGGTGGTCCTGCTGAAACCTCCTCCACGCAAGGGAAGGTTGCGTTTCGAGTCGCTTCTCACGGGCAAGCAAACGCGAACTGCGCTGGATCAAGGCCTAGCAGCCATCGGTCACCTTCACAAGCGAGGTCGTTGCGGGCAGCCCCCGCCTGGGGGCATTGCCGCAAGTTTTCGAAAACCTCGCAAGTTCGGACCTCCCACCGGAGCTAAGTCATGAATCGCCGAAGATCCGTTGTTGCAGTCGCTGTGCTCGTGGTTACGCTTGGAGTTGCGTGGTGGGTCAGCAACCGCGGTTACGAGACGTCCCGCCGCACTCCCATTCGCCTCGCATATGCAACCCAGGTGAGCAACCTCCCCTTCTTCTACGCCTTGGAGAACGGTGAGTTCGCGCGACGAGGTCTCAAGATCGAACTGCTGCCTCCAATGCTCCAAGCTCCAGATATCGTCGCCGCTGTTCTGGGAGGACAGGCGGACGGTGCTCTGGATACGGCACTTCTGTCGATCATACAAGCGGACCAACGTGATCCGGGCGTGCTGAGAGTAGTGCTTTGGACGATCGCCAGCAAAGACAACGCATTCATGAGGATCGTTGTCCCCGTCAAATCGAACATCCATTCTCTCAACGACTTGCGTGGCAGGAGACTTGGCCACTTTCCGAGTCCCCAACTCCGTGCGATTTGTTGGGCCATCGCCAAGCGTATAGGTGCCGCCGCGGACGCGATAACGTTGCAACCCACTCCTCCGACAGCCGTGATCGAAGCACTCGCTGCCGGCGAAATCGACGCTGCGCTTGTGCTGGAGCCAACCGGGACAATTGCAATCGAGCGCGGGATCGCGCGCTCATTGACGGACTCTCCCGTGGTGGACTTGGCACATGACGAGATACCCATTGGCGCGTTCTCGCTGTCTGGTGCGTTCTGCACAGACCACCCTGAGGATGCACGCCTCTACGTAGAGGCACTCGAAGCGGGCGTAGCACTGCTCCGCGCTAATCCCAGGAGCGCACCTGGTTTGATTGCAAAGTATACGGCTGCAAAGAACCCGGATACCGCGGCGAAAGTCACGTACCCACGCCATTGGCTGCGTCGCGAAGCGATCGCTGATCACTTCGATTACTTCATGAACCTACTTCGCGAGTCAGGAGTCGAAGTCCCGAAACTTGCTGCCTCGGACCTGGCTTATCAGGACCAGGAGTGACCCGGCGGTGTCAGCCCTCAGCATTGTCAATATCCACAAGCGTTACGCGAAGACCGTCGTGCTCGATGGCTTTGGCCTTGACGTGGATGACGGCGAGATTCTCCTATTGGTGGGTCCTAACGGCGGCGGCAAGTCAACCCTTCTCGGGATCGCTCATGGATCGCTATCGGCCGATAGCGGCAAACTTGTTAGCACATTTAACCGACATGCGCTTCTTCCGCAGAGATCGGCAGAGACACTATTTCCGTACTACAACTTACGGCGCAACCTCTGCCTCCCGCTAATTGTCGCGCGCGTTCCGCCGCGGGAATGGGACCAGCGAATCATGGTTTCCCTTAAGGAAATGGGACTCGACGGCGCCGTAACCCCGCTTCTAGCACGGCACCCGTTTGAAGTATCTGGAGGTCAGCAGCAGCTAGTAACACTCGCGCGGTCGTTGCTAGAGCGACCCGACCTGCTGCTTCTGGACGAGCCCGCGAAGGAGCTCGATCCCTGGAACGCTCAGTCGCTAATGCACGCCATACGGCACTGGGCTTTCGCTCAACCTCGTCGCGCGGTTGTGATTACCTCCCATAGCCTTGAACATGTTCTTCGAATCGCAACCCGAGTTCTCTTGCTGGACGGCCCGCCCGTCCGGGTCATTGGTAGCTGGACCCTCGGAGGACTGGGCACTGAGAGCTCGCTTGATGGGGCTCGAGATAGAGTCGCGGAGGAAGTGCGTTCGGCCGTACACTCGGCGCTTCGATCCTCGGCCGCGCAAACTGCCCCCGCAAGGAGCCTATGAGACGGCTAACTTGGATTGTGCCCCCCGCGGTCGCGCTCGTCCTTTGGGTGCTGATCACGCACAGCAGGGGCGTCTCCAACGCGCTTCTTCCCCGACCAGGAGCCGTTCTGGCTCGCCTCCTCTCTCTCGTCACGGACTGGAACCTGGGCCTCGATCTCCTCGTTACGCTTCGCTCTGCGGTTACCGGGCTCCTAGTTGGCTTCGGGATGGGATTCATCCTGGGCCTTTGTTCAGGCGTCCTGCACTGGCTTGACCGCATGCTGTCCCCATCGCTCCACTTCCTGAGGTCCATCCCCTCTGTGGCGTACTACCCCCTCATCATCCTTTACCTAGGTTTTGGAGAAACGGGTCGCGTTGTGTTGGTGGCAGTTCCAGTATTCCTGCTGACGTTTGTCTCGTGCGTTACTGCCGTCCTTTCAGTGAACCGTCACCGCCGGGCGTACTTGAGCGGGCTTGGGGCGTCGCGATGGCAGATCTTCCGCCTTCTTCTCGTCTGGGAGGCGATGCCCGCAGCAGTCAATGCCCTGCGACTTGCCGTTTCGCTGTCGCTGGTCCTGGTTGTCTTCGGTGAGATGACGATCGGAGGATCATCCGGGATTGGTGCTCGCCTTCGAGATGCCCGAGAGGTTTATGCACTCGAAGACGTGTTTGCAATCATTCTTGTCTTGGGTGTCATTGGATGGCTGGCAAACCGTGCCATCTCGACGCTGGAAGAGCGACTCCAAGTCGCCTGGGGGAGATAGCAGTGATCATGCCGGAAGTTCGAGGCATTGGTGTGGCAACGCCAATTGGCGTCTCGGTTCCCAGTTTCTGGACCGGCGCGACTCGTGGCCGCTGCGCGATCCAGCGCGATGCGGGATTCGAAAGAGCCGGCCTCCGTAGCCAGGTCTGCGCGCGTGTTGACGAAGACGAACTTCGGGCCTCGAAGTGGTGGCGTACAGCGTGGACGGAGGAGCCGCGGCACGTCCAATTGGCCTTGGTGGCGGCGGCGGAAGCATGCGAGCCGGGACTGTATATCGATTCCACGCCCAGTCGCCGATTGGGGTTGGTGTTCTCGACGGCGATGGGGCGTGTTGATAACTTAGAAACCGGAGCGACTTCCAAGCTCGTGAGAGGGAGGACGCACGCGCGCCACGCGATCCTCGGTGACGCGCTAGCGCGTGAATTCGACATTTCCGGGCCGGTGATAGGGATATCCGATGGCTGCACGGGCGGCTTGGATGCTTTTATTACGGCGTGCGAGATGATTGAGGATGGCGATGTCGACGCGTGCCTTACGGTCGCAAGCGATGCTCCGCTGGCGACGCTAACAATGGCTGCCATGGACAATCTGGGGGTTCTGTCGAGGCGCAACGACGCCCCTGAGCTCTCGTGCCTTCCTTTCGACCGCGCCCGCCAGGGCATGGTGATGGCCGAAGCGGCCGGGGCACTATTCCTGTGCGGAGGTCGTCCGGCATCATCGTCGACGCACCTGTCCATGGCGGTGGTGAGAGGCCACGCGTCCGTTTCGAATTGCCGGTCAATGGTTTCACTGCGTGACGCAGCGGCGGACATGGCTCGCTGCGCACGCGGTGCGATGTTGGCGGCGGGCGTCAGCGTCCAGGGAATCGATCATCTCAATCTGCACGGGAGTGGAACACGTCAGAATGACGAAGCGGAAGGCGCCGCATTGCGAGAAGTTTTCGGCGACCACCTGGACCGCATTCCCGCCATCGCGATCAAGTCGCTCACGGGTCATGGACTGGCGGCATCGAACACCGTGGAGCTGGTCGCGGAGGTAATGGTGCTTCAAACGGGATTATTGCCGCCTGCGCGTGGGCGAGGGTCAGACAACCCCTGGGGTGTACGACTCGTTACCGGCGAGGCCGCTCACCATCGGGCGGTCACAGGACTGAAGATGAACCACGGCTTCGGAGGATTTCACTCATGTGTGATTCTAAGTCGCCCCTAGCCTTAGGCGGAGATGAGCCGCCGGACCGTCTTATCGCGAATCGCGTGCCGAGGCTCCGAGCGGGACGATGGGTAGCTTCAGACGATGCCCCCCGGAACGCAGACGACGAGGGAATCTCCCAGTGTCGTGACTCACAGTTCCGCGCTGTCGCTGAACTCACTCCGAAGTCGGAACGCGAGGCGGCGACATTCCGTGAGTCGGACGCATTCGTTCGAGCTGGCGTGGTGGCGGTGCGGGAGACTGCGAAGGCTGCGCGACTGGATACGACGGTCTTCCGAGACGACCGAAGCATCTTCGCAGCCACAGCATACGGTGGGGTGGGGTTCGCTGAAGAGGAAGATCGTGTCTTGGTGTCGCGGGGACCGCTCGGGGTAAGCAAGTACCTTTCCACTGGCTGGTTTCCCGCCTCGCTTGCAGGGCACGCGTCGATTCTGTTCGGCGCAGGTGGCCCATCGCGGACGGTGATCTCCGATTACGGAGGACTGGGAGCTCTCTACCTCGCCTCAAGGTCAATTCGCCGTGGAGTATCCCGGGAGGCTATCGCGGTTGCGGCAGACGCAGGGTTAGGTTCTGCTACCTCTTCGCCCGAGCGATCGCCCGCCTCGTGTGCGGTCGCCTTGACTCCTGACGGTGCTACGTCGCCGAAGCTCACCGCAGTCGTACTTGCGAGTCGAGGTACGTCGATGGCGCCGGAGGAGGAGTGCCTCTCGTTGGCTCTCCAACAGGCGTGCTGGGAGCCCGAAGCAGTCGATCTGGTTATTGCCTCCACCGGCGACGAACCGCCCGATTGGCGGGGCGCGGCCGCCGTGTTCTGCCGCGACAGAGGTGCACGGGCGTTGACCTGGAGATATGCGAGGCTTCCGCGGGCCGCGGGAGCAGTGGAGTCGTTGTTGTGGCCTTGCCTCGTGGCCGCGTTGTTGGGAAGGACCGCCGACTCGATCTTGAAGGTCTTGTCATCTGAGACGAGAGATCGCGGCGTCAATTGGGCAGGCGTTCGCCCTGGTTTGGTCCAGCGCGCAATCGTGATTGTGGGCGGAGCGGGAGCGATCGGCGGGTGTGTGGCTATGGAGCTTGACACCAGGGGAGTCACGCAATAGCCTTCCCCCCGATGGGAGCAATACAATAAGCCATTCCCAAGACCTACCATGACTGACGACGAATACCAGCGCCTCGAGAGTCTGCGGCTCGTGACGTTCAGTTGCCATGAGGCAGCGCTGCGCGAACTAAAGCCGCTCCTGAGCGTCAGACGGGAGGTCAAGAGACATCACCTCTTTGAGTTCTTCCTGCGCGAGCCCCTCAGGCAATCGCAACGTTCACCCAACACGCAGAATAGGAGCTGCTATGTTCCTTTCATAGATCGCGAGGTGGCCGCGCGTGGTTACATCCTCGACCTGCCGCCTTCCGAGACTGACCTCGCGGGCTTTCTTTCGACGCTCGCGGCCAACGTCTCGGGCACGGGCCCGGTCGCGCTGCCGCTTGTTTCAGCCGCCGCGACGGAGGAGTGCAGAGCGGCCACTGAATTGTCGGACTTGGGAAGCATCGAAAAGCGACCGGGCTACAACGCTGTTAGCAATGCGTGGAAAGACGGAAACCTCGGATACATCTACAAGAGACTGGAGACCGCCAAGAAGTTTCGTGACGGGTTCGCTTCCGTCCTGAAGAACCGAGAACTCACACCCCTGCACAGGGCGGCCTTCGCGAACGTCTTCGGGCCGCTGGGGTTGCATCTTCTCTATCCGAAGGCACCCGGAGAACTTCTACATGTCGTGGTTTCGATTGCCACCAAGTCGCGCTTCTTCGGTGTCTTGGCTTTGATCATGGACCTTGCACCGAGTTCAGTGGCAACTAAACGAGAGGCCGAAACGCATAGGAAGAGCCTCATAGCATGCTGTGGAGCGGCTCTCTTGCGCATCTCGCACAAGTTCTTCGTGCCTGCAATGGTACTGAACTACCAAGGTCAACTGGAAGCGCAAGTCGATGCAAGTTTCGCGCATCGAGGCTCTGGTGCAGTCACGAGAGCAGTCACGAGAGCAGTCAAACGGGCATGCGACGAGGCCGCGTGCGTCTCACATGCTTCGGCCCCGCTCTCTGGGTTCCAAGACGGTGCGCAAGACGTGCAGGACGCCTTACAGCAGAACCATCGACTTGAGGAGACACTCGCGCGGGTCTGGCAGGAACGGCTCGAAGTACTATCGTCGCGCAGCGTGAAGAAAGAATCCTTGGTCCGCATTCGCGAGGGCCTTATGTTCAAACGAATGAAGGTCGCGTCGCCAGGAATGCTGAAGACTGTTCACGACGCGATTCGAGCTGCGAATTCGGTTCGCGGACGTAAGCTAGATACGGATCCGATTCCATGCGTGCTCGTTGTCGGGTCGGCGGGTTCTGGAAAGGAGAATATCGCGAAGCTGATCCTCGTATTGGCGAGTGGATTTGCCAATGCGAACGTGACCGTGCAAAACATGGCCGGTGTCAGGGACACGGACGCCATACAACAAGAGATATGGCGGTCGATGGCGCCGGGGCAGTACGGGTTTCTCTGGGATGAGCTCAACAGCCTGTCGATGGATGTGCAAGGTGCGCTCCTTCGCTTCCTTGAGCAGGGGGAGGTGCAGGGTAAACCGGTCCCAGTTGGGTCCCGGCTCTTGGTGGTAGGGATCGTCAACGAGGATCCGGGGCAGCTGACGCTGCGCGACGTGCGCGAGAGAACGAGGGACACCGTCGTATTCGGAGAAATGCTGGGTTCGCTGCTATACGAACATTTCAAGACCAAGAGTCGCATGCGAGACGACCTTTACTTCAGAATCAGGCGCTGTGGCGAGGTTCGCATTTTGGACCTCGACGACAGGCGAGAAGACATCCCTTCCATCCTGCGTCACCTCTATAGCCGCGCAGGGGGGAGTGAGGCTAACCAACGCGTTTTTTTCACGTATGCGGCGCTTAGCGCGCTTACGAATCCGGAGATTAGGTGGAAGGGTAATGTGCGCCAGCTTGAGCTAGTGGCCCGCGAGGTACGCACTGAGGTCGATCAGAAGGAGCGGCTTTCTGGTGGCAGCGACCCCTTTGTGATTGTGGACGAATGGATGGTCCGCCGGAGTATCATTCGCGCACGGGTTGTCGACAGGTGACTCGGTTTTCGCAACATCATAGACATGGGTCTGGTGTCTACGGCGCGTATGCGCGTGTGCGGCCTCTCTAGAGCAAAGTATGTCGGACTCGACACTATGCACATTCCCGGCAGCATGCGACGGTCGCATGAACGGGCGGTGAGGGGCCTGGGCGGGGCGGCGGCAGTGACCTCGGGGAGGCCGGCTCGGCGGAGCGCACCGGGCTCGGCTACCTCCGAGACCCAACCGCCGTGCCAACTTCCCGCTCGGACCCCTCCGCCACCGTTGACCAACGGTGTTTCAACGGTGGTTCGTCGAAACCGTCACAAGTTTGGGACCTACTCGGAAGCCCTGCCGTCGAGGTCCAGGCCCGTCGACGCCAGTCCCGCGACGCTCCCCCCGAAGACCTCGAAGTTCACCTCCCGGGACCGCTTCGGCGACCCCTTCCCGTTCCCCCGGGAGGAGGATCGTCGCCGACCAACGCGGAGCCGAACCAGGCCACGACTACTGACGGGATCCGCGGGGGACGGTTCATCGATTGCTATCGCCCTGCCGATTAGCGGCCGCCGCGGTCCGGCCCGCTGCATCGGCTTGTTATGCGCCGCCCCCCGTTGCTGCGAGCAGTGATTTCCCCGCGTCACAAAGACGCACGAGTCCCCCGGCGTACCGGTAATCGGCGGGTTCGACGTCAGTTCCATTCCGTTCCGACAGATCGACTGTCCACTCCCCAGGGAGGTGGAACTCTTTCCGGTAACTCACGATTCGTAGATCCCACCTGGGGCGGTACGGATCGTGCGCAAACGCGTTGCGCAGGCACCGTACAAAGCAGAAGTAGTCACGAGCTCGGGGCTCCGGGTAACGCAGCCTGTTGGGGATCTTGATCTCGAGGGCTGTATCCAGGGCGATCGCGAGGTTCTGTGTCGCGATCATCTCCAACCCCCAAGCCGCACGGTCCTTGTCGAGACTCTCGATTTCCTCCGTCCCGAAAGACCAGGGTCCCTTGGAGACGCCAGCCAAGCTCGTCTGGAACGTCCCAGCTCTGCCGCTAAACACGCCTCGGATCAGAATGCTCAGTACGAGCTGGTCACGAGCAAGATCAAGCGTGTCGACTCGTTTCACCTTTCGTTCTTGGTGCTCATGGCGTCTCGGCCGCTGACCCGCGCGAGGGAAGCGAGCGTCGGGTCCTGCGGCTCGATGGGCGGTAGTCTATCCACAATCCCTCGAAGTGATCACGTCGAGTAGTGGCTGAATCTGCTCGGGTCTGGCAGCCGGAAAGCTCACCCGATCGATCGCAGCGTCCGGGTCATCGGCGTAGTCCGTGAGATGTGCGACTCGCAGCCGAAGCACGCAAACGACTCGATGTCGCCGGAGCACTCGAACGACATCGGCTAGTAACCAGTGCGGGATGTCTACGAAAGGCAGAATCCCATCACCGCCAAGGCGAGTCGGCGCACGGCCGGGGTTCACTCGAAGACCGCTTCAAGGCCACCTGTTTCGCATGGGTCTGTCCGCTCAACGTCTTGCCGCTCCGCCGCGCTCGGCATGGCGCGCGTTGGCTGCTGCGGCGGATTGGACAGCAGTCTACCGTCCGCGCATCGTCCGGTCGCGGGCGCCCGACCAGGAACTGGTGTAGAGCACTTGCCTTGGCTTCATGCCCCGGGGTCCGGCACCTCGATCGCAGCCAGGATGCCGAAACCGGTCCACCTGCCGTCGAGCGATCAGTCCTCGATGAGCGCCTCGGCCGCCATCACGGACTGAATGAACGTGATCGGGTCACTCTCGGACCACGCATCACGAACCGGCCACAGGAACAGCTGTCCACCGCCACCTCACGATCGAGCCCGGCGAGCCGTCGTTGATCCCCGCCGGGCATCCGGTCCGTCCCGCTCGAATCAGCGGTACTCAGTTGGTGGACAACACGCTCTGCAACTTCTCGATCGTCGCCCGCAGCTGATCGCGCTCGCGCTCCACGCCCTTGATGTGCTGGACGATGCCGTCGATGCCGCTGAGTGCCGAGGCCTTCGCCTTGGGCGGGCGACCTGGACCCCGGCGGACGACGCCAGCAGCGGCGGTCTTGGCGGCGGCCTTCGCCGCCTTCTTCGCGGCAGCCTTCGCCTTCTTGGCCGGGTTCGCCTTGACCAACCCGAGCAGCAGCTTCGCTCGCCCGAAGACGACCGGGTAGATCTTGTGGCCCTTGGCCTTCGCCTTGGCCGCGACGTCGGCGTAGGCGACCTTGGGGTCCTTCTGGAGCATGCTGTGGACGAACGCGAACGCGTCTTTGCCTTTCTGGTTGGCCATCGTGCCTCCCTTATCGGCAGGAGCCGGGCGATGTTTCAACGAGCAACCGGGCATTCACTCGCCGCTCCAGGGCGATAGACTGCTGCGCGACAGCCAGTTCCAAGCTTCCAGCTCTAAGCCAACTCCGAGCAGCCGCCCGCCCGTCGGGCATCGAGTTGGCCCGTGTCCACAGCCGAACTGCGCGTCGAGACCGTCGCGCTCGAGCGTCTCTTTCCCTCGCCGTCGAACCCCCGCCGCAACGACGAGGCGGTCGAGCATGTCGCGGCGTCGATCCGGCGCTTCGGGTTTCAGCAGCCGATCGTCGCGAAGCCTTCGGGCGAGATCGTCGCGGGCCACACCCGCTACCGCGCCGCGAAACAGATCGGGCTCGCTGAGGTGCCCGTGGCCTGGTTCGGCGGCACCGACCTCGACGCGACGGCCTATCAGATCGCCGACAACCGGACTCACGAGTTCGCGAGCTGGGACGACGAGGCCCTCGCCAAGCTGCTGGTGCAGCTCCGCGAGGAGGACGCGCTGGAAGGCGTCGGCTTCGACGACGACGACATCGATCGACTGATCGCGGAGCTCGACACCGAGACCAAGGACCTCGACGACGAGGGCGCCGGCGAGCCACCCGAGCGCCCCACTTCGCGTCGCGGCGATCTCTGGCTCTTGGGCTCCCACCGCCTCCTCTGCGGCGACTCCACGAATGCCGACGACGTGGCGCGGCTGATGAACGGCGAGAAGGCCACGCTACTCGCGACCGATCCGCCCTACCTCGTCGACTATCAAGGCGGCAACCATCCGCAGTCGTCGGTGAACCGGCCCGACGTCAAGGACAAGCACTGGGACGACTACGTCGATCCGCAGACCAGCGTCGAGTTCTTCGCGACGTTTCTCCGCCTCGCGTTGCAGCACTGCGTGGAACGCGTGCCCGTCTACCAGTGGCACGCGACGCGGCGCCAGGTGCTCGTGGAGGAAGCCTGGAAGGCGAACGGCTTGCTCGTCCACCAGACGCTTGTTTGGGCCAAACGCGCTCTCACTACCTGTGGGCCCACGAGCCCTGCTTCTACGGCTGGCGCGAGGGCTCCATGCCCGAGAAGGATCGCCGGCCCGATCCCGGCGAGCGCACGGTGTGGGACGTCGATCAGCAGGGCGAGAACGATGGGGTGCATCCAACTCAAAAACCGACGCTGCTCTTCGAGAAGCCGATCACGTTCCACACGCGGCGCGGTGAAGTCGTGATGGAACCGTTCAGCGGCAGCGGCACGCAGCTCATCGCGGCCGAACGTCACGGCCGCCGCTGCTTCGCGATGGAGCTGTCGCCGGCCTTTGTCGACGTCGCGGTGCTCAGGTGGCAGAGGGCGACCGGCCAGCAGGCCACGCTCGACGGCGACGGCAGCAGCTTCGACGACGTCAGCGCACAGCGCAGCGTCGCCGCGGAGGAGCACGCCCCGTGACGAAGGGCGCGGCGCCAAACGGCCGTTCTCCCAGCGGCCAATTCGCCAAGGGCAACGCCGGCGGTCCCGGCGGCACCCGCCAGCGCTCTTTCGTGCTGCGGCAAGCCGCCGAGCACGCGATCACGCCCGAACACATCGAGGCACTGATGCGCAAGGCCTTGCGAATGGGACTCGAGGGCGACGTGCGGGCGATACGCCTTGTGCTGGAGTGGACCTGTGGTCGTCCCGCCGAAGTGGCGACCAACGCCGAGCCGTTGGACTTCGCGATGCCGCCGTTGCAGACCGCGGCCCAGTGCAACGCGGCACTGGAGTTCGTCGCCGCCGCGCTGTGCGAGGGCCGTCTGAATCGCGACGCCGCGCAGGTTCTGATCGAACTGATCCACGCACGCATCAAGGCGATCGAGGTCGCCGATCTCGAGCGGCGCCTCCTCGAACTGGAAGCGCGATTCGAGACGGTCGAGCCGTTCGGGCGGCGAAGGCGCTGAGATGCGGGCTCGTCAACAAACGCGGCTCGGGCAGCTCTCCCAGCGTCTCGCGGCGCAGCCACTGCGCGAGGGCCTGGTAGAGGCGGAGTTCCACAAGTTCGTCGAGACCGGCGAGTTGCCCGAGGAGCAGCGCCTCGCCGCCGAGGTCGTTCAGCTCGCGATCAGCGGTGGGCCGCGCGCGCCGATGACCGCCGCATCGACGCGCGAACTTCTCGCTCGCCTGCCCGAGATCGTGCACGCGCTCGAGGCAGCGGCCGACGAGGCCGACGCGGCCCGCGCGGCCGGGACGAAGCCCAGCCGCCCCGCCCGGCACGTCTTGTTCGACGAGGCCGTCCGTGGCGAGGGTCTGGTGCGCGCCGCAGCGCGGCTCGTGCTGCAGACCGCCGCGCAACACGGCGCCGACCTCGCGAGCTTCGAGTTCCTCGCCGATCAGGAGGTGCCCGACCACGTGAGCCTCGGCCTGCACCTGCTCGGCTTCCCGGAGTGCCTGGCGCGGCCGCCCTACGTCGCGCAGGCCAAGCGGCTGTTCGCGCGGTTCGACGCTCTCCAACCGCGGATCGACCGCGGCGGTCCGGGCTGGTTCGGACCGATCGAACGCGCCGTCCTGGACTTCCGATGCACCGGCGAGCTGCCCGAAGATGACCTGGTCCGCGACTGCGCGCTCGCCGAAGCCGAGTTCAACGCGCTGTTCCACCTCGTCTGCGGCGAGGGCGATGCCGAAGTGCTCGCCGCCTTCGACGAAGCTGCCGGCGCCGACGGGGAACAACGCGCGATCGCGCTCGAGCGGCTGCGCGAGCTGGCTCGCCAAGGCCGCCTGCTGCCGGCGCAGGAGTAGCTCGCCGACGGCAGCCGCAGCGAAGGCTTGCGGACCGCGGCACGGCAAGTCGATTCCACCTAATCGACGCGCCCGCGCTCCTCGCCGCGAACCTCGCCGACCGGCCTTGCCTCGTCGCATGCTCGCGCAAATGTGTCAGGGAACGCGCGGGCGCTCCGTCGGCGCGAAGTCCAAGGCCAACTCCAAGTGCAGATCCTCCGCGCCCTCGACCTCTTCGTCGGCCAGTTGCAGGCCGACGGCCGCTCCCCCCACACGATCGGTCAGTATCGACGCCACGTTCGCGCGCTCGGCGCCTGGCTGACGGCCACTCGCGGCAGCCTCGACCTCCGCAAGCTGCGCCACCAGGACGTGGCCGCCTTCTTCGGCGCGCCCGCCGCGCGCACCGCGGCCGGCACGACGCGCGCGAAGCGGGCGACCTCGGTCAACGCGATGCGCACGAGCATCCGCTGCTTCCTCCGCTACCTCCACGAGTCCGGGGAGATCGGCTCGAACCCGGCGGCACTGCTCAAGCGTGCGCGCTGCGCGCCGCCGCCGCCCCGCGCGATGCGCGACGAGGAGGAGCAGAAGCTGCTCGCCTACCTCGCCGGCCACGAGGGCGACGCTGCGCGCCGCGACGAGGCTCTGGTTCGGCTGATGCTCGGCGCTGGGTTGCGGATCGGGGCGGCCCTTGGCCTCGACGTCGAGGACCTCGACTTGGAGCGGGCCGAGGCGCACGTGCGGCGCGACAAGGGCGACCGGAGCGAGACCGTGCTGCTGCCTCACCAGCTCGTCGAGCACCTCCGCGGCTTCGTCGGCGCCCGGCGATCAGGACCGCTCTTCGCAACCGCGGACGGCGAGCGGGTCTCGACGCGGCACGCGCAGCGGAGGTTCGCCGCGGCGGTCGCGGCAACGGGCATCGAACGCCGGCTCTCGCCGCACGCGTGCCGGCACGCCTTCGCGACCCGGCTGCTGGCGCGGACGGGGAACTTGCAGCTCGTCCGACGGGCGATGCACCACCGGTCGATCTCGAGCACTGCCATCTACGCGGCGGTCCGCGACGAAGACGTCCGCCGGGCGCTCGCCGAGTAGCGTCTCAGACCTCGACTGGTAGCCAGCTCCGATCCGATCCTTCGGTGGAACTGCGGACACCTGTCTGGCGCGTTTCCGGGGTTTTCGTCACGGTCCCGCAGAATGCGGCCATCCTCCGCCGCCGAGCACCGCCGTGCGACTGGCTCCATTCCTCGCACCCGGCGCTGCGAAGTGGTTTCGTCAATTCGTCAATTCGTCCTGCAAGTTCAAGACTGCCTCACGCTACGGCGCTTGCTAGCCTGCGGTGCGAGAGCTCACCAAGAGTTGGTGAGTGCTCCTGGTCACATCCCCGAGCAGGCGGTTGAAGATGAACTCCGAAAGACGACGTCCGGACGAAGGCGACACTTCGAACGCCCCGGCTGGTGAGCGCGACGCGCCGAACCCGGCTCCCGCCCCTGTCGAGATCAGCCCTCCTGAGCGCGAGACCTTGATCTTCGACTTGACCGCGGAGCCGCACCCGACTGATCCTCCGCTGCGACCGGTTCCAGGGCCAGCAGGCGCGAACACCTGCAATGCGGCTCGGAATGCCCTCGCTCTTGGGTCGGGAGCCGAATATCGCGACCCCCTCCAGAGCTACCTTGACCGCGAGGCACTGCGGCGGCGCATCGAGGCGACGCTCGCTCCAGTGCCGCAGACTTCGCGAGAGTACCGAGCAGTGGTCATCGCCGGAGATCCGCGTTTCCAGGACGCTATCGAGCGACAGACTTGGCCTGCACGGTTCCCGCTCGAGCCGAAGCGCCCTATGGTGATTCCAGGGGACGTGGGTGTGCTGGCGCTAGGCAATGGCCAGTACATCCCGGCTGCCGCCGGCTGGACGCCTGCTGACGGGCAGGCCATGGCGTCACGGGAGACCGAGCGCCTCGGTCTTGGACAGTGGTTCGATGCCTCCGGGCCGGTCCACGTCGTGTGGCCCGATGCAGTGCGAACTCGCGACGAATCCGCAGCGCGCCGAGCTGTGGAAGATCTGCGTGACCACCTCAAACAACTCCACACCGCGATCATGACGCTCGTGGCCCACCTCTCCCGTTCGAACCAAGTGGATACGGTGCCTTCCGGACTCGTGAAGAAGCTCTCGCGGAACACACTCGCCAAGGCGCTCTTGATCGAGAACGCGGACATGACTCTTGATGAGCTGGCCAGAATGCTCGGCGTGAGCCGGCGCACGCTGCAGCGTGACAAGGACTTGATCGCGTTCCGTTCCGAACTGCAGATGGCGTCACGGCGCGAACAGCGTTCTGGAGGCAAGTTTGTGCGCCCGAGTGGGGACAGTCCAGCCAAGGGGTGACAACGCCCATTCCATGTCACCTTCCGGTTCACGCCGCAGCGTCTGGATCATGGGTTCTCCTCGCCATGAGGGACCGCATGCCGAGGATCATGTCGCACTGGTGACGCCTGCGACTGTCAGTTCGGAGGTCGATCGACCTCGAACCCACCATGGGCCGTCGCAGTCCCTCAAGAACCACCACACTCCTCGGAGATCGGGCTTCGTTCTGGATCGTCGCACTCGAGCGAGCACTCGCGGATGGCGACGACGAAGCTGCGTTCACGGCGCGGGATGAGCTCCGGAGACTGGGCGTGGACGTCCACTTCAGGGTGGACGGACTTTGGAGAAGGGCAGTCGCCACTCGGGGCGAGGGTTCGCGATGACCCCTCCCCCTTCGAGTCGACTGCGTGAGGTCCTGTTGCGGCTCGAGGGAGTCAGGCCCACCCAAGACGGACACCAAGCCTGTTGTCCGAGCCACGACGACCAGCATCCGAGCCTCTCCGTCAAGGAGACACCGGACGGCCGGATCGTGGTGTATTGCCACGCCCAGCCTGACGTCTGCACCTTCTCGCGAATCGCACAGTCCCTCGGGCTACCGGAGCAGCACTTCGCGCCACCAGGCACTCGCGCGGCCGCTGCCCGACCCGCAAGGTCGAGACGAGCGGTCCACCCAAGTCGCGCAGCCGCTGAGTCGCATCTCGGCGACCAGATGCGGCAGCTCGGCTACGAACTGACGCGCTCCTGGGAGTACCAGGAGGCCGACGGTGAAACGGCCTTCGTCGTCCTGCGATTCGATCATCCCTCGAAGTCGAAGTCGTTCCGGCAGCTCCAGCCTGTCAACGGCGCCTGGACAACGGGGCTCCCGGGTCACCGACCCCTGTACGAGCTTGCGTCGGTGCTCGAGTCCGACGACATCGTCGTCGTCGAAGGCGAGAAAGCCGCAGTAGCCGCGAGATCGATCGGCCTCGTCGCGACCACCTCGGTCGGCGGCGCAGGGCAGGCGCGTCACACCGATTGGAGTCCGCTCGCGGGGAAGTCCGTCACGATCCTCCCCGACAACGACCCCCCGGGGGCCACCTACGCCCGCACCGTTCTGTCGGTCCTTGCTGGTCTCCAGCCGCCACCGACGGTGCGTGTCGTCGCACTCCCCGATCTGCCGTCGCACGGCGACATCGTCGAGTTCATCGACGCTGCCCGTGCGCGCGGCCTTGGCGACGAGGAGTGCCGTCGCCATCTCGCGGACCGCATCGCATCCACTGCTCCAACGGAGCTCGGCAAAGCCGAGAGTTCGGAGACCGACGAATCGACCGGGCCGTTCCCCACGCACGTTCTTCCTCCGGGGGTCCGCGAGTTCGTCGAAGCAATCGCTGAGACTATCCCGTGCGATCCTGCTTTCGCAGCACTGCCGGTGCTCGCGAGCCTGTCAGTCTGTATCGGGAACAGCGCCCGCGCCGTTCTGAAGTCCACCTGGGCCGCCCCGGCCGTGCTCTGGCTAATCGTGGTCGCCGACTCGGGCGCGGGGAAATCTCCTGCCGCACAAGCAGCGCTCGCACCGCTGATGGAGATCGAAGCAGAGCTGCGGAGGGTGCATGCCGAGCGCTTCCGCAACTACGAGTTGGAATTCGCGAAGTGGGATGCGGAGCACGGATCGCAGCGCAGAGGGCGCAAGGCCGATGCCATCCGACCCGACCCGCCAAAGCCTCCGATCCACGAACGCATCACGACCGACGACATCACCATCGAAGCACTCTCAGATCTGCTCGCGGAGAACCCCCGCGGACTGGCAGTCATCCGCGACGAGGGCGCGGGCTGGATCGAAGGATTCGATCGCTACGCGAAGTCCCGGGGAGCCGAAGTGGCCCGCTGGCTCGAGATCTACGACGCGAGGTCCTTGAAGATCGATCGCAAGACCGCCGCCAAGCGACACACATTCGTGCCGATGGCCTTCGTAACGGTGTTCGCCGGGATTCAGCCTGCGGTCCTGCAGCGGACGCTACGGGAACACCTGATCCAGAACGGGTTCTTCGCTCGGCTCCTCCTGGCGAAGCCTCCCCGTCGGCCGAAGTCCTGGCGGCGCGACGACCAAGTCCCTCAGTGGCATCCGCGCGTCGCCGACACGCTTCGGCGACTCCGCAAGCTCGAGCCGTTCTTCGACGACGCCAGAGAGCCGACTCCGCGTCGCGTTCACTTCGCGGCGAGTGCCTACGAGCTCTGGGTGCGCTTCTACGACGAGTTCGCTCGGGAACAGTGGACCGCCTCGGGAGCACGGGCCTCGATGCTCGCCAAGGTCGAGGGAGCCGTCCCTCGGCTCGCCCTGATTTTCCATCTCGCGGACCTGGCGTCCGAGAAGGACCTGCCCGAGGACCTCCCTCCGATCACCGCGTCCGCCGTGGAACGAGCGATCGAGCTGGCGCTCTGGTTCCAAAGTCAGGCTGACGAACTGCTGCGGACCATCGCACCCGCGGACGCCACGGCGATCGAGTTCCTTCGCGGCAAGATCACCGAGGGCTACTTCGATGTGCCGCGCACCGCACGGGATGTTGGCCGGTGTCGATGGTGCGGGATAACCAACGCTGACTCGGCCGCGTCCGTCCTCGAGGAACTGGTCTCCCTCGGAGAGCTCGTCGTGGAGGCCGCGACCGCCGGCAGGGGTCGGCCGACGGTTCGCTATCGACGCCCAAGCGACTCTGCAGACGTGCAATCGCCGCCGACGGAAGGTGGGCGCCACCCACGCGAGGGCTTCGACACATCGAGAGCTGTTGACGAAAGACGAATTGACGAAACCCCCACCCTTCAACCGCCCCCGGCCTCCCAGGCCGGTTGGCGAGCGATAGCTTCCTTGCCCTCGTTCCCTCGCGGCCCGAATGGTGTGACGAAACCCTGCCGGGAGGCGGTCCATGTCTGACCACCTCGGAGTCGCAGGGGTCCGCTTCACCTCCGCTTCAGGCCGCGACGTGGAGTCCGGCCTGATCGGCTGGGTCAGCTTCACGATCGGGGGCCTGCTGCTGATCGATGCGGTGACGTTGCGCCGCACGCGCGAGGGTCGCCTCACGCTGAGCTACCCGTGCCGCCGCGATCGAAACGGCGTCGATCATCCGCTTGCTCGTCCGATCAACGACGGTTGCCGTCGCCAACTCGAAGCCGCGGTCTTCAAGGCCCTGGGGATCGCCACGGAGGGAAGCCGCGATGCCCGCTGACCCCGCAGCGCGGCTGCCGCGTGCGACAACAGGACCGGTCGGGGAGGACGCGGACAGGCCTTCCTCTCCCGACACAGCAAGGCCCGGCATCGGAATCCCCAGCAGCCCCGGGAATCTGCTGATGACCGTGCCAGAAGGCGCTTCCCTACTCCGCGTCGGGGTCCGCACCGTGTGGAGGCTGATGGCTGACCCCGACTCCGGCTTCCCCGAGCCGCGCCGCATCCGCGGGCGCACGCTGCTGGTCCGCAGCGAGCTGCTGGCGTTCCTCGAAGTGGAGACGCCGCCGTGACGCGCGCCGCGCAGAGCCACTGGACCGGCAACCCCTACCGCAGACCGGGCTCGCCCTGCTGGAGCTTCGTCTTCAAGGACGTCGACGGCGTCGTGCGCCGACGATCCGCCAAGACCACCGATCTGCGGATCGCGCGCCGCATCCTCGACGAGAAACTCCGCGAAATCGAGCAGGCGAAGCTGGGCCACGGTGATCGCTTCGCCGCGACGCGCACGTTGCCGATCCGGCAGTTCGTCGACGAGTACCGGGCCACGCTGGAAGCGAACCAGTCAGCGCCCCGCTACGTGTCGGGCACGGTCCGGCAGCTCAAGCAGTTCCTCTCGTTCGCCAAGGTGCGCACGCTCCCCGACCTGCACATCGCCGACGCCGAGCGCTTCGTCACATCGATCCGCAGCAAGCGCAGCGCGAAGACGCGCGACCACTACGCGAGCTCGCTGCGCGGCTTCACGCGCTGGCTGGAACGCACCGGCCGCTGGGACTGCGACCCGCTGAAGCGACTCAGCGTCCGCACTCCGAACCGCGACCGCCTCAGGGTCTTCAAGCGGGTCTCGTTCCGCTTCGAGGAAGCCGAGCGGCTCGTCGAGGCCGCGTGGAATCGCTACGAGGCCGAGCGATCGTTTCCGGGCACGCCGTCCCGGCCGGACTACGGCGAAGAGGTCCGCGACCGGCAGGTCCTCTACTGGGTCGCGCTGACCACGGCGCTCCGAGCCAACGAGTGCGCGTCGCTGGCTTGGGAGAACCTGGGCCTCGACGACGAGCGACCCTCGGTGCGGCTCGACGGCAAGTTCACCAAGAACGGCGACGACGCCGTCGTCCCGCTGCAGGCCTTCGTCGCCGAGGCGCTTCGCGAGATGCGCGCGCGCCGGGATGCGCTCCAAGCGAGCCGCGGTGCCGGACCCGTGCCGGACAGCGACCGGGTCTTCCACGTCAACAGCAAGCTCGCGCGGCTGGTCCGCAAGGACGCCGAGTTCGCGGGCCTGGCTTCCGAGCACGGCATCACCGCCAAGCGCATCGACTTCCACTGTCTGCGGAAGAGCTGCGCGCGGATCCTCATCGAGCTGAAGGTCCACCCCAAGGTCATCCAGCAGGTCCTGCGGCACTCCGACATCCGGCTGACGATGGACCTCTACGGCGAGCTCGGCGAGGACGACCTCTTCCGCGAGCTGCCAGGGACCTTCCCGGTGCCGAGGATGTACGCGCCGCGCAAGCTGGCGCCGGTCCAGGACCGCGCGAGCTGAGCGGCTGGCCGAGCCCCGGGAACCGGCGCCCCGTCAGCGCCCACGTCGGCCCACGTCGCGCTCGCGCCCTCGGGTCCGCCATCCTGGGCGACTTCCTCGCACCTGCGCCAGGGCGCGCCCGTGTGGCCCGAGCCGCGCATCTGGGTCCTGCAGGATCGGGCGGGATCGTCGCAGGACTCACCCCGTGCCCGGACGGGGCCGGGTCGTGCCAGGCTGTGCCAGGTCGTGCCAGGTCGTGCCAGGCGGTGCCACGCAGCCGGGGTCGAGCACCGTCGCGCGTGCCCCGTGGGACCAAGCCCATTGCACAATTCGTTGCACACTCGTTCCCCGCGAATTCGAGATCGCGCGCAAATGGCCGAATCTCGCGCGAATTCGAGGGGGTACGTTCTGGGTCCTGCAGGACTCGAACCTGCAACCAACCGGGTATGAGCCAGCTGCTCTGACCAATTGAGCTAAGGACCCGTCCGCATCGACGCAGGCTATACCATCCCGCGCCGATGCCCAAGACGGACCTTGCGACGCTGGCGCTCGCCGATCGGTGGATGCCGAGACTTGCGGAACTCGGGGCTCGCGTGCGGGATGCGCTGCGGGCGTCGCTCGCGGGACAGGATCTCGAACGAGGCAGCGCGGTGCTGCGGGATGGCGAGGGGGACACGATCTTCGCGATCGACGTCGACGCCGAGAGGATCCTGCTCGAACTCGCGGAACGCTGGGGTCGAAGCGACCCGTTCACGCTGGTCGCGGAGGGCATCGAGCCGGCGACCGGACTGCTGGTCGGCCGGGGTGAACCGCAGGCGCGCCTGATCGTCGATCCGATCGACGGCACGCGCGGACTGATGTTCGACAAGCGCAGCGCGTGGTGCCTCGCGGCCGTCGCCCCCGAGTCCGGCGCGGCGACGCGGCTCACGCAGGTCGCCTGCGCTCACATGACCGAATTGCCGACGACGCGACACGGCCGCGTCGACGAGTTGTGGGCGCGACGCGGCGAAGCGACGCGCGGGCGTCGCCTCGAACTCGCGAGCGGCGCCGCGCGTGAGTTCACGCCGCGACCGTCGCGCGCGACCGACCTCAGGCACGGGTTCGCGACGGTGTGCTCCTTCTTCCAGGGCGGCAAGGAACTCACTGCGCGCATCGACGAGGACCTGATCGGCGCAGCGATCGGCGGATGGGACCATCGCAAGGCCGAGGTCTACACCGATCAGTACATCTCCTCCGGCGGCCAGCTCGCGGAGCTCGCGTTGGGCCGCGACCGCTTCGTGCTCGACATCCGTCCGTTGGTCCATCGCGCGATGGGCTACGCCGGCTCCTTGTGCAGCAAGCCGTACGACCTCTGCACCGTGCTCGTCGCGCAGCAGGCCGGTTGCATCGTGCTCGCCCCCGACGGTGCACAGCTCGACGCGCCCCTCGACACGACGACGAACCTCGCCTTCGCGGGTTACGCCAACCAGGTCCTCGCCGATCGTCTGGCGCCTCTCGTGCGAGCGACGCTCGCGCGCCACGGTTTGCTGACCTGAGATGGGGTCGGTCCCGGTTCGGGACGGGTGTCGAAGAACGACTCACTCGCTCCCGGGCACCGTGCCGAACCTGACCCCGGTCCAGTCCCGAGAGAGGGTCATTCCATGCGTCGCGTCGCGCTCGTGTTGTCGTCCGTCGCCGTTCTCGCCGCGTCGAGTGCCTGGTCGGCACCGTCGTGGTCCGCCGACCCCACGCCGACGGAGTTCAGGAAGCAGCTCGACGCCGCCGACCGCGCCTTCGGCGAGGGTTCGTACCTCGCCGCCGTCGAGCGCTTGCGCGACGGCATGCAGATCGCGAACCAGGCGCTCCGCATGGCTGTCGTCGAGGTGCTGCCCGTCCCGCCGGCCGGACTCGTCCCCGTCGCGATCGCCGAACCGGCTCCGTCGCACAACGATCCCATCGCGGCGACCTTCGCGACCACCGCGATCCGTCCGATCGAGCGTCGCTACGCGTCGCAGGACGGCGCGAGCACCCTGCGCACGCTCGTCGCGCCGAACGCGCCGTCGGTGTCGTTCGTGCAGCAGCAGATCCGTCAGGCCGAGAGCGACGACCGCTTCGCGGCGATCGTCGTCGGCGACGTCGCGGGCGTCCTCGTCCGCAGCGCACCGACGATCGCAGTGCGCTTCGCGGTCGCCGGCCGTCACCTGCTCGAGATCCAGGCGACGGGAATACAGGAGAGCGCGCTGCTGCGAATGGTCGACGAGCGCACGCTGCAGCGCCTCGCGGCCGCGCTCGGTCAGTGAGCCGCGCGCGCTCCGGCGTCGCGTGAGTTGCCGGGCACTTGCACCACGCGATCGTCTTCCGCGATCCACGCGCTGAGCGGGCCGCCATAGACGCATCCGCTGTCGAGCGCGACGACCCGCTCGGTCCGTTCGAGCCCGCGACGGGCCCAGTGCCCGAACACGACGCGACGCCGCAAGCGATAGAAGTCGTCCCACGGGCGGAAGGGCGGACCCGGCGGCGGCCAATCCGACGCGGGCCGGTTGCCGTCGGCGTCGCAGTGACGGACCGACACGGCGAAGTCGACGTCGGCGGCGCGAAGGTGCGAGAGGCGACGGTCGTCCCAGCGCGGATGGAGTCCGGCATGCACGAGCACGAGGTCGTCGAGCTCGCGGATGATCGGTTGCGATCCGAGCCAGCGCGCGAGTCCGTCGTCCTGGATGCGACCGAGTTCGAGCCAGCGCAGGTCGTGGTTGCCGAGCACGCAGTGTGCGTCGAGCTCGCGCAGCAGGCGCAACACGCCGAGCGAATCCGGGCCACGCTCGACGAGATCGCCGGTCGCGTAGAGCCGATCGCGCGACGCGTCGAACGCCACGTCGTGCAACAGTTGCCGCAGCGGATCGAGGCAGCCCTGGACGTCGCCGACGAAGATCCGCCGGCCGCTCACGGCCGGATCAGGATGGACACCGGCGGAGCCCAACGCTCGACGCCGAGCGGATAACCCGTCTCGAAGGTCAGGCCTCCCGCGAAGAACGACAGGCCGACGAGATCGGGGATCGGCGGCAGATTGAGCGTCGCCGTCGCCTGCGCGCTTGCCGGCAGCACGCCGAGGTTGTCGACGAGCAACGGCGCCGGGGCGAGCGAGAACTCCATCAGGCCGTCGGCATTGAGCGGCAACACGCGACTGCCGAGCACGACGCCGGGCGAGGTCCCCGCCGACAGCGGGATCCAGTAGGTGCGACCCGCGTCGCCGGGCGCGGTGTAGGTCAAGGACACCGGCGTGCCGATGCGCTCGCTACCGGCCTTGACCAAGGTCGCGGGGACGAAGGTCGGAACGAGTTCGATCTCGACGGCTTGCGGGGAGTCGTAGCTCGTCACCGTCACGCTGCGCGTCTGCGAATCGTGACCCGGCGCGGCGAAGGTCACCTGCCAGGTTCCCAGCGGCAACCAGAGCGCGTAGCGGCCGTCGCGAGCGCGCGCGCGCGTGACTTCGCCGTAGGTGAAAGTGCTCGGCGTGTAGGTGATCGTCGCCTCGAGCGGCGCGGCGAAGCGGAGCGAACGGACGTGGCCGCGCAACGCCGGCCGCCACGTGGTGAGGGCGCGGGAGATGCCCGGCCACACGCGGGCTTCCTCGGTGACGGTCGCGCTGAAGACCGGTTGGAACGACGTACCGACTTCGGTGAGCAGCGAGAGCGTGCCGCTGCTCGTCCAGTGGTCCTCGGGCGCCTCACCCGACGCCGACGGCAGTCGACGCCCGTAACTCATCGGCGTGCGCATGTCGTCGACGTAGCGATCGAGGAAGGCCGCCACGTTCGGAGTCGCGGTCGTGCACGGCGCATACGGGAAGAGCACCTCCTGGCCGTAGCTGTGGAAGTCGAGGTAGATCTCGGGACGGATCGCGATGACCAGCGCGCGCATCGTGCGCCCCTCGGGCTCGCTGCCGGCCGACGGCCCGCGGTAGGTTTCCGAGCTCGTCAGCGTCGACGCACCGCAGAGTCCCCAGTGCGTCGGGTAGTTGCGGTTGAGATCGACGCCGAAGTTGCTGCCGTTGTTGCGCCGGTTCTTTCGCCAGTTCTGGTCGACGTTCCACACGTGGTCGTTGCCGTCGGGATTCACGCACGGCACGAACCACAGCTCGTTGTCGTCGACCACGGCGCGCAACGCGGGATCGGTCGCGTAGCCGGCGAGCACACGCTGCGCCGCGCGGAGGACCATGTGCGTCGAGTTGAGCTCGCGCGCGTGATGCTGCGCCGCGAGCAGGATCGCGGGTTCGTCCTCCTGCTGGCTCACGTTGTCCGAGACGACCAGCGCCCAGATCGACTGGTTGTTGTGCGTGCGCACCGCGCCGGGGAACGTCGTGACGTCCACGAGTCGCGCGCGGGCCGGGTGCGCGGTCACGAGCGCGTCGAGCTGCTGCACGATCTCGGCGGTGGTGTAGTAGCCGGCGTCCGGGACGTCGGGACCGCCGGCGCTCGAGTACGGCGCACCGCGCCCGACGAGCTGCGCTTCGGGGAAGAGCCGCGTGAACGCATCGTGCTCCTCGCCCGGCAACAGATAGACGCGCACGTCGGGGTCGTTCGCGTGACCGTGCGCGAGGTCGAAGCTCCCCTCGAGCAACACGGCGCGCGCCGCGGACAACGGAACCGGGATCCGGTAGACGAAGGTCGTGCCGGGGTCTTCTTGCGCCGCCAGGAACGGCGCGAACGCGAACGCGAGCGAGAGTCGTGCAAGCATGATCCGTGTGGAGCGAGTCGAGTGACGGGACTGCGGATCCGGGGCGGCGCGATCATCGGCCCCGTCGCGATTCGAGGGAAGGCGCGCACCCTGTCACGGCGCGGATCGTCGCGTTATGACTCGCGACGATGCGGCGGTGCGGAACGCGCGCGATGCGCGTGAACGATCCACGCGGAGGCGACTCCGCGTGAGCCTTCTTCGTGCGGCGGGCAGGGTCTCGTTCCTGACCCTCGTCTCGCGCGTGCTCGGTCTCGTGCGCGATTCGTGGACCTACCACGTCTTCGGCATGAGCTGGGTCTCGGGGGCCTTCGTCCTGGCGTGGACGGTCCCGAACCTGCTGCGCCGGCTGCTCGGCGAAGGCGCGTTGAGCGCGGCGTTCGTTCCCGCATTCGCGCGCGCGCGCACCCGCGGCGGAGACAACGCGGCGCGAAGCCTGCTCGCGAGCGTCAGCGGCGCCTTGATCGTCGGGCTCGGCAGCTTCTGCGCACTCGTCGTGCTCGCGAGCTTCTTCGTGCCGCCTTCGGCCTGGCATCTGGCACCCGGACCCGACGCGCAAGACGGCGTGACCGCGACGCAGGTCGGCGCCCTCTTCCAGGAACTGCTCGCGATCCTGTTCCCGTACGCGTTGCCGGTCTGCCTGCTCGCGATCTGGTCCGGTGCGCTGAACTCGCTCGGCAGCTTCGGCCCCGGCGCCGCCGCGCCGATCGTGCTCAACCTGTTCTGGCTCGCCGCGCTCGCGCTCGTCCACGCGCGCGGCGGCGACGACCCGACGGGCTCCATGCGCATCGTCGCGTGGTTCCTGCTCGCCGGCGGCATCGCGCAGCTCGTGCTCGCCGCGATCCCCTTGCTCCGCCGCGGCTTCCTCGTGCGGCCGCGGCTGCCGCAAGCCGGCGACGCCGCGCGCGGCGTCTTCGTCGCGATGCTGCCGACGGCGCTCGGGATGTCCGTCGTCCAACTCAGCGTGTTGCTCGACCAGACCATCGCGGCGGTGCTGATCGGCGCCGAGGCGATCAACCACGTCTATCTCGCCAACCGGCTGCTGCTCTTCCCCCACGCGCTCGTCGCGCTGCCGCTCGCGACCGTGGTGTTCCCGCGCCTCGCCGAGCACGCGTCGCGCGACGACGGCACCGCCCTTCGCAAGTCGCTCGATCAGGCACTCTCGATCACGCTGATGCTCGCGGTCCCCGCCGCCGTCGGCCTCGCGATGATCGCCGACGAACTCCTGCTGGTCGCGTTCCAGCACGGCCACTACTCGGCGGAGGACGTTCCGACGACGCGATGGACGACCGTGATGCTCGTCGCGGGTCTGCCCGCGATCGGCAGTGCGCAGCTCCAGGCGCGTGCCCTGTACGCGCTCGGCGACACGCGAACGCCGGCTCTCGTCTCGGCGTGGTTGGTCGTCGCGAACGTCGTCCTCAGCCTCCTGCTCGTCGGCGTCTGCGGATTCGGCGTTCCGGGACTCACCGCGGCGACCAGCGCCTGCGCCTTCGCCAATGCGTTGATCCTGCGCCGCGCCGTCGCGAAGCGCATCGGCCGCTCGGCGGTGGAGGCCGGATCGATCGGGCGCACGCTGGTCGCGTCGGCGGTGATGGCCGGGGTGATCCTGGTCGTCGAGCGATTCGTGCCTGCCGGCGGCTCGCGCCTGGCGCACGCCGCGTTCGGCCTCGCGCTACCGATCGGGGCCGGCATCGGCACCTGGTTTCTCGCGCTCCACCTGCTGCGCAGCCCCGAACTCGGAGCACTGCGCCGGCGCGTCACCGGACGCCTCACTCCACCCGCTCGAACTCCAGCCAATCGCTCGGACCCTTGAGGATGCGGAGCCGTCCGCCGGCGAACTGCAGACCGCGACGCTCGACGAAGCCCACCGGTTCGAGGTGGAGCTTGCGATCGCCGTAGTTGTCGAAGCCGACCAGCGACGAAGTCACGAGCACGCCTTCCTCGATCCGATAGCTGCGCGCGCCGGACTGGAACAGCGGTGCTTGTCCGTCGGGCGCCGCCTCGATCACCTGCAAGGAGAGATGAGCGCGTCCCGCGGCGAGGAACGCGCGGAAGCCCTCGTGGCGGACGTGACCGCCGGCCGACCACGCGGTCGCTCGCCAGAAGCCTTCGATCGGACTCTCCGCCAGCCACGCGCGGCCGAGATCACGCCGATCGATCGGGACGTTCGCAGGTTCGGGTACCGGCGGCAGCGGCTCCTTCCCCACCGGCGGCGACGGCAGGCGCACAGGGTCCTGAACCTGCGGGAAGGCGAACAGGGCGACGGCGACGAGCGCGGCGAGGAGCGGGCGCATGCGGACAGGCTACGGCTCGACGCGCCCCGGCGAGCCGGCTAGATCCACCGCGATGACTACGCCCCGCTTCGTCGCGGTCCTGATGTCGGCGCTGCCCGCGATCGCGTCGGCTCAAACGGACGCGACGCTCCACCTGCCCGCGGGCGACGGTCCCGCATCCGGCAAGCGCGTGGTCCTGATCGCGGGCGACGAGGAGTACCGCTCCGAAGAAGCGCTGCCGATGCTCGCGCGCGTCCTCGCAGTCCATCACGGCTTCGACTGCCGCGTGCTCTTCCACCTCGACGCCGCGAGCGGGGCGATCGAACCGCGCGAGCGCGCGCACGTCGTCGGGCTCGAGCATCTCGACGACGCGGAGCTCGTCGTGATGGCGCTCCGCTTCCGGCGCTGGGCCGACGAGGACATGGCCCGCTTCGTCGCCTACGTCGAGGCCGGCCGTCCGATCGTGGCGTTGCGCACGAGCACGCACGCGTTCGCGTACCCACGCGACGACGACAGCCGCTTCGGCGACTGGTCTTGGGATCGCAGCGGTGGCTTCGGCAGGCGCGTGCTCGGCGAGACCTGGGTTGCGCACCACGGCGAGCACGGCGTGCAGGGCACGCGCGGCGTGATCGAACCGGACGCCGCCGCGCATCCGATCCTCCGCGGCGTGCGCGACGTCTTCGGCCCGACCGACGTCTACGCGATCGGTGCGCTGCCCGTCGATGCGACGGTGCTGCTGCGCGGCGCGATCGTCGCCGGGCTCACGCCGGACGCGGCGGCGATCGACGAACTGGACGGCGCGCCGCGGATGCCGCTGGTCTGGACCCGCGCGCGGCGGATCGAGGGCGATCGCGTGCAGCGCGTCGTGTGCTCGACGATCGGCTCCGCCGACGACTTCGCCTGCGAAGACCTGCGCCGGCTCGTGGTGAACGCGTGCTACTGGGCCGCGGGTCTCGAGCACGCGATCCCCGAGCGCACGCGCGTCGATCCGGTCGGCGGCTATGCGCCGTCGCCGTACGGATTCGGCGGCCACGTCGCGGGCATCACGCCTGCGATGCTCGCGATCCCACCGGTACCTCCTCGCTCGCGCTGACAGCGAACCCGCGACCCGCACACGACCATGCTCACCGTCACCCGCGACCTCGTCCTCCCCTGCACCGTCACCGGCTCGTGGCCGCGCCCGCGCTGGTTCGACGTCAGCATGTGGGGGCGCCCGCTCGACACCTGCATGCTCGACGTGCGCTTCCGCGAGAAGTACCTCGACGCGCTCGCGACGCTGGCGAGCGACGAACAGCGTGCCGGCCTCGACATCCTCACGCACGGGGACTTCCACTGTGACGACGACTTCGCGGGTCGCTCCTGGCATCACTACCCGCTGCAGCGCTGGGCCGGTTTCGAGGGCGACCATCTCCAGTCGGAGGAGACCCGCTCGCCGTGGCTGCGCTACCCGCCCGGCACTCTGCTCAACGAGATCTACACCGGCTGGCGCTGGCCGCGCGTCGTCGGACCGATCGAACACCGTTCGCTCGACTACGCGAAGATCTGGCGGCTCGCGCAGTCGAAGACGGACAAGCCGGTGCGCTTCGGGACCTGCTGCTCGCAGGTGATGGGCCTGTTCCTCGACGTGCACACGCCGCACTACCGCGATCACCGGCAGGTGATCTGGGACATGGCCGTCGCGATGAACACGGAGCTCAAGGCGCTGCGCGACGCCGGCTGTCGCTGCATCCAGATCGAAGAGCCGACCCTGCACTTCTGGGCGAACACGTACGGCAAAAAGAGCGACGAGGTGAAGTTCATGGTCGACGCCTACAACAAGGAGGTCGAAGGGCTCGACGACGTCGAGATCTGGATCCACACCTGCTGGGGCAATCCCAACATGCAGCGCGTGATCGAGAACGACAGCTACCGCGAATCCTTCGAGCTCTACCTCCATGCCTTGAAGGGCGACGTGTGGACGGTCGAGATGACCGACCGCAACTTCCGGGAGATCGAGCTGTTCGGGTCGTTGCGGGGCCGCCTGCCGAAGAAGGTCTGCGTCGGCGTCGTCAGCCATCGCTCGTTGCAGGTCGATCGGCCCGAGGACGTCGCCACGCGGATCAAGAAGTCGCTCGAGCACATCGCGCCCGAACAACTGATCGTGTCGAGCGACTGCGGCTTCGGTCGTCAGGGCTGCAACCGCGAGATCGCCTTCTTCAAGGCCACTGCGATCGCGCAGGGCACGAACCTCGTCCGTCGGGAGCTCGGCCTGCCGGTCACTCCGGTTCCCGCGGCGGATCCCTGTCTGCAGACGGACATCGTG
This sequence comes from Planctomycetota bacterium, assembly GCA_016235155.1. Taxonomy (GTDB): domain Bacteria; phylum Planctomycetota; class UBA1135; order UBA1135; family UBA2386; genus JACRLW01. Next base: position 54,958 of record JACRLW010000115.1, read on the forward strand.
CAAAAGACCGCACGCCGCTGATCGGCAACCCGGGCCGCGCTTGACCGCGCGCGCAACTGCTTCGATCGTGCGACGCCGTGCTCGCGCTCCTCGTCGCTCTGGTCGTTTTGGCTTCACCCCAGGACCACGGCCTGCGCGCGGGAGTCGGACGCGTCGACGTCACGCCGGAGCCGCCGATCCGCCTCGCCGGGTACGCGTCGCGCACGAGCGAGGCCGGAGCGGTCGAACAGCGCTTGTTCGCGAAAGCGCTCGCTCTCGCGCAGGGCGACGGCAAGCCGGTGATCGTCGTCACCCTCGACTCGACCGGCATCACGGCGGCGATCCGCGAGCGCGTTGTCGACGCGCTGCGCGAGACCGGCGTCGCAGGAGAGCGCATCGCGATGTGCGTCACGCACTCGCACAACGCTCCGATGTTGACGGGCACGATCCCGAACATGTTCGGGATGCCGGTGCCCGCCGATCAGCAGGCGCGGATCGACGCGCACACCGCGCGCGTCGTCGACGGCATGGCGCGCGCCATGCGCGAAGCGCTCGCGGATCTGCGCCCGGCGCTCGTCGACCATGCCCGCGGTCGCGCGGGCTTCGCGCGCAATCGGCGTACGGCCGGTGGTCCCGTCGATCACGACGTGCCGCTGCTCCGGGTCCGCGGCGCCGACGGTTCGCTCCGCGCGCTGCTCGTGCTCTACGCGTGCCACTGCACCACGCTCGGCGGCGACAGCAACATGGTCTGCGGCGACTGGGCCGGCTACGCGCAGCAAGCAGTCGAGGAGGTCCACGACGGCTGCATCGCGATGTGCGCGATCGGCTGCGGCGCGGACGCCAATCCCGAGCCCCGCGGCAACCTCGCGCTCGCGCAGCAACACGGGCGCACGCTCGCGGGCGAGATCGAGCGGCTGCTGCGCGGCCCGTTCCTGCCGATCCACGGTCCGATCGACGCGCGGTTCGACTCGATCGACCTGGCGTTCGCGAGAACGCCGTCGCGCGAGGAACTGCTGGCGCGCGTCGCCCAGGGCGGCGGCACCGGCTACCACGCGCGCGTGCAACTCGCGCGGCTCGATCGCGGCGAGGCGCTGCGCACCTCGCTGCCGATGCCGGTGCAGAGCTTCGTGCTGGGCGACGAACTGGCGATGGTCTTCCTCGGCGGCGAGGTCGTCGTCGACTACTCGCTCCGCCTGCGTCGCGAGTTCGATCGCGATCGTCTGTGGGTCGTCGGTTACGCGAACGACGTGTCCGCGTACATCCCGAGCGAGCGCATCCTGCGCGAAGGCGGCTACGAGGGCGGCGGCGCGATGATCTGGTACGACCAGCCGACGGCATTCGCGCCGGGACTCGAGGAGCGGATCGTCGCGCGCGTGCATGCGCAGGTGCCGGACACCTTCGTCCCGTACGGCGGGCTCGACCCGACGCGCACCGAAGAGGTCCCCGCGCGCAGCCCCGAGCGCGCACGCGCGAGCCTGCAGGTGCGCGACGGCTTGCGCGTCGAACTGGCTGCGTGCGAACCAGCGATCGAGTCGCCGGCGGCGATCGACTTCGCGGCCGACGGCAGCGTGCTGGTCTGCGAGATGCGCGACTACCCGACGGTCGGCGGCGTCACCGGGCGCGTCACGCGCCTGCGCGATCGCGACGGCGACGGCCGCTACGAGACCGTCGAGCGCTTCTTGGACGACGTGAAGCTGCCGAGCGGCGTGTTGGCCCACGGCACCGGGGCGTACGTCTGCGCGGGCCCCGACGTGTTGCTCGCCGAGGACCGCGACGGCGACGGCAGGGCGGAGACGCGCACGGTCGTGCTCACCGGCTTCGCCGACCACAACGAGCAGGCTCTCGTGAACAGCCCGACGCGCGCGCTCGACGGTCGGATCGTCTTCGCGTGCGGGCTGTTCGGCGGAGTCGTCGGCGACCCGGCGCGCACCGAGCGCGTCGACGTGCGGGGCCACGACTTCGCATGGGATCCGGCGAGCGGCGCGATCGAAATCCTCACCGGTCAGACGCAGCAAGGCCGGACGCGCAACGACTTCGACGAGTGGTTCGGCTGCGACAGCGGCACGCTCGCCTGGCACTACGCGCTCGACGCGCGCGACGTCGCGCGCAATCCGCACCACGCGGCGCGCACCGCGCGCATGCCGGTCGCGGTCGGCGACGACCCGAATCGCATGTTCGCGATCAGCGCGCCGATCGCCCGCTACAACGACCTCCAACTCGCCGGGCGCACGACGTCGGCGTGCGGTCTCGGTGTGCTGCGCGATCCGCTGCTCGGCGACGATCTTCTCGACGACCTGTTCGTCTGCGAACCGGTGGCGAACGCGGTGCGACGCCTGGATCTCGTGCGCGAGGGCCACGACTACCGCGGCGCGCGCGCACCCGGGGAGGAGGCCCGCGAGTTCCTGGCCTCGACGGATCCGTGGTTCCGGCCGGTGCAGGCGCTGACCGGACCCGACGGTGCTCTGTGGGTCGTCGACATGGCGCGCTTCCTCATCGAGCACCCGCGGTGGGTCCCGCAGGACCGGCTCGACGCGATCGACGCGCGCGCCGGCGATCGGCTCGGCCGCATCTGGCGCGTGGTGCCGCGCGACCGCACGACGCGATCCGTGCCCGATCTCACGCCGCTCGACACGAAGGCCCTCGCCGAGCAGATCAAGAGTCCCAACGGCACGGTCCGTGATCTCGCGCACGAGCTGCTGCGGCATCGCCCCGGCGACGAGGTGATGGCCGCGCTCCGTTCGCTCGACCTGAAGAGCACCTCGTCGCACACGCTCGCGCCGCTGCTCGCGCTGTTCGAGTCGACCGGTCGCATCGAGATGCGCGACGTGATCGCGGCGATGGTCCAGGACGATCCACGCGTGCGCCGCTACGGCCTGCGCCTCGCGCGGCGACGGCTCGAGAAGGAGCCGATCCTCGGCGACGCGATCTATGCGCTGGTCGACGACGAGGACGTCATGGTGCGCGCCGAAGCGGCGATCGCGCTCGGCGACTGGGAGCACGAGCGTGGCGGCGAGGCACTCGCGCACTTCCTGTCGCGCGCCGATCCGAACGACGCACGGCTGGTCGACGCGGTGCTGTCGTCGGCGTTGCCGCATCTCGGCGCCTTGATCGACGCGGTGCTCGAGTTCGACGAACCGCGCCGCACGGGTTGGCTCGATCCGCTGCTCCCCTGCCTCGTGGCGCAGGACGAGCGCGGCCTCGCGCGCGACGTGGTGAAGGCGTTGTGGCGTCCCGGTGCCGCCGTCGATCGCCTGCAGCGGTTGCGCGTCGCGCTCGCGCTCGCGCCGTTGCTCGCCGGCGACGCCGCGCTCGCGGCGGCGGCCACGGACGCGCGCAGCGCCTTGACGGATGCGAACGCCCCCGCCGAGTGCCGCATCGCCGCGGCGGAGCTGCTCGGCGCCGTCGACGGTCCGGGCGACGGCGAGCTGCTGATCGCGGCACTCGCCGACGACGCGGACGAGTCGCTCCAGCAAGCGGCGCTGCGCGGTCTGTCGCGCGCGCGCCGCGACGTGACCCCGCGGCTGCTCGATCGGTGGGTCGACGCGTCCCCGGCGCTGCGCGACTCGCTGTTCGATCTTCTGGTGCGCAACGCGAACGGCGCGCTCGCGCTGCTCGAGCGTGCGTCGGCGGACCGCAGCTTCGCGGCGGGTCTGTCGGCGGCGCGGCAGCAGGTGCTGCGCGTGCATGACGACGAGTCGGTCCGACGACGCGCGACGGAAGTCCTCGCGAGACCGTCGCCGCGGGCGGAGGTCGTCGTGCGCTACCGCGAGGTCGAGACCCTGCACGGCGACGTCGGCCGTGGGCGTGACGTCTTCGCGCGCGCCTGCGCGACCTGCCATCTGCTCGACGGCGTCGGCCGCGCGATCGGCCCGGACCTCGCCGCGCTCAGTGATCGCTCCACCGGCTTCTTGCTCGACGCGATCCTCGATCCGAACAAGGGCGTGCGCGATGACTTCACGATGTTCGCGATCACCACCCACGACGCGATCAGCTACTACGGGCGCATCGCGACGAGCGACGCGACGCACGTCACGATCGTCGGCGTCGACGGCGTGCAGCACGTGCTCGCGCGCGCGGCGCTGCGATCGCAGCGGAACACCGGGCTCTCGCTGATGCCCGAGGGCCTCGAGACGCAGCTCGACCTCGCCGCGATGTCCGACCTGTTCGCCTTCCTGCGGCAGGAGCGTCGCGTGCGCCGCGAGTTCCCCGGCAACACGCCGGCCGTGATCGCTCCCGCCGCCGACGGTTCGCTCGCGCTGCTCGCCACGAACTGCGAGATCTTCGGGACCTCGATCGTGCTCGAGCCCGAGTTCATGAACCTCGGCTACTGGCACTCGGCGGGCGACGAGGCGGTGTGGACCGTCGAACTCGCCACGGCCGGTCGCTTCACCGTCGAGCTCGATTGCGCCTGCGCGCCTGACTCCGCCGGCAACGCCTTCGTGCTCGAAGGCGGCGCCGCCCCGCTTCGCGGCACGATCGCGAGCACGGGCGGATGGAGTCGCTACGTCACGGTCGCCCTCGGCGAACTCGAACTGCCCGCCGGCCGCAGCCGCCTCACGGTTCGTCCGACGGGTGAGTTGCGCGGGGCGTTGATGGACCTGCGGGGGCTTCGGTTGGTGACGAGGTAGGTCAGTTCTGATACCTAACTTGGCTGAAGGTATCAAAACTCAGCTGTTTTTGATACTTTCCGTCGCCTCATCGCCCCAATCCCGCATGGACCCCAAGACCTTCGGTCCGAGCAGCCCGGGGCGGCTCGTCGAGATCGGCGGCGGAACGCAAGCGTTCGTCCCCCACGCGCCACCTCGCGGCCTGTCGCTCGGCGCGCGCGCCAGCCGCAGCCTGGGTGAGGCCCGAGCCGCGCTCGGCGCGGTCGACGAGGGCGCCCGGGCGCTTCCTCGCCACGACCTGCTCTTCCGTCCCTTCCAGAAGCGCGAGGCCATCCTCTCGAGCCGCATCGAAGGCACGCGGACGACGCTCGACGAGTCCTTCGTCGGCGACGCGACCGACGCTGCGGTCGACGCCGACGCGCGCGAAGTGCGCAACTACGAAACGGCGATGCAGCTCGGACTCGTCGAACTGCGCAAGGGTCGCCCGCTCTCGGTGTTCGTGGTGCGCGACCTGCACCGCGAACTCCTCTCCGGCGTCCGCGGCGAGTCGAAGCAGCCCGGCGAGTTCCGCGATCGTCAGGTGTGGATCGGATCAGCCGGAAGGGGGATCGAAGCTGCGGTGTTCGTGCCGCCGCCGCCGTCGCACGTGGGGCCGTGCCTCGACGAGCTCGATGCCTACCTCCGCGGCCCCCGCGACGACGACCCGCTCGTGCGCGCCGCGATCGCGCACTGGCACTTCGAGACCGTCCACCCCTTCCTCGACGGCAACGGTCGCGTCGGCCGCCTGCTGATCGTTCTGCAGGGTCTCGCCGAGGGGGTGATGGAACAGCCCTGGCTCTACGTCTCGCCCGCGATCGAGCGACGGCGCGACGAGTACTACGACGGCCTCGACCTCGTCCGTCGCACCGGCGACTTCGAGAGTTGGATCGTCTACTTCGCCGAGATCGTCGCGAGCGCCTCGCGCGAGACCCTCGATCGACTTCGCCGACTGCACACGCTCGACGTCGAGTTCCGTGCCCGGCTCGTCGCCTTGCGGTCCCCAGGCCCGCTCAAACTGCTTCCGCATCTCTTCGCGAATCCGTACGTGACGGTCGCGACGACGCGCCGTCACCTCGGCGTGGCGACGGCGCGGAGCGCGCAACTCGCGATCACCCACCTGATCGACCAAGGCATCCTCGAACCGGTGGAGGAGCGGCGGCGCGGCGCGCGCGGCCGGCCTGCGACGCTCTATCGCTGTCGCGCTCTGCTCGACGTCTTGCGCGAGTAGGTGCCGGTACGCGCAACGGACCCCGTCGCGCAGGCGCGCGCCGAGGTCCGCTTCGCATCGATCGCGATCGCCGTCTCAGCGGATCGTGATCACCTTGTCGTTGCTCAGCCGCGGCTCCTGCGTCGAGAGCGCGAGCGACTGGAAGACCAGGGTCGCTCCGGAGAGCGAGGTGTCCGGCGGGATCGGCAGCGGCAGCTGGCACATCCCGAACTGACCGAGCGGGGCCGGCGCGAGCGGGAGGATCAGGACCGGGTTCATGTAGAGGCATCCGAAGCCGGGGACGTGCACGCCGTTGGGCAGCGCGAACGGGCTGCACAGCACGATGTCCTGGCCGCCGATGTCGCCAGCGTTGGTGACGCCGAGCTGGTAGGTCGTGCCGATCGCGGCGACGGCTTCACCCGCGAGGAAGTTGCGGTGCTCGCCGTTGAACGCGAACTGGGTCTGCACGCCGCCCTGGATCAGGACGTTGCGGCCGGCCCAGAACGTCGCGGTCTGACGGCCCTCGATGCAGCGCGGGTTGCACTCCGTCGTGATGCAGAAACCCGCCAGGCACTGCCCGGGCTGCAACTGGTTCATCACCTGGGTCACGCTCCAGCAGACCTGGTTGGTCGCGGCGTTCACCGTGCCGGTCCAGCCGGCGGGCGACTGGATCGAGTCGGCGTCGAGCTCGCCGACCCCGCAGGAGAAGTCGACGCAGAACTTCGCGATCGGCAGCACGCAGCCGGCCGGATTGCAGATCTCGTAGCAGTAGGTCATGGTCGAACAGAACCAGCCGCGGTTGAACGTGGTGGTCTGCTTGATCGTCGGCTGGCACTGGGCGGAGAGCGCGGCGGTCAGGAGGAGGGCGGTCAGGGCGGAGCGGAACATGGTCTTGGCCTCGTCGGTGTCGGGGGGGTTGTTGGTCGGACAACCCCTGGACCGAGAGCGACGGTTCTCAGCGGAACGACAATCGCGGGAATCTCCAAGGGACCCCTGGCCCTGGCCGGGCCGCTCGGATTTGCGAGGGGCACTGAGTGATCTTGCTCAACGTCTCGAGTAATCCGTCGAAGCCCTTCCGCCGCAGCCAGGCGGCGATCCTGCGCGAGCGGCTCGCCGAGCCGCGCCGCTTCATCCAGGTCGTCGCCGGGCCCAGGCAGGTCGGCAAGACGACGCTCGTCTCGTCGGTCGTGGCGGAGATCGACGTGCCGGTGCACTTCGTCTCCGCGGACGAACCCACCCTGCGCGGACCCGCCTGGCTCGCGCAGCAGTGGGAGACGGCGCGCGCCGCCGACACCGGCCGGGGCGTGGTGCTCGTCGTCGACGAGATCCAGAAGGTCGAGCGTTGGTCCGAGACGACCAAGCAGCTCTGGGACGAGGACGGCAGGAAGCGCCGCCGCCTGAAGGTCGTGGTCCTCGGCTCCGCTCCGCTCCTGATCCAGCATCGACTCGCCGAGAGCCTCGCCGGCCGCTTCGAAGTGCTGCACCTTCCCATCGCGGCCGAGGCCGCAACCCATCCGGGTTGCCGGCGTCGGCGCTGGCGCGCCGACCGAGAAGGCCTCGACCGCTCTCCTTGCTGGGGCCCTTCGTCCTCCGAATCCTCGCGTCCCGCGAGGATTCTCCGGACTTCGGACCCAACTGGTCCTTCGCGGAGATGCGCGACGCCTTCGGTTGGTCGCTCGAGCGGTTCGTCTTCTTCGGCGCGTATCCGGGTGCTGCCCCGCTCGTCGACGACGAAGCGCGCTGGCGCCGTTACGTGCGCGACTCGCTGATCGAGACGTCGATCTCGCGCGACGTGCTGCTGCTGAGTCGCGTCGACAAGCCCGCTTTGTTGCGGCGCCTCTTCGAACTCGCGTGCCGCTACTCGGGACAGATCCTGTCCTACACCAAGCTGCTCGGGCAGCTCACTGACGCCGGCAACACGACGACGCTCACCCACTACCTCGACCTGCTCGCCGCAGCGGGCATGGTCACGGCGCTGCCGCGCTTCTCCGGCAGCGCGGTGCGACAACGCGGCTCGATCCCGAAGCTTCAGGTGCTGAACAACGCGCTGCTCAGCGTGATGTCGGACCACACGTTCGACGACGCTCTCGCCGATCGCACGCACTGGGGACGTCTCGTCGAGTCCGCCGTCGGCGCACATCTCGCCAACGCCGCCGCCGGCGGGGAACTCGAACTCTCCTACTGGCGCGACCGCAACCACGAGGTCGACTTCGTCGTACGCGCGCGACGATCGGTCGCCGCGATCGAGGTCAAGAGCGGACGGGAGCGCGACGCGAGAGCCGGGATGGACGCCTTCGCGGCACAGCACCACCCGCAGAAGTCGCTCCTGGTGGGCGGCGACGGCATCCCGCTCGCCGACTTCCTCGCGAGGCCGGCGAGTTCGATGTTCGCGAGTTGAACCCCGTTCTCAGGGCACGATCGCCGCGAGAGCGACCGCGAGGCCCTCGACGTCTGCCCTCACCGCGCCCCGATCCGCGCTTCGCCGGCGTTGGACACGACGGCTCCGCCCGGGTTCGCGGTCGGGTCGAAGGCGAGCGCCTGCACGTGGAAGAAACCACCGACGAGGTCGACGTCCGTCGGGAGCACGAGCTCGCAACGACCCCAGTTCCCCGCGACGGTCACGCCGAGCGTCGTCGCCGGCGCGATGTGGAGCAGGCACCCGGTCATGCCGAGCAGGTCGAGCGGGATCGGCAGCGGCACGCCGCCGAGCGTCGTGCGATCGAAACCGATCAGCATCACGCACGGGAACACCGGCTGGATGCCGTCGACGCTCATCGTGAAGCGTTCGCCACGCCAGGGCAGGCTGCCGAACGCGGCGTCGAGCACGGGCATGCCTCCGACTCCGCAGCCGCTGCCGAAGCGCGTGAACGTCGCCGGGTCCGCGAGGAAGTACTCCCACGTGTCGGCGAAGTGGATCGCGTCGAGGTCCTCGCCGCCGAAGAGGACGACGCGCCGGCGAAGGCTGTCGTACGCCATCGCGTGCTCGTAGCGCGCCGCGGGCCCCGTCGGTCCGGTCGTCCAGTCGACGCCGTCCCACTCGAGCGTGCCGCCGCGCAGCGCAGAGTCGCTGCGTCCGGCGAACATCACCGCGCGGCCGCGCGAGGCGTCGAAGGCCATCGCATGACCGCGCCGCTCACTCGGCGGATTCGCGGGCGTGGAACGCGTCCAGTCCGCTCCGTCCCAGACCCAGGTGTCGTCGTGCTCCGTGCCGGAGTTGTCGGAGCCGCCGAACAGGAGGACGCGTCCGTCCCAGGACATCGCGTGGTTGGCGAGACCGGGCGGGGAGTGCGCCGGCGCCGCCTGCTGCCACGCCGTGCCATTCCAGGTCCAGGTCTCCGCGCGCTCCGTCGAACCGATCGAGCCGCCGAACAGGACGACGACGCGGCGCCCGGCGTCGAACGCCATCGCGTGCGATTGGCGCGCGTCGGGCGCGACGGGAGTCACGCGCTGCGACCAATCCGTGCCGTCCCATTCCCAGGTGTCGTTGACCTGCCCGGCGTTGGTGGCGCCGCCGAAGAGGACGACGCAACGCCGCACCGGGTCGTAGGCCAACGCGTGACCGGTGCGCGCGAGCGGCGAGTGCGCCGGGGTCTTCCGCTGCCACTCGACGCCGCCCCACACCCAGGTGTCGGCGAGGCGCGTCCCGTCGGCATGGATGCCGCCGAAGAGCACGCACACCCCGCGGCTCTCGTCGAAGGCCATGGCGTGTGCGATGCGCGCGCCGGGGTCCGCGGCCGGGCGCACCTCACGCCAGACCACGCGCTGCGCGAGCGCGACGGATCCGCTCAGGGCGAGCGCACAGAGGCCGAGGAAGGCAGAACAGGACGCAGTTGCTCGACGGACCATCTTGCCGACTCCGGCGAGGCCGTTCGCTTGCGGGCCGAATCCTGCACGTGACGACCGCGCCGCGGCGAACAACGCCCGGACGCGTGAGCTTCTTGCGAGCGTGTCAGCGCCGCGCGAAGCGGGCGAACAGGACGACGGCGGGCCCGGATGCCTCGCACGGGCGAAGTGCCGGCGCGCTGCCGCGCCAGAGCAGCGCATCGCCCGCTCCGATGCGATGAGTCGCGTGCGGACCCTCGCGCACGTCGCACTCGCCGTCGAGGACGAGCAGCAGCGCGTCGCCGTCCGCCGCCGGAACCTCGAGCGTCGGGCCACAGCGGATCACGCGCGCGTCCGCATGCGTCGTCGCGCGCTCGACCATCACGTTGAGGTCCTCGGTCGGTCCGTCGATCAGGCGTGCGCTGACCTTCGCCTCGCCGCGGAACGCGAACGGCACCAGCGGCACGTCGAGCCAGTGCTCCACACCGTCGACGTCGATCGCCATCCCCTTGCCCCGCAGCAACCACAACGTGCGGTCGATGCCGGGGAAGAGGGAGAACGGTCCGTCGCTCGCGACCTCGGCGACGCTCACGCGCCAGCGGAACCCCTCGCCCGTCTCGTGTCGCGCGACCGCGACCTCACGCGTTCGACCGCCGCCGTTCTTCCATCGCGCGATCGGTTGCGAAGCGACCGGAATGAACTCGACCCGTGGCTGGTCCATGAGCCCGTCAGTCTCGACGGCCCGCGACGCGGCTACCATCCGCCGGTTCGAAACCAGGGTCGGCGTCATGAACCAGCACGATGATCGCGGGACGGGTCCGGGTCGCGGCCGAACGACGCTGTTCGGCGCGCTGATCGTCGCGGCATTGGCGATGGCGTGGCTGCTCGCGAGGTCCGGCGAATACCCGCCCGACGAAGACGCGGCGTCGCGAGAGACCGTGATCACGCAGCCACCGCGAGAGCCCGGCGCGGCGTCGGTCGCCAGCGAAGCGCGCGTCGATCTCGGCGGCGGGACCGAAGACCTGATCGAGCAGGCGACTGTTGCCCAGGCTCCGCCCGCAACCGGCCTCCGCATCGCGGGTCACTGCGTCGACGAGAGCGGCGCCGACGTGCCCGATTGCCCGATCGAGATCGTGATCGAGCGCGACGACGGCGGCACGGACGAGTCGCGGTTGCCGAGCCGGTCGACGACCGGCGACTTCGCGCTCGAGATCGACGAGGTCCCGCGCGCGGTGCTCGTCGTCGCCGGCGGTGCGCAGGACTGGTGCCGGCGCGAGCGCCGCATGCTCACCGCGGGACTCGCGCCGGGCTCGATCGTCGATACGGGTCGCATCGCGGTCACGCGCGGGGGGCGCCTGCGCGGAACGATGGTCGATCCCGACGGCCAACCCGTGCCGTTCGAAGAGTTGGCCTTCGTTCCCGCGGCCGGGGCACTCGACGACGCCTTCGGCGACGTCGATGCCACGGTCGCGCTGCGCGTCACGAGCGACGAGTCCGGCGCGTTCGCGATTCCGACGCTGCTTCGCACCGGCCGATGGCGCACCGTCGCGGGGAAGGACATCCACCCACGCGTGACGACGTCGGAGTACACGATCGAGCGGAGCCGCGACGCAGTCGTGGCGTTCGTCGTGCGTCCCGGGTTGCGGGTCACGGGGAGGGTCTTCTGCAAGGACGGCCGGCCGATCGCCGGAGTACGCATCGAAGCTCACACGCGATCCTCGGTGGACGCCCTCCTCGCCGCCCCCGCCTACACCGATCGCGAGGGGCGCGTCGTATTGCGGTCGGGCCCTGACGTCGCGAAGCCACCGAGCCGGTTCGACGTGACGGCGCGCCTCCACCATGACATCGGCACCGCCTACTCCGCACGTTGGGGTGACGCGCTGACGATCCGCACGTCCCACAAGGGTGAGACGCGACTGATGGTCCGCACCACTCGCACCGGAGAGATCGTGCCCGCCTTCCGTTACCGACTCCGGCCCGCGGGCAGCCCGCCGCAGTGGGTCATCGAGTGGTCGGCGCCGTTGAAGGACACCGGCACCGGGGTACCGATCCATGTCCTCAGCAACGACTCGCGAGAGCTGACGGTGCTGCCCGAAGACGTGCGCCTCGCCATGAGCGAGATCGTGCTCGTCGGAGCCGGCCCGACCATCACCGTCTCGGTCGAAGACGCGCCGACGATCGCCGTCGACGTGCGCGACTCCGGACGACCGGTCGCGGGCGCTGAGTTGCTCACGAATCCCTTCGATCCCCCGGCGCTCACCGACGCGACCGGCCGCGGATTCGTGCGCGCGTGGAGCGACGGCGCCGAGCACGAGATCGTCGCGCGCCGCGGCGACAAGAAGGCCGCGACCAGAGTCCGCCCCGGCGCGCGCGCGGTTCAGGTCGAACTTCCTCTCGGCCGCGGCTTCACCATCGTTCTCGATCCCGCGCCGGGCGACGCGCGGTGGGCCTTGGTCTCGCGCGGCGGCCTGCGCATCCCGCAGACCGGTTGGCTCGACGGCGATCGCGTCACCCTCGACGAACTCGCGACGAGCGACTGGGCGATCGAGTTCGCGGCGTTGAGTCCCACGCGCAGCGCGTTCCGCCATGTGCCGGCGACCGTCCTCGAACCGCTCGTGTTCGAGGTCCGTCGCTCGCTGCCCGCGACGTTGATCGTCGAGAAGCGCATCGCCACGATCCTCCGCCTGCGCGCGCATGACCTCGCTGCCCCGCTCGCCGTCGCCGACGGCCGTCGCGAACACGTCGAGTGGCGCCTCGCGCCCGGGACGTACACCCTGCGCCTCGACGACGCGCCCGAGCGCCGTATCGAGTTGACGCCGGGCACTCCGCTCACGATCGACCTCCGCGAGACCGGACCGCGATGAGCCGATTCGTCCCCGTGCTCCTCGTCGTGGTGGGTCTCGTCGCGGCGTGGTTGTTCGTGCGAGGCGACGAGGGCGCGCCGGATGTCGTCCAACCCACGACCACGACGTCGGATCGCGGGGAGGCGTCGCCGCGTGAGGTCGCCCCGGCGGACGCCGGCGCCGTGACCCCCTCGACCCCCGGATCCGGCGACCGGTCGCCATTGCCCGTCGCGTCGATCGCGAGCTGGATCGTCCGCGGCCGCGTGCTGCGCGCGCCGGGCACGCCGCACGCGGGCGCGCGCATCGAGGCAGAGTTGTTCGCCGGAACGACCGCGACCGGCGAACCGCTGCGCAGCGACCGACTCGAGTGCGGCGACGAGGGTCGCTTCGCGTGGCCCATGCCGGCTCCCGACCACGGCGTCACCTTGCGCTTCCAGGGCGCGATGGAAGGACACGGCGGCTGGCCCGAGACCGTGCGCGTGCCGAAGGGCGAAGCAGCGCCGCAGGACGTCGAGCTCTACGTCTACCCGCTCGATCACGTGATCCTCGGCAAGGTGACCGACGGCGAGGGCAAGCCGATCGCGGGTGCCTGGCTGCGGTACTCACGCGAGCGTCGCGGCTGCGAGGCGGACGGCAGCTACCGCATCGCGGTCGGCAGCGCCTTTGGCGAGGCACGCCTCAGCGCCGGTGCTCCGGGCTTCGCCGCCGAGACTCGCACCGTCGCGGCCGGCGGCGAACCCGAGCACCGCGAGGACTTCGCGCTGCGCCCCGCGTACCGCATCACCGGCCGCGTCGTCGACGAAGCCGAGCGGCCGATCGCGGGCGCCGAAGTCGCGACCTTCTACACGCTCTACGACCCCGAGCACAGCGATGCCGATGGCCGCTTCGTCGTCTCCGCGAACCCCGACCGCGAACGCGACTCGCTGTTCGCGCGTGCGCCCGGCTACGTGTTGGCGCAGACCACGGTGAGCACGAAGGAAGCGCCGAAGGACCATGTGCTCGTGCTACGCCGCGGCACGCGCGTGCAGGGTCGCGTGACCGGACCCGACGGCCGGCCGATCGCGGGTGCGGAGCTCTACATCGGCTTCAGCCCCAGCGCGTTCGATCGCCTCGACGCGATCAGCGGCGACGACGGCCGCTTTCAGTTCCCCGCCGTCGGCTCCGGCGACCAGACGCTCGTCACGCAACGCCGTGGCCTCTCGCCCGATCACCGCGTGTTGAAGATCGCGGCCGGCACCTTGCTCGTCGAGGTCGACGTGCAGCTCGCGCCGGCGCACTTCGTCGCGGGCATCGTCGTGGACGAGAGCGGCGCCGCGATGCGCGACGTGCGGGTCAGCATCCTCGTCCGGGATCCCGGCGAGATGCGTGGACGCGGCGAGTACATCGACGCGAACGGCAACACCGCGGCCGACGGTTCCTTCCGCGTCGAGGGTCTGCCGGCCGGCAAGGTGACCATCGAGCTCTACGCATCGGCGATCGTCCGCAAGGAAGAGGAAGTCGACGTCGACCGCGACGACCTGCGCCTCGTCGTGCAGCGCGCGGCCAGTCTCGCGGGTCGGGTGATCGACGACGCGACGGGTGAAGCGGTGACCGCGTTCGTCGTGCGGCTCGTGCGGTACTCGGGTGGGATCAGCGCGACCTGGGTCCGCGAAGGCAAGCGCTTCCACGATGCGCAGGGGCGGTGGGACACCGCCGGGGAGGAGATGCCGCCGGGGAGCACGTGGGGCGTCGAGATCACGGCGCCCGGCTATGCACCAAGCCGCGATCTCGCGGTCGTCGCGGCGCTCGAAGCGAAGCACGAGGACTGCGTGATCCGCATGCAGCGCGGCGGGGTGGTCGCCGGTCGCGTGCTCGACCCGAGCGGCGCTGCGCTCGCCGACGCCGTCGTGACCTGGGTCGATCCGGACGAGAGCGTGCAGCGCGATCCGAGCGAGCCGCACGGTTGGCTGCGCACGCGGACCGATGCGCGCGGCAGCTTCGAGCTTCGCGACGTGCCGGCCGGCGAGACGCGCCTCGCAATCGAGTCGCTCGTCGGACCGCGGCAGGTCGACGGTCCGTTCTCACTCCTGCGCGGCGAGCGCGTCGATCGCGTGATCCGGGTCGGCACCGGCGCGCGCTTGTATGGCGTCGTCGTCGATGCGACCGGGATACCCGGCGAGAGCGGCAAGCTCGAACTCGTGGCACGCGATCGCAGCGGTTCGCACTCGCGCGAACTCGAACTCGGCGCCGACGGTCGCTTCGAGTTCACGAAGCTGCCCGCTGCCGAGTTCGAGGTGTACGGCTGGCTGCGCCGTGGCGCGGTGACGATGCCGGTGAGCCAGGTCGTGAAGCTGGGCAGCGACGAGACCCGCGAGCTGCGCCTCGCGCCGGGCGGATCCGGCATCGTGCGCGCGACGCTCGCGGGTGACGCGCGCGTCGACGACGGGACCTTGCTCCTGCTGATGCCGACACCGCCGCGCCCCGGACTGCTCGGCTGCCGCGGTGTGTTCGTCGCGAACATCGCGGAGTTGCACGGCGTCCCGGCCGGCGCCTACCAGGTCCTGGTCTTCGCACCGGGAGCGATGGGACGCGGGGACGTGCAGGTGACCGACGGCGCGCGCACCGACGTGGCGATCAGCCTTCGCGGGCGCTGAGCTTCTTTGCGGCGGGCTTCGGCTCCGGCAACACCTCGAAGGTGAACACGTCGCAGAGCTCGGTGCGCACGAACTCGTAGCTGACCTCGCCGTAGCGGCCGAGCGCCGAGTCGAGCGTGAGGAAGACGCCGCCGCCAAGCACCTTCTTGTCGTCGCGGTAGCCGACCAACGTGCGCGAGTGCGCCATTCCGGTCGCGACGGCGAGGCCATTCGCGAGGGTGCGGCGCACGGCTTCGAACTGCGTCTCGCTCAGGCCCCGCGTTCCTTCGCTCCACGGCTTGATCCACACGACGTGCAGGCGCTTCCCGATCAGCGCGCGCAGCGCGGTCGCTTCGGCTGCGAGCGTCTCGTCGTCGACCGCGGCCTTCGCCTCCGGATCGAATCGCTTCGCGTACGGCATCGCGTTCTCGCGCACGATGCCCTCGCGCGCGAGACCGGCGAGGATGTCGTGGAAGAAGCCGCCGTCGTGCACGCGCCCGGTCGCGAGGTTCTTCGCGCGGTTCGCGAACTCCGGCGAAAGCCGAAGTCCTTCACCGCGCACGCGCGCCAGCGCGAGCTCGAGCGTGGACACGACGGTGAACACCGAGCACGTGGGTCGCACCCCCTGCGAGCGCGGTCCGATGCCGAGGCGATCGATCTCCGCGCGCAGGTCGACGGCAGCGGGCAGCGGCTCGACCGGTGCAGACACCTCCGCCTGCGCCGCGAGCGCCGCACCGAACAGGACGACGATGCGGGGCACGAGAAGACGAGAAAGCCACATGGTTGCTTCCGCCGCGCGCGCGGCTCGGTCCGACCTTGTAGTCCAAGTCGCCGGCGACAGCAGCAGGGACGCCGCGGTCCCGGTCGGGTCGATCGCGGGTTGACCACTCTCCGGCCGGATCGCTAACCTGCCGCCCGTTCGGAGGAGGTTGCTCATGCAGTTCCGCTTCGTGTCGTCACTCGTCGCTTCGCTCGTCGTCACCGCCCCATTCGTCCTCGGCGCACTGAGTCCCTGCGTCGGTCAGGACGCGAAGGGTTTCTACGTCAACGAGGATCTCGGCTTCCGCGTGAAGGTGCCGGAGGAATGGAGCGAGATCCCGGTCCGGATCGACGAGAACTGGATCGTCTCGAAGTTCCTCTCGAAGAAGACCTGGCTTTCGAAGAGCAAGGATTGGAACGAGGAGCACCGGCCCCTCATGACCGTGATCGTCTTCACGGCGGACGCGACGCGCTTCAAGGGCTGGGCGCAACAACAGCGCGGCAACACGACCTTCACGCGCATCACCGACCTGCCGTATCGCGACTACCAGGACTACCTGAAGCGCAACTTGACGAACGGCTACTTCTTCCAGGTCGAGGAGACCGGCGAGTCCGCCGGCACCAAGCTCCATCGCTTCGAGATCCTCCAGCACAAGCGTGACCCCGCGAAGCGCCTGCTCGCGTGGGTCTTCCACGGCGAGGACATGGACGTCGCGGTCGAGTTCGAGGTGTTGGAGGACCGGATCGATCGTCTGCGCGCCGTCTGCGAGCAGTCGCTCGCGTCGTTCCGTTTCGACGAGGGCGGCAAGCTGCGCTCGAAAGGTCCCTCGACCGGACCGGCCGACGCGGCGCTCGCCGATTCCAAGCTCTGGACCGAGTTCCGCGACGAGTGGAAGAAGGCGCCGCGCAAGGAGCGCCACCGCGTGAGGAAGGACGTCGAGGAGCGTCGCTTCGAGAAGCTCCGCGAGACGACGCCCGCCTCGTGGACCATCACCGAGTCGAAGCACTTCCTCGTCATCTCGCACGCCGATCCCAAGACGACCAAGCGGATGACCGACTCGATCGAGACCTTCCGCGCGTGGTGCAACGAGACCCTCGGTGAACTCACCGACGAGTACGTCCGTCGCGGCGTGCTCCGCATCTGCGCCGACGACGCCGAGTACATGGCCTACTTCAAGGGCTCGGGTGACTCCTGGACCTTCTCCAGCGATGAGGACCGCGAGATCGTCACCTACAAGGACGGCTACGCGGGCTCGAGCGGGCTCGGCGCCGGCGAACTCTTCGACGACATCCTCGAGATGTACCTCGCCGACCTCGATCCGCTCCTGCTGATGTACACGCCGTCGTGGCTTCGCGCGGGCATGGTCGACTACGTCACGGCCGCGAACATCAAGGGCAACGAACTCGACTTCCGGGTCGACGACTACGAACGCGAGGAACTCAAGGAGCTCGAACGGGCGGGCAAGCTGAAGACGCTCCGCGAGTTGATGACGCTCGACGAAGAGGCGTACTGGAAGGAGGTGAGCACCGGCCGTCGCACGCGCAGCCAGCTCACCAACGCGTTCCGCTTCCTGATCGGACCCGCGCGCAGCCAGCCTCAACTGAAGCACTTCCTCTGGAACTACCTGACCGTGGTCATCGCCGTCGCCGACGAGCACCGCAAGAAGTCGGAAGCGGAGCCCATCAAGGTCGACAAGGCGCCGGAGACGGAGGAAGAGGAGGAAGCCCGCGCCAAGAAGCGGAACAAGGACGACTCGTGGCAGAAGAAGCGCCGCGCCATCCACGAGGCCGTTTCGGAGAAGGCGCTGACCTTCGACGCGAAGACCTGGGAACGCCTCGAGAACGCCTACCAGAAGTTCGCGAGGAACTGAGGACGCAACGCCGCCGATGACCATCCGCTCGTTCGTGTCGATCGCGAGGCGCACTCGCTTTGCCCCGCTCGTCCTGCCCTTCGTGCTGTTCGGCGTCCGACCCGTTGCCCAGGACTCCTTGCAACTGTCCGACGGACGCTTCGTCCTCGACAAGCGGATGAGCGTCGTCGACGACGGCGTCGTCGTCCATTTCGAGCACGGCGACGTGAAGGTGCCCAAGGCGCTGGTGAAGGCCTGCACCAGCAGCGGGACCGCCGAGAAGGACGACTGGACTCCCGACGAACGGGCCAAGCTCGACAAGGGGCTCGTCCCCTTCGAAGGGAAGTGGGTGCCGAAGGACCGCCGCGACAAGGAGCTCGAGCGCCGGCGCGCGCAGCGCGAGGAGCGCATCGCGAAGTCACGTGATCTGCGCGAGTGGCGCAACCATGCGGTGCTGAAGACCAAGAACTTCGAGTTCCACTTCACGATCGACCCCGACGTGATGGAGGGCTACGCGGAGTTGATGGAGACCTACTTCCGCGAGTTCACGCGCGAGTGGGGCATCACCAAGCCGCCGAAGGTCGATCGCTTGAAGGTCTGCTTCTTCCACGACGAGGAGTACTTCCATCAGGTCGGCGGCGCGTCCGAAGGCGTGATCGGCTACTACCGCTTCGTCGAGCCGCGCGAACTCAACTTCTTCTACGACCGCCTCGACCAGGACATGACCGTCGACGTCATGTTCCACGAGACGAACCACTACCTCACCCACCTCATCGACCTGAAGTTCCACTATCCGCCGTGGGTCAACGAGTCGCTCGCGGAGTACTACGGCGCGAGCCAGTGGGATCCGGAGGCGAAGAAGATGACGATCGGCAACCTGCAGGAGGGCCGGCTCGCCGTCATCCAGGACGCGATCAAGTCCGACGAGTGGCAGGGTCTCGAGGATCTGATCCGCATCGAGCACGGCCAGTTCAACGCGTTGCACTACGCCTGGGGCTGGAGCTTCGTGCACTTCCTGCTCTCGAACCCCAGGTACTCGAAGGGCTTCAAGTCCTTCTACATGGCCCTCGCCCGGGAGAAGTCGGTCAAGCGCGTGCCGTACTTCTACGACCTGAAGCAGGTCGAAGCGGACGAACAGATCCGCGTGTTGAAGGCGTCGTTGCGCGTCGACGACCTGGCGACGCTCGAAAAGGAGTGGCACGACTACGTGAAGGGCATGCAGGCTGCATCCCACCGCGGCTACACGCAGGCCGGTCACATCGCGCTCGCCCGCGGCATGCCGATCAAGGCACAGCGCCTGTTCAAGACCGCCATCGAGATGGGCGCCACGGATCCGCGCGCCCACTACGGCTACGGCCGCGCGCTCGAACAGAAGGGCAAGCGGGACGAAGCGCTCGCGCAGTACGACCGAGCGATCGCGATCGACCCGCTCGAAGGCATGTTCTACGTCCGGAAGGCGGAGTGCCTCGGACGCGGCGACGACAAGACGAACGAGAAGGAGATCGAACGGCTGTTCGCTCTCGCCGAGGAGATCGCCCCCGACGCCTACGACGTCATGCTCGCCAAGGCGATGTGGCAGTTCCGCGGCAAGTGACGGCGCCGCTCGTCACTGTTTCTCCCACCGCCACATCACGCCGGGCAGTTCGAGCGGCTTCATCACGATGAAGCGCTTGCCGTCGAGTTCGCCGAACGCCGCGGGGCCGTAGTAGCTGTACCAACGGCCGTCGGCGATCTCGGTCATCACGCGCAGCGTCGGCAGTTCGCTGTTGACGAAGAACCAGCGCTGACGGGTCACGCCCTCCTCGGCGTTCCGTCCGAGCTTGCCGACCACGTCGAACAGGCCGGCCTCGACCGAATCGCCGTCGGTGAGTTCGCTCCACAGGTTCGTGTCCGACCACTGCTCGGGACCGGTGATCACCTGCTGGCGCCAGGTGCCGAGCAGCGCGCGCGGGTCGACGAAGGTCGCCCAGGTCTCCTTCCACAGCGCGAACGTCGGATCCGCGACGAGCGTGTAGTCCACCGCGGCGCGCGCGCTGCGACCGTCGAGCGTCTCGACGACCAGCTCGACGCGATGCGCGCCGGGTGCATCGGGCACGAGCACGAGCGCGATCCCTTCGCTCCAGGCCAGAGGGACGCCGTACTCCAAGCTGCGCGTGCCGTCGTCGGCGACGAACTGCAATCCGAAGGCGATCTCCGCCGTCGCGGGCGGGCTGTCGATCGATCGCTCGACGATCGCCGTGCCGTCGGGCGCGAGCGGCTGGATCACGAGCGCGTTCCACCCAGCGTGATGGAACTCGATGCCGACCTCGATCCAGTCCGCGGTCGACGACTCGCGGTAGCGCGCGAGCGATCGCCACGGCGACTGGCGTGAGGGCAGGCTCCGATCGAGCGTGCACGGCACCCGGATCGCGTCGTTGGTGACCTCGAAGTGCACGCCGAGCAGCTCGCTGCCGATCTCGTTCCGCCCGTCGACGAACGCCGGCATCACGAGATCGACCTCGTCGGACGCCGCCGCTTCGACCCGCCGCGACCAGAGGTAGTCCGCGACGAAGCGGCTGCCGGTCAGCCACCAGCGCTCGCCGTCGCGCACGAGGTCCTCGTGGCGCACCTGCACGATCGCGTCGCCGGTGATGGTCGCCCGCACTCCGCCGCCGCCGAGTTGCGTCAGTTCCGTCGCCGGCGCGCCGTCGGGTCCGTGGCACGCGAGGTCGGCGACGTCTATCGGATCCTGCATCGCCGCGGCGTGGAGCACCGTCGACACGAGCAGCGAGGTCCACGCGTTCGCGTCGCCCATCCAGAGGCCGGAGTAGTCGGCGTCGTACTGCTGCGTGCCGACCGGCCCGAAGACCGAGAGTCCGTGGCTCAGGCGTCGCATCTCACCGTGATGGTTCGCGATCACGGCGTCGGCGACGGCTCGTTCGAGCGTCGCGATCTCGTTCGCGGCGGGGAACCCGTCGCCGCGGCGCAGGCGCTGCACGACGTCGATCAGGTCGACGCTGCGGTTCGCGCCGCGTGCGAGGCGATCGACGCGCGGCTGGTAGGCCTCGGCGAAGAACAGGGCACGCGCGAAGTCCTTCCACAGCGTGTCCATCGCCGGCATGCACTTCAGCGCCAACGCGTCGAGCGCGCGCGCGACCGCCGGGGTCTTGCGGAGATCGATCGCGCTGAGGGTGGCGTCGTTCTCGTGCTCGTCCTCCGACGTCTTGCCGAAGTCCGCGACGATCCCGGCCGCGACCGCCTTCGCGTCGGTCGATGCCGCGAAGCGCGCCAACACTTCGCGGTACGGGAAGCCGGTGCCGGCGACCTTGGCCTGCGATGCGACGAGCACCTTCGCGAGATCGCCGAGTTCGATCGCGACTTCGAGGTGCGCCATCACGCAGGCGTCGAACGCGATCAGGTCGATCGACGGGAACAACAGCGAGGTGGTGATCGCCGTGCGCAGTGCGCGCCGAATGTCGGGCATCGCCATCACGCCGTCGGGCCGGCCGCTCGGCCGGTCGTCGTCGCTCACGACTCCGGGCCATCCCGCTCCGTGATCCCAGATCACGACCGCATGGTGCGGAGCAGGGAAGCGCTGGAAGACGCCGGACACGAATCCGGCGAGCACCTCGGGCGACGTCGTGTCGAGTTCGCCGGGCGTCGCGATCGTGTCGGGTTCCGCGCCCGGACGCAGGCGCAGCACGCGCGTGTCGCTCCAGTCGTCCGGCCCGTCGAGCGGGTCCTTCAGCCGGTCGAGCAGCACGACGACTTCGACGCCGCTCGCCGGCATGCCCGCCTTCATCTCCTCGAGATCACGCATCGCGCCGACTTCGAGGTTGTTGTCGCCGCCGAGATAGACGGCGATCGTCCACTGCCGCGCTTCGTCGACCTCCGGACTCCCGAGGATGGTCAGGTGGACGGGCATGTCAATCAGCCGGTGCAGCTTCAGCCGGCGCTCGCCGAGCGTGACGCGAAGCGCCGCTTCCTGCCATTCGGCCCGGAATACTGCCGTGCTGCCGTCCTGCTGCTTCGCCTCGCCGACCAGCACCTCGCCGTCGAGCTTGGCTTCGACGGTCCATTCCTCGTCGACGCGGATCGTGCCCGACCAGACCTCGCCGGCGAGTTCCAGGACGAGCCGGCTCGAGAGCGCGTCCTCGAAGAGTCCGGCGAAGCCCGGGGTCTCGAAGCGGCGGAAGCCCGGGCGTGGTGCGTCCTGCGGGAGAGGGGCGGCCGCGGCGCAAAGGCACGCGACGGCGAGCGAGATGAGCATGCGGCGATTCTGTCGCCTCGACGCGCGCCCGGGAAACGTCGCGTGGGAACCACGAGCGACCGGCATGGTTCGCGCGCAGCCTTTTCGTACCGGCAGGTCGATACCACTCGTCACCCGCCGCGCCGACAATCCGCCGCCAGATCGCCATGAGAGCCGTCGTCATCGCAGCGTTCGCCGTCTTGATGCTCCTCGTTCCGGCCGCGTTCGTTCCGGCGCCGACATCGCGCCTCGCGCAACAGGACGACGGGCGGATCGGCACGGTGCTCGACCGCCATGGCATCGCCTTCGTGCAGCCCGCGGGTCGCGCGCGCTGGACGCCGCTCGGCAAACGCACCCCATTGCTCGCCGGCGATTCGGTGCGAACCGATCTGCGCGGTGCGAACGCGATCGAGATCGAGCTGGCGGGCGGCGGGACCCTGCTGCTCGGACCGGACGCACGCGCGGAGTTGGGGATGCGGCGCGTGCACCTGCTGCGCGGCGAGTGCGAAATCGACCCGGGCGCCTCGCCCGTCACGGTGACCGGCCCAGGCGGGTTCGACACTGCGATCGCGACGCGTTCGGTGCTGCGCGCGACCACCGCGAAGACCGAGACCCTGACTGCCGACCCGCGCTGGCTCGCCGGCTACCGCAGTTCGACGACCTCCGAGTGGATGGGCTCGCTGGTCGCGAAGATCGACGGCCGCAATGTCCCCCTCGCGATCCGCGATCACGAGGTCGCGGTGACGATCAAGGACGGCGTCGCCGAGACGACGGTCGAGCAGACCTACGCCAATGCGACGGACAGCGAACTCGAAGGCGTCTTCACCTTCCCGTTGCCGCCGGGCGCGTCGGTCAGCGGCTTCGCGATGTGGGTCGGCCGCGAACTCGTCGAGGCCGACATCGTCGAGCGGGCACGCGCGCGGGCGATCTACGAGGACCTCAAGCGGCGCAAGGTCGATCCCGGGCTCCTCGAATGGAGCGGCGGCAACCTGTTCACCGCGCGCGTGTGGCCGATCCCGAGGCACGGCGAGAAGCGGATCCGGATCCGCTACACGCAACTCCTGCCGCTCGAGGGCGCGAGCTACACGTGGAGCACGGCGCTGCGCAGCGCGGCGCTGCGCGCGCATCCGGTGCGCAGCGTGCGCGTGCGCGCGGAGGTCGCTTCGACGCGCGAGCTGGTGAAGGTCGCGTCGACGACGCACGAGGTGACCGCGAAGGCGAGCGTGCGCTCGGCGATCGTCGAGTGGGATGCCAAGGAGTTCACGCCCGACCGCGACTTCGAGCTGCGCATCGAGATCGGTGCCACGGCGCCCCTGTCGATCGTCGACCACCTTCGCGACGGCGAGGGCTACTTCGTCGCTCGCGTCGTCCCGCCGGGTCCCGACGGCGAATGGCAGCGCGGTTGGCAGCGCACGGCGCTGCCCGACGGCGAGGCAGTCGACGTCGTCGTGGTCTGCGACACCTCGGGTTCGATGGACTCCGCCGCCCGCGCCGCGCAGGAAGAGGTCGTCGCCGCGCTGCTGGGCTCGCTGGGCGAAGGCGATCGCTTCCGCCTGCTCGCGAGCGACTGGCAGGCGCAGTGGTTCGATCCCGCGCTGTTGCCGGTCGACGCCGAACGGACCGCCGCCGCGCTCGAGTTCCTGCGCAAGCGGCCGTCGCTCGGCTGGACGGACCTCGACCTCGCATTGCGCACCGCGCTCGAGGTCGCGGAGAAGGGTGCCCTGATCGTCTACGTCGGCGACGGCATGGTCACCCGAGGCGACGCCGACGGCCGCGCGTTCGCGCGGCGTGCCGAGAACATGCTGCGTGGGCGTGAGGTCACGCTGCACGCGGTCGCGGTCAGCAACGCGATCGACGCGACGGTGCTCGACGCGATCACGCTCGCCGGGCACGGCAGTCATGTCGTCGCGGGCGACGATCCGGGTCTCGCGGTCGCCTCGCTGCTGAACGACGCCCTCGCGCCGCGGCTCAAGGACGCCCGCATCGCGATCGACGGCATCGAGGTCGCCCGCGTCTATCCGACTCGATTGCCCAACGTCCCGGTTGGCCGCGAGCGCATCGTCGTCGGCCGCTACCGCCACACCGGCGCAGCGCAGTCCGGCAAGGTCACGGTCGAAGGTCGCCTCGCCGGTCGCCCCGTGAGTTGGACGCGCGATTGCACGCTCGGCGAAGGCGATCCGCTCCACAGCTACGTGCCGCGGCTCTGGGCCGTGCGCCACATCGATGCGCTGCTCGACGAAGGGCCGTCGCCGACGGCGCGCGCGGACGTCGTGGCGCACAGCATCGAGTACCAGGTGATGACGCCGTTGACCTCGCTGCTCGTGCTCGAGACCGACGCGGATCGCGAGCGCTACGGCGTGACCCGTCGCGTGAAGATCCGCGACGGCGAAGCCTTCTTCGCCCAGGCGAGCGACGCCGCGAAGGCCGATCGACTGCGCGAGGCGATGCAGGACGCCGCGCGCTGGCGCGTGTCGCTGCGCTCTGCCGCGCTGCGCGAGATCGCGGGACTCGGGCGCGATGCGGCGACGACGCAGGTCGCGTGGGGCGAACAGTGGGACGGCGGCGTGGTCACGCGCAGCGCGGGCTTCGCGGGCGGCAGGGGCGGCAGCCGTCGTGGACTGGCGTTCGATCAGGACGACGCGTCCGAGTTCCGTCTCGGTCTCCGCGAGGAGGCGAAGTCGCTCGTGGACGCGCCCGCCGCGGCGAGCGCGCCGATGGAGCGCGATTTCGCGGAAGGCGGCGATCTCCCGGCCAGCGAACTCGCGGGCGAGGACCTGTCCGACGCGAAACTCGAGGCCGCCGAGGAATCAGCGCGCTTCGACGACTCGCGCGAAACGGCCGGACGGCTGCGAAAGTCCGTCGCGCGGGTCTCAGCGCGCGCCCTCGAACCCGAGGACGCGACCCCGCTCTTCGGCCGCGATCGCCGACCCGGGTCGCTCGCGGTGTTCGGCTTCCCTGCGCTCGGACGAGCGTCGGAAGAAGAACTTCTTCCCCCCGACCCGGCCTGGCCCGCCGACGTGATCGCCGCGCTCCGCGCGCTCGATCGCACCGCGGCGCTGCGCGCGTTGGACGGCGTGGCGTTGTCGACAGCGCAGACCTCCCACCACGCGCTCACGCAGCGCATCGTCGCGCAGTCGAGCGTGACGCTGCTCTGGAACGGTGCGAGCTGGTTCTCGCGCAGCGAGAGCAACAGCGAGACGCAGCCGAGCGCCGCGTGGCTGGTCGACGGCAGGCGCGGCGCGGCGGTGCTCGCGCTGATGGTCGGCCGCGAACGGCCCGCCGCCGACGGCGAGGCGGCGCGGTTCCGACCGTGGCTGCCGGGGCAATCGACCGCCGATTTGCCGCGCGCGTATCGCCTCGCATCGCTCGTCGTCGAGTCGCAGGACGCCGATCGCCTGGTCGTCGTGCTGCGCAGCCCCGGGCAGGGCGAGTACACGACGCGCCTCGTCGTCGATCGGCGGCGCAATCTCGTCGAACGCGGCGAGTCGCGGCACGGCACCAAGGTCACGTCGAGCTGGCGGATCGAGGAGACCATCGCGCTCGCCGATCTCGTGCTGCCGTCGCGCGTCGTGCACCGTGACGACCACGACCGGATCGTCCTGGTCGAGACGCTGCGCGCGGAGCGCCTCGATCCCGCAGCGTTCGCCACGAGGATCGGCGGCCAGATCGAAGGGCTGGGTCGCGTCCTGTTCGCGGATGCCGAGGACCCGGAGCTCGAATCCTCTCGCGAAGCCTTGCACGCCGGTGCCGCGTCGCCGACGCAAGCGCTCGCGGTGCTCGCGGATCTGGTCGCGCGCGGACGCGCGGACGCGTTGCGCACGGTGTGGCCGCGCGTGCGGCCGATGTTCGCGGACCGCGCGACCTGGATCGAACTCGACGTCGCGCAACATCTCCGCCGCGGCGAGACGCTGCTCGATCTGGCCCGGGATCTCGCCGGTTCGATCGCCGCGCGTGAAGCAGGTCCGAGCACCTACTTCCTCGCCCGTCATCTGCGCACCGCGCTGAGCAACCGCTTCGGCGCGAACGAGCGCTTCGACCTCCACCAACGCATCCGACCCGCGCTCGGACTCGAGCGCGACGATCCGCTTGCCGTCGACCGCGCGATCCAGTGGCGTCACGAGGAGGCACAGCTCTACGGGCAGATCGGGGACACCTACCGCCACTACGAACGCACCAAGCTCCTCGCGCAGGAGGCGCCGTGGAACCTCGGGTTGCAGACCGAGGCCGCGCGGATCTGGTTCGAGGAAGGCGCTCGTGATCGCGCGCGCAGCCTGCTCGAGAGCGCGCTGGCGCGCGCCGATGCCTGGACCGAGAGCGAACGCGACCAACTCTGGAACGAGCTCTGCAACCAGGACTGGAGCGTGCGCGACGTCGTCGCCCTGCAACGCGACGCCGAGCGCTGGATCGCCGCCGGAACGAACTCCGCCGCGCCATGGTCCCTGCGCTGGTCCGCGATGCTCTACCAGGGCGCGGTCGACGCGGCGGTGAGGGACGTCGTCCAGACCGCGGAGCTCGCCCTCGACTTCGTTCATGACCCGCGGGCGTCGGCGCGCGTGCAGGCGGCCGTCGGTTTCCTGCTCGGCGAGGGTCACGGCTTCTCGCGGCGCGCGGTGCTGGAGGAAGACCTGCCCTCGCTCGATCGATTGGCGCGCAAGCTGATCGCCACGAAGGAGGGCTGGCCTCACGCCTGGCGCATCGTCGCGGACGATCGCTTCCGGCGGACGGACCTCGGCCGCACGCTCGTCGCCGAACTCGTCGGGCGACTCGCGAGCGAACCGCACGTGCTCGGCATGCCCTACGACACGCTCGAGTCGACGCTCCGCTTGGTCGTCGCGCGCGAACTGTCGGACGACGCCTGGCCCGCGCTCGCGAACGCGGTCGAGAAGCGCATCGCGGCGAGCGACGACTCCTTCCAGCGCGATCAGCTCCTCATGCGCCTGCTCGGCCTGTGCGACGCTCGGGACGACGCGTTGCGCGCGCTCGACGCGTTGCGCTCGCGGTTGAGCGACCCGCGCGACGCCGACTCGGTGCCATCCCGCGCTCACGAGGTGCTGAGGCGACTCGCGCGCCGGCCATGGAGCGAAGCGGTCGAGGACGAGTTGCTCGCGATCGCGCTCCGGACCGTCGACCCCAGGCAGATCGCGATCGAACAGCAGCGACGTTTCACCGGCGTCGCCCGCGAACTCGCTGACGCCCTGCTGAAGCTGCGTCGCGATCACACGCTGGGTCCTGTCGCGGAACTCGAGAAGCTCGAGCGCGCGGAGCGTCGCCGCCGCGAACTCGCCGCGACCGAGACCGCGCGCCGCGCGTGCATCGGTTCGCTGCACGGCCTCGCCACCCGCGCGCCTGCTCCGCTTCAGGCCTACCTCCTGGTCGAGGAGTTCGGCTTCGCGGCGGAACTCGGCGACGCCCGTGACGACGTGCGCGCAGCCGCGACCGTCCTGCTCGACGCCCTGATCGCGCGCGGCGACGACGCTCCGGTCGCGCTCGCGCGCCGGCGCACGGCGCTGGTGCTCGCCCACCTCGCCGTGAAACGCGGCGCGGAGCCCGCGCTCGTCGACGGCGTGGTCGCGACCCTGCGCGAGCGCGACGCCAAGGCGCTCGATCCCGACATCGACTGGCGCGGCGAACTCGCGCGACTGCTGGTCGCCCTCGATCGCGCCGATGCCCTGGTCGGGGCTCTCGGCGAGTGGATCGTCCCGTCGCGGATCGACGCAGCGTGGCGCACCCTCCGCGCGTGGTCGCTCGCCGGCCGCGGCGACTTCGCCGGCGCACGCGCCGACCTCGATCGCGTCGCGAGCGACGACGAACTCGACGCCCGCGCCTGGCTTGCGCTCGCGACCTGGCGCCTGATCGGCGGCGACGAACGCGGTTGGCTCGACGGCCAGGCGCGCCGATTCGAAGCGATGGACGAGTGGTCGCTGCGCAACCTCGTCTCCAGCGAGGCCGGCCGCATCCGCGCGAAGGCCGGCGAGAAACTCGACCCGGTGATCGTCGCCGCGGCGCGCGCGATGCTCGGCAAGACGTCGAACGCGCGCTGGATGCTGCAATCGGTCCGCGAGCTGTGGGACGCGACGAAGGATCACAGCCTGCTCGGCACGCTGTCGGGGGCCGTGGTCGGGCACACTCCGGAACACGCGTATGGCGCGCTGTCCGCGGTGCGGGAGTTCCTCACGGCCGTGCACGAAGAAGCGGCGCTCGACGAACTCGCGAGCGCGCTGAGCGCCGTCGAGGGCGAGCTCTCGCCGACCGATCGCCGCGCGCTGACGTTCGCGACCTACCTCGTGCGCGCGCGCGCTTCGTTGGTGCCGAACGGCAAGGGTGAACACCGTCGCGCGATGATCGCGGCGCTGCGCTCGGCCGCGGTCGACCTCGATCGTGCGCTCGCACCCGGCGAGCGCGTGGCGATGGCGCGGATGCTCGCCGACCTCGACGCGTTGCCCGGCGACGACGAGCGCACGCTGCGACGTCAGATGCTCGAGACCCTGCGCGCGGGCGCGGCGCCGGCCTCGCTCGAGGACCTCGCCGTCTCGCACGCGCTGGGGCAAGCGCTCTGGTCCGACGGCGTGCCGGACGCCGCGCTCGACGTGTTGCTCGCCGCGTTGCAGCGCAGCGAGCGCGACGCCGGCGGCGCTCTTCCCGCCCAAGCGCACACCTACATCGAGACCGTCGTGTCGTGGTGGACGCAACGCGGCCGCTTCGCCGAGGCCGAACGCCGTCTGATCGCGTGGCGCGACCCGCAGCCGACCCCGTTCGGTCGCGAACGATTCGAACAGCGCCTCGACAACCTCTACATCGCCGCGATCGACGGTCGCGGCACCACGAGCCTCGGCAGCGGCCGGGCGTTGTTCGACGCCGCGCGCGCGCGGATGGCCGAGCGCATCGCGACGTCGCCCTGCGGCAAGCAGTGGACGGGGCCTCTGCTCCAGACCTTTGCCAACCTTCACCGCAGCGCGTGGCGGCAGAAGGCGGGTGATCCCGTGCGTTCGCTGACCGAGTTCGCCTCGGCCGGCCTCGTCGCCGCGATGACACGCAACCCGGTCGACGCGACCGATCACCTCTACGCGATCGCCGACGCCCTGGCCGACATCGGCGCCGCGCGCGACGCACTGGCGCTGTTCGTCGAG
This sequence comes from Planctomycetota bacterium, assembly GCA_016235155.1. Classification (GTDB taxonomy): domain Bacteria; phylum Planctomycetota; class UBA1135; order UBA1135; family UBA2386; genus JACRLW01. The sequence goes on from JACRLW010000115.1 coordinate 84,031, forward strand.
CACTGCCTGCACCCGCAGGCCTGGTTCGCGCGCACCGGACACGATCCGTGGAACCGCTTCGACTGGCGCATCGCCGAACTCCGCACCAAGGCGGGAGCGCTCGGCAAGCTGCACGGCGATCTCCGCGCACTCGTGCTCCGCGAACTCGAGCGCGACCTCGTCGTGCAGGGCAACAACGCCAACCCGATGTGGCGGCGGGACGATCACCGGTACTGGCGCGAACTGCACGACGACTTCGTCGCGGTCGCCAACAAGGTGCTCGAGCTGCGCGCGGGCGATCCGTCGGCGGTGGCATACACGGCGAACCTGCTCTGGAACCACCTTGGCGAGCGCCGCAGCGCCGTGCGCGCGATGGAGTCGTTGGCCAAGCTGGACCGGATCGACGTCGGACAACGCCGCACGCTGGTCGACTGGCTGATCGAACTGAAGGAGTTCGCGCAGGCTGTGCCGCACGCGCTACGACTTGTCGCCGACGCGCCGCTCGCGAGCCGTCACCACGGCCAACTCGTACACGCGCTGGGCGCGCTGGGGCGTCACGACGAAGCGCGCGCCGCACTCGTCGCCGCCGCAAAGCGCTTCGACGAAGCGCGCCTGCGCACCGACGACATCGACATGGGTTTCGCGATGGCCGCCGAGGGCGCCGGTCTCGATGCCGAGGCCGTCGCCTACATGGAACTGGCCGTTCGAGCCCGTGAGCGGAACTTCCCGGCGGGACGGGAGCCGCTGCTCACCCAGTACCTCCGGATGTACTCGCGCATGCTCGGCAAGGTCGGCCGTCACGACGAATCGATCGAGGCAGCCGGCGCGGCCTTCGTGCGCGGCAGCGGCAGCCAGCAGGAGAACCGCGAACTGATGGGCGAACTGAAGAACGCGCTCGGCCGCCAGCCCGATCTCGCCGCGTGGATCACGCGCTGGGACGCTCGCGTCGCCGCGGAGGGCGTCGATGCGCCGTTGATCCGCAAAGCACTCGCTCAGGTCTTGGACGAGGACGGCGAGAAGGTCGCGGCCGTCGCGCAGTACCGCGCGGCGATCGCGCTGAGCCCGAACGACGTCGAACTGCACGCGGGTCTCGTCGCGGTGCTCGATGCGCTCGGCAAGGGCGACGAAGCGCTCGCCGCGTCGTACGACGCACTCCGCGCCGCGCCGGGTTCGATTCCGCTGATCGAGTCGCTCGCCGAGCGTCTCGCGCGCAGCAAGCAGGCCGACGCCGCCGAGCGCGCGTGGTCCGACCTCGTCGAGCACGCTCCGCAGGAAGGTGAGGGCCACGCCGCCCTCGCGCGCCAGCGCGAACGCGCGAGCCGTCTGCCCGAAGCGATCGAACAGTGGCAGCAGGTCGTGCGCACACGCGCCGACGATGCCGAGGGCTTCCTCTCCCTCGCCACCGCGCAGCTCCGCGCCGGTCAACGCGACGAAGCGAACGCGACGATCGCCATCGTGCTCTCGCGCAACTGGTTGCAAGCCGACGAGGACGTCAAGCGGCGGGCGAACGCGTTGATGCGGTGAGTTCGACGTCGGACTCGTCCGAATCGACGCCGCCCGCAGCCCACGAACCGCATCACACGCCGAACGGCAGATCGACGCGCGTGACCTCGCCCGCGCGCACGGTCACGCGCTGCGGCGGACCTTCCTTCGGTTCGCCGGGGCCGATCGAGCTCGCGCGGAGTTCGTATTCGCCGGGGGCGAGGCGCTCGATGCGGAAGGTGCCGCCCATTGCGGTTTCGCGGCGCTCGTCGCCGTCGGGCTTGTCGACCCTCTTGACCACGATCAACGCGCCGCCGACGGGATCGTCGGCGGGGATGCCGGTGACCTTGCCGCGCACGCTGCCGGCGGGATCCATCGCGATCCAGCCGGCATCGGTCTCCTTGGCGTCGGCGACGACGAGCTTTTCGCTCTGACCGTTGCAGTGCTTGGGGTGCTCGACCGTGACGCGCCATTCGCCCGGCGGCACTTCCTCGATCACCGCGAGGCCCTCGTCGTCGGTGCGCACGCGCCCCGGTCCGGATTGCATGCTCAGCGACTGTGCACCGGTGTCACCGTCGCCGCCGGCGTCGGCGCGCACCATGACGGCCGTCACGACGCGCCGTTCCGTCACCGGACCCTGGCTCACCTTCTCCAGCGCGACCTCGGCGCGCGCCAGAGCTTGCTGATCGGCGTTGCTGCGCACGTGCACGCGCACGGTGCCGCCGGCGATACGCAGGTCTTTCGTCATCGCCGGCGTCTCGGGCGCGATCTCGAACTCCTCCTCGGCGGCGACCGGTCGTTCGGCACGCTTCCATTCGACGCGCCACTTGCCCGGCGTGAGATCCTCGAACGAGAACACGCCCTGTGCGTCGCTGCGACGCGTCTTGCCGCCGAAGCCGGGCAGGGAATCCTCGGTGACGCGCTGAAGGCGCACCTCGGCGCCCGCGACCGGTCCGCTCGCGTCGGTGACGACGCCGCTCAATCGGGTCAACGTCGGCTGCAACAGCGTGAGTTCCGCCGTTTCCCCGGCGCGCACGTCGGCGAGAACGCGCGACGCCGCCATCTCCGTTCCGGAATCGCCGATGACCACGCTCATGCCGCCGAAATCGACGGGCTCCGGCGGGACCTCCAGCACCGCCTCGTAGCGACCCGCCAGCAGCGGGCCGACGCGCGCATTGCCGTCGGATCCCGACGATCCGCGGTGCTCGGCGCTGTCGTCACCTTCGGGGCCGTGCAACACGAAACGCGCACCGCCCACCGCCTTGCCGGCGCGATCGCGCACCGCGATCTGCACGTGGCCCGCGGGCCGCATGGTCAACACCACCTCGACCACGCCGCGCATCGGCACGAGGGTCTCGGTCGGTTTCGCCGGGGCAAGCGACTCGTGCGTCGCGCGCACGACCAACGGACCACCGGGCAATCCGGTCAGCTTCGCGTGGCCGTCGGCGCCGCTCGTCGCGGTGCGCAGGTCCGTGTCGTCACCGCGGAAGATCCGCCGCCGCGGGCCGTCCTCGCTCGCGCCGGCGCGCGCAACGATGCGACGGGCACGACGAGTCCCCGGCCCGACTTGGACGTCTTCGGTGTTCTCGTCGCGGCGTGCGACGCCGACCTCCGCACCCGCGACCGGCGCACCATTCGCATCGACGACCAAGGCGTCGATCGACGCCCCGATCTCGGCGACGAGCTGCACGTGTTCGACGACTCCGCCCGGCGGCACCTGAACGGTGATCGCGCCGAGCGGCAGATGGTCTTGTCCCTCGGCTGAGAGCGTCACCGTCCCGGGTCGCACGTTGTCGACGACGAACGCACCGTTCGCGTCGGTCTTCGCCGTGCCGATCGACGGCATCGCGAGGTCTTCCCCGGGCCGCGTCAACGCCTGGTCCCGACCCGACGGTCTCGCACGGATCTCGCTGCCGGCGAGCGGCGTCCCGTTCGGATCGCGCAGCACGCCCCGGATGCTGCCGTTGCGCTGCAACTGCACGACGACGTCGGAACGCCCGACCGCGACTCCCGGCACGGACTCCGTCGCGTGCCCGGCACGGCTGACGCGCAACGTCGCCGCCTCGCCCTCCATGCCCGCGACGACGAAGGTGCCGTTGGACGCGGTCTCGACCGAGTCGCGCACGTCGAACTGTTGAACCTCGATGCCCGTGCCGACGCTGCTGCGGCGCAATGCGGCGACCTTCGCGCCGCCAAGCGGTCGGCCGAGGTCGTCGTAGACGATGCCCGCGATCGACGCGCCGCGCTTCAACTGGAACGACTGCTCGTCGTTCGCCTTCGCGCGCGAGAGCTCGACGCTGCGCATCTCCGGCACGAAACCCGCCGCGGACACCGAGACGTGCACGGGACCCGGTTCGAGTCCCGTGATCGAGAAGCGGCCTTCGCCGTCGACCACGGACTCCTCGCCGCCGAAACCGAACAATGCGACGCCCTCGCCGACGCGCAATCGTGCGCTCGGCAACGGCCGGCCGACGTCGTCGAGGACCTGACCGCTCAATGCGAGTCCGTCGACGACGCGCAGATCGCCGAGATCATGGTCCTTCGCGATCGCTTCGACGGCCGTCGTCCGCCGCTCGCCGTCGGCGAAGACGAGCTTGTCGTCGCGGGCGAGCATCAAGGCGCCGCGAAGGTCCGGTTCGACGGCGATCGTGAATCGGCCGTCGGACCCGGTCGTCGTGCGCGCGTCGTCGCGCTCGGCGCGACGCAGGCGGAGCGGCAGGGGCAGTTCGTCGTTGTCGCGCGGCACGAACTCGATCCCGACCGACGCCGCCGACGTGCCGTCGTCACGCACCAGCCGACCGGTCAACCGCACGCGCCGTCCCGCCGCGATCTCGGGTGCGGGAACGGTCTCGCGCGAGGCATTCGTCTCCGCCGTGTTCGCGGCCCGGGCGGGATCGTCCGTGCCCGCGCCGGCGCGTCGCAATGCGGCCGGGTCGGTCGGCGCGTCGCCGCCGGTCGTCGCGGCGTCGGGAGCGATCGGTGTTCCGTCGTCTCCGCCCCTGACCAAGAGGATCGCCCCGATCAGGACGGCGACCATGACGAACATCGTGACGACGAGGAAGTGGTTGCGTCGAGCCATGGCGGAGCAGCGCGGAGCGGGCGGCGTCGGACGGCGGATGGTAGTGGAAACTCCGCAACGTCCCGAAGCGCCATGGCAACCTCGGGGAGACCGGTCGCGCGACGCGGATAGGATCCCGCGCCATGCCGAGTCCCGCGTTCCATCAGCAGCGCCGCGCGGCCTTCCTCCGCAGCCTCGACGGCCCGGTTCTGCTCTTCGCCGGCGGTCAACGCTCGCGCAACTACCCGGCGAACTACCTGCCCTTCCGCGCGGACAGCAACTTCCTCTACTTCTTCGATTCGCCCGAACCGGACGCGGCGGCGTTCTTCGACCCGGCAGACGGGACCGTGCGCCTCTTTCTCCACGAGCGGACCACCGCCGACGCGCTCTGGCACGGCGCGACGCCGCCCTTCGAGACCGAGAAGACGCGACACCGCGTCGACGAGGTGCTGGCCGTCGAGCGGCTCGAAGACGAGGTGCGGCGCCTGGCAAAGGGTCGCAGCGTCCGTTCCCTGGCCGTCGCCGACCATCGCACCACGCTGCGGGCGCGCTCCGTCACCGGCGAGGCGCTCGACTTCGACGCGGCCGACGGTCCGGGCGACGCGCGCGTGTGCGACGCCATCTTCGCGCTGCGCAAGCTGAAGCAGTCCGAGGAACTCGAGCAGGTGCGGCGCGCGGCCGCGATCACCCGCGAAGCGCACCTCGCCGCGATGCGCCACACGCGCGCCGGCAGCAGCGAGCAGGAACTGGTCGGCGTCGTCGAGGGCACCTTCGCCCACCACGGCAGCGTGCCCGCCTACGGCACGATCCTCTCGGTGCGCGGCGAGGTGCTGCACAACAACCACCATGGCAATCCCCTGCGCGACGGCGATCTCGTGCTCCTCGACGCCGGCGCCGAGGTCGCGAGCGGCTACTGCGCCGACGTGACGCGCGTCTGGCCGGTGAGCGGCAAGTTCACGGCCGAGCAAGGCGAGGTCTACGACATCGTGCTGAGGGCCGAGCTCGCCGCGATCGCCGCGGTGAAACCCGGCGTGCGCTATCGCGACGTGCATCTCACGTCGGCGCGGGTGGTGGCCGACGGCCTCGTGCAGATGGGACTCCTGCGCGGCCGGCCGGACACGCTGGCCGAGTCGGGCGCGCATGCCGTCTTCTTCCCGCACGGCGTCGGTCATCAACTGGGCCTCGACGTGCACGACATGGAGAGCTTCGGCGACCGCGTGCACTACCCCGGTGGACGCAAACGGAGCGAGCAGTTCGGGACGGGCTACCTGCGCATGGACCGCGATCTCGAGGTCGGGCTCCTGTTCACGATCGAGCCCGGCATCTACTTCGTGCCCGCGATCCTCACCGATGCGACGTTGCGCGAGCGCTTCCATGACTCCGTCGACTGGCAGCGCGCCGAGCGCTTCGTCGCCGCGAACGCCGGTCGCGGCTTCGGCGGCATCCGGATCGAAGACGACGTGCTGTGCACGACGAGCGGCGCCGAGGTCCTGACCGCGGCGATCCCCAAGGACCGCGCCGCGGTCGAAAAGGCGGTCGGAGCCGCGCGGTGACGCGGATCGGCGCCGACGGCCTGCGCCGCTGCGACTGGGCCGGTGAGGACCCGCTCTACGTGAGGTATCACGACGAGGAGTGGGGTGTGCCCGTGCACGAAGATCGGCGCCTCTTCGAGATGCTGATCCTCGAAGGCGCCCAGGCCGGTCTGAGCTGGCTCACGATCCTGCGCAAGCGCGTGCGCTATCGCGAGGTCTATGCCGGCTTCGATCCCGCGCGCGTGGCGAAGTTCACCGCGGCACGCAACGCGAAGCTGCTCTCCGATCCAGGGATCGTGCGCAACCGCCAGAAGGTCGCCGCGGCCGTCGGCAACGCGCGCGCCTTTCTCGCGATCCAGGACGAGCATGGTTCCTTCGCACGCTGGCTGTGGTCCTTCGTCGATCGGGTACCGATCGTGAACCGCCGCCGTCGCATCGCCGACGTCCCGGCCCGTACGCCGCTCTCCGACCGCGTCGCGGAGGAGCTCACGCGGCGTGGCTTCCGCTTCTGCGGCTCGACGATCGTGCAGGCGTACCTGCAGGCGGTCGGAGTGATCGACGACCATCTGGTCGGCTGCCACGTCAGGACGAGGTCGGCGCGTCGATGACCGACTCGCTCACGCCGCGATCGCGCGCCGCGGCGATCGGAAGCGCGGCCGGGTTCCTCGCCTGGGTTGTCGCCCTGGCGATCCTCCTGTTCGCCACGACCGAGTCGTCGGTGGTCGGACGCGTCGTGCCGCCCTGTCTGTTCGCGTCGCTCGGCCTGTGGGCGCTGACCACGATCACGACCGAGGCGGCGCGCAGCCGCTTCGGCGCGACGAGCCGCGAGGCGACCATGGCGCTGCTCGGTTCGATCGCGTTCGCAATCGGATGCCTGCTCGTGGTCGTCGATGCGCTCGTGCTGCCCGTCTTGCAGACACAGCCCGATGCGCTCGGCGTGTTGCGATCCCTCGGCGCGACGACGGCGGTGTCACCGTGGCTGCGTTCGTCGTTGCTCGCGTGCGGTGCGGCGTGCCTCGCGTGGCTGGCATGGCGCTGGACGAGCCGCGCGTGAGCTCTCCCGGCGGGACATCAGGGCCACGCTATGCTCCCGCCCCATGCTCCGCGCTCTGCTCGCCTTCGCTCTGGCCGTTCTCAGTCTCGCGCGACCGGCGTCCGCTACCTGGTCGATCATCCTGATCGACGTGCGGACGGGAGAAATCGCGGTCGCCTCCGCGACCTGCGTCAGCGGCATCGACCTCACTTGGTACTTGCCGGTGATCCTGGTCGGCAAGGGCGCGGCCTGCGCGCAGAGCTACGTCGACCAGAGCGGATCGAACCGCCTCCTGATCCGCGACCAATTGGCGTTGGGTACCTCGCCGGCGCAGATCCTCACCTTGCTCGCGGCGGCCGACCCGCAGCACCAGACGCGGCAATACGGGATCGTCGATCTCCGCGGTCGCGCGGTCGGCTTCTCCGGGACTTCGAGCGGCGCCTTCTCGAGCGATCGGAGCGGTCGCTTCGGCGACATCGCCTACGCGATCCAGGGCAACGTTCTGACCGGCGGTGCCGTCCTCGCCGCCGCCGAGCTCGCGCTCTACACGACGCCCGGCGATCTCGGGCAGAAGATCATGGCGATGATGGAGGCAGCGCGCCTCTATGGCGGAGACGGCCGATGCTCGTGCAGCGAAACCGAGCCGACCGCCTGCGGGTCGCCGCCGCCGACCTTCGCGAAGTCCTCGCACATCGGCTTCCTCATAGTCGCGCGTCCCGGCAACACCGACGGCACCTGCAATGCGCAGTTCGGCTGCGCGCGCGGCACGTACTACCTGCGGCTCAACGTGGCGAACCAGCCCGAGACCGCCCCGGATCCGGTGATCACGCTCCGTTCGCAGTTCGACGCGTGGCGCATCACGCAGCGCGGTTTCGCCGACCACTTCCGCTCGACGGTGACGTTCGAGCCCGCCTCGCTGCCTTTCGACGGCGCCTCGGTGTCTCGCGGCACGCTCGTGCTTCGCGACCTGGACGGCACGCAGATCACCCACGGCGGGGCGATCGTGACGGTCGTGGTCGATCCAAGCAGCACGACGAATCCGACGGTCGGCGCGGTCACCGATCACGGCGACGGCAGCTACTCGTTCCCCGTCACCGCCGGCACGCGCTTCGGGCAGGCGTTCTTCGCGATCGACGTCGACGAGGGGCGCGGCCGGCGCCGGCTCGGTCCGCTGACCCAGATCGCAATCTCACAGAATCGGCTGTGGACCGATCGCACGACCTTGTCTGCGACGAGCGGCGGTCGGGTCCAGTTCGGGATCCAACCCCAAGGCTTCTTCACCGCCGATCGTTGGTGGGTCCTGCTCGGTTCGATGTCGGGCACGACGCCGGGCATCCGCATCCCGCCGGTCGTCCTCCTTCCGCTGAACGCCGACCCGTTCTTCGAAGCGACCGCCGTCGCGGCGTTCAACGGCACGATGCCGAGCCTGCTCGGTCGCACGTCGCCGACCGGGTTCGCGAACACGTCGCTGACCTTCCCACCGGGAGCCTGGTCGATCCCGCTCGGCACGAACCTCTCGTTCGCTTACACGCTCTTCGATCCGGTCACGTTTGCGAGCAACCCGGTGACGATCCGCATCGTGCAGTGAAATCGGGCAGTGAGGTCGGGCAGTGAGGTCGTCGTGCGCGCGTTCGATCCGCACGCGTTTGCGCGCGAGGTGTTGGATGCGCTGCATCCGTCGCGCCTCCTGCCGCGGCGTCTGAGCGTGACGCGCGACGCGTTCCGCGCCGGCAGCGTCACGATCCCTCTCGACGGACTCCGCGGTGTGACGGTGCTCGGTCTCGGCAAGGCCGCCGTGCCGCAGGTCGAAGTCGTCCGCGGACTCGTCATGGCCGCCCTCGGCTCCATCCTCGACGTGCCGCGCGGCTTTGCGATCACCAAGCGGGGCCACGGAGCCAGCAGCGCCGCTTGCGAAGTGCTCGAAGCGGCGCACCCGCTGTGCGACGCCACGTCGCTCGCCGCCGGCATCGCACTGCGGCGACGTGTCGCGGCGACCCCGGCGGATCACCTGCTGGTCGTGTGTCTCAGCGGCGGTGGCTCCGCGCTCGCCGTCGAACCGCGCGCGCCGTTCGCGCTCGACGACAAGATCGCCGTGAATCGCGAACTGCTGGCGCGCGGCGCCGACATCGCGGCGACCAATCTCCTGCGCCAGGAGATGTCGGCCCTGAAGAACGGCGGCCTGCTGCGCGACGTGCGCGCGCGTCGCCTGCTCACGCTCGTGACGGTCGACGTGCCGTCCCAGGATCTCGCGCTCGTCGCGTCGGGACCGACCGCCTGGCACGCGCTCGATCCCGGCCAGATCGCTTCGGCGGCTCGAACGCTCCTGCCCGCCGCACTGGCCGCGCGGTTCGTCGCGTCGCTCGAGGGATCGTCACGCAGCGCGTGGCAATGCGAGCTCCGCGACGCCGCCGCGCGCGCCGATGGAGCACTCGTCGGCGTCGGCGATTGGTCGGAGCTGTCGCGCGTCGCCGAAGCGACGCTCCGACGGCACGGGGTGCGCGGACTCGCGGTCCTGCAAGAGCCGCTGGACCAATCCGTGGATGCGGGCGTCGCCACGCACCTCGCCGCGCTGCGGCGCGCCATCGCACTGCCGCGCCCGACCGCGTCGATCAGCGGCGGCGAGCTGTGCGTCGCGGTCCGCGGCAGCGGTCGCGGCGGACGCAACAGCGAGTTCGTGCTGCGCATGGCAAAGGCCTTGTTCCACGAGCGGCGCACGTCGCTCGACGACGCAGCACTGGACCGTGCCCTCGTACTCTCGCTCGCGACCGACGGCAGCGACGGTCCCACCGACGCCGCCGGCGGCTTCCTCACGCGTGCGCTGGCCGGCGATGGCGCCGCTGCGGGCGCCGAGCTCGACGACGCGCTCGCGCGGAGCGACAGCCTGAGCTACCTCGAGCGTCGCGGTGCCGCGTTCCGCACCGGCCCGAGCGGGACCAACCTCATGGACCTGCGGGCGATCGTGCTGACCTGAAGGGCGTCAGGGCTCGCGCACCAACCACGAGAAGTCGGTGTTGCCGCCCGACAGGATCACGCCGACGCGAGTGCCGGTGAATCGCGAGCGGTGCTCCTCGATCGCGGCGAGCGGGACCGCGCCCGACGGTTCGACGACGATCTTCATCCGCTCCAGGAAGAATCGCGCGGCGGCGAGGATCGCGCCTTCGCTCGCGGTGAGCACCTCGACGCCATGCTCGCGGAGGATCGCGAAGTTCGGCGCACCCAGCCGCGTGAGCAAGCCGTCACACGCGGTCTTGGGATCCTCGACTCGCGGTTGGTGCGCACCGCTGCGCAAAGAGCGCGCGGCGTCGTCGACGGCGGCGGGCTCGGCGCCGATCACCTTCGTGCGTGGACTCGCCGCCGCGCTCGCGATCGCGGTACCCGAGAGCAGACCCCCGCCGCCCACCGGCGCGACGATCGCATCGAGGGCGCGCACGTCCTCGAGCAACTCGAGCGCCGCTGTGCCTTGCCCCGCGATCACCCAGGGATCCTCGAAGGGATGGATCATGTGCAGGTCGCGTTCCCGCGCGAGGCGCGCGCTGGTGGCGTCCCGTTCCTTCACCTCGCACAGGGCGATCTCGGCGCCGTAGCCCTTCACCGCGTCGATCTTCACCCGCGGCGCGGTGCGAGGCATGACGACGACGCACGGGATCCCGCGTTGTCGCGCGGCCCACGCGACGGCCGCGCCGTGGTTGCCCGAACTGTGCGTGATCACGCCGCGGCCGGCATCCGCGTCGCTCAGCGCGCGGACAGCGTTGAGCGCGCCGCGTGCCTTGAAGGCGCCGACCTTCTGGAGGTTCTCGCACTTGAAGAACACGCGACACCCGAGCCGCGCGTCGAGCGAGTTCGACGTCAGCACCGGCGTGCGATGCACCATGCCCGCGATGCGCACCGCAGCGGCGCGCACGTCGTCGAAGGAGATCACCGAGGTCAATCGCTGGTGATCTTCAACTTGCCGTGCTTGCGCTCGACGTGGAACAGCTTGTTGCCGAGCGGCACGCCCGCGAGCTTGAAGTCGGGCATGTCGTCGATGACCGGGTCGTCCTGGATCTGACCAAAGCGGATCACGAAGCCGCACAGCACGCGGAAGATGTTGTCCATCAGGAACGCGTGCATGTACCAGTCGACGCCGCGATACCGCGACGACCGTCCATTGAGCGGGTGGTAATGCTCGAAGACGCGCGAGCCATGCACGCCGTCGGGCTCCCCCGACGCCATCTCGACGGTCTTCTTCATCAGCTCCTTGAGGAGCTTGCCCGCCACCTTGTTACCGCGCTCCGCGTGGTAGCACAGGCCTTCGATCACGTGGCTGTTGATCATCGGCCAGACCCGCCCGTTCCACGGGCAGTGGCGCCGCGTGCCCTTCCATTGGCCGTCGGCGTCGAAGAACGGATCGCTGATGGCCAGACTCGGGACCGGGTACTTGGTCCAGAACTCCTTGCGGTCGCCGAGCGTCGCGAGCAACGCGTCGACCTGCTTGGGCGTCGGGATGTCGGTCGCGAGCGGATAGAAACCGACCGCGGCCTTCACGCCGGTGCGGCGTCGCGTCTTCGGATCCATGTCCATGAAGATGCCGGCGTTCTCGTCCCACATCTTCTTGCGGATCGTGTCCTGGATGACCTCGGAGGCGGCGATGAAGCGGTTCGCCATCGCCTTCTCCTGGATCTCGTCCGCGACGCGCGAGAGGAACTTCACCATCCGGTAGCGCATCACGCTGACGTCGATGCCCTTCAACCGGAACTGCTCGGTGAACTCCTCGGCGCGATCCGCCTTCTCGTCGATGATCGTGTATAGGCGCGAGAACTCCTGGCCGGCCTCGAAGTGGTTGCACACGTCGGTGAGGCCGCTGCCCTCGGGGTCGCGGTTGTTCGCGAGCCACTTCGTGTAGCGCTGCATGCCCATGATCACCTGACGCTTCAGGTTGCGATCCGGGTGCACGTCGTCGAACGACTCGAATCCCCCGCCCCAGTCGGCGTGGTAGAAGTCCGTGCCGGTCATCGACGTCATGTAGACGCGGCCCGGCACCATCCCGTTCTGCCGCAGGTTGTCGAAGAACAGCCGCAGGATGCCGCGGCCGAGCGTGGCATCCGCGAGCCAGCGGACCTCACGAAGGATCGCGGGCGCGGAGAACGCGATCGGCTCGTGGAAGACGCCGTTGCCCTCCGCGACGCTCGGATGCGAGAGACTTCCCACGCCGCCGGGCATGCGGAGCAGGTGCAGCGCCTCGAGCCGACCACGCACCACGGCCTCGGCCGCCTTGTCGTCGCACGAGAAGCGGGGTGCGCGGTCCATGAAGGAGCCGTGCGAGTTCTCGTCCTTCGGATCGGGGCGACGCGGCCGGTAGTTGAGGCCCTTGCCCTTGAACAGCACGTTCGCCTCGAAGCGGTGCGTCACCGACTTGCCGGCCTCGACCGTGACGGTCCGGAAGACGCCGCAATAGCAGTGCGCCGATGGCAGGATCGGACTCGGCTTCACCATCGGCTTCTTCGCGCGCGGGACCGGCAGGGCCGCGCGGTCGTACCACGGCGTCTCCTCGTAGTCGGGGCGCCCGCTGTTGCCCTCGGCGAAGAACGCCTGCAGGCAGCGCGCCCCTTTCGAGTCGGGGTTCGAGTAGACGATCTCGATCGGGACCGGCGGGAAGTCGTGGGTCTGGATCTGTCGGCGCAGTCGGAACGAGTCGCCCTCGTGCGAGACCGGCTCGCCTTCGACATCGGTCGTCGTCCACATCACGATGTCGAACTCGCGGTTCTCCTTCGAGGAGTTCTCGACGGTGAGGACCGAGACGAAGCGGTCGTCGGAGCTGACGAATCGATGCTCGGTGACCTTGAGGGTCTTGTCGGCCGTGACGTAGTCCACGTCCAGGCAGCCGTTCTTCATCTCGTGTTTGACCGGCGACAAGGTGACCGGAACACCGCCCTTCAGCAGCGAGAGGACGAACATCCTCGGCATCTGCGCATTGAAGATCAGGCACTCGTCCGCGAATCCGGGCGTGAGCTGGAAGCGGGGGAAGCGGGGCGCGTACAGGCAGAAGCCGCCGCCGCCGAGCGCAATCTTGGTGTTCTGGTTCATGACTTCAGACCTCCGACACTGACGGAACTGAGGAAGAGCCGCTGCGCGGCGAGGAACAGGACGATGCAGGGTGCGATGGCGATCACGGAGCCCGCCATCAACAGATGGACCTGGGTGTTGCCGTACGGCCCGCCCTTGAAGGCGGCGAGACCGAGCGCGAGCGTGTGCTGCTCGGGCGAGTGCAGGAACACCAGCGGGAGTTGGAAGTCGTTCCAGCTCCAGACGAATGCGAAGACGGCGACCGCCGCGGCCGCGGGCAGCGACAACGGCAGGAAGATCCGGAGGAACGTCGCGGCGAAGCCCGCGCCGTCCACGCGCGCCGCCTCTTCCAGTTCGCGAGGCAGACCGAGGTAGTACTGCCGGAAGAGGAAGACGAAGAACGCGTTGAAGCCGTTGCCGCAGAGGAACGCGGGCACGGTCAGCGGCAGCGACGAGTCGAGCCAGCCCAGTTCCCGGAACAGCAGGAACTGCGGGATCATCGTCACCTGCGGCGGCAGCAACATCGCCGACAGCACGGCGAGGAACAGCGCGTCGCGACCGCGGAAGCGCAACCGCGCGAACGCATAGCCGACCAAGGCTCCGCTCAGGACCGAGCCGACGACGTTGCACACCGCGATCCATGCGGTGTTCGTGATCTGGCGCGCGAGATCGATGCGCCCGGCGACCGCGGCGTAGTTCGTCAACTGCGGCCAGCCGTCGCCCTCGGTCAGGTCGCCCGTCGCGAGGCCCTCCGCGGAAGCGACCGACGCGAGGAGCATCCAACCGAACGGCGCGACGAACGCCAGGGCGACGAGGGTCAGGGCGATCCTGCGGATCGCGATGGAGACCGCATCAGGCCGCATGTGCGCTCCTCTTCCCGTAGCGGAGCACCAGCGCGATGACGCCGCCGACGATCACGAGCAAGAGGACGGCCTGGGCGCAGGCATATCCCATCTCCTGATAGGAGAACGCGGTTCGATAGAGATTGAGCACGTAGAACAGGCTCGCGTCGTCGGGACCGCCCTTCGTGAGCACGAACGCCTGGGTGAAAGTCTGGAACGAGCCGATCAACAGCGTCACGGCGTTGAACAACACCAGCGGCGCGATC
>JACRLW010000061.1 GCA_016235155.1 Planctomycetota bacterium
TTCGGGCCGCGGGTCATGACGTCTTGTGGAGCGGAGACTGGGATCGCGATCCCGGCGACACCGAGATCCTCGCTCGCGCCGCGGCAGACGAACGGAGCGTCGTCACGCTGGACAAGGACTTCGGCGAGCTGGCCGTTGTTCGCGGCCAGCGACATTGCGGAATCGTCCGGCTCGTCGGGATCTCGATCGCACGTCAGGCGCATGCCATCGAAGACGTGATCTCGAGGTATGGCGCGGAGCTGAGCAAGGGTGCGCTCGTGACGGTGGAGCCTTCCCGCGTCCGGGTGCGCCCAGCAGACTGATCGCATTCCCGCATCGCGGCGGGCGGGCTCGTGGCAATGTGACGCAGATGCGCCCGCGAGCCCGCCGTCAGCGCCGCTTCGCCTCCATCGCCAGCAGCGCCTCCTTCACCGCGACGCCGCCGTTGTAGCCCGTCACCGCGCCGTCCTTGCCGATCACGCGGTGGCACGGCACGACCAACGCGACGGGGTTCGTCGCATTGGCGCGCGCGGTCGCGCGCACGGCGCTCGGGCGGCCGATGCGGCGGGCGAGCTCGCCGTAGCTGACGGTGGCGCCGTACGGCACCCGCCGCAGTTCCTTCCAGACCTTCTGCTGGAACTCGCTGCCCTGCGGGATCGATTCGAGGTCGAGGCGATCGCGCTTGCCGGCGACGAAGTCCTTCACCTGACGCATCGCCTCGGCGCAGGCGCGCGGGTCGTCGCGGAGTTCGACGCCGCTCTTGCGCAACGGCGCGAGCGTGCGCTCGGCGTCCGACCCGGCGTCCTTCGGATCGAGAAAGCGCAGGCGCACGAGGCGCTGCTTTTGATCGACGACGACGAGCACGGGCGCGAGCTTGGTCTCACGCACCGCGAACGAGAGCCGCGCGGGAGCGGCGTCCGATCGGTTCTTCACGAGAAACTCCTCCAGAGCTGGTAGCAGGCGAGGCTGCGGAACGGAGCGAGCGGGGCGAGGCGCATCGCGACCTCGGCGGCGCCCGGCCGCTCCGAGAGACCCAGGCGCTGTTGCAGTGCAACGGCGAGCCCGACATCGCTCGCGGGCATGCAGTCGCAGAAGCCGAAACCGCGCATCAGGACGTAGGCCGCCGACCACGGGCCCACGCCGGGCAGCGCGACGAGCCGGCGCTCGGCGGTCCTCGTCGAGCCGGCGGCCAGGGCCGCGAGATCGAGTTCAGCGCCGGCCACGGCGCGGGCCGCGGCGATCAGGGCTTTGGCCTTCTGCCGCGAGAAGCGGGCTCGCACGAGCGCGGCTTCGTCGAGCGCCGCGAGCCTGCCGGGCGACGGCGGCGTGCGCTGGCCGAGCGGGGCGTCCTCGCCGGCGAGTGCGGCGAGCTCGTCGCGCAACGACCGCGCGAACGCGACGTGCACCTGCTGGCCGGCGATCGCGAAGGCCAGCGCCTCGAAGGGATCGACGCAGAGTGGCAAGCGCAGGGCCGGCGGCGCATCCGACCACGCGGAGTTCGGACCGAGGCGCGCGACACGGCGCAGGAAGCCGCGCAGGTCGGCGTCGAGACCGAGCAGGCGCCGCGCGATGGCGTGCGCCGAGACCATGTCGGCGGGCGACGGCGTGTGCGCGCATTCGAGCCGGCATGCGACGCGACCTTGCCGCGAACTGCGGATCACGAGCGTCGCGACGCCGTCCTCGAGCGCGATGCCCTGGGCCAGCCCCCCGCCGGGCGGCACGCCGCCGTGGCAGACGAGCTCGAAGTCCCGTCCGCGCAGCGCGCGCCGGTAGGCGTCGGGGGTCGTGTTCGCGAACTCGCGGAAGCTCGCATGGAACGCCGACGCGCTCGACCAGCCGGCGTCCTCGCCGATCGCGAGGATCGAGCGGCGCGTCTTCGCCAGTTCCGCGCACGCCCACGCGACGCGCGCGCGCCGGATCTCTCGCGCGACGCTCTCGTGACGGTGCGCACGGAACAACTCTTCGAGCCGCGTCGCGCCGACGCCCGCGCTCTCCGCGTCGACGTCGCGCCCGTCGAGCACGGCGTCGGGACGGCAGCGCATGCACGCGCGGAAGCCGGCGGCGCGAGCGGACCCGCCGTCGGGGAAGACCAGGACGTGCTCGGGCCGCGGCTTGCGCGCCTTGCAGGACGCGACGCAGTAGATCTTCGTGGTCGTCACCGCCGCGACGAAGCGGCCGTCGTAGCGGGCATCGCGCCCCAGGAACGCGTCGCGCAGGCGGTCCGGGTTCTGGTTCACGGACGCATCGAAGCCTGCGCCGCGCACAGCGTCCTCCGGAAACCGCCGCGGCAATCCGGACCCGCGCTATCATCCCCGCCCCTTCGAGTCCCTATCGCGCCCTCCCATGCACCTCGCCGCCCTGGATCTCCGCCCCGGCTACCTCGTTCGCTACGAGGGCCGGATGTGCAAAGTCGTCTGGTGGAACATCCTGCGGAACGACCGCCGGCAGTTCGTCCAGCTCAAGCTGAAGGACATCCAGTCGGGACGCGTGACGGAGATCAAGGACAGCCCCGACACCAAGTACGAGTTGCTCGACAACGAGGAACTCGACCTCACCCACTCCTATCGCGACGGCATCGACGAGGTCTTCTTCACGGAGAACGGCGACGAAGTGCGCTGCACGGTCGCCGCCGCCGAGGACGCGCTGCTCTGGCCCGCCGAGACCTACGTCGGCTTCTTCGTGCAGGACCAGCTCGTCTCGGTCGCACCCCCCAAGAGCTCGGTCGTCGTCGTGACGGAGACCGCTCCGCCGGTCCGCGGCGGCGGCGCGACGGGCCAGAAGGAGGCGATGCTCGCCAACGGGGTCAAGGTGAAGGTCGGCTTGCTGACCAACATCGGCGACAAGGTGCGCATCGACACCGAGACGCTCGAGTTCAAGGAGCGCGTGCAGGGCTGAGGGCGCTCCGGCACCGGCAATAGGTCGGTCCGCACGGGCGTTTCCCCAGTCTGCGCCGCACCGGCGCAACCGAGAGGACTTGCCCGTGTCGACGATCCGATCATTGGCGATCGGCGCCGCGCTCGCCGCGGCGTCGTTCGCGCAGCACCCGACGTTCCCTGTCCAGAAGGACGGCTCCACCAGTTCCGGCCCGGCGTCGCCTGCCGTCGACGTCTTCGCGGACGGCGCGATCTTCGACGCCCTCGACGACACCACGCTGTGGGTCGCCGCGCGCGGCTACAAGGCCCGCTTCCGCGACGGCGAAGCCTGGTTCCTGCCCTTTCTCGGCTCGCTCGCCCCGCGCAACCATCCGTTCGCGCTGAGAGTCGCGCGGGTCACGGTCGCGGGCGAGCCGCTCGCGTTGCGCGACGGCGCGACGCCGCGTCGCGACGGCGACGCCGTGCGCTTCGCGCTCGGCGCGCTCGAACTCCGTTACGACGCCCGCAAGAACGGTCTCGAGCAGAGCTTCGTCTTCGCGTCGCTGCCCGCGCGCGGCGAGCTGCGCATCGAGCTCGCGGTCGTGACCGGGCTGCTTCCGCAGGACCATGGCGCCTCGCTGCGCTTCCTCGGCCCGGACGGCGGCGTGGACTACGGTCCGGCGGTCGCGATCGACGCGACCGGCGCTTCGATCCCCGTCGCACGCGTCTTCGACGACGGGTGCATCGCGCTCAGCGTCCCCGCCGACTTCGTCGCAAACGCGAAGCTGCCGCTGGTCGTCGACCCGTTGCTGAGCCCGACGACGACGGTCGCGTCGACCTCGACCCATGTGTTGCGCGATCCCGACCTCGTCTTCGACGAGTCGACCCAGCGCACGATGGTCTGCTTCGAACTGGTCTACTCGGCGGTCGACAGCGACGTCTACGCCTACGAGATGGATGCGAGCGGCAACCCGATCGCCGGCTCGGGATTGGCCATCGACGCGTCGACGACGTCCTGGCAGCGCCCGCGCATCGCGAACAACGCGCTTGCGCGGCGCAATCTCGTCGTCGCGCAGGTCAGTCCGAACAACGCATCGCCGTTCACGATCTGGGGTCGCACGCGCGACGCCGGGTCCTGGGCGCAGGGCAACCCGGTGCTGATCGAGGACCAGTCGGTGGAACTCGGCGACAAGCTCGTGCCCGACGTCGGCGGCGATCCGCACCTGTTCCCGCCGACCTACTTCACCGTCGTCTGGGAGCGCGTCTACAGCGCAGCCGACCACGACATCCATGCGGTGCAGCTCACGAACGATGCCAATCCTGCCCGCACGGGCGGCACGGTCCTGCTCGACAATGCCGGCACCTGGGAAGGCCAGCCGCAGATCAGCACGGGCGCGGGCGCCCCGCTCCCGGACGCTTCGTTCCAGCACTGGCTGATCGTCTGGAAGCGCGCGCTCGCAACGACCTCCGAGATCCGCGGCCGCTCGATGCGCTGGGAGGGCTCCCTCTCGTCCAACTTCCTGGTGAGTTCGGGCGACACGATGCAGGACTCGCCGAGCGCTTCGACGATCACGGTGCCCGGACCGACGGGCCAGCAACTCTGGCTCGTCGCGTGGGAACAGGGTTACCTCACCGACAGCGGCGACACGCACGACGTGATGGTCGCGCTGGTCGCGCGACCCGGCGTCGTCGTGAGCCCGGTCCTGAACCTGCAGGTCCTCGAAGGCAATCCGGTGGCGCGGACCTGGAACCAGTTCCAGCCGCGCGTCGCGAGCGACGGCTGCCGCTTCGTCGTCGCCTACGGCGAGGACCTCGCGAACAGCGGCGACCTCGACGTGCGCGTCACCACGCTGCACGCATTGCCGACGACGCCGACGACCTGGACGCTCGGCCTGACCGAGGTCCGCGTCGCGGCGGCCTACCTGTCGACGGTCGAGTCGATGCACGCCATCGCCGCGGCCTTCGAGAGCAACGGCGGACCCAGCGGCGGACCGGTCGCGCGCAACGTGCGCTACGCGCTGGCGTGGCACGAGGCGGGCAGCGGCGGGACGCAGCTCGTGCGTCACCGGCTCTACGACGGCATGACCACGTTCGGCGGCTTCGGTCTCCTTCCGACGGCCTGCGGTTCGCCGACGATCAGCTACTCGGGTACGCCGGCCCTGGCGATGACGATCCGCGTCGACACCAGCGGCGGTGTCCTCCTCGTCGGGATGCCGCGCTGGCCCACCCTGCCGATCTGCGGCACTTGTGAGCTCGGCATCGACGTCTTCGACTCCCTGGCGGCCCAAACGCAGATCGTCGTGCCATCCGACCCCGCGCTGCTCGGCGGCACCATCGGCTTCCAAGGCGTGTCGGTCGCCGTCGGCGAGCCGTGCCTCGACAACCTGATCGGACTGAGCGACACCCTGCTCGTCACGGTGCGCTGAGCGCGGCCGCGGCCTGCGCGGGCTATTCTGCCTCGCGCATTGGCGACGTTCTCCCGCACGCTCGCGGCCGCATTGCTCGGCGCTGTGGTCCTCGCGGCGCAGGAGGCGCAGCTGCCCCGCCTCGCCGCGCTCGGCCGCGTGATCGACGCCGCCGGCACCGCGCACGCCGCGGCGAGCGTCGAACTGTGGTCGATGCCGCTCCCCGGCGATCAGCGCTTCGGCGAGATCGACCTCGTCCACGCGACCACCGACGAGCGCGGGCGGTTCCGCGCGGCGGTGCTGCCGGGACGCAGTTACGCGGCCTTCGCGTACGCCCCGCTCGACGGCGAGTGCTACCACGCCTCGCCGATCCGCGACGGCGTCGTCGCCGGAGTGACCTTCGCGCTCACGCTGGACGAACGGCCGGTGTGGCGCACGACGATCGAGGTCGTCGGTGTGCCGGCCAACACGACGCCGTTGTGGATGACGCTCACGCCGATGAGCTCGCCGTCCGCGCGCGGCGTGACGGTGCTCGGCGAAGCCGGCCGCTTCGTCTTCCCCACGCTGCCCGGCGGCCGCGCCTTCCTCCGTCTCCACGCCGGCGAGCGCCGTTCGCTGATGCATTGGTCGAGCGCCGACAACCTGCATCAGGGACTGCAACGGCTGCTCGGGATCGGACCGACGCGCGAGTACTCCGTCGCGGTCGTCGACGAAGCGACGGGCACGCCGCTGCGCGATGCATGGTGCGAGTCGTTCACCGCCGACCAGAGCAGTCACGTCGTCGACCTCGACGACGAGGGCACGAAGCGCTGGTCCGGTACGCAAGCCGAGCAGCCTCGCATCGCCCGCGCGCCGGGCCACGCGCCGCGCACGCTGCGCGACGCGCCGGGCGTGATCTCTTCGCATCAGGTTGCGGCGCTGCCGCCGGGACGGACGCTGCACGGCCGTCTCTTGCTGCGCGGAGCAGCGGCGCCCGGCGTCGAACTCGTCGTGATGGAAGCCGTGACGGCCGGCAGTCCGAGGTTCGACCAGGTCGCGGTCCGCCGCTCGGTGCACAGCGACGCGAACGGCGACTTCGCGATCGACGGCCTCTCTCCCGCGCACGTGACCGTCGTGCACGCGATCCTCGCCGAGCGGCATCTCGCGGCGCTGCCCCTCGCCGAGGAGGGCCTCGATCCGCTCGTGCAGGCCCTTCTCGTCGCCCCGCCCGGCGATGCGCTCGACGTCGACTGCGGCGAGATCGCGCTCGATGGACTCGACGTCGCGCGCATCGCGGCGACGGACTCCGCCGGCGTGCCGGTCCCGGCCGCCGAGTTGTTTCTCGATCACGGCGACGATCTCCGTCGTCTGGTCGGCATGGTGCGGTGCCGGACGGACCGCTCCGGCCGTCATCGCCTGCTGCTGCCGCCATCGCGCGAACTCCGGCTGGTCGTGCGCACGCCCGACGGCGTCGACGGCTTCCTGCTCCGCAGCGGCGAACGCGAGAGCGGTGCGATCGTCGACCTCGTCGCGCGGCTGCGACCGCAGGCGACGATCTGCGGTCGCTGCCTCGACGCCGACGGCGAGCCGCGCGGCGGCGTCGGCATCGGCGTGACGTCGGCGCGGATCACGCTCCGTCCCGGCATCGCGCCTCCGGGTCGCAAACCGCTCCCGAGCGGCGCGGTCCTCGAGCACGAACCCTTCGCGCATCCGTCGCTCCTCATCCACCTCCTGAACCTCGAGTCGGCGACGAGCGACGATCGCGGCGAGTTCGCGCTCACCGTCCCGCGCGTCGACTCGCGCGTCTTCCTCGAGACCGAAGGCACGCACGTCGAGGTCACGATCCCCACCGACCATGACCCCGCGCCGGTCGAGATCGGACCGCGCAGGTGACCCGTCCCCGAACCCGAATCCGCCCATGAACCTCGACCGCCGCGAGTTCTTCCGCCGCGGCAGCGCCCTCGCCGGCGCCGCCGTCCTTCCCTTCGACGCACCTCGCTCCGCGCGCGCGCGATCGCGCGACGGACTCGTGCGGCTCGCGTCGAACGAGAACCCCTACGGACCCTCGCCACGCGCGCGCGACGCGATGGTCGAACATTGGGAGGAGGCGAGTCGCTACGGCGCATCGGCGCTCAACGAGTTGCGCGACGCGATCGCCGTCGCCGAGAAGGTGCCGCAGGATCACGTGCTGGTCACGCAGGGCTCGATCGAGGGCCTCTGCGCGACGGCCGCCGCGCTGTGCAAGGACGGCGGCGAGTTCGTCCACGCGTCGCCGACCTACGAGTCGATGCACGGCTACGCGGAGCGGCTCGGCGCGACGCTCGTGCCGGTCCCGCTCGACGGCGGGCTCGCGCACGACCTGCCGGCGATGGCGGCGAAAGTCGGCGCGCGGACGCGCGTCGTCTTCGTCTGCAACCCCAACAACCCGAGCGGGACGATCGCCGACGGTGCGGCGTTGTCGTCGTTCTGCGAGACGGTCGGTGAGAAGGCCTTGGTCTTCGTCGACGAGGCCTACCGCGACTTCGTCGACGATCCTTCGCATCGCTCGATGGTGCCGCTCGCGCTCGCCGGACCGAACGTCGTGGTCGCGCGCACGGCGTCGAAGATCCACGGGATGGCCGGCCTCCGCATCGGCTGGCTGATCGCGAAGCCGGACCGGCTCGCGCGGATCCGCGACTTCAAGATGGGTTTCCCGAACGCGATGGCCGCGCGCGCGGTGATCGCGTCGCTCGGCGACCAGGAGTACTCCGCCTTCTGCAAGGGGCAGAACGCACGCGCGCGGCGGATCCTCGTCGGCGCGCTCGACGAGCTCGGCCTGCGCCATGCGCCGTCGCACACCAACTTCGTGTTCTTCCACAGCAAGCGCGATGCGACGCAACTCCGCGCCGCCTTCGAGCCGCTCGGCTTCGCGATCGGCCGCGCCTTCCCCCCGCTCACCGATTGGTGCCGTGTGAGCCTCGGCACCCCCGAGGAGATGACCGGGTTCGTGACCGCACTGCGCAAGGTCTTCGCGTGAAGCCTCCGGTCGTCGGCGCTCTCGCGGCCGTCGTGCTGTTCGCCTCGCTCCCGGCACAGGCGCCCCCACGCGAAACACTGCGCGAGACCCTGCGCGGGCGCGTGCTCGCGCGCGACGGCTCTCCGTGGTCGGGTGCACACGTCACGCTCCTCGCACGTCCCTTCGCGCATCATTGGGACGTCGGCGAACCGGATCTCGTCACCGTGATCGCCGACGGCGAGGGCCGCTTCGCCGCGGAACGCGTGACCTTTCGCGACGACTCCGCCTGGGCCTGGGCGGAGGACGGCACGGGCTATCGCGTTTCCGCGGTCGTGGATCGCGTCCTCGCCGGCACGGAGCTCGAGCTGCGCGAACGCGAGGAGCCGCAGATCGTCGTCCGCGTGCAGCTCGTCACACCCCGCGTGCCGCGCGCGTGGCTGCCCTTGCGCTGGCGCGTCGTCGCGCGTGCACCCGAGCATGCGTTCGCGCCGGTGCTCGAGCCTGATGCGGACGGCCTCGCCCGCCTGCCCGCACTCCCCGGCACGCGCGCACGCCTCGAAGCGATCACGGGCAAGGGACTCCTCGTGTGGACGGCGCCGCTCGCCCTGACCGCGTCGCGCCGCGACGCGGCACGCGGCGCAGCCACGCCCGGCCCGACCACGTATCCGAGCGAAGCCCGTGAACTCGCGGTCCCGACTCCACCCGATCCGATCGACTTCGGCTTCCTCGTCCACGGCGCCGACGGCAAGCCGCTGGAGCACGCCGAGGTCTGGTTCTGCGCGCAGGACAGCTTCGGTTCGATCTCGGACCGTCACGCCTTCGCGCGGCTCGGCCGAAGCGACGCCTCCGGCGGCGTCCACTTGCCGATCCTCGCGACGTGGTCGGCGGACGGCACACTCGCATGGCCGCGACCCGACGCCTTGATCCTCGCCGAGCGTCACGCCGCAAGCTTCCATCCCGCGCTCTACGGTCTCGGTCCGCGCGAGGACCCGCCGCGGCGGGACGATCCGGTTGCGCAGGTGCAGCTCGTCCCCGGCTACGCGCTGACGGGCCGGTTGATCGACGACGACGGCCGACCCGCATCGAACCGCACGGTGATCCTCTACGCCGACCTCGGCCGTCAGTCGATGACGCCGCGCTGGCAGTCGACCGGCGCCGACGGCCGCTTCCGCTTCCTCGGCCTGCACCCGCGCGACGGCTACCGCCTGACCGCGATCGGCCCCGTGCGCGACGGACTGGACCGCGAGGAGGTCGCCCTCGCGAACCTGCGTCCGCGCGGCGACGCCATCGAGGATCCGACGGACGATGCGGACCTCGGCGACCTCGCGCTCGAGCGACTCGCGTCGCTGGAGTTCGACGTGACGCAGGCCGACGGCGCACCCGCCGCCGGAGTCCGCGTCCTGCTCGGCGAGACCGAGCGCGGCGGCCCGCAGCTCCCGATGTTCGCCGTCGCCGACCGCCTGGGTCGTGTCCGCGTGCGCGCGCTCCCCGGGCTGGCCTTCGGCGTTCTCGCCTCACACGCATCGGGCTTCGCGCTGAGCCGCGTCGAAGCGCCGGCGAACGACGTAGCGCGCGTCGGGCTCCGTCTCACCGCCGGCGCCTGGCTCGTGGGTCGGGTCGTCTCCCGTCGAGGGAGCGCGTGTCCACGCGCGGCGCACGCGCGACGAAACGAAGGCCGGCGGCCCGCCGCCATGGTC
The DNA here is from genome assembly GCA_016235155.1 of Planctomycetota bacterium. Taxonomy (GTDB): domain Bacteria; phylum Planctomycetota; class UBA1135; order UBA1135; family UBA2386; genus JACRLW01. The sequence goes on from JACRLW010000061.1 coordinate 9,908, forward strand.
GCTCGAGTTCCTCGACGCCTGTGCAGGTTCGACGACCGAACTCGACTACCGCGTGATCCGCAGCAACGGCGACGGTCGTTTCCGCGCACCCTTCCCCTTCGCAGGCGAGATCGTCGCGGTCACCGCGTGGTGCGACGACCAACCGCGATGGTCCTGGCGCATGCGCGGGGACGCGCATCACGTCGAGCTCGGAACCCCCGCCGCGGGCGAACTCACGATCGTGCTCGACGCAGGCGGCCGCTGACGCGGTGAGATCAACGCCGCGCCGCGACGGCGTCGAGCAGGTCGCAGGCGGCGCGGTCGAGTCCTTCGCCGACCCTCACCGTGTCGCCGAACTCGAGGTGCTGGTCGGTCGCGGGAGTGTGTACGGGCCAACGCGGCGCAGGAGCGTTCTGCTCGTCGGCGCCGTTCGGATCGCCGCAGCGCGCGAAGGTCACCCAGCGGCGCATCAGGTCCGCGCTGAGCGCGGCGTCGATCTCGCGCGAGATCCCCGAGAAGGTGCCGAAGACGTAGGCGATCTCGAGGCCGTGGAAGACGCCGCTTCGTCCGGCCCGTGCGATGCCGGGATCGCGCGTGAACTGGTAGAGCCAGGCCTTGCCGCCCGCGGCGTCGAGCCAGCGGCAGAGGCGCCGCGCCGGAGCGGTGAACGCGAGCGCGGTGATCAGGTCGTGGGCCGCGCCGGAGACCTCGCCGTCGCTCGCCGCGGGGAAGAGTTCGAACATCTTGTCCGCGTCCGCGCCGAACAAGGTGCGCAGCGTGAGCCGGTAGCCGACGAGGCGCTTCACGGGGAAGCCGCGGCTGAAGACCGAGCCGTCGTCGAGCAGGCTGCCCGCGACGAAGGGGACCTTCGCCATCTCACCCTTGCTCCAGACCGCTTCGGGGGAGCGCGTCAGCACGCGGCCGTCGACGATCGGTCCGAGGCGCAGCGCGCGTTCCCCGCGCTCGGCGTTGCTGATGCTCCCGATCGAGAGCGGCAGCTCGAGCAGTTCCTCGACGGTGAGCGCGCGCAGCTTCGCGAGTGCCTCGGCGTCGTGGCCGTCGACCCCGAGCCGCTTGGCGGCTTCCGCACCGAGAGCGTGACCGGAGAGTCCCCGAGCGCCCGTGGCGCTCGTCAACGCCGGCGTGTTCTCGCCGAAGTAGCCCGACTCCGCGATCGCGCGGTGGAAGAGCCCCTCCGCGAGAGGACTCGCCATCAGGATCGTCACGTTCGCAGCACCGGCCGATTCGCCGAAGATCGTCACGCAGCCCGGATCGCCGCCGAAGGCCGCGATGTTGCGCTGCACCCAACGCAGCGCCGCGATCTGGTCGAGCAGGCCCTGGTTGCCGCTCGCGGCGATGCCGTCCTTCTCTTTGGCCTCGGTGGTCAGGGCTTCGTGCGCGAGGAAGCCGAACACGCCGAGGCGGTACTGGATGCTCACGAGCACCACGCCCTGCGCCGCGAGTCGCTTGCCGTCGTAGACCGGCGAGCCGGCGCCGCCGATCACGTTTCCGCCGCCGTGGATCCAGACCATCACCGGTTGCTTCGCGTCGGCATCGGCGGTGCTCGTCCAGACGTTGAGGTGAAGGCAGTCCTCGCTCTGCGCACGGAACGGGATCCCGTAGACCATGTCCTTCGGTTGCGGGCACGCGGGGGCGAAGCTGGTGCACGCGCGCTCGCCCTCCCACGGCGTGACCGGCTGCGGGGGTCGCCAGCGCAGTTCGCCGATCGGCGGCGCGGCGAAGGGGATGCCGCGGAAGGCGTGGGCCGTGGTTCCGGCGACGTCGATCGATTCGCCGCGCACGAGTCCGGAGTCGATGCGGACGAGCGTCGGCTCTTGCGCGAGCAGTGCCGTCGCGAACGAGAGGATCAGAATGGGAGCGATGCGGTGCAGCGTGGACATGATGCCCTTGGATGCACGATCACACGCCCCGACCACGCGCGCAACTCGAGTGTCCCGATCCAACCCGGCGGGCAACGCATGCCGAGGCGAGCTAGCATTCCGCCGCTTCGCCGCCGCTTCGGCGGCAGCGCGTCCATCTCTCCACTCGAACTCGACCAACCGATGCGCAACTCCCTCGTCTGCGTGGCCGTCGTGCTCTCCGCCGCTGCCGCAACGTCCCAGACCACGTCCGTGTCGCCCGCCGCGATGACCAACGCGTACGGCGCGATCAACAACTCGATCCCGTGGGGCCCCTTCGTCCCGTCGGGCAACACGATCGGCGAGATCATGGCCCTGCAGATCGACAACGAGATGCGCGGCCGGATCGTCCAGATCAACGGCATGGCGTTCCGGCACCAGTACACCGCGACGCACGTCGCGAAGGCCTTCACGTCGACCGTGACCCTCGGCGACGCGGCAACTCCGGCCGCCGGCATCAGCGCGACGTTCGCCAGCAACTTCAAGGTCGGCGGGAACCAGACCACGGTGTTCACCGGCGTGATCAACTTCCCCGCGGTTGGTCCGTACGCTCGTCCGCCCGCGGCCTTCGATTCGCCGGTCGTCTTCCAGACCCCGTACTTCCATGCCGGCACCGATCCGCTCGCGTGGCAGGTCGTGACGCTCGGCACGACGCCGGTCACCCCGACCCAGTTCTACGAGCGCGGTCCGGGCTCGACGCACACCGCGGGCGCCCTCGGCACCGGCTGCCCGATCCCCGGCAGCGCGACTCCGATGGGCGCGACCGGTGCGATCAGCGGCACGACCGTGACCAACGCCATGACCGCGGGCCCGGTCTCGTCGACCGCGGTCCTCCTGTTCGGGACCTCCTCGGATCTGCTCGGCGGCGCGGTGCCGCTGCCCGTGAACCTCGCGTTCATCGGCTCGCCCGCGTGTGACCTGAACATCGACCCGTTCACGGATCTCGCGGCCGCGACGACGGTCACCGGCACGGCGTCGAGTTCGCTCCCGTACACGATGAGCCCCGCGCTCTCCGGCCAGCGCATCCGCACGCAGTGGGTCGCGGTCGATGCCAGCTTCCTCGTCGTCACGAGCAACGGCCTCGACCATTCGTTCCCCTTCAATGCTTCGACCGGCAACGCGTGGCCGCTCTCCCGCGTCTACGCCAACAACTTCGGCGCCACCCCGCCCGCGAGCGGCACCATCCAGGTCAACGGGCTCGTGACGCAGTACATGCACTGAGCGCAGCGCCGAGTCCGGCGTCCCAGAGACTGCGCAGATCCGCGGCGAACGACGCACGGTCGTTCGCCGCGAGCGTCTCCTGGCACAAGGCTCCGACGTCGCGGGCGAAGTCCTGGAACCCGAGCGCGGACCCGCCCCGGCGCGCCAGTTCGCGGGCCGCGTCGTCCGCGCCACGGGCGGCGAGCAGGACCGACGCGAGCACGCAGCCGAGGGCCCCGGGCGCCGCCTCGCCGGCGAATGCCTCGAACTCGGCGCGGAACGCGCGCGCGCGCGGTTCGCCGATCAGGAGGATGCCTGGAGCATCGCGCAGCAGCGCGTGGGGCCAGGTGCCCGGAGCGTGGAGCGAAGCGCCGCTGCGCCCGAGCCGATCGACGATCGCGACGATCCGCTCGGCATCGGTCCAGGCGCGATCGGAGGGAATCGGCACGGTCGGCGAAGCGAGGATCCCGTCCAACGCAGTGAGCCAACGGTCGACGCCCTGCACGAGCCGCGCGGCGCAACGTGCCGCGGCCGCTCGCAGCTCCGGCGTGGACGCGTCCGTGAGGCCGGCGAGGAGCAGTGCCTCGATCAAGCCGGCGCAACCGCCGCCGCCTTCGCTCGCGGCAGCGAGTGCTGTCTCGCCGCTCGCACCGAAGCGGATCTCTTGGCCATCGTGACGGATCGCGAGTTCGAGCGCGCCGCTGGCGCGATCGATGCGGGCGGTCCCGTTCGCGACGGTCCCGAGCTGAATCGCCGCGGAATCACCCTCGAAGCGAAAACGTTCGAGCAGCCGCAGTGCGGCCGCACCGTGGAGCCTCAGCGAGAGGGCGAGCGCGGGCCCGAGCGCGACCACCGCGTCCTCGCCGCGAACGCGCGGTGCCTGCGCATCGGAATCGTGCACGAGGTGGAAACCGAAGGCGAAGCTCGTGGGCTTTCCGTCGCCATCGCGGCCGAGGCCGCAGCCAATCCTGGCTGCCGGCGTCGTCGCTGACGCGACGACCGGAAGGCCTCGGCCGCTTTACCAGCCGGGGTCCTCCGCCCGGCGAATCGTCGCGTGACGCGACGATTCACCAGGCTACGGACCCAAGGCGGTGTTCGGCACCAGGCGGAACGTGATCAGCAATGCCTCGCCTGCCGCCGTCCCGTCGGTCCTGCCGGTCCAGAGCGTTCCGAAACGCGAGGATGACAGGAACGCGCCGCCCTGCGCGGGGAACGTGAGAACGAACTCGCCGAGATCGAGGCTCCCGCTCGCCGCCGGCCGCCAGGCGAAGCGTGCAGCGTCGCGCCCCAACTCGAACGACGTCGCCGCGTCACCGTCTCCCGTTCCGGCGATGCGCAGGCGTGCGCCGCCGCGCAGTTGGCCGGGCAATCCCGCGACCGCGCGGTGCAGGAGCGCGAGATCGTCCCAGGGCATCGCCTCGGATCTTGGGGCCGCGTCGTTCGGCTCGACCTCCAGCACGAGAACACCGTCGCGACCACTAGGCTCGCGTTCGGCCTCGCGCACGGACCAGAATCGCCCGGTGCGTTCGAGGGCCGACACGAGCGAGGTGACCGCCGCGCGGGTGCGCGGGTCACCGGGCGTGAAGCCGAGGCGCGCTCGAGTCGCGCGGGCTTCCGCGACGTCGACGCCGCGCAACTCGACGGCGTCGATCGTGGCGATCGTCGCGCCGCGCAGCTCGATGGCGAGGTCGAAGCGACCCCCGGTGCCCCGCTCGACGGTGAGGCCGGCGACCCGCAGGTCGATCGCGCCCGACTCTGCTCCCACGTCGCGCGCGATCGCCTCGCACGCCGTGCGCAGCGTCGCGTCGTCGCCGCGCGCGGGACCACCGGACGTCCACAGCGCGCCGAAAGCATTGAGACACCTCGCGGCGAGTTCGGGGCCCAAGGCTTCGCCCGTGAACGCGAGACCGGCGGCGAGGCGACGCTCCCCCTCCTCGACCACCACGAGCACGCGCTCGCCGTCGGGCTCGACGCGCACCTTCGCTTCCGGTCGGCCGTCCCAGCGGTACGCGCGCTCGAACCGATCTCGCAACCAGGTGAGGTACTCGTCGCGCTCGGCGCGGGGATGGCTGCGCCGCCACGCTTGTGGAGTCGCGAAGACAGCGTCCAGCACGGCGTCGCGTGGGAACGCGGTGACGCCCTTCAGCTCGACGTTCGACGGCGCCCCGAGGACTCCGACCCGCTCTTGGGCGCCGAGCTGCGACGCGAGCGCGAGCAACCCGCAGAACCACGACGCGCGACGATTCACTCCGGCCACAACCAGCTCCCAAGGGCCCGCGACGCTTCCGCGATCGCGCGCAGTTCGATCCACTCGCCGGCCTGGTGCGCCTGGCTCACAGCACCGGGCCCCCAGTTGACCGCCGGCACGCCGAGTTCGGAGAGGCGGCCGACGTCCGTCCACGCCTGCTTGCTCGAGACGGCGGCGCCGCCGCACGCCGCGCGAAGTTCCGCGACGAGCGGATGGCCGGTGACGACGCAACCCGCCGGCCAGAGCGATTCGATCGCGACCTCCGCCTCGCCCGCGACGAGTTCCTCGAGCTCGCGCACGACATCGTCGCGCGTGCGTCCGGGCGCGAAGCGGAGGTTGAGCCCGAGCTCGCAGCGATCGGGGACGACGTTGAGCGCGCCGCGGAACGCGACGGTGGTCGCGCTGACGACCTCGCGCCACGGCAGGCCGCCGATCACGACTTCGCGCGGCGCGCGCGACTTCAACCGCGCGAGCAAAGGACCTGCGGCATGGAGCGCGTTCACGCCCTGCCAGGGCCGCGCGGCGTGCGCTCGCTTGCCCTCGAACACGACGCGCGCCTGCGCCGCACCCATGCAGCCGAGCTCGATGCGGCCGTCGGTGGGTTCCATCAGGATCGCGAGCGAGGCGTCGAGCACGCGCTCGCCCGCGACCGCGAGGATCTCCGGCAGCCCGCTCGCCTCGAACGGACCCTCCTCGCGCGCATAGAGCACGCCGACGAGGTCGTGACGCGGCGCCTCGCGCACCGCGCGCTCGAGCGCGTCGACGATCACCGCGAGCGCGCCCTTCATGTCGGACGCGCCCGTGCCGAACAGCCGCTCACCGTCGCGGCGCACCGGGTTCGGTGTGAGTTCGGGAACCGTGTCGAGGTGGCCGGCGAGCACGATGCGCGGCACTCCCGCACGCAGCGGTCGCGGCACGACGCAGAGGCTGTCGCCGGCGCGCAGGACTTCGCGAACCTCGTTGCGATCGAAACGCGACGCGAGCAACTCCGCGAGCGTGCGCTCCGCTCCGTACGGACTCGCCGTGCGGAGCAGGTCCTCGGCGAGCCCGAACACGCGCTCGATCACGGGCATACGGCGGGCCATCTTGGCAAGCCGCGGGGCCACGACAAGCCGCCGTTGCATCGCGGGCGCGCCCCGCGTGTCATCGGCGCCTGAATGAGCGGCGACGACGCGAGTAGGCCGGCCGCCTTGGCCGTCGTCGACGAGATCCGTCTGGTGAGCGCCGCGAAGCGCGGCGATGCCGCGAGCTTCGAAGCCCTGGTCGATCGCTACCTCGGCAAGGCGATCGGCGTCGCGATGGGCTACGTGCGCAACCGCGACGACGCAGCCGAGCTGGCACAGGACGCCTTCTTCAACGCGTGGCGCGCGCTCGCCGGGTTTCGCGACGGCGAGCCTTTCGCACCCTGGTTCTTCACGATCCTCCGCAACGCCTGCCTGACCTTTCTCGAGCGCCGGAAGAAGCGCCGCACGATCTCGATCCATGCCTCGCACGACGACGACGCCCCCGCCTGGGACCTGCCCGACGAATCGGCTCGTCGTCCCGAGGACCTCGTCGACGCCAAGCACGCGCACGAGGCGTTCTGCGCGGCCCTCGACAACCTGACCCTGGCCCACCGCGAGATCATCGTGCTGCGCCACGTGCAGGACCTCGACTACGCGGAGATCGCCGCGGTCCTCGACATTCCGATCGGCACCGTCATGTCCCGTCTCTTCCACGCGCGGCGCAAGCTGCGCGACCACCTGAAGGCCTTCGTCCCGAGCGAACCATGAGGACGGGACCATGAGCACGACCGCCAACAACCACCAGCACGAGCGCGACGAGCCGCTCGCCGAGCGCGACGCGCTGATGATGGCCTACGTCGACGACGAACTCGCACCCGAGGCGCGCATGCGCTTCGAAGCGATGATGGCCGGCGATCCGGACCTCGCCGCCGAGGTCGCCGATCACCGCGCGATGCTCGACCTCGGGCGCGCGGCCGTCGCGCTCGAGCCGACCGAGCGCGAGCTGCGCCGCTTCTGGTCGCGCTTCCACAACCGCGCCGAGTGGCGACTCGGCTGGTCCTTGTTCCTCGCCGGACTCGCCGTCCTCGCCGGTTTTTGCGTCTACGAGATCTGCATTGCGGAACGCTTCCCGCTGCTCGTGAAGGCCGCCGCGCTCTGCACGATCGCCGGTGCCGCGATCCTCCTGGCATCCGTGTTCCGTCAACGCCGCATCCAGGCGCGGCTCGATCGCTACCGGGGAATCGTCCGATGACCGCCATCCAGCTCGCGACCACCGACTCCCTCCCCGGCCAGCGCATCGTCGCGTCGCTCGGCATCGCGCGCGGCACGGCGATCCGCACGCGGCACGTGATCCACGACATCGTCGAGTCGCTTCGCAACCTCTTCGGCGCGGAACTCGACCACTACGTGAAGATGCTGGCGGAGGCGCGCGAGCAGGCGCTCGATCGTCTTCGTGACGACGCGCGCCGCCTCGGCGCGAACGCGGTCGTCGGTCTGCGCTTCGAGTTCAGCCGCATCCCCGGCGGCGCCGCCGAGGTCTTCGTGTACGGAACTGCAGTGCGGGTCGAGCCCACGGCCGGGTGATCCCTGCGCGAGCGCGGTATCGTGCGCCCGCCATGCGCAACGCACGAATCGCCGTCGCCCTCACCCTCCTGATCGCTGCATCCGCATTGCGCGCGCAGCGACCGACCCCGACCCCGCCGGTGCCGCCCCAGGGCACCGAACGCGCGGACGCGCCGCTCGATGAGAACGCGGAGATCGAGAAGCTGATCGTCGACGCGCTCGCGGCGTGGCGCGCGCACGACGAGGCGAAGGCGACCGAACTGCTGCAGAAGGCCGCCGCGAAGCTCCAGGCGCGCGCCGCGCGCAACCTCGGCACCTTCCTCCCGACCAAGGCCGCGGGATGGACCTTTCAGGAACCCGACATCAACTCGGGAACCTGGGGCGCCGGCGAGACCGCGATGCAGTGGAGCAACGCGGAAGTCAGCGCGACCAAGGACGGCGACGACGAGAAACGCGCCCGCATCCAGATCACCAACTCGCCGCAGCTCTACCAGGGAATGCAGGCGATGGTCGGCGCGCAGGCGCAGATGAAGGCGATCCTGCGCCAGCAGGGCGTGGACATCGACGTCCAGACCAAGAGCGGCTTCCAGGTGCTCACGATGGTCGAGGACGGCAACGCCAACGCCTGGATCCTCGGCAAGCGGATCGCCGTGATGATCAACGTCGACGGCGGCAATCGCGCGATGCTCGACGCTGTCGTCGGCTGGGTCGACCTCGCAGGTCTGCGGCGGCTCGACGGCGAGTGAGCGCGCCGGCGACGGCGCACCCACTCGCACGAGCCGACCACTGCGATCAGTAGCCGACGCGGATCTTCAGGCCCTCGCTGAGCGCGATGAAGCCCAGCAGGTCGCCTTGCGGGTCGATGACCGCCCACTGGAAGTAGAGGGCCGCGCCCGCGAGCGCCGGCGGAGCGGACGGGACCGCGATCGAGACCGCGGCGCGACCGACGCCGTTCGTGAACTGCACCCAGCTCACGTCGATCGACGCGAGGAGCAGGTTGCATGCGCCCAACGCGACCGCAGGAGCGGTCGAGGCGTTGAGCACCGCGACGGAGAACGGTCGCGCGTCGCGGCACTCGATGCCGAAGCTCAGGTTCGGCTGGGTCGGGAGCGCCGGAGCGCCGACCGCCGCGATCACCGGGATGCGATCCGAGGTTCCGGGGCAACCCGCGCCATAGACGTCGACGCGCGCGGTCGGGCGCCCGTCCACGATCACGACGGCCTGTCCGCTCGCGTCGGCGACGATCAGATCGGCATAGCCGTCGCCGTCCATGTCGGCGAGCAGCGCGGCGCGCGGCGTGACGCCGCCCGTGCACAGCGAGGCCGACGCGAAGCCGCCGACTTCGCCGAAGGCGCCGCAAACGGTGAGGGTCGCGCCGACGAAGTTGGCGACGACCGCGTCGCGACGCAGCGAGTCCGGATCGTCGTCGTCGTCGAAGTCGCCGATCGACACGTGCACCGGACCACGGTCGGTCGGGGACACGGCGACGCCCATCGACCCGGGGAGCTGGTTGCGCAGCACGGTGACCGCGCCGGAGACCAACGGCAGGCTCGCGCCGTAGCTGCACGCGACGACGTCGGGACGGCCGTCGCCGTCGAGATCGCCGACCGCGAGGCCGCTCGGGTTGTCGGCGATGGTCACGGGGCCGATGCCGTGCGGGACGAAGGCGCCGGCGCCGAGCCCGACGAGCACGTGCACCCTGCCGCTCGTGCCGTCGCCTTCGGCGACCGCGAGATCGGCGATCGCATCGCCGGTGAGATCACCGCTGCCGAGCGCGACGCACTGCGTCGTGAAGCCACCGATCGTGGACGCGCTCCAAGAGGTGCCCGCGCCGCCGTTGAGGAGGACGCGGACGCTGCCCGGAATGCCGATCGTGCCGAGGTCCGCGACCGCGAGGTCGTCGCCCGCCGCGCCGTCGAAGGCGCCGACCGCCAGATCGCTCGCGGCGAACACCGGCGGACCGAGGTTCTCGACGTGCAACAACGACAACACGCCGCCGCTGTTCGAGAACACGTAGACCTTGTTCTCCGCGATGGCCGGCGGGACGTTGGTCGTGAGCACCGCGACGTCGGTGCCCCCGACGCCGTCGAAGTTTCCGGCGACGAGCGACACGGCGCGACCCGCGGCGCTACCGAACGGCACATTGCTGACCACGTAGCTGCCGCCGGATTCGAGGCCGACCGACAGACTCGGCGTCGCGCCTTCGTTCACCGTCACGAAGTCGAGGCCGCCGCCGCCGTTCAGTTGCAGCGCCAGCATCTCGATCGGCACCACGCCGAGCGCGACGCTGGTCGACGCACCGAAGGCATTGCAGTCGTCGACCGGCGACGGATCGACGCACGCGCCGCCGTCGATCGCGTACGGCCCGACGCCGCCGTAGTCCGAGTAGCGATTGCCCGACCACGTGTTGCCGCCACTCGCGTCGTCGTAGACCGGGATCTCGCCGCCGATCGGCATGTGGAAGGTGTTCCCGGTCGCCACGACTCCGGTCATCGACTGGATCCACAAGGCACCGCCGAAACACGCGGTCACGGTGTTGTTGCGGATGTAGGTCGGGAGGTTGGCCGGAGGGCTGGCATAGAGCCAGATGCTCCCCTCGCAGCGCGCGAACTCGTTGCCCTCGACGACCGTGCCCGAACCCGGAGAGTAGATCAGCAGTCCGGACGCACCCCAGGCCGCCGGGATGTAGTCTGAGTCCGAGATCCTGTTGAAGCGGATGATGCCGACGGCGCCGTAGGTCAGCTGCACGCAGTTCTGCGCGGCGAGCGGGACGTCCAGACGCCCGCTGCCCGTGATCGTGCAATGCTCGACGGTCAACACCGTGTCGAAGAACGACGCGATGCCGTTCTTGCCCCACTCGCGGATCGTGCACGAGCGCAGCGTCACGTTGCAGAAGTCGGCCACGCCGTCACCGCGCACGACGACTCCGACCGGACCCTGCGCCCCGTTGATCGGATCGGAGCGGCAGTTGGTGATCTCGACGTCCTGCACCGTGCCATCGGCGCCGTTGCGGTAGTAGATGCCGGTGAGCCGTCCCGTCGGCGGCATGCGGAACGCACCGTCAGCGGTGAGGTTGCGGATGTCGACGCGGCGCGAGCCTTCGACGACGAAGACGCAGCGGTGGTCTTCGAGGTACGGCGCGTTCGGGAAGCCGCGCGGCAGCGCGTAGACGAGCGTCGGATGCGGTCGCACGGTCGTCACACCGACCCCGGCGCCCACGATCGTGATGTCCTTCGATCCGAGCACGATCTGCTCGTCGTCGCCGAAGGTGCCTGCAGCGAGCAGCAGAGTGTCGCCGCTCGCGGCCTGCGACTCCGCGTAGCTGATCGTCTTGTAGGGATTGGCGAGAGAACCGTCGCCCGTGACGTCGCTGCCCGAGGGGCTGACGTGGACTTGCGCCTGCGAGATGGCGAGTGCCGGCAGCCCCAATGCTGCGGCCAGTGCGAGTGAGCCGAGGGTGCGCATCGAAGACCTCCTCTTGGTCTATCGCTTCCTGCGTCGTTCCCGCGCGCAACCGGCGGTGTGTCGGCTCGCCACGGTTTCGACGCAGCCCGAACCGGACGCACCGCCGGCAATTTCGACGGCGCACGTCGATTCGCTCAACGTCCGTCGTGTCGCTCGCCACAGTGCATTGGTTTGCACCGCGCTTGTCGTCGAACGCAATCCTGAAGCCGAGGGAACTCATGCTTGCCGTCCGCTCCATGCTCGCCGCGATCGCTCTCGTCCCGGTGCTCTGCGCGCTTCCGGTCGTCTACGTTGCACCATACGGCAATGACGTCACCGGCGACGGAACGGCGTCCAACCCCTATCGCACCCTCGCGCGCGCGCTGGTCGCCGTCGATCCAGGCGGCACGATCCGGATCGCGAGCGGCGCATACCCGCAGGAGTGCACGGTCGCGATCCCGGTGACGATCGAGTCGTTCGGTTCCGGGCGGCCGGTGCTCGGCCCGCGCTCGTCTCCGGGTGTGATCCTCACGATCGCCGGGGCGGACGACGTCACGCTGCGAGGGGTCGACTTTGCCGGCGGTATCGAGCAGCAGGCAGTGCGAATCCTCGGCGGCTCGGATCGCGCCACGATCAGCGATTGTCGCTTCTCGACTCCGGGCGGCGCCTCCATCGACGCGACGGGCGCCGCGAATACGAGCGTGCTCCGCTGCACGTTGAGCGGGTGTGCGCTGGGCATCCGCCTGGAGGCGTGCCCCGCGGCGCACCTCGATTCGTGCGCCTTCGTGGACCTCACCCAGGCGGCAGTCCTCGCGGTCGCGAGCCTGGACCTCGTCGCGACCGATCTGCGCGTCACCCGCTGTGCGCAGTTCGGGACCCGCTCGAGTCGCGTCGAACCCGGCGTCCAGACCGCTGCGATCACACTCGCGACAGGATCGCATCGGGCCGTCTTCGCGCGCACCCTCGTCGAGGACTGCGGCGGCTACTGCGGCGCCGACAGTGAGTTCGGCCGCTACGACGGTCTGTTCGGGATCGGCATCGACGGTTGCGACGACGTCGTGCTCGATGCGTGCGGCATCCACCGCAACGAGTTCGGCGGACTGCGTGTCGGCGGCGGCAGTCTCCGCTGCGTGGTCCGCGGTTCGTCGTTGGTCGGCAACGGTTGGAAGAACGGCGCGGGCGACGACGTGGCGCTGCACGCCACCGTGCCGTCGGTCGACGCCCGCGACTGCAGGGGCACCCGCGGCGGGCCGGTCTTCGACGGACCAGGACCCGGCAACGGCATCGCCGGCGGCGCGCTCGTCACGCTCGCGCCGATCGCGGTGCGGCCTCCCGCGACGACGGTCGCGACCTCGGTCGCACTCGACGCGACCTTGACCGGCGACCCGCGCGCGCGCGGTCTCCATGTCCGCGACGTCGACGGCGATGCGCGTGACGACATCCTCGCGACCGTGGATCTCGCCGGCGCGATCGTGCTGCATCGGCGCACGCCAGCCGGCTTCGATCCGCCGCGCGTCGTGACCGTCGGCGGGAGTCCGGTCGCCCTCGCGAGCGGGCGCTTCGACGGTGATCCCTTCATCGACGTCGCGGTGGCCGACGAGACCGGCGATCGCGTGGTCGTGCTGTTCGGCGACGGCACCGGCGACTTCCCGCGCCGGATCGCGCTCCCGACCTTGCGCCGCCCGCTGCGCCTCGTCGCCGCGCCGCTCGACGGCACGAGCGGCGACGACCTGGTCGTCGCGTGCGCCGGCGACGTGTTCGCCGCGGGCGGCACGCAGGCGATGCTCGGCGACGGCCTCGGCTCGTTCGCGACGCAGACGCTCCCCGGTTCGTCGCAGCCGACCGCGGTGGAGGCGATCGACCTCGAGGCCGACGGCCGCGCCGAGGTGATCGCCTACGACACGCAGCGCGGTTCGCCCGGGCTCCGCATCTGGCCGAACCTCGGCGGAGGCGCCTTCGGAGCCGTCGTCGCCGGCGCCGTCGATCCCGGGCCGGTCGTCGATGCCGCCCTCGTGAAGGTCGACCTCGACGGCTTCGGCGCGCGCGACCTCGCGCTCGCGCGCTTCATGCTGTTGCCGGGTCCGCCGCAGACGGTGATCGAGCTGTTCCGCAACAGCGGCGGCGGCGGCCTGCTCGGCCCCTATGCCGTCGACACGGTGCTCGGTCCCGCCGAACTCGCGTCGGCCGACCTGGGCGATCGGGGCGGCGCGCGCCTGATCGCCGCGCTGCCCGCGCTCGGCGAGGTCCGCGCCTATGGCCCGTTCGCCGGCACGCTTCCGCCGCACGCCTCCTACGCGGAGCGCCTCTTCGACCGGCCCTATCCGCAGTCGGTCGCGGCCGGCGAGCTGACCGGCGACGACGCCGCCGACTTCGTCGTCGCGGACGGCGCAACCGGCACGCTGGAGATCTGGCGCGGACGCCTCGTCGCGAGCGTCGAACGCTACGGCGCGGGCTGTACCGGCACGCTCGGCACGCCACGATCGCTGTGGCGTTCGGTGCCCGAACTCGGCGCTCTCAGCTTCGGCGTCGGCGCGGAGCGCTGCGCTGCGAGTTCGGTCGCCGTGTTGCTGATCACCGTCCTGCCGGCCTCGATCCCGATCGACGGCGGCTGCTCGCTCCTCGTCTGGCCGGCCCCGTACGCGATGCCTGTCGCGACCGACGCCCTCGGCGACGCCGCGCTCACGCTCGGCGTTCCCCTCGATCGCACGCTGCTGCGGGGCGAGTTGTTCACCCAGTGGTGGATCCTCGACCCGGGCGGCGCGGCCTACGCGACGCTCAGCGCATCCGACGGACTGCGCCTGCGCGTCGGCGGCTGAGGCCCGGAGCCGGCAGGCGCGCGGCGTAGACTCCGCGCGCATGTCCGCTCTGCGCGTCGCCTTCGCCGCCCTCCTCGCTCTTGCGACGCCGCGCGCTCAGGACCCCCCCGCCTTCGACTTCGACGCCGCGTGGCGCGAGGTGTGCACCGCGTTCCATGCCGCGTGCGACGAACACCAGGTCGTCGGCGGCAGCTTGTGGTTCGTCGCGGGTGATCGCGTGCTGGGCAAGGTCGCGCACGGCCACGCGGACAGGACCGCAGCACGCGCCGTCGACGACGACACGATCTTTCACTGGGCGAGCTGCACGAAGACGTTCACCGGCATCGCCGCGATGCAGCTCCGCGACCGCGGGCGACTCACGCTCGACGCGAGGATCGCCGACCTGCTGCCCGAACTGCGCGCGGTCCACGACCCCTTCGGCTCGCTGCACGAGATCACGATCCGCCACCTGCTCTCGCACTCCGCCGGCTTCCGCGGACCGACCTGGCCGTTCGGCGGCGACCAGCCCTGGCATCCTCACGAGCCGACCGAGTGGAGCCAACTCGTCGCGATGATGCCCTACACGCAGCTCGAGTTCCGGCCGGGCTCGCGCTACTCGTACTCGAATCCCGGCATCGTCTTCGTCGGCCGCGTCATCGAGCAGCTCAGCGGCGACGACTGGGAGGTCTACGTCGACAAGAACCTGCTGCGCCCGCTCGGCATGACGCGCAGCTATTTCGACGTCACGCCGTACCACCTCGCACGGCACCGCTCGCACAGCTATGAGCGCCGCGGCGCCGAGCTGACTGATCTGGGCAGCGACTTCGACACCGGGATCACGGTGAGCAACGGCGGCCTCAACGCGCCGCTCGGCGACATGGCGCGCTACCTCGCGTTCCTCCTCGGTGCGTCGCCGGTCGACTCCGACGAAGCGCAGGTGCTGCGCCGCGAGTCGCTTCACGAGATGTTCGCGCCGGTCCTGCCGGCCAATCCGCAGGGTACCGAACACATCGGGCTCTGCTTCTTCGTCCAGCAGCTCGACGGCACCCCGGTCCTGACCCACACCGGCGGCCAGCGGGCCTTCGTGTCGTCCTTCTACGTGCACCCCGCGTCGGGGACCGGTGCCTTGGCCGCCTTCAACACCGGCAGCGCCGGTCCGGTGATGGCCGCAATGCGCCGCCTCTGCCTCGAGAAGCTCTCGAAACCCCGAACGAAGTCCTGATCTCTCGGCCCGGCGGTCCGAACCGTCCGCAACATCTGCACCGTCTGAACCGTCTGAACCGTTGAGTCCGATCCCCGTTCGTCCGACGCTTCGGACCGATTGCCAGCCTTCGAACCCAAGATGACTCCGCACCTCCCCCGCCGGTCCATGCTGACCGGACTCGTCGCCCTCGTGCTCGCGCTCGCGTCGGCCGCCGCGGCGAGCCAGACCGAGCCGAAGCGCTTCGGCACCATCCACAAGGACCAGGTCGATCTCGCCGTCGCCAGGCTGCGGCAGCGGATCGTCGACGGCGGCTTCGGCGACGGCTCGTGCCGCGAGACCGCGATGGTCCTCTGCGCGCTAGGCCACAGTCATCGCTTCTATTCGCTGCAAGAGCCCTGGGTTCGCGCGGCGGTGCGGCGGCTCTTCAGCTTCCGCGACAAGGATGGCGCGTTCGCCGACGCGGCCGTGGGCGCCGGCGATCGCATCGCGACGACGCGCTGGGTCGTCGACGCCCTGCGCGCCGTCGACCTCGACGGCGACTACGCGAGCGACGTGGGGACGAGCGAGCGCTGGCTCGCGCGCCAGTCGGCCGCGGAGGACGGCATGGAGGCCGTGGTCGCCGAGGTCCTGGCGAGGCACGCGCGCGGCGACGGCGACCCGATCACGCAGGCCAGGTCGGCGAGCGAAGCGGTGAACGCCGCGCTCGCCGATCCCGACGCATCGAGCAGTGCTCTGGTCGTGCCGCTCGTGCAACTCGTCGCGTGCCAGTCCGCCGCGCGCGGTCTCGATCGCGCGCCGCAGGAATCCCCACAGGGTGACTGGAGCGAGGCGCAACAGAAGGCCGTCGACTTCCTGATGCAGCAACAGGCGGACGGCAGCTTCTTCGTGACGACCAAGCAGGGCCGCTTCCCCGATCTCGGCATCACGGCGCTCGCGCTCGCGGCGTTGCAGACCAAGCCGCAGGCCCAGCGGAGCCAGGCGGAGAAGCAGGTGATCGAACAGGGGCTGAAGGCCCTGTGCGCCGCGCAACAGGGCGACGGCTCGATCGGCGAGCGCAACGCGAACTACACGACCTGTGCATCGATCCTCGCGCTCACCATGTCCCACCGCGACGCGCTCGCCCCGGTGATCGGCAAGGCCAGGGACTACGTGATCGCGATCCAGAACGTCGAGTCGCACGGCTACGCGCGCGGCGATCGCGACTACGGCTCGATCGGCTACGGCGGCAGCCAGCGCGGCGACCTCAGCAACACGCAGTTCGCCCTCGAAGCGCTGCGCGCCGCCGGTTTGCAGGCCGACCACGAGGCGATCCAGAAGGCGCTGGTCTTCCTGCAACGCACGCAGAACCTGCGCACCGTGAACGACTTCAAGGGCGTGGTGAAGGACGACGACGGCACGCGGATGACCGTCGTCGCGGGCGACGACGGCGGCTCGGCGTACTACCCCGGCAACTCGGCCGCGGGCTACGTCACGCTTCCGGACGGCACGAAGATCCCGCGCAGCTACGGCTCGATGACCTACGCCCTGCTCAAGAGCTACACGATGGCCGGCATCCCGCCGACCGATCCGCGCGTCGCCGCCGCGGTGCGCTGGATCGAACTGAACTGGACGCTCGCGGAGAACCCGGGCGCCGGCGAAGACGCCGACGAGAAGCTCCGCCACCAGGGTCTCTTCTACTACTACATGGTCCTCGCCCAGGCGCTCGACGCCGCCGGCATCACGTCGCTGCGCGTCCCCGGGAAGGCAGGGACCGACGAAGCTCTCCCTGTCGACTGGAAGAAGGAACTGAGTGCGACCTTGCTCGCCGCACAGCGCGCGGACGGTTCCTGGCTCAACGAGCGGAACGGCCGCTGGTGGGAGGACCAGCCGGTGATCTGCACGATCTACGCCTTGCTCGCGCTCGCGCACACGCCATGACGAGCGGCACGCCGGCGCGCCCGCCGTCCGATCTCCTCCCCGCGGTTCCCGCCTGGTTCGCGCACCGCGCCGGCGACGAACGACGGCTCGGCGCGTTCCTTCCCGAGCGCGGATCTTGCGTCGACCTCGGCCCGCGCGACGAACTCGCGATGCTCGCCGGCGGCGGCCTCGATCGGGATGCGTTGCTTGCGCTCGCGTCGAGCGGCCGCCACCTGCCTCTCCCCGGCCTGCGCTTCGACGTCCCCGTGGCACGGCCCGGCAAGATCCTCTGCCTGGGCAAGAACTTCGCCGCGCACGCGCGCGAGTTCGGCGCGGAGGTCCCGGACGAACCGATCTTCTTCACGAAGCTGCCCGACACCTTCGTCCCGCACGAGGCGGACGTGGTGTTGCCGCACTGGGTCACGACGCGCATCGACCACGAGGTCGAGCTGTGCGTCGTGCTCGGCTTTCCCGATCCCTCGCGACGCGGCCGCCGCTACGTCCGCGCGGCGGACGCGATGGAACTCGTCGCGGGCTACACGCTGCTGAACGACGTCACCGCGCGCACGATGCAGGGCGACGACCGCGGCAAGCAGCAGCCGTGGCTGCGCTGCAAGTCCTTCGACACCTTCTGCCCGATCGGTCCCTTCGTCGTGCCGCGCGGCGCTCTGCCCGAGCCGCTCGACCTCGCGCTCGACTGCTGGGTCGGCGACGCGCACCGGCAGTCGAGCCGCACCGCGTTCATGGTCGTCGACGTCCCCCACGCGATCGAGTACCTGAGCCGGCACACGACGCTGCGCTGTGGCGACCTGATCGCGATGGGCACGCCCGAGGGCGTCGGTCCGATCCAGCACGGCGACGAGATGGTCTGCACGCTGGAAGGCGTCGGGCTGCTGCGGAACCGCGTCGTACGCGAAGCGACTCCGCGCACGTGACGGGCGCGGTCAGAGCGAGAGCCCGCCGTCGATCGTCCAGACGTCGCCGGTGACGTACGCGCCGGCGTCGCCGAGCAGGAGATCGATCGCGCCGAGCAGGTCGTCGACGGTTCCGGCGCGACCGAGCGGCACCTTCGGCGTCATGCGCTCCTGACTGGCGGCGTGGCTGTCCGGGTGGACGACCACGCCCGGCGCGATCACGTTGACGGTGACGCCGTACGGCGCGACCTCCTTCGCGAGCGAACGCGCGAGCGAGGTCAACGCCGCCTTCGCCGCGAAGTAAGCCGGCGCGCGCGGCTTCGCCGTCCGGTCCTCCGCGCCCGCGGCGGAGAAGAAGATCACGCGCCCGCGACGCGCTTCGCACATCGCGGGGACGAGGGTCGTCGCGACGAGGAACGCGCTGGTGAGGTTGCTGTCGAGCAGACGCCGCCACGCCGCGTCGTCGGTCGAGAGCAGCGATCGCTCCTCGAAGTCGCCGACGCCGTGCACGATCGCGAACGGGGCGCCGTGCTGCCGGAGGAACGCGCCGGCAGCCGCGCGTACGCCATCGGGGTCGGTCACGTCGACGCCGTTCGCGCGTCGCGACCAGACCACGCAGCGGTCGCGGTGCCGCGCGACCACGCCGGCCCCGATGCCTCCCGATCCGCCGGTGACGAGGATGCGCCCGTTCATGCGGGACCAGTGTGCCCGCCCGGCGCGGCGATCAGAACACCGCGACCCGGTGGAAGGGCCAGAAGCGCGCGCGCACCGTCCCCCGCAACAGCCCGACCGGCACGAGCCCGAACTCCCGGCTGTCGCACGAGATCGGCCGGTTGTCGCCGAGCACGAAGACGTGGCCGGCGGGGACGATCAACGGCTCGAACTCCGCGTGGTCCGCGATCGGCGCGAAGCCCTGCTCGATCCGCCGGCCGTCGATCCACAGTTCCCCGTCGTGGAGCGCGACCACGTCGCCCGGCAGCGCCGCGACGCGCTTCACGTAGTCGACGCTGGGGTCACGCGGGTTGGCGAGGATCACGACGTCGAAGCGCGCGACGCCGGCGAGAGTCGGGCTCACGCGATCGACGACGAGACGGTCGCCGTCGCAGAGGCTCGGCTCCATCGAATGGCCGCGCACCACCGAGACCTGGACGACGAAGGCGTGCAACAGCGCGACGGCGGCGCAGGCGAGCAACGCGAAGCGCCGCATCGAAGCACCGTGGCGCCGCGTCGAAGAGCTCGTTCCCACGCCCGGCCCTATCGGGCGAGGCGCGGACCGTGCTCCGCAGGGTCACCGTCGCGCCGGTGTCAGCGCGGCGTCGCGAGCGAGTACGCCCACAGCCCGGTGCCCGCCGCCGTGACGGCGACGAGGAGGAACGCCACCACGCACCCGAGGTGCACGCGGCGCCACTTCGCTCGCTTCCAGGTCAAGAGGCCGGTGCCGGCCACCGGGAGCACGAGCAGCGCGGCCGTCTTCGCGAAGACGAGATGGATGCCCATCTCGCGTTTCGGGAAGTCGACGGCGCGCAGCAAGGCCTCGGTCAGCAGAACGGTCACGGTCAGGAACGCGACGGTCGCGAGCGCGAGCGCCACGTGGAGCTTCCGCTTCCGGAGGAACCCGGTCCAAACCGTGGCGCCGAGCAGCGTGAGAGTGATCGAGAACGAGATCCAGAACGTCGTGACTGAGACCATGGGCGGGCGCGGGCATTGGATCGTCCGCCTACCGCGAGACAAGGGCAGGTTCGAGGTCGCGCCGTGCACGACGTCGGTGTGCGCATTCCGCGCGCCGCTCGCCCCCGGTACAAGGTCCCGCGATGCAGGTTTCTTCAGCAGCCAAGGCACCGATCGACGGCAAGGGCCGGCGCATCGCGATCGTCGTCGCGCGCTTCAACCCCGAGATCACCGAGCGACTCGCCGAGGGTGCACGGCGGACCTTGCTCGCGGCCGGCGTCGCACCGGACGCCATCACTGTGTTGTCCGTGCCCGGCGCCTTCGAACTGCCGCTCGCGTGTCGCTGGGCAATCGAGAGCGGACGCTTCGACGCGATGGTCGCGCTCGGCGCCGTGATCCGCGGTGAGACCGACCACTACGACTACGTCTGCGGCGAGGCGTCGCGCGGCATCGCCGACACGCAACTCGCCACCGGAGTCCCGATCGGTTTCGGACTCCTGACCTGCGACACGCCCGAACAGGCGCTCGCGCGCGCCGGCGGCAGTGCCGGAGACGGCAGTGCCGGAAACAAGGGCGAGGATGCGGCCCACGCGGCACTGGCGATGCTCGCGTTGCGCGACGCGCTGGACGGCAGCACCCGCCGCTGAGCCGGTTGCGCGAGCCCCGTCCCGGGACTCTCCGCCCCACCGCCGGTTGCGCGGCGGGGCGCCGCGGCTACTCTCCGCAGCCCGTTCTTTGCCGCACTCGAGCGACCCCACCATGCGCCGACGGACCAAGGCTCGCGAAACCGCGATGCAGTTCCTCTACCAGGTCGATCTGCGCGGCGAGACCGTCTGGTCCGAGGTGGAGGACTTCCTCGACCATGCGAGCAAGGACGGCGTCCTGCCCGACGCCGACGCGAAGGAGTTCGCTCGCCGCCTGATCCTCGGCACGAAGCGGCACCGCGAGGAGATCGACGCGCTGCTGAAGTCCGTCGCGCGCAACTGGGACCTGCGACGCATGGCGGCGGTCGATCGCAACATCCTGCGGATGTCGGCGTACGAGATGCTCTGGTGCAAGGACGTGCCGCCGAAGGTCGCGATCAACGAAGCGATCGAACTCGGCAAGCGCTTCTCGACGGCGAACTCCGGCGCCTTCGTCAACGGGATCCTCGATCGCATCCGCATCGACAAGCTCGGCAACTCCGACAAGAAGCTCGACGACCGCCCGGCGAGCATCCCGGCTCCGGCGGACGCCGCAGCCCCCGCAGAGGCGGGCAACGAAAGCGCTGGACAGTGATCGCGGGCGTCGGTGAAGTCGTCGCGCCATGGTCTTCGGCAAGCTGTTCGCCGGCCTCGAGAAGACGCGCAAAAAGCTCGCGGCGGGATTGGCGCGCCTGTTCGGCGGCGGACGCAAGCTCGACGAAGCCTTCCTCGACGAACTCGAGGAAGTGCTCTACGGAGCCGACCTCGGACCGACGGGAAGCAAGATCGTCGAGGAGCTGAAGCACGCCTGGCAGCGGCGTGAGCTGGAAGAGACCGCGCAGGTGCCCGCGTTCCTGCGCGAACGCCTGCTGGCGCGACTGCGCGACGCGGAAGCCGGACTCGCGCGCGCGGCGAGCGGACCGACCGTGATCCTCGTGGTCGGGGTCAACGGTTCGGGCAAGACCACCTCGATCGCGAAGCTCGCACGGCGACTGCAACTCGACGGCAGGAAGGTCCTCCTCGGCGCGGGCGACACTTTCCGCGCCGCGGCCGTCGAGCAGCTGACGCTGTGGGCCGATCGGCTCGGCATCGGCATCGTCAAGCAGGCGACCGGCGCCGATCCGGCCGCCGTCGCGTTCGACGCCTGCGCCGCGGCGAAGGCGCGCGGCATCGACGTCCTCATCCTCGACACCGCGGGCCGGCTGCACACGCAGAAGAACCTGATGGACGAGCTCGGCAAGGTCGTGCGCGTCGTGCAGAAGCAGATCCCCGGCGCCCCGCACGAAGTCCTGCAGGTGCTCGACGCGACGACCGGCCAGAACGCGATCCGTCAGGCCAAGGAGTTCGGGGCGGTCGCCGGCGTGACCGGTCTCGTGCTCGCGAAGATGGACGGCACCGCGAAGGGCGGCGCCGTGCTCGGCATCCGCGCGGAAGTGCCGCTGCCGGTGAAGTTCATCGGCGTCGGTGAAGGCATCGACGACCTCGAACCGTTCTCGGCCGAGGACTTCGTCGACGCGATCCTCACCTTCGGACGCGGCGGCGCGGTCCCGTCGTGAACGCGGACGGCGCAGCGGGCGCCCCGCGCGCGGCGTGCGTCGCGCTCGGGCTCGGACTCGCGGCGCTGACCCTGCCCTTCGATGCGCGCTGGCTCGATTTCGAGGCGACGCGGCGGGCGCTGGCGTGCGTGCTGGGCGCGGTGGGGTTCCTCGCGTTCGTCCTCCTTCGCGCGACGCCGAGGATCCGCGGCGGCTGGTTCCTCGCGCTGCTCTGCGCATGGGCTGTTGCCCGCACGATCGGCGTGACGAACGGGGGCGAGGCCCGCCTGCGCGCGGCGTATTGGATCGTGCTCGCCGTTGCCGTGCCGGTCGGGGCGTCGTTCACGCTGCGACAACTCGCGCTCGTCGCGCTGCCAACCGGGCTCGTCGTCGCGGCGTACGGAATCGCGCAGCAGTTCGGGTTCGAGTGGCCTGCAGACTACGGAAGCGCGCGCGAGGCGGTGAGCACGCTCGGCAACCGCAACGTCGCCGCGGAGTGCGAGCTGCTCGCGTTCGCGTGCGCCGCGTGGTGGGTCGCGACGGCGCAGCGCCGTGGGCTCGTCGGTCTCGTGCTGCTGGTGACGGTTTTCGCCTTGGGGCTGAACGGCACGCGCGCGGCGCTCGTCGCCGTCCTGCTCGTCGTCGGTCTCGCCTGGGCGCGGGCCGGGTCGCTCGCGCGAAGCCGGAGATGCCAATGGCTGACCTGCGCGATCGTCGCCGTGGGTGTGGGCGCCTTCGCGGGACTGTCGACGGATCGGGGGCCCGGCCTGTATGCCCGTCCCGAGCCCTCGGCCGTGTACTCCACGATCGACGTGCGCCTCGCGCTCTGGAAGGGCGTGCTCGCGATGGTCGCCGACGCCCCTCTGTTTGGACACGGGTCGGGGCAGCTCCGCTTCGAGTACCCGCGCTTCCGCACCCAGGACGAGATCGAGGCGAGCACCTTGGGCCGGCAGTTCCCCACACTCGTCGACTCCGCGCACGACGACTACCTCGAACTCGCCGCGGAGCTCGGACTCGTCGGTGTCGCGCTGTGCGGCGCGTTCCTGGTCGCCGCGCTACGTGGCCGGCGTCTGGTCGAGATGCTGCCCGTGTGCGCGTTCGGCGTCGTCGCGCTGGCCCGCGCGCCGACCGGCAACGCTCCGGCGGCGATCGTCGCGGCGCTGTGGCTCGGCGCCCTGGCACGGCAGGGTGAGAACACGGCGCCGCGCGCGCGGCTCGTCCGCGCTGCGATCCTTGCGTGGGCCGTGTCCGCGCTCCTTCTCGCCGCGCCCGGGGTCCTCGCCGCAAGCGATGCGGCCGCCTGGCTGCGCACGCAGGACGCCGCGCGGCTCGACGCCGCGATCGAGCGGCATCCGAGCGAACCGCGCCACCGCAGCCTGCGCATCCGCGCGCGCTGTGGCGGCATCGAGGACGACGGCACGCTCGTGCGCCGCGGCCGCGCGGAGTTCGAGACGTGCCGAGCAGACCTCGACGCACTCGCGAAGCTCGACCCCCTCAACACGGAGTCGCTGTGGCTTCGCGCGCAGCTCGCACACGGCGCGGGTGAGCGCGCGCTCGC
>JACRLW010000134.1 GCA_016235155.1 Planctomycetota bacterium
CGCGGCGCGCAGCGTCGTCTCGCGCGCCGTTCGCGTCGCGCTCGAGCTCGAACCAGCGCACGAGCCAGTCCGTCGCGACGACGGTGAAGTCGTCGCTCGCGAGCAGACGTGCGACGCAGTCCGAGGCGCGCGTCGCCGGATCGGCGGCGAGGAACGCGTGGAGTTCCGACGGCGTCGGCAAGCGTCCGGCGAGTTCGAGGTGCAGGCGGCGAGCGAGGAGTCCGGGCGGCGCCGGCGCGGCGGGCTCCAGGCCGAGTTCGTCGAGTCCGCGCAGCCACGCGGCGTCGAGCGGTGTCGCGGGGGCGACGCGCGGAGCGCCGCCGGAGCGCGCGAACGGAACGACGACGCGCACGCGCGCGTCGTGTCCGGCGAAGCGCGCGAAGAGCCATGCCTCACCCGGCGCGAGCACGGTCGTGCGGCCCGAGGCGTCGACGGCGACGACGGACGGCGCCGTGCTCGTGAACACGCTGCGCGCGGTGACGTCCTCATGCAGTGCACCGAAGCGCGCGCGCACGGCGAGCTGGTCGCCGTCACGCCGGAGTTCGAGGGCGTCGAGCGCGACCGCGGCGCCGTCACCGTAGACCGCGCCGTCCTCGATCCATCTGCGCAGCGCGGCGAACGCGTCGCTGTCGCGCGGCAGGCGGAGGCCGCCGCCGTGATCGAGCGCGCGCGACGGCTTGCGCAGCAAGAGGCTCGCCTGCGGCACCGCGAGGTCGACGCGTCGCGCACCGCGTTCGACGGCGATCGCCTGCCAGTCGAGTTCCGGGTCGCCGCCGAACAGCGAGAGCTTGAAGCCGCCGCGGCCGAGAGCCCCGCCGTGGCACTCCGCGGCGGCGCAGCCCTGGCGCAGGAGCCAGGGTTGGACGTCGTAGCGGAACCCGAACGGGCGGTCCTGCGCCGCGACGTCGCGGGCGATGCCGCTCGCGGCCGCGAGCCACAGCGCGGCGACGAACGGCGCGCGCAGAGCACTCAACGACCGGTCTGCCACGCCGCGAGCTGCTCCTTCGCGCGCGCCTTGCCGTCGTCGTTGCCGTAGTCGAGGCTCACCATCAACTCGAGCATCGCGACGGCCTGCGCCTTCAACTCCGCGGACTCGCCGGCGCGTGCGCGGATCTTCGCGAAGACCGCGTCGAGCCGCGCCGCGTCGGCGTCGCGCTGGATCGCCGCGCGGAGCAGTTCGCGAAGCGCTTCGTCGTCGGGGGCCTTGCCCTTGCGCGGTGCGGCGGCCGCCGGTCGCTCGCGCATCGGCGCGTCGCGCATGCCCTCGCCGTCGCGCCGCGCACGGTCGTCGACCTCCTCGGCGACGCGCTTGCCGCGCCAATGCAGTTCGAGCGCGAGCTGCGCCGCGCGGGCACGCAGGGTCGCTTCGTCCTGCGGCAGTCGCGCGAGAACGGCGGCGCGTAGCTCGCCCGGCGTCGCCGGCAGGGGGCCGGTCACTTCGTCGACGAGTTCACGCAGCCTGCCGAGGTCCTGCCGTCCCGTGTCGGTGAACGCGACGCTGCGCACGACCTTGCCCTGGTTCATCGTCACCAGCGTGAGCGTCGCGCGGCGGTTCAGCGCCCAGGCCCCGGGTCCCTCCGCGCCGTCGACCGACACGCAGATCGGTCGCGCCAGACGCAAGCTCCTCGACGACGCCTCGACGCGACGCTCCGCCTCGCTGCGATCCGCGGCGATCGTCACGACCGCCGTCGTCAACCCGAGCGGCGCGTGGCTGTCGCCGAGCAGGTCGAGTCCGCGCACCAACGGCGCGACGTTCCGCGTGAGTTCGTGCACGAAGAGCACCGCACCCGGCCCGCTCCCGATCCGCGCCGCGACGTCGAACTCGAGCCCGGCATCGGGACCGGCGGAGGCGTAGACATTCAACGCGGGGATCGGCGACTGCGCCGCCGGGCCGGACTCGATCGGTGCCGGCGCGTCCTGTGCGACGGCGATCGCGGCGAGCAGCAAGACGAGCAGCGAGGCGCGCTTCATGGCGCGGCAGCGTAGCGCCGCCGGCAGGAGGCCGGCGCTCTTACTCGTCCCGTGAACGCACCCCTCAGCCCTTACCCGACGATCCTTACCCGACGATCGCCCGCACCTGTTCCGCCACCGCGTCGGGCGTGAAGCCGAACTCCTCCGCGAGTTGTTCGGCGGGGGCGCTGAGACCGAAGCGCTCGACGCCGATCACGCGGTCGAGGCTGCCGGTCAGCATGACCCAGTGTTCGGGACGGCCGAGTTCGATGGCGAGCACGGGAAGTCCCGGCGGGAGCACCTTCTCGCGCCAGGCCTTCTCCTGGTTCTTGAACAGCTTGATCGAGGGCATCGAGACCACGCGCACCTCGAGGCCGCCCTTGCTCAACGATTCGCACGCGGCGATCGCGAGGGCGACCTCCGAACCGGTGGCGATCAGCGTCGCGCGCGCACGCGAGGCGTCGCGCACCACGTAGCCGCCGCGGAGGACGTCTCGCGTCGTGAAACCCGCGGGCCGTTGCAGGCGCGGGAGGTCCTGACGCGACAGCAGGATCGCGGTCGGGCCGTCGCGCCGCGCGAGAGCGTGCGCCCACGCAGCGGCGACCTCGACGCCGTCCGCGGGTCGCAGCACGTGCAGGTTGGGGATCACGCGCAACGCGGTGATCTGCTCGATCGGCTGATGGGTGGGGCCGTCCTCGCCGACCATGATCGAGTCGTGGCTGAAGACGAAGACCGCCGGCAGTCCCATCAACGCCGCGAGACGGATCGCGGGGCGCATGTAGTCGGCGAAGACGAGGAAGGTGCTGCCGGCGGGGATGAAACCGCCGTGCAGGGCCATCCCGTTCTGGATCGCGCCCATCGCGTGCTCGCGCACGCCGAAGTGGAGGTTGCGGTGCCCGTAGTCGCCGGCCTTCACCGCGCCCGAGGCGACGAGCTTCGTCTTCGTCGAACCGTCGAGGTCGGCGGCGCCGGTCACGAGTCCCGGTACGAGTTCGGCGGCGACCTGGAGCACCTTGCCCGACAAGGCGCGCGTCGCGCCGGCGGCGTCGCCCGCGGCGGCGACGAGTCGATCGAGCAGATCGGCGGGGACCGCGCGCGTCGCGAAGCGATCGTGCAGCGCCGCGCGAGCGGGATCGGCGGTGCGCCACGCGGCGACGTCCGCGCGCCATCGCGCGGCGGACGTAGCACCGCGCTGGGCGGCGTTCGCGAACAGCGCGCGCACGCTCGCCGGGATCCAGAACGGCTCCGCCGGCAGACCGAGCGCTTGCTTGGTCTTCGCCACTTCGTCGGCGCCGAGCGGCGAGCCGTGGGCGCTGCTCTTGTCCTGCTTGTTCGGGCTGCCGAAGCCGATGTGCGTGCGGCAGATCACCAGCGTCGGTCGATCGCTCGGGGCGAACGCCTCGCGCAGCGCCGCGCGCACCGACGGCACGTCGTGGCCGTCGCCGAGCACGACGACCCGCCAGTGGAGTGCTTCGAAGCGGGCCTTCACGTCCTCGCTGAAGGTGAGCGAGGTGCTGCCGTCGATCGTGATGCGGTTGTCGTCGTAGAGGTAGACGAGGTTGCCGAGCCGCAGGTGTCCCGCGAGCGACGCCGCTTCCTGCGCGACGCCCTCCATCAGGTCGCCGTCGCTGACGATCGCGACGACGCGGTGTGCGTCGAGCGCGGGGCACGAGAAGCGCGCGGCTTCCATCCGCGCGGCGAGCGCCATCCCCACGCCGTTCCCGAAACCCTGACCGAGCGGGCCGGTCGTCGTCTCCACGCCGGGCGTGAGTCCGTGTTCGGGATGACCGGGAGTCTTGCCGTGGAGTTGGCGGAAGCGCTTCAGGTCGTCGAGGTTCAGCGCGAAGCCCGACAGGTGGAGCAACGCGTAGAGCAGCATCGAGCCGTGGCCCGCCGACAACACGAAGCGGTCGCGGCCCGGCCAGGCGGGGTCCTTGCAGTCGAAGCGCAGGTGCTCGAGCCACAGCGCGACCGCGACGTCGGCCATGCCCATCGGCAGGCCGGGATGTCCGCTGTTCGCGGCCTGCACCGCGTCCATCGCCAGACCGCGGACGACGTCCGCGGCAGAGCGCAACTCGGCATCGGAGAGGAGCCGGCTCGCATCGGCCGGCGTCGCGTCGCGTCCTGCGTGCATCGTGGGACCATAGTCCGCCGAATCCTCGCGCCGCGCGAGGATTCGGCGGACGGAGAGCCCCAGCCAAGAGAGCGGACGAGGCCTTCCTGGTCGCCGCGGTAGCGCCGACGCTCAACCCTTGGTTGCGGCCTCGGCCGCGATGCGGCGGCGAATGTAGCCCTGGGCGACGTCACGGTCTCGGTGCGAGTTCGGTCGTTGGTTGCCCTCCTTACGGGCAGTACCTTCCGCGCCCGCATGAGCGCCTCCCTGACGCGACGCGGCTTCCTCGGTGCTTCGGTCCTGGGTGCTTCGATCCTCGGCCTGGGATCCGCGTCGCTGGCGAGCGACCTTCGCAAGAGGATGAAGCGCAAGCTCCGCATCGGGTGCGTGGGCGTCGCCAACCGCGCGGCGGAGAACCTCGCGGGTTGCAAGGACGAGGACGTCGTCGCGCTCTGCGACGTCGACGCCCGGTTCCTCGCGGGAGCGAGCAAGGCCCATCCCGCGGCGAAGACCTACCGCGACTGGCGCGACCTGCTCGCGCACTCCGGCATCGACGGCGACGCGCTCGATGGCGTGGTGGTGAGCACGACCGACCACACGCATGCGATCGTCGCCGCGAACGCGATGAAGCTCGGCCTGCACGTCTACTGCGAGAAGCCGCTCGCGCACAGCGTGCACGAGGTGCGCGTGCTCACCGATCTCGCGCGCGAGCGCAAGCTCGCGACGCAGATGGGCACGCAGATCCATTCGCTGCCGAACTACCGTCGCGTCGTCGAACTCGTGCGCAGCGGCGCGATCGGCGTCGTGCAGGACGTCGACGTGTGGTGCTCGGTCGGCGCCTGGGGCGGCATCGAGTCACCGGCCGGCCGGAGCGCGGTGCCCGAGCATCTCGACTGGGAACTCTGGCTCGGTCCGGCGCCCGAGCGACCGTTCGTCGACGGCGCCTACCACCCGGCGAACTGGCGGCGCTTCTGGGATTTCGGCGGCGGCAACCTCGCCGACAGGGGCTGCCACTACATCGACCTCGCGTTCTGGACGCTGGGGCTCGGCATGCCCGAAACCGTGCAGGCCGACGGACCCCCGCTCGATCCCGACGTGTGCCCGAAGGGCCTCGCCGTGCGCTGGCAGTTCCCCGCGCGCGACGGCAAGCCGTCCTGCGCGTTGACCTGGCACGACGCCGGTCGCAAGCCGGCGAGCGCGAAGGAACTCGGCGTCGACGCGTGGGGGAGTGCGGTGTTGTTCCGCGGCAGCGAGGGCTTCGTCGTCGCCGACTACTACAAGCACGAGATCGGTCCGAAGGCGAAGTTCGAAGGCTTCACGCCGCCCGCGCCGACGATCGCGGATTCGATCGGCCACTACGCGGAATGGTTCGCCGCGATGCGCGGCGAAGGTCGCGCGAGCTGCGACTTCGCCTACGCCGGTCCGCTCACCGAGTGCGTCCTGCTCGGCAACGTCTCCTACCGATTGGGCGGCAAGCGCCTGCTCTGGGAACCCGATCGCCTGCGGGCGCGCAACGCGCCCGAGGCCGAGGGCTTCCTGCGCCGCGCGTACCGCGACGGCTGGTCTCTGTAGAGCGCCGCGTGCGCGCCCTCCATCGCGATCCACCATGCGACGACTCCCCGCTGCTCTCGCCCTGTTCTTCGTCGTGCCGCTCGCCGCGCAGGACAAGACCAAGCCCTGGTACCAGATGGACTACGGGCCGTGCCTCTCGACGACGGCCGAGGGTTTCACGCCGGACAACGTCGCGCTGAAGGGTCGCGTCCTGCGGGTCGGCGACGGCGCCGGCGTGGTCTTCGACACCGAGCTGCTGCGCGTCGCGACGGCCTTCGTCGACGGTCACGTCGAACTGCGCGGCACGCCCTTCGACGGCGCGCACGGCCCGATCCCGCGCACGCGCGGCCGCGAGCTGTACTCGACGCGGCAGGAGCCCGGCGTCGCGAAGGACGACTCCTTCGCGGACCCACGGCCGATCCCGCACGGGCCGCTCCCGCGCGACCACGCGCGCTTCGAAGGACATTGGTTCGCGGGGGACGCGGTGCTCCTGCAGTACCGCATCGACAAGCGGCGCGTCCTCGAGACCCACGAGTTCGTCGCGGCGACCGACGAGCTGCCGCCGGGGATCGCCCGCTGCTTCGAGTTCGGACCCGGCAAGGCCGTGCGTCTCGTGCTGATGGACCAGCCGGGCGCGCCCGACGAGGGTGCGGACGTCACGCTCGGCGGCGACGCCGCGCACAACGGCGGCAGCCAGGGCACGCTCGTGACCGGCTTCGTCTGGGAGCGCGCGTTCCAAGCCGGCGAAGGCAAGCAAGAGCGCAAGGAGTCCGCCGAGTCGCGCATCGAACTGTTCGCGCCGGTCGGCACGCGGTTCGTGCGGCGGGCGGGACGCGTCGAACTCGTCGTGCCTGCCGCCGATCACGCGCGCTTCGCGCGGGTCACGGTCCGCACCGGCGCTCCCGGGAAGCTGCTCGCCGAGGCGGTGGTCGACACTTCGCTGCGCGATCTCTCCGGGCTCCAGAAGGGCGGACCGCGCCGCTGGGCGGAAACCCTGAAGTCGGCGGGCACGCTCGGCTCCGGCGACGGGCCCTTCGTCGTCGACACGCTGACGATCCCCGCGGAGAACCCCTGGCACTCACGCTTGCGCTTCGCGGCCTTCGACTTCGTCGACCAGGACACCGCGGCGCTGTCGACCTGGAACGGCGACGTCTGGCTCGTGCATGGCGTCGATGCCGACCTCGGCGAACTGACCTGGACGCGCTTCTGCACCGGCCTCCACGACCCGCTCGGCCTGAAGGTCGTGAACGGCGTGATCCACGCGCACGGGCGCGACGGGATCCATCGGCTGCGCGACGTCAACCACGACGGCGAGTGCGACTTCGTCGAGGTCTTCAACGACGACGTGCTGATCACGCAGGGCTTCCACGAGTTCGCCTTCGACCTGCAGACCGACGCGAAGGGCGACTTCTACTTCGCCAAGGGCGGGCCGGTGAACCCCGGCGGCCGAGGCTTCCAGAAGATCGTCCCTCACCACGGCACCGTGATGCGCGTGTCGGCGGACGGCAGCAAGCTCGACGTGGTCGCGACGGGCCTGCGTGCGCCGAACGGCATCGGCGTGTCGCCCGACGGTGTCGTGACGTCCGGCGACAACCAGGGCACCTGGATGCCGGCGTGCCGCATCAACATCAGCACGAACGGCACGTTCTGGGGCTGCTTCGACACCGCGCACGCGGATCCGCCGCCCGCGACCTACGACGAACCGATCTGCTGGCTGCCGATGTCCGTCGACAACAGCGGCGGCGGTCAGGTCTGGGTGCCCAAGGGCGTGTGGGGCGAACTCGGCGGGATGCTGATCCACCAGAGCTACGGCCAGAGTTCGAACTACCTCGTGTTGACGCAGACGCACGAGGGCAAGACCCAGGGCGGCGTCGTGCGGCTGCCCGCGAACTTCGAGTCGTCGCAGATGCGCGGCCGCTTCCATTCGGACGGCCACCTCTACGTCACCGGCTTCATGGGCTGGCAGACCAACGCGGCCAAGGAGTCCTCCTTCCATCGCGTGCGGCGCACCACGGCACCGCTCCGCCTGCCGCTCGCGATGCGCTGCTACGCGACGGGCATCGAGCTCGAGTTCAGCGACGCGCTCGACCCGCAGAGCGCCGGCGATCCGTCGAGCTGGGAGGTCGAGGTGTGGAACTACCTGTGGTCGCAGGCCTACGGGTCCGCGGAGTACAAGCCCAGCGATCCGCAGAAGAAGGTGAAGGACGGCGAGAAGAACCGCGACGCATTGAAGGTCAGGTCGGTCGAGGTGTCGGACGACGGGAAGCGCGTCTTCCTCGCGGTCGACGGCATGCAGAAGGCGATGCAGCTCCGCGTCGGCTGGTCGATCGATGCGCGGGGCGGCGGCGAGATCGACGGCGAACTGCACGGCACGATCCACTTCCTGCCGGAGCGACAGAAGGCGGACGCAGGCAAGTGATGCGCTCGACCGGTCTCGCGCTCCGCGCCGCGCTCGCGGCGCTCGGCATGGTCGCGACGACCGCAGCGCAGGAGCACGTCCCCGGATTGGTGATGACGGTGTCACCCGCGGCGCCGCGCGACGGGTCGCTCGCCGCCGATGCGCGCGTGGTGCGCGCGCTCGCGTTGTACGTCGAACGCGGCGAGGCGCCGTCGGCGTTCGTCGCGCCGGGGATGTTCGAGGCGGTGTTCTCGGGCTTCGTCGAGATGCCGGCGCGCGACGACTGGACCTTCTCGATCACCGGCTTCGGAAGCGTGACGCTCGAGATCGACGGGCAGGTCGTCCTGAACGGTCGCGGCCGCGGCGACGCGCCGTTGAACGGCGAGAGCGTGCGGTTGCGCAAGGGCCGCCGCGCGCTCGTGCTCCGCTATGGCTCACCGCTCTCGGGCGCCGGCGAACTCCGCGTGTCCTGGGCGAGCAAGAAGGTCCCGCTCGAGACGATCCCGCCGACGGCGCTGTTCCACGATCCCGCGCAGGCGGGGCTGGCCGAGGGCCGCCTGCGTCGCGAAGGGCGCATGCTCCTTGCGACCTTGCGCTGCACGGCGTGCCACGCGTTGCCGGCGGACTTCGACGCCGCGACGGGCCTGCCGGAACTCGCGATGCGCGGGCCGTCCTTGCGGGGCCTCGGCTCGCGCCTCGCCGTTCCCTGGCTCGCGGAGTGGATCGAGGCGCCGCATCGCAAGCGCGCCGGTGCACGGATGCCGAAGACCCTGCACGGCGCCGACGCGCATGCGCGCGCGGGGGACATCGCGGTGTGGCTCGGCACGCTGCGCGAGGACGCTCCGGCGACGAGGTATGGCGACGCAGCGCGAGGTGCGCAGCGCTTCGCCGAGCTCGGTTGCATCGCCTGCCATGCGATCGACGCGGCGGACGAAACGGCGTGGGTGTCCCTGAGCGACGCGCCGTCGAAGTTCGAGGACGGGGCACTCGCGCGCTTCCTGCTGGCGCCAGCCGCGCACGAGCCTTCGATCCGCATGCCGGATCTGCGCGCGAGCGAAGAGGAAGCCGCCGATCTCGATGCCCTGCTGCGCTCCCGCTTCCCGCGCCGGATGTCCGCCGAATTCGCGGGCGGGGTCGCGGGCGACGCGTCGCGCGGTGCGGTGGCGTTCGCGAGCTCCGGTTGCGCGAACTGCCACGAGGCCGGGGTCGCGAGCACGCTGGCAGCACCGGGGTTCGAAGCGCTCGCGGGCAAGCCCGACCAGGGCTGCCTCGCGACCGACGCCGTCGCGCGCCGATCCGCGCCCGAGTACGCGATCGACGACGCGCAACGCGCCGCACTGCGCGCCGCGCTGGCGATGGGAGTCGGCGCTCTCGTGCGCGACAACCGTGAGGAGCACGCATCGCGGCAACTCGTCGAGCGGCGTTGCGACGCGTGCCACGCGCTCGACGGCAAGACCTCGCTGTGGGATGCGCGCGAGGACCGCTTGGCCGTGCTCGCGCTGCCCGAGCCGCCGCAGGTCGAGGGCCAGGTGCGCGTCGCGCAACTCCGTCCGAGCCTGACCTGGGCGGGCGAGAAGCTGCAACGCGACTGGTGCGAGGCGTTCCTGCGCGGCGATCTCCCGTCGCCGCGGCGGTGGCTGCTGGCCCGCATGCCGCGGCTCGGCGCCGATCTCGCGACGACCTTCGCGCACGGCCTCGCCGCGCAGCACGGACTGGGGATGGGTCCCGTGCAACGGGAGCCCGTCGATCCCGCCCAGGTCGCGATCGGGCGCAGCCTGATCGGATCGCAGGGCGGCTTCGGCTGCGTCACCTGTCACGCGGTCGCGGGTGTCGCGCCCGCCGCGTTGTTCGAGGTGCAGGGCATCGACTTCCAAGACGTCGCGGCGCGCCTGCGGCCTGATTGGTTCCGCAGTTGGATGCTCGATCCGGTGCGCTACGAACCCGCCGCGAAGATGCCGCGCTTCGCCACCGAGGACCTGCGCACGGCACTCGAACCGATGGGCGGCGACGCCCGTGCCCAGTTCGAAGCGATCTGGCACTGGCTGCGCGGCGCCGACGAGCTGCGCGCGGTGCGGCGGGAGCCGCGGTGAGCGCGACGCAGCCGCAGGCTCCGGTCCCGCCCCCGGGTCCACGCGAGCGCTTCGCGTGGTGCCTCTTCGACTTCGCCAACAGCGCGTTCAACACGCTGGTCGTGACCTTCGTCTACGTGACCTTCTTCCAGGCGGCGTTGGCGAAGGAACACGGCGACGCGTTGTGGGGCGCCGCACTGACGGTGAGCGGCATCGTCGTCGCGGTGATCTCGCCGATCGCGGGCGCCGCGGCGGACCGGCGGCGCAACGGCAAGAAACGTTGGCTGGTCGGAACGAGCGTCCTCTGCGTCGGCGCGACGGCCCTGTTGGCGTTGCCGAGCGTCGGCGCGGACGGCGTCGCGAGCACGGCGACCATCGCGGCCGCGCTGCTGCTGTTCGTCGTCGCGAACGTCGGCTTCGAGCTGATGTTCGTGTTCTACAACGCGTTCCTGCCCGAACTGGGGGACGAGACGCAGATCGGCCGCCTCTCGGGCAAGGCCTGGGCGCTCGGCTACGCCGGCGGACTGTGCTGCCTCGCGGTCGGACTCGGCTTCGTCGGCGGCCTCGAGCTCGGCGGAACGAAGATCGGACCGTGGCTCGACGATGAAGCCGGTTGGAACGTGCGCGCGACCAACCTGCTCGTCGCGGCGTGGTTCTGCGTGTTCGCGTTGCCGGCGCTGTTGTTCCTCCGCGACCGCGGGACGGGCAGCGGGACGCAGAAGGGTCTGCGCGCGACGTTGCGCGAGGTCGGCGCCACCTTTGCGCACCTGCGCGGCTACCCCGACCTGCTGCGCCTGTTGATCGCGCACCTCGTCTACAACGACGCCGTACTCGCGATCATCGGTCTCGCCGCGCTCTACATGCAGGGCACGCTCGGCATGAACGTCACCGACGTGATGGTGACGGCGATCGGCCTCAACGTCGCGGCCGGCTTCGGCGCCTTCGCGTTCGGCTGGATCGACGACAAGGTCGGCGCGCGCACGGCGATCGCCGGCAGTCTGGTCCTCTTGCTCGCCGGCGCCGTGCTCGCCATCGCGGTGCCCACGCCGGACGCGTTCCGGGTCGCGGCGGCTCTCGTCGGCCTCGGACTCGGGCCGAACCAGTCGGCGAGCCGGAGCCTGATGGCACGCTTCGCCCCGGCGGCGCGTCGCGCGGAGTTCTTCGGCATCTTCTCGCTCAGCGGGAAGGCCACCGCGTGGGTCGGCACACTGCTGTTCACGGTGGTCGTCGCGACGACCGGCGACCAGCGCCTCGCGTTGGCGCCGCTCGTCGTGATGCTCGCGCTCGGTCTGGTGCTCACGCTGCGCATCGACCAACGCCGCGGCGAGGCGCGCGCGCGGGAGACTCCGGCGTGAGCGAGACCCGACCGCGGCTCCTGCGCGACCTGCTCGCGCGGCTCGACGCCCGGTCGGGGCCGTTCGCGGGCGCGCGCGACACCATCGCGA
>JACRLW010000135.1 GCA_016235155.1 Planctomycetota bacterium
CGCGCGTGCGGCAATCTGCACGCTGTGTGCCGCGACGACAAGTGCCCTGGCCGCGCCGGCGCGGCGGAGTAGCATCCCCGCCCCTCGGCGCGCCCGGCAGGCACGCCGGCTGGGCCGCCCGCATCGCCATGACCGCGTCTCATCGCGCGCCTCGTTCCGCCGGCAGCAGCCGGTCCTCCGCGATCCTCATCACCGGCGCCGGCGGGGAGGTCGGCCACGGATTGATCCGCGCGCTGTGGGATGGCGGGGCCCGCGACATCGTCGCCATCGACATCCGCGAGCTCGATCCCGACATCCGCGCTTTGTGCTCGAAGACCTTCGTCGGCGACATCTGCGACGCGATGCTGCTCGGCCGCCTGCTGGCGATGTACGAGGTCTACGAGATCTTCCACCTCGCGGCCCTGCTCTCGACGCGCTCGGAGTTCACTCCGGAGACGGCGCACGAGGTGAACGTCGGAGGAACGATCGGCCTCCTTCGGCTGGCTGCCGAGCAGGCCCGCAGCCACGGCAAGTCGGTCAAGTTCATCTTCCCGAGTTCGATCGCCGCCTACGGCGTGCCGGACCTCGCCACGAAGGCCCGCGCCGGTCGCGTGCGCGAGGAGCAGTTCGTCGAGCCGACGACGATGTACGGCTGCAACAAGCTCTACTGCGAGCACCTCGGCCGCTACTACGCGAAGCACTACCGGCAGCTCGCGAAGGACCGCGTCGCCGACCTCATCGACTTCCGTTGCGTGCGCTTTCCGGGCCTCATCTCCGCGGACACGCTGCCGTCGGGCGGAACCAGCGACTATGCACCCGAGATGATCCACGCCGCCGCGAAGGGCGAGAGCTACGCCTGCTTCGTCCGCGCCGACACGAAGATCCCGTTCCTCACGATGCCCGACGCGATCGACGCTCTGCTCGCGCTCGCGCACGCCGACAAGGAGCGTCTCTCGCGGCAGGTCTACAACCTGAGCGCCTTCTCCCCCACCGCGGGCGAGATCGCGACGCTGGTCCGCACGCACTTCCCCTCCGCCCAGATCACCTTCCGCCCCGACGAGCAGCGACAGGCGATCGTCGACTCGTGGCCGGAGGACGTCGACGACAGCGCGGCGCGGCGCGACTTCGGTTTCGTCCAGAAGCACGACGCCGCGGCCGCGTTCCGCGACTACCTCGTGCCCGCGATCCGGGCGCGCTACTCGCGATGAGCTTCATCGACGGCGACGGGCCCTCGGCCGCCGAGATCCGCGCGGCGCGCGCGCGACTCGGCTCGCGCATCGCGACGACGCCATGCTGGACGTGGCCGTCGGAAAGCCTTCGTGCCGCGCTCGGCGACGGCGCGCGCGTGTCCGCGAAGCTCGAACTCTGGCAACGGACCGGCAGCTTCAAGGTCCGCGCCGCGCTGCTGTGCGCGCTCGATCTGGACGACGCGGCTCGCGCGCGCGGCGTCACCGCGGTCAGCGCCGGCAACCACGCGCTCGCCGTCGCGTACGCGGCGCGCACCGCGGGGACCGACGCCAAGGTCGTGATGCCGAAGACCGCCGACCCGCGCCGCATCGCCGCGTGCCGGGAAGCCGGAGCGACGGTGGTCCTGAGTGACGACGTCCACGCCGCGTTCGCCGAGGCCCTCCGCCTCGCGCGTGACGAGGGCCGCCGCTTCATCCATCCCTTCGAGAGCGAGCAGGTCGTCCTGGGCACCGCGACGATCGGCCTCGAGATCGCCACGCACGTTCCCGACGTCGAAGCGGTTGTCGTACCGATCGGCGGCGGCGGCCTGTGCGCGGGAATCGCGTGCGCTCTCGGACGACTCCTGCCCGCGTGCAAGGTGTACGGCGTCGAACCGACCGGCGCCGACACGATGAACAAGAGCTTCGAGGCAGGACGGCCGATGGCGATCGACGCCGTGCGCACGATCGCCGACAGCCTCGGCGCGCCGCGCGCCGAGCCGATGACCTTCGGACTGTGCAAGCGCTGGGTCGCGGGGCTCGTGCGCGTCACCGACGACGAACTCCGCGCGGCGACGCGCGTGCTGCATCGCGAACTCTCGCTCGCCGTCGAGCCCGCGTGCGCCGCCAGCACCGCGGCGGCGCTCGGCCCGCTCGCGGAAGAGCTCGCCGGGCGCAAGGTCGTCCTCGTGCTCTGCGGTTCGAACATCGACCTCGCGAGCGTCGCCCGCCACGCCGGCGCCTGAGCGCGATCAGCGCAGCTCGACGCGCACCGGTCGCTGCGTGAGCGGCGGTCCCGGCTCGATCGCGTCGATCGCCGCACCGTCGACGACATACCGCGGCGGCGCGATCACGCGCCGAGCATCCGCGACGAAGACGCACGCCAACAGGGCGATCCCGAGCCTTGGCACGAGGCGGCGCGGCAAGCCCTCGCACCCCGCCGCCGCGAACACGGCGAGCGCGGGCAGCGCGAGTGCGCCGAGCCGTGCGTAGCCGAAGAACGCGACGGTCGTCGCCGCGCCCGCGACGAGCCACGCGGCGAACGGCCACGCTTCGACGCGCCGCCGCAGGCGCCACGCGCCGTGGATCACGAGCGCCAGCCACGCGAGTCGCACGAGCGTCGCTCCGCTTCCTTCCCCGACGCAGAGGTCGACGCGGCGCCGCAGTCCGCCCGGGCCGAGCGGCAGCGCCGAGGCGCCGAGCACCGGCGTGGCACCGGCCCACGCGATCGCGAGCTTCTCGAGCGTCCGGGTGACCGCCTCGCCGGGCGCCGCGACGATCGACGCGAGTCCGACGCGTACGCCGTGGTTCACGAGTTCGACGTGCGGCGGGTACTCGAGGCTCAGTTCGCCGTCGCGCGGCAGTCCCGCGAGCCAACGCGGGTCGTAGCGCGACGCACCACCGGCCAGGCGCGGCGGAGCGTCGAGCAGGGCGCGCTGGAAGCTTCCGTCGCTGCCCGGCGCGTTCGCGAGCGCGAAGTTGAGCGGACCGTAGAGGGCGATGAACGGCGACCGGCCGATCGGTTCGGGCCAGGATCCGAAGGCCTCGTCGACGACGTCCAGCGCGGCGAGGTCGACGGCGCGCACGCCGCGGTGCGCCAGCGTCGCTTCGACGAAGCGCTGCGTGGCCGCGCGCGCGAAGCCCGGCACAGCGGCGAGACGCGCACGCGCGGCATCGTCCCACCGCATCGCCGGCGACGGACACGGCGGCGACTCGCGCGCATCGAAGGCGTCGATCGTGCGGTGCACGTGGAGTTGCCACGGCCAGAGGACGACGCAGGCCCCCACGGCGATCGCTGCGAGATCGACACGGCAGGACCTGCTCTTGGTGCGCACCCTCGACGCGACCACGAGCAGCGCGAGCAGCACCGCGAACAGCGCGTGCTCGGCCCGGAACAGGGACGCCACGCCGTGCACGGCGCCCATCGCGAGCGCCGCGAGAGGCGCCGGGCGCGTCGCGACGCGCGCGGTGAGCGCGACGGCCAGCAGCGCGAGCAAGGCGTAGGGCGTCTCCGCGCACGGCGTCACCGCGAGCACGATCGAGGGCTGCGCAACGGCGACGATCCCCCCCGCGGCGAGCGCGAGCCGCTCGCCGACGCGGCGCGCGGCGAGATACGTCGCCGGCGCGATCAGGGCACCGAGCAGCGCCAGCGCGACGCGCGCGCGAAGGAGCCCCTCGTGCGTCCCGTCCCACAGCCAGGCGAGCAGCCACGCGGTGGCGGGCGGCCGGAACGGCAGGCCGAGTTCGAGGGCGAACGGCTCGCCCCGCTGGATGCTCTGCGCCCATGCCAGCCAGAGCGCCGCGTCACCCTTGAACAGCGGGGTGAAGGGCGCGGCTCGGTCAGGCGTCGCGAGGAGGAACGCGAGGCGAAGCGCCGCAGCGATCCCGAACAGGATCGCGATCCTCGCTGCGACGCCGAGCGACATGACGGCTGCGACCGGCGCCGATCAATCGCCGGTCAGCATCACCATCTTGTTGGACGCCTCGAAGCTCGAGCCGTTGAGCTGCAGCGCATGGGCGTAGAGCAGCGTGCCGTACGCCGACGGGTCGCTCGTCACCGTGATCGACGCGTCGAGTGCGCCGGCCCCATCGAGACCGACGACGAAGGCCGCGCCGACGTGGAGCACCGGCAGTCCGGGGAAGCTGGTCGGCCCTTGCGTGTCGGAGACGAGCAGCACGCCGAGCGCGCCGGGCAGTCCCCGCAGCGACAAGGTCGTCGTCCCACCGAGCGGGACTTGCGCGGGCGCGAGGGTCAACCGCAGCGGCGGCGCCGGAATCGCGGCGAACGAGAACAGGCGCACGTCATCGACGTTCCAGCCGCCGAGCTCGAGCCCCCCGTCGGTGCGGAGGCGCCACTCGAGCTGCACCGCCGGGTTGTTGTCCGCGGCGGGAATCGCGAGTTCGAAGTCGGTCCAAGCCGTGTCGACGAACTGGCCGCTGCTCGGGTTCTGCCAGACCACGGCGCCGTTCACGCGAACCGTCGCCTGGTCGTAGATGGCTTCCTCCACCGTGAGCCAGCGCTTGAAGGCGAGCTTCACGCCCGAGCGGCCGCTGAGGTCGAGCGTCGGCGACCGCAGCCAGTTCTCGACGTTCGCCGCGTACGAGCCGTTGAAGCCCGCACCGCCGAGGTCGTTGCCCCAGCAGTTCGCACCCGAGAACGCGGCTGCCGGATCCCGCCACGCGACACCCTGCGACGTACCGCTGCGCCCCGCAGGAGCGCCGAGTTGCCAGTCGTCCTGGGTCGCGATCATGCCATGCGTCCAACCCAGGTTCGCGCCGTCGAAGTTGTCGAAGAAGAACTGCTGCTCGTCGCCGACCGCGTAGGAGATCTCACCCGAAGTCGGGTATCGCAACGTCGCGTTGGTCGAGTGCAGCGCTTCCAGGTGGTAGCGCACCGAGGCCGGCGAGAGCACGCCGGGCAGCAGGCCGCGGTACTGGTTGCTGCCGAGGCTCGCCATGCGCTGGCGCTGCGTGCCGGCTCCTGCGTCGTAGACGATCTCGACGCGCGTGATCGAACCGCTGATCGGCGTAGCCGTCGCCTCGACGAGCTGCGGCTCGAGTTGATCCGACGTGCTCGGCAGCGCGGTGTGCGCGATCGTCGCGAGTTGCACCTGCGGGTAGGGCAGGTTGCGGGTGATCGCCGCCGCCGACAGCACCGCGTAGTTGGGGGTGCCGTTGGAGAGGTTGCCGTCGTTGTCGTCGAGGATGAACACCTCGCGGACGGCATCGGGCTGGTTGAGCGCATTCGCCGCGATCGACGCGACGACGATCTGCTCCGCGCGCGCGACGCCTGGACCGCTACCGAGCGAAGTCTTGAGCCCTTCGCGCACCTGCCAGGCCCAACCCATCCACACCGAGCCCTGCGTGTGCACGCTGCCGCCGGTCTGCGGATAGGTCAGCGTGTTGAGCGCGGTGCGGACGATCCCGCCGTTGGTCCTGAAGTCGCGGCCGATGATCGGATCGTCGAGCCGGTAGGTCGACATGATGTCGCCCCAGCCCTCCGAGAGGCCGTCGGTCTGGGAGATTCCACCAAAGGCGTGATCGAGGCCATGACCCCACTCGTGGTAGACGACCGACGAGTAGCCGGTCATGTTGCAGGTGCCGCCGGCCGCG
>JACRLW010000122.1 GCA_016235155.1 Planctomycetota bacterium
GAGCGCGACGCCGACCGCCCCGCGATCGCGCGGCGCATGGAGCGGCTCTACGGCGCAGGCATCGGGCCTTCGATCCACAAGCAGGGCGGGTCGCACGTGCTCCGCGCGGCGCTCGACGCGGTCGCCGGCGAGTTCCTGCCGGGTCGCCCGCCGCAACTGGAGGACGGCCTCGCGTTCCTCGGCGAACTGCTCGCGTCGCCGCGCCTGTCCGGCGCGGGCTTTCCGAGCGCGGTCTTCGAACGGGAACGCCGCCAGGCGCTCGACGCCGTCCGCACGCGCATCGACGACCGCGGCAGCTTCGCGCGCGACGAGGCGCTTCGCTTCGCGTGCGAGGGCGAAGCGCACGCGATCCCCGACTGGGGCAGCGAGGACGCGCTGCGCAGGATGACCCCCGACGCGCCCGAACTCGCGCGCCAGGACCTCCTCGCGCGCGGCGAGCGTTGCGTCGTCGCGTGCGGCGCGTTCGCGGACGGCGAACTCGTCGCGGCGCTCGATGCGTTCCACGCGCGCTGTCCGCCGCCGGACGCCGAGCCGGTGACACGCGCCGCGTCGATCGCGCCGCGCGCGCCGCGGCGCGTCGTCGAACGCGTTCCGCTCCTGCAGAGCAAGCTCGTCCTCGTCCTGCGCTTCTCGCCGAGCGACGACCCGACGACCTGGGTCGGCCGGCGGCTCTTCACCACCTTGCTCGGCGGCGGTCCGCGCTCGCGCCTCTTC
Organism: Planctomycetota bacterium; assembly: GCA_016235155.1. GTDB lineage: Bacteria > Planctomycetota > UBA1135 > UBA1135 > UBA2386 > JACRLW01. The sequence goes on from JACRLW010000122.1 coordinate 715, forward strand.
ACCGAGGTGCGCGAGAAGCGCAGCCTCGCCTACTACGCGTCCGCGTCGGCGGACCGGCACACCGGCATCGTGCTCGTGCAGGTCGGTTGCGACGAGGAGCGCGCGTCCGCCGTGGAAGAGGAGACGCAGCGCCAGGTCGCGGCGGTGGGCGCGGGCGCCTTCGACGACGCCGAGCGCGGGATCGCGCGCGCGCAGCTCGTGCACGCACTCGACACGGTGGGCGACTCCGCCGCGTCGCGCTGCCAGTTCGTCGCCGAGAACTGGCTGCTCGGCGCGGACCGCACGCCCGAGCAGCTCCTTGCCGCGTACCGCGCCGCCGACAAGGACCTGGTCGTGCGCTCCGCGCAGGGTCTGTGGCAGGACTTCAGCTACCTGCTCGCGCCGTCGCAGGGGGACGCATGAGCGGGTCACGGTTCACGACGGTCGACGATCCGGTGCTCGGCGAGCGCGTGTTGTGCGCGACGGCGCGCAACGGTGCTTCGGTGCGCCTCCTGCCGACCGACCGCTTCCGCGAGGTGAGCGCGGTCGTCACCTTCGGCTACGGCAGCACCGACCTCGGCTTTCGCCGGGCCGACGGTTCCCTGCACACGAGCCCGCTGGGCGTCGCACACTTCCTCGAGCACGAGTTGTTCGAGGACGAGGACCTGCACGTGTTCGAGCGCTTCGGCCGGCGCGGCGCGCGCGTGAACGCGATGACCGGCTTCGCACGCACGACCTACTACGTCCAGTGCAGCCGCGACATCGACGACAACCTCGCCGACCTGCTGCGCCTCGTCGCGCGCGCGCACCTCTCGGACGCGCGCGTCGAAAAGGAGCGCGGGATCATCGCGCAGGAGCTGCGGATGTACGAGGACGGCCCGGAGTACCGCGGCTTCTTCGCGCTGCTCGCCGCGTTGTGGGGCGAGCACCCGGTGCGCCATCCGGTCGGTGGAACCGTCGAATCGATCGGCGCGATCGACGTCGCTGAACTCGACGCGTGCTACCGCGCCTTCTACCGCGCCGGCAACTGCGGCGTCGCGATCGCGGGGCCGCTCGATCCGGAGCGCGTCCTCCTTGCACTCGACGAATGGCCGCTCGCGCACGGCGAAGCGCCAGTGCGGCACTGCCCCGCCGACCTCGGTCCGCCGTCGCAGCGCCGCTCGGATCTCGCGATGGCGGTCGCGCGCCCGCGCCTGCTGCTCGGTTGGAAGGAAGGCGCGCTGCTCGCCGACGTCGAGGCACGCGCGATGCGCGAACTGGAGACCAAGGTCCTGCTCGATCGGCTGCTCGGTCCGGCGAGCGAACTGCGCGAGACGCTTGCGGCGCGCGGCGTGATCGACGACTCGCTGTCGATCAGCTACCTCAGCGAACCGACCTTCGGCGTGGGCGTCGTCGCCTGCGAGACCGACGACCCCGCGGCGACGGAAGCCGCGCTGCGCGGCCTCCTCGAGACGCCGATCGCCGTCGACGACGAGCAACTCGAGCGCGTGCGTCGCAAGCAGCTCGGCGGCTACGTGCGCACGCTCGACGCCGTGCAGTCGATGGCGTTCGGACTCGCCGAGGAGGCACTCGAAGGCGTGCCGCCGTTCCGCGCGGTCCCGCGCATGGCGGCCGTGACGCGCGAGCGGGTCGAGGCGCGGCAGCGCGAGTTGTTCGATCCGGCGGCGAGCGCGACGGTCGTCGTGCGGAGTGGCGGGTCGTGAGCGAGCGCACGCAGATCCCGGGCAACAGCCCCTTCGAACCGATCGTCGGCTACGCGCGCGCGGTGCGCGTCGGCGCGTTCGTCTGGGTCAGCGGCACCACCGCGACCGGACCCGACGGCAAGATCGTCGGCGGGAGCGACGTCTTCGCGCAGGCGCAGCAGTGCCTCGCGAATCTCGCGACGGCCCTGCAGCGCGCCGGCGCGTCGATCGGCGACGTCGTGCGCACGCGCATCTTCGTCACCGACGTGACGCGCTGGGCCGAGGTCGCTCGCGCGCACGCAGCGGTGTTCGGCGACGTACGTCCCGCCTGCACGATGGTCGAGGTCAAGGCACTCGTGTCTCCCGAGATGCTCGTCGAGATCGAAGCCGACGCAGTGATCGCGTCGCAACTCGCGTGAGGGACGGCTGGCCGGCCGCGCACCGCAGCTCGCCGAAGCACGCGCGCCGTGCTCGGGCGGATCCGGCCGGACCGGACGTCTCAGCGGCTCGGAGGCCGTGGGGGATACGTATTAACTAGGGCTCCACGAGGGTCGGTCGCGGGGGACCGGACCAGGGCGAAACGCCCGAACACTCAGCCCTCGAGCGCGAGCCACGCGACGCCTCCCGCGATCGCGGCGAGGACCGGCGCAACCAGGGCGCGCGGCAGTCCGGCGAGCAGCAGCAGATGCGTGAGATGACGGCGATCGCCCTTCCAAGGCGCGTGCCCGATCACGAGGCGCACGAGCACGACCTGCGCGAAGTCGAGAGCGGGCACGGCGAGCGGGGCGAGTGCGGACCAGAGCTGCACTTGTCCGTCGGACGCGAGCGGGCGCAGCGCGAGAACGCCAGATCGCGCACAGCCAAACTGCGAGCGGGTCGCCGTCGCGGCGCGCGATCGCGGCGAGACCGACGCCGCCCAACGCGAGCGCCACGCCGTCCTGGTTGTCGAGGAAGTTGACCGCGTTGATCACGCAAAACAGCAACGCGCCGAGCAGGACCGCGCGCGGTGCGTCGCCGGCGCCGATGCCGATCTCCGCGACGCCGAGCCCCGCCGCCGCGCTCAGCGCGATCGCCTTGATGCGCCAGTCGAGTCCGCCGTGCCCGCGCGCCTTGCGCAGGTCGTCGCAGAGGCCGCACGCGCCAGCGAGCGCCGTGCACGCTGCGAGCCATCTGGCCTCGGCCGACCACGCGCACGCGCACGCGACCAGCGCCGGCCACGCGCCGAGCATCGGCGTCGGGCGCGGGTGTCGCTTGCGGCCGGGACCCGGCGGGTCCTCGGGAAGGAAGCCGCGCATGCGCCGGTGGATCCACAGCGCGAGCAGAGCCCCGAGCAGCGACGCCGCGGCGAACGGCCACGCCGAGGCGATCACGAGACGCCGCTTCGCGCGAGGTAGAGGCCGTGGGCTCGGACGTACGCGAGCACGTCGGGCGCGAGTTCCTGCGGCTCCTCACCACGCGCGAGCGCGTCGCGGATCGCGGTCGCGTTGACCGAGTCGGGCAGGACGTCGAGCACATGCGCGAGGATCTCGTCCTTGTGCTTGCGCCGGATCGCGAGCTTGTCGATCGCGCGCGCGTCGATCGGCCAGCCGACCCGCGGGAAGACGACGAGCGTCGCGAGTTCGAGGAGCGTGTGCCGGTCCCGCCAACGATCGAGTTCCGCCAGCACGTCCGAGCCGCAGAGCAGCCAGAGCGGGGCTTCGAGGCCGAGTTGCCCGCGCAGCGCCCGCACGGTGTCGATCGTGAACGACGGTCCCGCGCGATCGACCTCGATGCGGCTGACCTCGGCCTGGGCGAGTCCCCCGAAGGCGAGCCGGCACATCGCGACCCGGTCCTCGGCAGGCGCGACGCACGCGCCCGGCTTCAGCGGGTTCTGGGCGCAGGGCACGACGAGCAGGCGCGCCGGGCGCAGTCGGAGGACGGCGCTCTCCGCGAGGCGGCGATGGCTGCTGTGCGGCGGATCGAAGGAGCCGCCGAAGAGGACGAGCCCCTGGACGAGGCCTTGGCCTTCGCCGGGGACCGGCGGCCGACCGGCGGCGTGCGTCGCGGACACGGGCGCGGAGGCTACGGTCGACCCGGCCGCGGACAAGAGCGGCGCCCGGCTCGGCGGCAATGAGTTCGGCGTTGCGCGGGTCCCGGCGGCTGGATAGCGTCCCGCCCCACGTCGGCGGGCGGATCTCCGCGCCGTTCCGACGCCCGCCGAACCCGTCCTCCTGAACCCCTCCGTCCTCGCGAGCGCACGACCCTCGGCGCGCGCGGCGACGTCCAGGCCACACGGTCCACGACATGCGCAAGTTCGCCATCATCCTCCCGCTCTCCCTCGTGCTCGGCGCCTGCTCGAGCTTCACCTGGCAGGGCCAGAACGCCAACGTCTCGCCGGAAGCGGCGGAGATGGGACTGAAGGACGTCGCGACGCTCGAGCGCGAGTACCAGAACCAGCGTTCCTGGGGCGAGCTGCGCCGCGCGATCGATCGCCGGACCAACGCGCTCGATCTCGGCCTCGGCAACATCTGGACGACCTTCGATCGCCACCTCTTCAACGCCTCGGAAGGCGACCCCGCGATCGACCACCCGACCGACAAGAACTACTTCTCGGCGACGCTGTGGCAGACCGGCGCTGGAGCGAGCGAGAACCTGCTGCCGTGGCTCCCGATCCGCTGACGGGGCCTCTTGCCCGCTGAGCGGGCTCAGTCCTTGCGCCAGACGTTGATCGCCCGCGTGCGCCGCGCGGGTTCGGGCAGTTCGTAGCGCACCACCCGCTCGCGCCCCATCCCGCCCGCCAAGGTCACCGGCGGGCGATCCTCGGCCGTGAGCCACAAGGCGAGCCGGCCGCCCGGCGCCAGCAACGGCGCGGAACCGCGCGCCACCGCGGCGGGATCTCCGACCGCGCGCGCGACGACGAGGTCGAACGCCGCGAGTTGTGCCGGATCGCGTGCCGGGAGCTGGTCGGCGTCGGCCCACAGCGGTTCGGCGACGATGCCGGCGAGCTGAAGGCAGCGCACGATCGCGATCAGCTTCTTCTGCGTGCGGTCGCAGAGGACGACCCTCGCCGACGGCCAGAGCACCGCGCACGCGACGCCGGGGAAGCCGTTGCCCGTGCCGAGGTCGAACACCGCGCGCGGCGGCTCCGCCACGGCGAGCGCGATCGCGAGCGAGTCGACGGCATGCAGCACGACCGCGGTCGATGGGTCGCGTACCGCGGTGAGGTTGACGTGCTCGTTCTCGTCGAGCATCGCGTCGAGGTAGACGGCGAGGCGTCGCGCGGCGTCGTCGTCGATCGCGACTCCGATCGACGACGCGCCGTCGCGGATCGCTCGGCCGTCGATGCGGTCGCGCCGCCGCGGGGTCTGGTCGGGTGGGTTCATGGTTCGTGCCCGGCCGCGCGCAAGGTTCCGAGCGCCTCGTCGACGCTCGTGCCGGGGCCGATGCGCGTCACGCCGCCGAGTCGTCGCAGCCAGGTCGTCTGGCGGCGGACGAGTCCGTGCGTCGCGCGGCGGATGCGGTTGCGGAGCTCTTCGTCGTCCTTGAAGGGTCGCTCGAGATGCGCGAGGCACTGGGCGTAGCCGATCGCCAGCGACGCGGTCGGCGAGAAGCCGCAGCTGTCCCTGATCGCGCGCGTCTCGTCGAGCAGGCCGGCGGCGAGCATCGCGCGCGTGCGCGCCTTGACGCGCTCGTGCAGTTCGGCCCGATCGCGTTCGAACACGAGGATGCGGCACGGGACGCGGAAGCCCTGCTGCGCGAAGTGCGCGCGTTGCTCGCTCGCGGTGCGGCCGGTGAGTTCGAGGACCTCGAGCGCGCGGACGAGGCGCTTCTCGTCGTTCCTGTGGATCCACGCGGCGGACGCCGGGTCGCGCTCGAGGAGTTCGGCGTGGAGCGAACCCGGTTCCGCGGCATGACGCGCCGCGAGACGGGCGCGCAGCGCCTCGTCCTTCTGTGGCGTTTCGACCATGCCCTTGAAGAAGGCCATCAGGTAGAGCGGCGTGCCGCCGACGAACAGCAGCTGCACGCCGCGGCGGCGTGCGTCGGCCAGCGCGTCCTCCGCGACCTTGCACCAGCGCGCGGTGTCGAAGGTCGCGTCCGGTTCGACGACGTCGATCGCCCAGTGGCGCACGCGCGCGCGCTCGTCCGCGCTCGGCTTCGCCGTCCCGATCTCCATGCGGCGGTACACCGCCATCGAGTCCATCGAGACGATCTCCGCGCCGGCGCGCTCGGCGAGTTCGAGTCCGAAGGCGGTCTTGCCGCTCGCGGTCGGACCCGTCAGCACCCAGACCGGCGACGGCGTCATCGACGGAGTCGTTCCGCGAGCGCCTGCGTCGCGCCGGACTCAGCGAACAGGCGCTCGCGCACCCGTCGCAGCTCACCGAGAGTCGGCGGCGACGCGAAGTAGGCGCGTTCGACCTCGTCGCGCACGTCGTCGTAGCGCGTGAGCGTCCGCTGCCGCACGCGGACCACGTGCCAGCCGCGACGGCTCGCGAGCGGACCGGCGATCGAGTCGACCGCGAGAGCGCGGACCGCGTCCTCGAAGTCGGCGCCGTAGAGCTGGTCCCAACCCTCGCGCAGCGGCTCGCCCCCGAGCGCTTCGAGCGCGGTGCCGGCGCGGGCTCGCGTCGCGAGTTCGTCGGCCTTGGCGCGTGCGGCGGCGCGCGCGGCGTCGTCGACCGGTTCGGGGGAGTGGTCGTGACCCTCGTGACCGCGCTCGACCTCTGGCTCGACGCGGTAGGGGACGAACCGGTGTTCCGCCGCGACGCGGAGACCGTCGCGCCCGAAGCGCTGTTCGAAGGTGCGGCGCAGCGCGAGTTCGTCGGGGTCGCGCGCGAGCACGACCAGCGCCGTGGACCGCAGCTCGCGCAGGAGTTCCGTCCCCAAGATCGCGCGCTCCTCCGCTTCGGTGCGGCCGAGCGACGCGACGTGCGCGCGCCAACGGTCGCCGTCGCCGCCGTGATCGGTCGCGATCCTCGTGCGGATGCGTCGCTCGAGTTCGAGCTCGGGCGCCCGCAGCGCCTCGGCGAGGGCGGGACCGCGTTGCGCCAGGAGTGCCAGGTCGACGGACCGCACCGCACGCGCGAGCAGGCGGTCCCAGACCAGTTCGTCGAGGCGTGCGCCGCCGACCGCCGTGCGCAGGAAGGCGCGGTACTCGCTCTCGGTGATCCGGAGGCCCGCGTCGAGGTCGATCAACACCAGGTCGGGACCGGGCGCAGTCGGGTCCTGGGCGCGCGGCGGGGATGCGGCGAGGACCAGAGCGAGCGCGACGGGCACGGACGAGCGGAACATCGGGGCGGGGATGATAGCGACTGCCCCGATGCGAGCCTTTCCCAGGTGGGGGAGCGCCGCTACCGTGCTCGCCCCTTTCCGCGATGCAGGCCCTCATCTCCGACCTCCACAGCAACACGGAAGCGCTCGAGGCGGTGTTGGCCGAGATCAAGCGGCTCGGCGTCCCGCGCATCCTCTGCCTCGGCGACGTCATCGGCTACGGCCCGGAACCGCGGGAGACGCTGCTCCGCGTGATGGCGGTCTGCGAGAGTTCGCTGCTCGGCAACCACGAGCACGGCTGCATGCAGTACGCCTCGGACTTCAACCCGAAGGCACGCGCCGCGATCGACTGGACCCGCGAGCAGCTCAACCGCCGCGATCGGCCGCGGGACGAGAACTTCAGGTTCTGGACCTACCTCGACGGGATGAAGAAGGAGTTGCGCGAGGGGAAGGCGCTGTTCGTGCACGGTTCGCCGCGCGACCCGATCAAGGAGTACATCGTCCCGAAGGACGCCGAGGACCCGGTGAAGATGTCCGAGTGCTTCGCGAAGTTCGGCGACGCGCAGGTCTGCTTCGTCGGTCACAGCCACGTGCCCGGGGTCTATCCCGAGAGCGGCGGCTATCTCGCGCCGTCGACCCTGCCCGAGGGCTGGGCGATCGAGAGCGAACGCGCGATCGTCAACATCGGCTCGGTGGGCCAGCCCCGCGACGGCGATCCGCGCGCGTCGTTCGTCACCTTCGACGGCGAGCTCGTCCGCTTCCATCGCGTCGCCTATGACGTCGCCGCGACCCAGCGCAAGATCCGCGCGGTCCCGCAGCTCCCGGACTACCTCGCCGAACGCCTCGCGACGGGCCGCTGAAGCGCCCGTCGCAATCCGACGATGCTCATCGCTCTCCGCCTGGTCGGAATCCTCGCCGCAACGCTCGTCCTGCTGCCGGGCCTCCGTGCGCAGAACCCCGCTGCGATCTCGACGGTCTTCGATCACCGCTTCGCCGCGCCCGCGGCCGACGGCCCCGGCTTCCTCGTCACGTTCGACGCCGTCGGCGCGAGCGTGCGGCGGATCGTGCTGCTCGACCACGACGCACCGCGTCAGTCGCGCGACAGCGAGGTCCTTCCGTACGAGATCGTCGTGCCGGAGTACGTCGACCCGTCCGATCCGACGCGCGGCGTCTACTCGTGGCTCCAGCTCACCGCGGTCGACGCCGAACCGTTCGCGGCGCTGCAGAAGGGCCTCGACCTCGACACCTGGACCGTCGCGAAGGAAGACGACGGCAGCGTGCGCTTCACGCTGGACCTGAAGAACGGGCTCGTCATCGAGAAGCTCTACGCCTGGGACGCCGGGCGCCGCGACCTGCGGCTCGAGTTCGCGCTGCGCGCCGCGGCGGACTCGACCCACGCCGCCGCTGCGCCCGTGCGCGTGCGCCTCGGCGGCATCGGACTCGCATCGCCGCGCGCGGAGTGGGTCCTCGGCGCGAACCCGTCGCTCGCGGTCGGGGTGATCCAGAGCCCGACCGACGGCGCGACCGAGACCTTCGCGGCGGCCGACGGCAAGCGTGAAGCGGTCGCCGTCAACCTGGCGTCGAAGCCGGCCGATGGGAACGTCGAGTACGCCGGCTCGGCGAACCGCTTCTTCGCCGCGCTGCTCTACCCGCTCGACGACGACGCCAAGCGCGCGTTCAAGCGCGCCGACCTCCGCAAGGTCCCCGATCTCCCGCAGCTCGACACGCCGCCGTATTCGATCCCCGTCGCCGACGCGACGTTCGAACTGGTCGTCCCCGCGGCGGGCGCCGAGTCGCGCGTGCGCTTCCGCCTCTACCTCGGCCCGAAGTCGTACCGCGTCTTCGACGAGAACCTGGAGTACGCGCGCTTCGACCCGGTGATGAAGCACACGCTCGACCCGATGTGCTTCTGCACGATCCCGGGCGCGCGTGCGATCGCGACCTTCCTGCTCTGGCTGCTCGCGATCCTGCACAGCGGCGTCGGCAACTGGGGCGTGGCGATCATGATCCTCACGGTCCTCGTCCGCGGCGCTCTCACGCCCGTCAACTTCAAGATGCAGAAGTCGATGCGGGCCTACGGGCAGAAGATGGGGAAGCTCAAGCCGAAGCTCGACGCCATCCAACGCGACTTCAAGAACGACCCCAAGCGGCTCCAGCAGGAGATGGTCGCGTTCCAGCGCGAGCACAAGCTGTTCCCGCCGCTCGGCGGGTGCCTGCCGATGTTCGCGACGATCCCGATCTTCCTCGGGCTGTTCACCGCACTGCGCGTCGCCTACGAGCTGCGCCTGCAGCCGCTCGCGTTCTGGATCGACGACCTGAGCCGTCCCGACCAGCTCTTCGAGGTCGGGCTGTCGTGGCTGCCGTACTTCAACCTGCTCCCGTTGGTGATGATCGGCCTCTGGCTCTGGCTGCAGGCGAGCGCGCCGCTGCCGACCGATCCGCAGCAGCGGCAGATGATGAAGATCATGCGCCTGATGCCGTTCGTGTTCGGCGTGACGCTCTACAACTACGCCTCGGGCCTGATGGTCTACATGATCACGTCGAGCATCTTCGGGCTCGTCGAGCAGCGCGTGACGCGCCGCATCCTCGGACCGATCGACCCCAACGCGGCGGTGATGGGCGGCACGCCGATGATCTGAGGGCTCGTGTTCGATCTGGGAGACACCATCGCGGCGGTGGCGTCACCGCCCGGCGCTTCGGCGCGCGGCGTGGTGCGGGTGTCCGGACCGAAGGCATTCGAAGCGATCGGGCGCCTGTGCGATTCCGAGCCGCCGCGCGCGCGCGCGGCGCGGGAGCTCCGCATCGCGGTGCTCGACACACCGATCGACGCGCTCGCGCTCACGATGACCGCGCCGCGGTCCTACACCGGCGAGGACGTCGTCGAACTGCATTTGCCCGGCGCGCCGCTGCTCCTCGCGCACGTCGTGCAGTCGTTGGTCGCGACCGGCGAGGTCCGCGCCGCGTTGCCCGGCGAGTTCACGCGCCGCGCGTTCGCGAACCACAAACTCTCGCTCGCGCAGGCGGAAGCGGTGCTCGCGTTGATCGACGCGGACTCGCGCGACGCCCACCGCGCGGCGCTGGCGATGCTGCACGGCGAACTCGGCGCCAGTGCCCGGTCGATCCGCGCGAAGATCCTCGACGCGCGGGCCTGGATCGAAGCGGGCCTCGACTTCGAGATCGGCGAGGCCGGCGGCGTCGATGCGTCGCATTGGCGCCCGCCCTTGCAGGATGCCCGCGCGCAGCTGTCGGCGCTGGAACGCAGCCTGCCCCGCGCGGCGGCCGCGGGCGACGTCGTCCTGCTCGGTGCCGCGAACGCGGGCAAGTCGTCGTTGCTCAACGCCCTGCTCGGGCGCGAGGCGGCGATCGTCTCGCCGCATGCCGGCACGACGCGCGACGTGATCGCGGTCGAGTACGCGCCGGGCCTGCGCCTGCTCGACGCGCCCGGTGAGCTCGAGTCGCCGGGCGAACTCGATGCGATGGCGCTCGCCCTGCGCGATCGCCTCCTGCCCTCGGCCGCGGGCGCGATCCTCGTCGTCGATCCGAGCG
>JACRLW010000123.1 GCA_016235155.1 Planctomycetota bacterium
AGTCGACCCGCATCGCCTCGTGCTTCGGCGCGACGTCGCGCCGCCAATCGAGTTCGCGATCACCGCGGCGCACCGACTCGAGCCGGAGCGCGACCGGGAAGTTCCGCGGCGCGCGCGGCCCGAAGTAGGGGATGAACTCGACGGCGTCATTGCCGAAGCGCGCCTTGTAGCCCGGCGCCAGCACCCACGTGTTCCCGTCACCCGGCTCGTCGACGAGCACGCCGGTCAGTCGCGCGCCGGGCTGCAGGACCGGGGCGACCGACGGACCGGGTTCCGGACTCTGGGCTTGGAGAGAACCGTCGAGCGAGACGGCCGTCGCGAGCATCGCGAGGGCCACGAGGCGAGCACTGGATCTGAACATGCTCGGCCTCGGACGCAGGACGGCTTCGGGGACCGACATTCCGGCCGGCCGTGTCGAGTCAGTTCCCGGCGGCGCCGCGGTTCAGTCGTGGTCCTTCCACTTCGCCATCCCCTCGATCCAGACTCAGCGCGAGCCGCGCCAGTCCGCGGTAGACGAGATTGCGCACCGCGCCTTCGCTGCGTCCGAGTTGCGCGGCGAGCTCCGGATAGCCCATGCCGCAGAGCCGCTGCAGCGTGATCGCCTCCTTGTGATCGGGAGGCAACGCGTCGAACGCGGCTTCGATGCGGGCGACGGCTTCACGCGCCGCGAGTTCGGCGCTCGGCGTGCACAGCGAGCGGTAGCAATCGAGGGTCGAGCCGAGCGCGTCATGGTCGCCTGCTTCGCGAGCGGGGTCGCGCCGTGCCCGCTCGAGGAATCGCGCGCGTTCGGCGAGCTTGGTCTGGGCCTGGCTGTAGAGCCAATGGCGGAACGCCGCTTCGCCGCGCCATTCGAAATGGGAGAGATCCTCGAGAACCTCGCGGGCGACGGATTGGACGAGATCGTCGGCGGTCTCGCGCGTGCGCAGCGTCGCCCCCATGCGGAGACGGATCCAACCGCGCAGGACCGGGAGATGACGCACGAGGAGCGACTCGATCGCCTGCCGTTCCTGACGCGCTGCCGCGCGAACGAGGACTTCGCGCGACGGAACGGACGGAGAGTCGCGAGGATCCCGACCGGCTCGAGACGCTGCTCGCGGAAGCGCTCGCGGTGCGCGACGACCACGGCGAGGCCGCGCTCGAACGCTTCCTCGCCGGACACGCGGACGATGCCGTCGCATTGCGGCGCACCCTGCGCGAACTCGAGCACAGCGGATTGCTGGCCCGCGGACCTGGCCCCGCGATCGAACGCCTCGGTGACTTCCGCATCGTGCGGGAACTCGGCGCCGGCGGCATGGGCGTCGTGTTCGAAGCGGAGCAGATGGGTCTCGGCCGGCGCGTCGCGTTGAAGGTCCTGCGGCCGGAGCTGCGCTTCGTCGAGGGCGGGCGCGAACGATTCCGCCGCGAAGTCGAAGCGATCGCGCGGCTCGAACACCCGTCGATCGTGCCGGTCCTGCAGAGCGGCGAAGACGACGGCGTCGGTTGGTACGCGATGCCGCTGATTCCGGGCTGCGGCATGGATCGCGCGATCAAGGTGCTGGCGGCACGCGACGAACCGCCGCGCCGGGCCGTCGATCTGCAGTCCGCGATCGCCGGCGCGGACGCGCCACCCTCGGACGACAGCGGCACCTTCGCCGGTTCCTATTGGCAGGCCTGCGTGCGCCTCGTGCGCATGGCCGCGCTCGGCCTGCACCACGCGCATCGCCGCGGGATCGTGCATCGCGACGTCAAGCCGTCGAACGTGATGTTGACGCCCGACGGCCGTGCGCTCGTGCTCGACTTCGGTCTCGCTCACGTGCTCGGCGATGCGGAGCTGACGCGTACCGGGAGCGCGCTCGGCTCGCCCGCATACATGTCGCCGGAGCAGGTCCGCGGCGAGCCCACCGACGAACGGACGGACATCTACTCCCTGGCCGCGACGCTGCATCACCTCCTGACGCTCGCGCCGCCGTTTCCCGTGCACGACGCCGAAGTGCTGCGCGCGCGCATCCTTCTGGGCACGCCCGAGCCCCTGCGCGCGCGTGCATTGGGAGTGCCCGTCGAACTCGCGGTGGTCGTACGCGTCGCGATGGACCTGGATCGCGATCGGCGCTACGCGGATGCGAAGGCCTTTGCCGACGACCTCGCCGCGGTGCTCGAGCTGCGGCCGATCCGCGCGCGGTCGCTGCCGCTCCACGTCCTGGTCGTGCGATGGGCGGGCCGTCATCGTGCGATCGCGAGTGCCTTGGGCGTCACGCTCGGCTTCGCGGTCGCGCTGCCCTTGGTCTCGCTGTCGCAGCAGCGCGCCGCGAACGCGCGCATCCGACAAGAGGCCGATCGCGCGGAGCGAGGCTTCACCGCCGCACTGCACTCGATCGACGATCTGCTGCTCGCCGTGGGGCGCGACCGCCTGCGCAACGTGCCGGAAGCACAGCTCGTCGGCGCGGACCTCGTGCGCGAGGCCGTCGCGGCTTACGAGCGCCTCGCCATCGAGCGGCCCGATTCGTCCGACGTCCGGGTCCAGCTCGTGCGCGGACTCTCCGCGCTCGCTTCGTTCCAGCTCCACCTCGGCAGGATCGACGAACTGGATGCGACGGTCGAGCGGATGCTCGAAATGCTGCCTGGCGACACCGCGCTCGACGTCGGTTGGCGCATCGAGCGGGCCACGGCGCAGTGGTATCAGGGCCTCGCGGAGGGTGCGCGGGGGCGGCACGAGGCGGCGGAAGCGACCTTCCGCCGCGCTCTCGCGGAGCTCGACGACTTGCCGGCCACCACCGGACGGGAGGCCGCGGTGATCGCGATCCGTCGAGCGCGGATCCACGGGGCCCTCGCCGAACTCCTCGCGCCCCGCGGTCGGGTGGTCGAGGCGGGACCGCATTGGGTGCATGCGATCGAGCTCCTGCGTCCGATCGAGGGTGACGAGTCGATCCGCAGCGACCGCGATCGGGTGCTCGCCACGTATCTCTACGACCATGCGTTGCATGCCTGGTTCGTCGGCGAAACGCAGCTCGTGCGCGATCGTCTGGTCGAGGCGCTGCGAGCGATCGACACCCTGCCTCCCGCGGAGGTCGGTTGGCCGACGCCGCGAGCGCTCCGTGCGATGTGCCTGACGCTCCGCGGCGACGTGGCGCGGAAGCAGGGCGAGGCGACGGCCGCGGCCGACGACTACCGCGCGAGCATCGCGGCCTTCGAGACGCTCGTTCGCGACTACCCGCAGTTGCCCGATCTGAGGAGCCGGCTTGGCGCCACGCGCAACAACCTCGGGATGCTGGAACGCGACGCGAAACACCTGGACGTCGCGCGTGCCCTGTTCCGATCAGCGATCGAAGATCAGGAGCGCTCGCTCGCGATGCAGCCGGGCGTCGCCGACGCCGAGCGTTACCTGGTCAGTCACCATCGCTGGCTGTGCACGGTCCTCGTCGAGCTCGGTGATTTCACCGCGCTGATCGACGCGGCGCGCGCCCTCGGCGGAGTCGGCAGCGGGCCCGACAACCCGCGGCAGGCTGCACGCCATCTGCTGCGCTGTGCGGATGCGTCGCCGAGCCGGGCGGAGGCATTGCGTCAGGAAGCGCTCGATCTGCTGCTGGAGAGCGAGCGGCGCGGCTGGGGCAAGGCCGACCTCGACGGCGCGCTCTACGAGCCGCTTCGCGCACGACCGGAGTTCCAGGCCCTCGTGCGGCGCCGCGCGGGGGGATGAGAAGCCGGGATCGCATGTGACAGCCGAGGGGCGACGGCACTCCTGCCGATGTCGCCGGCGAAGTCCGCCGGTGCCGGCCTCCGGTGGAGTTCATGCATCGCATCCTGTTCGTCCTTCCCGTCCTCGCCGCGGCGCTCGCCGCCCAGGAACCATCGAGTGGCGTTGCGGCGCCCCGTGTGCCGCGCGCGCCGATGATCCTGCCGCTCGACTACTCGACGCCGCAACCGGCCGCGAAGTCCGGGTTCCTCGCCGCGCCCGGTCCGTCCTCGACGTCTGCGGCAGCCCGTCGCGATCGGTCGGAGTCGCATCGCGTGATCGATGCGCCGGCGTTGGATCGGCGGGCCTGGCGTGATCCGTCGGCGGTCCATGTCGACCGTGGCGCGGCCGACGGTGCCCTGTGGGCCGGCGGTGCCGACTGGAAGGCGCGCTTCGATGCGCGCGGTTTCGACGTGCATCCCTTCCTCGGCAGCGACGCTCCCACGAACTACCCGGTGCGCTTCGAGCTGCAACGCGTCACGGTCGGGGGCGAGGAACTCACGGTCGTGGCCGCGACGCCGGTGGTGACGGCGGACGTCGTGCAATGGGATCGCGGCGGCGTCGTCGAGAGCGTGGCACTCGCGAGCAAGTCGCTGGAGCAGTCGTGGCGATTCGACGGACTTCCGTCGCGCGACGCACTGCGGCTCGACGTCGCGTGGCACGGCGCGCTCCAGGCCGAGGTCGAGGACCAGGGCGTGCGGTTCGGGAACGAGCACGGCGGCCTGCGCTATCTGCACGCGATCGCGATCGACGCGCTGGGTCGACGGCTCGCCCTGCCGATCGAAGTCGCCGCGGACACCCTGGCGATCACCGTCCCCGCGAGTTTCGTCGCCGAGGCGGTCTTCCCGCTGGTCGTCGATCCCGTGATCTCCGTCTACGTGATCGACACGGTGACGGACGTGGAAGGATCGCCGGACCTCGCGTGGGACGAGACGAGCCAGCAGTGGCTGGTCACCTGGTGGCGGCAGTTCAGCGCGACCGACATGGACATCTGGGCGGTGCGGCTCGACGCGGCGATGAACGTGGTCGAGCCCGCGTTCACGGTCGACTACACGTCCGACTACTGGCACTTGCCGAGCGTCGCGAGCCATGACTACTCGAACCAGTACCTCGTGGTGGCGCAGGTCAGCCTCGACGGCACGGCGGCGGAGCCGACCTGGATCGGCGGTCGGATCGTCCATGCCGGGACCTTCGCCGGGTCCGGCGCGCAGTTCGACATCGAACGCGATGGCGTCGTCGGCCTCCGCGGTCGCAACTTCGCCCCCGATGTCGGCGGGGACTCCTACCAGGGCGTCGCCTACTACACGGTCGTCTGGACCCACGAGACCTCCGCGACCAATCGCGACGTGCACATGAAGCAGGTCGACGACTTCGGCAACCTGCGCTCCTCGTTGCCGACGGTCGTCGACGGCAGCCCGGGCAACGAATGGGCCGCGTCGATCTCGAAGTCGAACGGCGACCGCGGCAGCCTGCAGCGCTGGGCGATCGCGTATCTCCGCACGTGGAGCCCGACCGACGAGGACGTGCGCGGCGCGCTCGTCACCTGGGACGGTCAACTGATCGCGGTCGGCGGTGGCTTCAACTTCCCGATCGACTACAGCGGCTACAGCGACGCCTGGCCGATCCCCAGCTCGCCGACCCAACGCGACGGCACGGGCTATCGCTACTTCATGATCGGCTGCACCCGCACGCCGGTGACCGGGCAGTCCTCGCTCGGCTGGGTCAACGTGGCGGTGATCGACGACGCGGGCGGTCTGCGGGCCCTGGCCGATCTGCGCACGCTCGAGAACATCACCCATGGGATGCCCCTGCACGGCGGCAGCGTCGACAGCGACGGCTGTCGCTTCGCGCTCGGCTACGGCGAAGGCGATCCCTTTTCCGTGGGCTTCGACGCGCGGGTCTGCACGCTCGGCTTCGACGCCGCGAGCAACACGATCGTGCCGCAGGACTCACGCGCCTGGCCCGGGCAGTCGACGGTGCACGACGAGTACGCGCCGTCGGTCTGCGCGCGTCATTCGGGTGGTGGGCCGGTGGCCCCGTACTACGGGCTCGCCTTCTCGATCGCGTCGCTGAACCTGCCGACCACCTACGGCATCGCGGTCTGCGACTACCGCGGACACGCACCGCTGATCGGTCCGGTCACCCGTCGCGTACGCGATTGCGGCGGCCTCGGCATCTCGATCGCGGGATCCGTCTCGCTGTGCGAGCGCATCGACTTCACCCTCGCCGACTCCGGTCCGTTGACGGGCTTCTTGATCGGACCGCCGGTCGACATCCCGTTCACCGGCTGCGGCCTGTGCCGCATCGGCGCGATCATGACGACCGTGCCCAATCCGTACTCGTTGACGGTTCCCGGCAACCTGTCGTTCGTCGGCCTCACGCTGTCGATCCAGGGCTACTCGTTCAACCGCGGCCCCTGCCTCGGCACGATCGCGCTCTCGAACATCATCGACTTCACGGTGAGGTGAGGGGTGCGCGGTGAAGTGACGCGTCGCGGCGCGTCACTCCCGGCGTCAGCCCTTCTTCTTCCACTTCGCCAGCAACTCCGTTTCGCGCTCGGCCTTCATCCCCGCGCGCCACTCGCCGTTCCCGCGCCCGTCGCGCACCCAGTCCGCGGTGTCGCGGATGGTCTCGGCGATGGGGCGGAAGCGCGCGCCCGCGGCGATCGCCTTCGCATTGCTCGCGTGGCCGTTCATCTTCTTCGGCGTCCAGCAACCCATCTCGCCCCACGACGAAACCTCGTTGGCGAGGAGGAACTCGTCGTCGACCCAGGTGAAGGAGCACTGGTGGTTGACGGCGCCCTTGCCGGTGTGCAGGAACTCGGCCGTGCTGATCGAGCCGTCGAAGCCGACGGCGTTCATGGCGCCGGTCGTACCTTGCTCGAGCAGGTGGACGATCCACTCGCCGAGGTCGCGGACGTCGACGAACTGCAGGTCGTTGTCGGGATCGCCGGGCGCGAGGCACTCGCCGCCGCGGAGGAATCGCGCCGGCCAGTACGTGAAGCGATCGGTCGGGTCGGTGGGGCCGACGATGTAGCCCGGTCGCACGAGGACCGCGCCGTCGGGGAAGGCGGCAGCGACGGCGTCCTCGCAGTGGCGCTTGAGGCCCCCGTAGTTCGCGTACTCCTTGCCCATGTCCTGCACGTACTTGTCCGCGCACTCGGCGAGGCGGCTGCTCTCGTCGATCGGCTGATCGTTCGCGCCGAGGTCGGGATAGACGCTGAGCGAACTGACGTAGACGTAGCGCTTCGCATGACCCGCGAGCACCTTGCAGACGTCCTCGACCTCGCCGGTGTAGTAGCCGCTCGTGTCGACGACGGCGTCCCAGGTTCGACCTTCGAGCGCCTTCAAGTCCTGCGGCGGCGAGTTCGGGCGATCGGGATGCGGCCTGCGCCGTTGTCCTTGCAGCTTCTCGACCTCGGGGAAGAGCTGCGGGTTGGTCTTGCCGCGGTTGAAGAGCGTGAGCTCGTGGCCGTTCGCGAGCGCCGGTCGCACGATCGCCGGACCGAGGAAGGACGTGCCGCCCAACACGAGGATCTTCAGCTTGCCGCGGCGCGACGGGGCGCGTGAGGCGTGCGTGACAGCTTGCGGGACGACGAGCGGGGTCGCGGCGCATGCAGCGGCCGCGGAGAGGAACGAGCGTCGGGTGGGTGAGGGCATGGTCGTTCGAGGTCGCGCTGCTACGCGCAGCATCGAAGGCGTGCGAGCGGACGGAAAGAAGCCCGGGCGCCGGAGGGTTCCCGCTCCATCATGCGCGGGCTCGTCGTCGCGATCGCGCTGCTCGCCGGCTGCCAGGTGCCCGTGCCGATCGAAGGCCGTCACGTCGGCGCCGTCTTCCCCACGGCTCGCATCGACCTCCCGCTCGGCGCCGAGGTCGGGAGCCTGCCCGCCGAGAGCACCGTCCTCCCCGTGGACATCTCGACCGGCATCGAAGTCTCGGTGACCGGCGCGTCGGGCGAGTTCGCGATCGACGACGCCTTCGTCGACGACGCGGAGTACCGCATGGTCGCGGCCTCGATCCTCGGCGAGATCCGTATCCAGGGCGAGTCGTTCGACCTCGCGGTCGCGCTCGGCAGCGGAGTTGATCGCGTCGACTTCGAGTTCGGCGGCGCCCAGCCGTTCACGCACGACGACGGCCACTTCGCCCTCGTGATGGGGATCGAGGGCGCGTTTCGCCCGACCGGGGACGTGCGCCTGTTCGCGCGCATCGAGCCCTGGCTCGACCTGCCGGAAGCCAGTTCGCTGTTCTTCGACCTCGGCGTGAGCTGGGACGTCGGCGCGGCGGCGCGCGTGGTGACCGCGTATCGCCTCTGGGCGTACGCCGAGGACGCGGTCGGCTCGCCCTTTGGCGCGCGCGACCTCGATCTCGAAGCGCACGGCATCCTGCTGGGCATGGAGTTGCGGCTGTGATCGCGCGCGTCGCACCGCTCGCGTTGTTGTGCTCCTGCGGCGTCAATCTCATGCAGCAACACTGCGAGATCGACGTGCTCGCGCCGGACGGCAGCGCCGCGGTCGTGCGCGCCGAGATCCGACCGACCTTCGGCCTCGCCTTCGCCTGGCTCGACGGCGTCGGCCCCAGCGCGGTGATCCTCCTGCCTTTCGTCGAGCCGCTGGACCTTGCCGGCAGCTTGTGGTGTTCGGCCCGCGCGGTCTTCGATCCGGACGAGTCCGTCACCTTCGGTCCGCTCGGCGCCGTGTTCGCACTCCTGCCGGGCATCACGACCGTCGCTTCGGAGCCCGGCCTGCCTGCCGCCGCACTCGCGCTCACGCCGGACGAGTTCGCGGCGCTGTGCGGCGAAGACGAAGCGGCTCGCGGCACGGCACTGGGCGAAGCGATCCGTCGTTCGCGCCGAAGGTCTCCCGAAGTCGACGGCTTCGCGATCGTCCGCGTCGAACGGCTCGCGCCGCGCTACCCTCCTGCGCCATGTTCATCCGCACGATCGCCGTGATCGGCGCGTTGCTCGGCGCGGTCGCCGCGCAGGACGAGTCGACCGCGCAGGAGCGCTGGTTCCGATCGCCGTTCCGCGTCGAAGCGGACGGCAAGCCGATCGAGGTCGACGTCGGTCACGCCGCGCCGTTCGTCGTCGACGTCGACGGCGATGGAACGAAGGACCTGCTCGTCGGCCAGTTCGGATCCGGCGGCATGGAACCGACGGGCGAGGGCGGTCGCTGCCGCATCTACGAGAACGCCGGCACGAACCGGGAACGGCGCTTTCACGGGTTCACGTGGCTTCGCGTGCGCGGCGGCGATCACGACGGCGAACCGGCGTCGATGGAGTCGTCTTGATGCATCGGCTTCGATCCGCAGTTGGCGGATCTCGACGGTGACGGGCGGCTCGACTTCGTCAACGGGCGCTACTCGCCCGCGAACGTCTACTGGTTCCGCGGCGTCGACGGGGGCGTCGCGCCGCGCGAGGTCCTGCTCGCGTCGGCTGATGGCGACAAGTCCTCGATGGCGACGACGAACCTCGGCGACCTCGATGGCGACGGTCTCGTCGACCTCGTGATCGGCGACACGAGCGGGCGCGTCGACTGGGCGCGAAACGTCGGCACGCGCACGGCACCGCGCTTCACCGCGCGCGAGGGATTGCGCAGTTCAGGCCGCCCGCTCAGGGTCTGCCACAAGTCCGACCCGATCGCCGTCGACTGGGACGGTGACGGCCGGATCGACCTGCTGGTCGGCGACGAGACCGCCGACGTGAGCTTCTTCCGCGGTCGCGCCGACGGGAGCTTCGAAGCCGGCGTCTCGCTGTTCAGCGGACTGAGCGTCGATCCAGGGGACAACTACACGAAGGCCAAGGCGAAGCTCGACCCGCATCGCGTGATCCCCGGCTACCGCGTGCGCCTCGCGGTCGACGACTGGAACGACGACGGCAAGCTCGACCTGCTCGTCGGCAACTGCATCGAAGGCGGGTCGCCCGGATCCGACGAGAAGACCAAGAAGCCGTTGCGCGGCCCGACGATCGGTCACGTGTGGGTGTTGCTGCGGCGCTGGAGCTCCTGCTCGAGCCACGCGCCGAACCCGAGCAGAGCGCGATCGGCGCCGCGCGGTCCGCAGCACTGGATGCCGATCGGCAGGCCGCCGTCGCTCGTCGCGATCGGCATCGCCAGCGCCGGGCCGCCGCCGGCGTTCATCGGCACGCAGAACGCGGACATGGCGAGTGAGTAGGGCACGCGCGCGCCGTCGACCTCGATCGGCGTGGCGAAGCGGCGATGCGTGAACGCGGGCGTCGCGGCGCACGGGGCGAGGAAGGCGTCGTACCGCGCGAGCCATTCGTCCATCGCGCGCGCGAAGTCCTCGCGCTCGAGCAACGCACGCGCGTGCGCGCGGCGCGTCGACGCCATGCCGCGCGCCAAGGCCGCGCTGAACGCGCTGCGTCCGATCGCGAGCGCGGCCGGGCCGCAGCGGAAGAGCTGGCGTAGCGGCCAGGTGCACAGTGGCCAGGGCCAGCATTGCGCGAACTCGAAGCCGTCGACGGCGCCCCAGAGACGGAGCGGCCGATCGCCGTCGCAGCCGGGCGGAATCGCCCGCTCGACGGCGCACCCGCTCGCCGCGATGCGCGCGACGCAGGCTTCGAGCGCGCGCCGCGTCGTCGCATCGGCGCGCACGCCGCAGAGTTCGTCGCTCCAGGCGATGCGTCGCGGGATGCGCGGCGCGAGCGTGGCGCCGACCGAGCCGGGGACCAGGACCTCGAGCGCGAGCGCGAGGTCGTCGGCGCAGCGGCCCATCGGTCCGATCACGACCATGTGCTCGAGGACGCCGCGCGAGATCGAAGGGCCGTGACCCGCGAGCGACACCAGGCCTTCGCTCGTCTTCAGTCCGAACACGCCGCAGAACGCGCTCGGCACGCGGATCGAACCGGCGAGGTCCGCGCCGAGCTCGAGCACCGCGAAGCGCAGCGCGAGCGCAACCGCGGCGCCGCCCGAACTGCCGCCGCAGGTGCGCGACGGATCGCGCGGGTGCCGCGTGACTCCGACGCGCGGTTGCCGGGTTTGCCAGTCATAGCCCGCGAACGGCAGCGTGGTCTTGCCGAGGATCACAGCTCCCGCGGCGCGCAGCCGTGCCACCGCCGTGCTGTCCATGGCCGGCACGTGTCGCATCGACCAGGGCAGGCCGTGCGTCGTGCGCAGTCCCGCCGTGTCGTGCATGTCCTTGATCGTGATCGGCAGGCCCGCGAGCGGGCCCGGGTCGACGCCGCGCGCGACGAGCTCGTCGATCCGATCGGACGTCTCCCTCGCGCGCTTCGGGTCGAGCGTGACGATCGCGCGCACGCCCGCATCGAGTGCGTCGATGCGCGCGAGCGCGGCCTCGACGGGCGCGCGACTCCGCAGCTCGCCGCGACGCACGCGCGCGGCGAGTTCGCGTGCGGGTCGATCGAGCAGGTCGTCGGGCGCCGCGGACTTCGGGTCCACATCGACGAGAAAACCCTCCGCGTGGCGCGCCGTCGATCGTTACTTTCCTCACGTCGCCGGCTACCCGCAGCTTGGAGTCCATCAGGCTCATGCCGAGTCGCTCGTTCTTCCCCTCGTTGGTCGTCGCGACGCTCGGCGCCGCGGCCGGTGCGCAGAGTCAATGGGAGCGCACGCTGACCGGCCCCACGCCCCCCGCGGCGCGCTTCGAGCACGCGCTCGCCGAGGACTTCGATCGCCGCGAGGTCGTCCTGTTCGGCGGGCGCGACCCCAACGGCGTCCTGCTGGCCGACACTTGGACCTGGGACGGCAGCGCGTGGATCCATCGCAACCCGACGCTGTCGCCGCCCGCGCGCCGCAACGCCGCGTTCGCGTGGCACCACAGCGGCCGGCGCGTCGTGCTCTTCGGCGGCGTCGATGCTCAGGGTGTGGTGCTCGACGATCTCTGGGACTGGGACGGCAGCAATTGGGCGCAGGTCGTCCAGGCGTCGCCGCGGCCGGCGGCGCGGGCGGGCGCCGCGCTTGCGTCGGGGACGGCTGACGGCGCCCTGGTCCTGTTCGGCGGGATCGACGCGCTCGGGGTGCTGTTCGGCGACACCTGGCTCTGGGACGGAACGCAATGGCAGCTCGCGACCCCCGCGATCGCGCCGTCCGCGCGCTTCGGCCACCGGCTCGCCGGCGACGCCGCGCGCGAGCGACTCGTCCTCTACGGCGGCTTCGGCGGGAGCGCCGACACCTGGCTCTGGGACGGCGGCGCATGGTTCCTCGTCGCGCAGGGTTCGCTGCCCGGGCCGCGGATGCGGCACGCGATGACCTGGGATGCGGCGCGCGCACGCGTCGTGCTGCACGGCGGCACCGATGGCCTCGTCTATGCGCGGAACGACACCTTCGAGTTCGACGGCGTCGCGTGGGAGCGGCGCACGACCGCGGTCCTGCCGGCGGCCGTCGTCGACGCCGCGCTCGCGTTCGACGCGGCGCGCGAACGCACGATCCGCTT
>JACRLW010000124.1 GCA_016235155.1 Planctomycetota bacterium
AGCGGACGATGTTCGTCGCCGGCACGGCCGTCGGAACGCTGCCGCCGCGCGGCAGGCGTTCGCCGGCCGAGCGCCGCACGATCGAGGCTGATAGGGCCAGGCACGGCAAGAGGCTCAACGAGTCGCGGCGGGTCGTCGGTGAGGCCTTGGCGTACGCGGCGCGCCTGGTCGGCGACGGTCAGGCACGGCTGGAGGTGCGGAGCGACCGGAAGACCGGCTACCGGCGGTTGCTCGAGAAGGCGTTCCGACGCGGAACCGACGCGCCGTCGCCGGTGATCGAGCACGTGCGGGTGTCGTCGAAGCAGCGCCGCGACACGACCAACCCGCTGCATCGGATCAACCTGACACTGGCGATGGCACGCGACCTGAACGGGCGACTGCGGCGGCGGAGTTGGCTGCACACCAAGCAGCGGCGCTTCCTTGCGCTTCAACTCGGGGTGTTCACGTGCTACCGGAACTACGTCCGGCTGCGTTTCAACGGTGAGAAGGAGACCCCGGCGCAGTTGCTCGGGCTGCTACCGCAGCAATTGAGCATCGAGCAACTGCTGTCGTGGCGGCAGGACTGGGGCCGGTCGCTGGCCGTGCATCCGTTGGCGCAGCGCGGCGAGAGCACGGCGGAGTGGCGGGCGCCGGCGGACGCGACGCACGTGGATGAGATGGAGGCGGTGGCCGGGTGAAGCGCGTTATCGGGTGCGGCGCGCCGGCGGCGGCGCCGGTCGCGGGCACAGGCAAGTGGATCAGGGATCGTTGACATCAGGGACAGCCAGCACACGCACCGCCCCAAACTCCGCCTGACACCGATGCGCGTTCAGCGCCACGCAGTACTCATCCTCGAGCAATGCCCCCCCCGGTCGATCGACGATCTCCTGCCAATCCTCCGGCTCGGCTTCGACCACCGGCCACCACTTCATGCGCGCGCGATACCGGCGAGCCTTGCCATCACGGCCGCGTTCGGCCCAGGACTCGATCACGCAGCGATACGGCTCGTTCGGCCGCATGTAGTCGTTGCGGTACGCGCTCACCCATCGCCAGCCCTCTCCGCCCTGCTTGCGCGAGAACTCCATGCCGATCGCGCCGTACAGCGTGTAGTACCAGCCGATCGCGAACGACCAGCCGCGTCGCGGGCGCACGCCGGGGTCGTCGGGGTGACCTGCCCAGTACGGGAGGACGCCCACACCCATCAGTTGATCGGACTGTGTCGCGCGGCGCAGGACGATGTCGCACTCGACGCGTCGACCGCCGGGAAACGACGGCGTGATGCAGAGCAGTCGGTCGTAGTCCTCGGTGCCGGGTACCGGGCGCACGCGCCATTCGCCGTCGGCGAGGACGGTTTCCCAGACTCCGTCCTGCGCCTCGAGTTCGCGACCGCCGAGCTTCGACCAGTCGACGAGCATCGGCAGCGACGGCGGACTCGGGTCGTAGCCGAAGTGCAGGGACTCGGTCCGCGGTCCGGCGTGGATCTCGAGCTGGTTGTCGCCGCGCACGAGAAGTGCGTCGGGATCGAGTTCGATGGAGAACCACGGCTTGGGCATGCGCGGCAGTGCGGGAACGAGGGTCTCCCAGGCGCCGCCGTTGAGCCGGTAACGGATCGGTTCGTCGCCCGACCAGCGGCCGGTGATGTTGGCCGTGAGCGGGGGCGCCTTGCGCGTCACGATCGACGGCGCGTGGAAGACGACGAGTTCGCCCGAGCCGAAGGTCTCGCGTGCTGCGCGGCCGGCGACGAAGAGCGCCGCGGCCGCGAGCGCGCCGGCGGCGAACAGTCTGGGAGTCGCGCGGGTCATGACGAAAGTCGGCGGGACGATACCGGAATGCGCGATTCTCTTGCGTGGCGGATGAAGGGCGACCAACCGATCGTCGCCGCCGCGTGCAGTACGACTCCCGTCGCGACTGCCAGCACGAGCAGTTCGTGAGCGGGCCGTCCGCGGGATTGAAGGAAGGCGACGACTCCGAGCAGTCCGCAACTCGACACCAGTGCGGCCACGCCGACGCCGGCAATCGCGGCTGCCAGCGCCGCCGTGCCTGTGGAGTCGCGTTGCGTGTACCGCAGGATGCGCGCGAGCGCCGCCAGCGACGCGCCGGAGAGGACCACGCCGGTGAATGCGTCGGCGCCGCAGAGGCCGCCGAGCGCGGCGACGGCGGACAGCCACAGGGACGGCATGGCGATCCATCCGCCGCATCGTGCGTGTGTGGCGAGTGCGCTCGCGACGAGCAGCGCGATCCCCGCCGGCGCGAGGGTCCGCACGAATGCGGCGGCGGTATCCCAGCGCGGGCCGACGAGATCGTGGACCAGCGCGGGCGCGAGCAGGGCTGCGCCGGCGAGCCAGGGCACGAGGACGAGATCCGGCGCGCGCGACAAGCTGACGACGGGTGCGCGCGGCCGCCACGCGGGTAGGAGCCCGAGCACCGCGCGGCCCGGCTCGAGCGCGATCGCGCGCGCGACGCACCAGAGGCCGGCGAACTCGGGTCCGTATGCGGCGAAAACCACGAGCACGTCGAGACGACGCAGGGTCGCGATCGCAAGGCTCGCGGGGAGAGCCGCGAGCGCCGCGTGCAGCGTGGACCAGGTGCCTCGCCATGCCGCGCGCGACGGCACGAGACGGGCGCCGCGGAGCGCGAACAGGCCCTCCGCGACGAGCGCGACGCCGGCGCCGAGAAGCATCGCGGTGACCGTCTTGCCGAAGGCTGCGACGGCGAGCACGGTGCCGAGCGCGAGAACTCCCGACGCGATGGTGCCGAGGTCGATCCGGCGTCCGAGTCGTGATCGGCGAAGCGTGCGCACGCCCGCACCGACGATCGCGAGGGGCGCCGTGAGCAGCAGCATCCGCTCGATCTCGAGCGCGCCGAGCAGGGCGGTGAGTTCGTGCCTCGCGACGAACAGCCCGGCGGAGAGCGAAGTCGCGAGCACGAGCGTCGCGAACAGCGGCGCGATGTCGCTGCCGGCACGCGCGTCGGTCCGTCCCGCCCGCGAACGGAGGACGGCGCCGCTCGCGGCTTCGGCGACGACGGTTCCCAGCGCGACGAGCGCGGCGGCGAGTCCGACTTCGAGCGGAGTGAACGCGACCGCGACCGCGACCGTGGCGACGATCCCGAGCGCGCGCGCCAAGAGTTCGAGAACACGGCTGCCGCGGGGCTCGACCCGACGGACCGATCGCGGCTCGGCGCGTCCGGCGCGGACGGGCGCGCGTGTGCGGACTGCGGTCGCTGCGGACGGCGCGGTCGGGGTCGGAGCGGCCATGCGGATCGGCCCCGTCATCGGCGCGCGCGCGCCTGGGACCCAGGGCCGGCGCGGAACCCGCGCTGCAAACGCCGTCACGCTCGCCAGTCGCGGTGGTCGGGTCCGGCGTGCTCGGCGAGTCCGTCGACCCAGCCGTGGCGCGCGTCGGTCACCGAGTCGGCGTAGGCGAGGTACGGCTTCACGTCGAGGACCGGCGTGCCGTCGAGGAGGTCGTGCGCGCCGATGCCGAGCACGCGCTTGCGCACGAAGAGCAGTTCGACGAGCGAGAGTCCGATCGGATTCGGACGGTGCGGCGCGCGCGTCGCGAACAGGCCGCGCTTCTGCGTGTCGCGCGGCGGCAGGACCAGGTCGTTCCAGCCGCGGGCGTAGCACAGCCACGTGACGAGCCAGACGTGGCTGAAACCGTCGAGGTCGCGCAGGAGGTTCTGGAGGCCGTGGCGCACGACGACGGCGCCGGGTTCGGCGTCGCCGCAACGCGGTTGGCGGGGCGTGCCGGCGTGGACGCGGTACGGCGAGCGGACGACGCCGATCGGCCGCACCGTGAACGCGAGATCCTGCGCCAGGTCGTAGCGCGGCGGCGTCACGGCGCGCTGGTCGGCTGCTCGTCGCGCTCGAGTTGCTGCGCGATCGGCGGCGCGTTCATGGCGAGGAAGAAGCGTCCGACGCGCGCATCGAAGCGCGTGCCGTCGGGCCGGCGGAAGCGGTAGCTGCCCTCCATGGTCCCCCACGACGTCGTCAACGGACAGCGGCTGGAGTACTCGAACTGGTCGCCGGGATGCAGCGTGGGGAACTCGCCGACGACGCCCGCGCCGCGCACCTCGGAGCGCCGGCCGTTGCCGTCGACGATCGTCCAGTGCCTCGCCTCGAGCGTGGCGGACTGGTTGCCCTCGTTGGTCATCACGATCCGGTAGCCGAAGAGGTAGCTCGGGCGGGCCGGATCGGATTCGTCGGGGACGAACTCGGCCGCGGCGCGCACGCGGATGCCGTCGGTCACGAGATCGGAATTGGGGGGCGTCGTCACGGTTCGGATCGCGACGGCGCAGCGCCGCGGTGCGGCGTGCATAGGTGCCGCGAACGTCGGTTGCAAGCGCAGCGGCGGCGGCGCCGCACGCGACCCGGTTGCGCCGGCGGCCGGAAGCGCTGAAATCCCGTTCGGAGCATGCTGCAGATCCCCGGCTACCGCCTGCTTCGTCGGCTCGACCGCACGGGGATCAACAGCCACGTCTACGAGGCGGTGCAGGCGGATCTCGATCGGCGCGTCGCGATCAAGGTCGTGTTCGACGCCACCGCCGGCCGTGGCGACGGCGTGCTCGACGAAGCGCGGAAGCTCGCGGCCCTCAAGAGCGATCATGTCGCGGTGGTGCACGCGTTCGGGCGTGGCGACGGCTTCTCGTACCTCGTGATGGAGCACCTGGACGGGACCGACCTCGAGCGGCACGTGCGGGAGCGCGCCGGCCGGATCAGCCCGCCGGCCGACGCGCAGGACAGCACGGCGACGATCCGTCTGTCGCGCGACGGCGATCGCCCGGCACTTGCGGTGGAGCCGCTCGGCGAGGCCGCCGCCGACACCGCTTCGGCGTTGCGCACGCCGGAGTGGATCGCGCGCGCGATCGACCTCTGCGCGCAAGCATCCCGCGGGGTGGCTGACCTCCACGAGTGGGACATCCTCCACCGCGACGTGAAGCCGGCGAACGTGATGGTCGTCGACGATCGCGCCAAGGTGATCGATCTCGGCGTCGGCCTGCACGCCAAGGACCGCGCGGCGAGCGACGGCGAGATCGTCGGCACGCCCGACTACATGTCCCCGGAGCAGGCGCGCGGACTGCGCATCGACCAGCGCTCCGACGTCTACGGCCTCGGCGCGACCCTCTACTACGGGCTCTCGGGCCGCGCGCCGTTCGCGGGCGTGCCGCTCGCCGAACTGCACGCCGCGGTCGGCTCGGTCGAACCGCCGCCGCTCGGGTCGCTCAACCCCGCGGTGCCGCTCGAGGTCGTCAAGATCGTCGAGCGCGCGATGAGCAAACAGCCGGGCGATCGCTACCCGAGTGCCGAAGCGCTCGCCGAGGACCTCGAACGCGCGCTCGCCGGCGACTCCGTGCGAGGCTGGCTCGAACTCCGCGCGATGCGGCGGCGGCGCGTCCTGCGGACCGCGCTGCTCGCCGTGCTGTTCGGCGTCGTGTCGTGGCTCGTCATCCTCCTGCGCCACGATCCCCTCGCCGATCTGCGCGCGCTCGCCGAGACCGACCTCGACGCGGCGATCACCGCGGCGCGGGGGATGCTGGAGGAAGAGCGCAAGCACCTCGCCGCTCGGACGACGGAGCATCTCGTCGGCAAGACGCTGAACGACGTCGCCCTCGCCGCAGCGCTGCGCAGCGACCACGGCGTGATCGCGATCGAAGACGAGCCGGATTCGGTGTGGACGAGTGCGCGGGTCACGGACGAGACGACCCTGGCGCACGTCGCGCCGAGTTCGCCGGATAGGTTCCGCCCCGTCGAAACGGCGAAATACGCCGCGCTGCCCGCGAGAAGCGTGCATGCGATCTACATCGCTAGCGCTGATCCTGAGCGCGCTTGGGGCGGCGGCTACGCGGTCACCGACACGAGCTACGTACGGGTGCGAGAACTGCGCGCCGCGATGGACGTGATGCGCGTCTTCGCTCCGCCTCGATCCAACTGGCCGATGATTCGAAACCGCATCAATCAGGATCGGAAGGCGAAGCCCCGTCGATCCATGCTGGAGAACGAGGCGCTCGTCGTCCTGCGGGAGGGTGACGTGGCCGACCGCGTGGTGACCAAAGAGCCGCTCGACCAGGGGATCCTCGCAACCTACCTCC
Source organism: Planctomycetota bacterium (assembly GCA_016235155.1). Lineage (GTDB taxonomy): Bacteria > Planctomycetota > UBA1135 > UBA1135 > UBA2386 > JACRLW01. The sequence continues at coordinate 6,070 of JACRLW010000124.1, forward strand.
ACGAGGTCCGAGACATCGTCAAGCGTGACGGCGCGAGCGCCGCCGAGCGGCTCCGCTTCCATGCCCACCCCGACGAGCCGCCGGAGTTCATGCAGCAGCTGCTGGGTCTCGCAGCACCCAGCGGACCGGACGACCAGCCCTTGGAGACCGACTCGTTCTGGCTCGCCTTCCGGATCGCGTCGTTCACCGGCGGCCGACTGATCCGCTTCGACGAGTACCTCGACCCCGCGCGGGAAGCGAAACCGCCGGATGCACTCGGAGCGCCATGGGCGGAGGCGTGGCTGTTGCACCACGACCCTCGGACCAGCATGCGGGCCTTCCGCAGGATCGGGAGGGACGCTCCAGTCGGGCGGATCCGGGGGCTTTCGGACCTCACGTACGGCATGAAACGAGTGATGGCACCGGGCGCGATCTTCGTCGTCGTGCCACTGATCCAAGCCCGGCGGTGAACCTCGACTGATCGCGGTGACCGCGGACACGTCCGGCGGGTATCGTCCCGCGCCGACCCGATCACGGAGCGGAACCCATGGCCGAACACGATTGCTTCGACAACCCGCTGTGCACCTACGTCGGCGATTTCTACGACGACGACGGCAACCACGTGCTCGTGTACGACTGCCCCGACGGCATGCAGAAGTACTACGCCAAGACCGGCAAGCCCTACCCGTGACGCGTTGACCGCCGCGCCGCGAGGCGCTGCACCAACGCCGGCTTCGCGCCATCGATCGTGCACTGCTCGTGCGCGATCACGTCCGCCCAGCCCCGCGCGAGATCGAGGAGTTCCCCAGCTTCGAGCAGGAACTCCGCGCGCATCGGCCGTCCCAGGCGCTCGTGCCCGCGCGTGAAGGTCTCGTAGAGCAACACGCCGCCGTCACCCACGCAGGCGATCAGGTCCAAGACGCGCGGTCGCCAGAGGTAGCGCGTGACGACGACCAGCCCGAAGCTCTCGCCGGACAGGGGCCACGCTCCGTCCTCGAGATCCGCGCAGCGCGTCGTCACGCCCGCGAGCCCTGCGAGCCCCGCCAGCGCCACCGCATCGCGATCGACGGCGAGCACCTGATGCCCGCGTCCCGCGAGGAAGCGCGCGTGCCGCCCGCGGCCGCAGGCGAGGTCGAGCGCCGTGCAGGCGGGCGCCGCGAGGCCGGCGTGGCGGACGATCCACGAGGAGGGAGCTTCGCCCGCTCCGGGACAAGCCGTGTCGTTCACGCGATGATCCTCCCCCGCCTGCCCGGGCCTCGCACGCCTCGCCGATGAAACACCCGCTCATCCTGCTCGTCGCGCTCGCCGTCCTGATCGGCCTCGGTTGGATCGCGCTGCGCGGCTTCGGCGGCGACGGGGCCGCGCCGATCGACGCGCCCGTCGCCTCCAACCCCGACGGCGACGCGTCCGCCGGACTGCGGCGCGCGGCCGGGGACGACGCCGCGCGCAGCGTCGCGGTCGACGCCGGCGCGCGCGTCGCGGTGGCGCCAGTCGACGCTACGGTCGAGGACCTGCACCCGTCGGTGCGCGCCGCACTGTGCGGGTTCACCGGTCGGCTCGTCACTCCCGAGGCGGCGCCGGTCGCAAACGCCAAGGTCGAGCTGTTCCGGATCGCTCCCGACGTGTTGTTCCTGCCGGGCGTCGGACCGTTCGTGGGTGAGCAGGTCGGCGAACCGAAGATCGACGCCGGCGAGACGGTCAGCGGCGACGACGGCCGCTTCACCATAGAAGGCGTCTATCCGCACTCGACCTACCTGCTGCTCGCCGACGGCGAGGGCGATTCGCCGACCTGGCGCCCGATCGAGCGCGCGGCCGGACCCGGCGAGCTCGTCGACCTCGGCGACGTCGTCGTCGAACCCTGCGGCATCCTGACCGGCCTCGTCGTCGGCCCCGACGATCGACCGGTCGCGGGCGCGCTGGTGCGCGCGGTCGACCTGCCGGGATCCGTGCTCGCGTTCGTCCCCTTCGAACGCTTCGACCCGCGCGGCGCGATCTTCGTGACCGAGGGCACGAAGATGGTCGTCGCGATGCCGCCCTGGGTGGAGTCGCGGGTCGAGAAGCTGCCGATCGCGCAGACCAGGACGGGAAGCGACGGTCGCTTCCGGCTCCGCGGCGTCGTCCCCGGCGGCAACCTGTTCGCGGTCAACGCGCGCGAGCTCCTCCCCCACGTCAAGCCGCGCGTCGTCGTCCGCTCCGGCGAGGAGAAGGACCTCGGCACCGTCCGCATGAGCGAAGGCGAACTCGCCGTGGGGCGCGTCGAGGACGACCAGGGCAAACCGATCGCCGGCGCGGAGGTGCTCGTCGCAACGCGCAGCACGGCAGCACCGCTGCACTTCGCGAGCTACGCGCAGGCCACCGACGACGAGGGCAAGTTCACGATGGCGGGGATGCCCCCGGGCGACGTCGTGGTCGCGGCGCGGCGCGCGCGCGGCGATCCGTGGACCTTCGCGGACCCGCAGCCGGTCGCGCGCGACGTGCTCATCCGCCTGCCGTCGATCCTCACGCTCACGCTGCGCATCCTCGACGGCGAGAACCGTGCGGTCGCCGATCCGCGCGTGCAGCTCCTGCCCGGCGAGGACGACGAAGCCGCGATCGGCATGTCGATGTGGGGTTTCAACACGCCGGTGCCGCTCGCCGGCAAGACGTCCCGCGGCGAACACGGTGAGCTGGTCGTCACCGGGCTCCAACGCGGCGCGTACGTGGTGCTCGCCGACAGCCCCAAGCACGCCACCGGCTCGATGGAGTTGAAGCTCGACGCCGACCGCACGGTGGACCTCGTGCTCGCGCCGAAGGCCGGCTTCGACGTGAAGGTCGAGCGGCCCGACGGCGCTCCCGCCGCGGGCGCGGAGGTCTTCGCACACGCGCGCGGTTCGAACGCGATCCCCGATGCGCCCGTGCACGCCGGTCGCGTCGCGGACGACGGCACGCTGCGCGTCGACTGCGTGAGCGGCAACGAAGTCGCGCTGAGCGCTCGCCACCCGGCCTTCGGCATGTGCCACCTGCGCACCACGCTGCCCGCGGCGGCGCCGGTCGTGCTGCGCTTCGGAGAACCGGCCTCGATCATGGGCACGGTGAGCGAGGGCGGATCGCCGCCGGCGCGCGGCAAGTACATGGTCTACGCCATCGACTGGCGTGGCGGCAACCGTGGTGCCTTGCCGCCGATGCCGCAGATCACCGCGGTCGACGGCGAGGGCAAGTTCCGCTACCGGGCCCTCGCTCCCGGCGAGTACCGCGTGGGTCTGGTGAGCACGCTCGGCGCGATCCGCTCGCCCGGTGGGATGGTCGGCTACGTCCGCGATGCGATGTTCGCGACCGATCTGCCCGCCGAGCAGGTCGAGCTCGCAGCCGGAGCCTCGACCGAGGTCTTGCTCGACACGCTCGCGTCCGAACGGATCGAGGGCCCGACCGTGCGGCTCACCGGCACCGTGACCGTCGACGGCCTGCTCGCGAAGGACCACCTCGTGACGGTGTGGGGCGAGAACACGCACCAGCGCCGCACGCTCGACGCGGCGGGCCGCTTCGAATTCGCCCAGGTGCCGGTCGGTTCGCTGACCGTGCAGATCCAGGAGCCGCCGCCGGAGGACTTGTTCGCGCCGCGCGCGCGCTCGCTCGAGATCTGGCGCTCGACGGTCAGGACCGAGGCCGGCAAGGACCTCGACCTGCCGATCGAGGTCGGCACGGGAAGCCTGGACGGCGTCGTGCTCGGTACCGACGGCGCCTTCGCCGCCGAGGCCGACGTCAACGCCAACGGCGCGATCAAGAGCAAGGACGGCAACCGCACCGACTGGATCTCGCGTCACGAGCGCAGCGACCAGAACGGCCGCTTCCGCTTCGCGAAGCTCCCCGCCGGTGAGTGGACGATCACCGCGACCAAGCGGCAGGTCGGCCGTTCGACCCAGGTCAAGGCGACCTTGGCCGTCGGCGCGGCCGAGACCGGGCTCCAGATCACGCTCGCGGCGACGCACGTGCTGCGCGGGACGATCGACCTGTCCGCTTTCGGCGAGCCGCAGCCGAAGGACATCTACCTGTGGATGACCGACGTGAACGGCCAGGGCCTCAGCGGCTGGGCCAAGACCGAGGCGGAGGGGGCCTTCACCATGAGCGACGTCGCCGACGCCCGCTACCGGGTGCAGATCAACCTCCGCCGGCCGAACGACCAGTGGGAGCAGTGGCACGGCGTCGACGAGATCGAGATGCTCGGGCGCGACGTCGAGGGCTTCCGGATCCGGCCGCTGAAGGAGCAGCCCGAGGAGACCAGGCGACGCTGAGGGCCAGGGTCCCGACAGAAACCCCTCGCCTGCGCTTGGCCGAGTCGCTACTGTCCCCGGCCCTTCCGAGCCGCGAGTCCATGGCGAAGACGTCCTCAGTCCACAAGAACCTGCGCCGTCGCAGAACCGTCGAGCGCTTCAAGGCGAAGCGCACGAAGTTGATGGCGATCCTCCGCGACGACAAGCTCCCTCCGGAGGAGCGCGACGCCGCACGACGCAAGTTGGCGAAGCTCCCGCGCGACAGCAGTTCGACGCGGATCCGCAACCGCTGCAACTTGACCGGCCGCTCGCGCGCCTACCTGCGCCGCTTCGGCCTCTGCCGCCTCGCCTTCCGCGAGCTCGCCCTCCTCGCCGAGATCCCGGGCGTCCGCAAGGCGAGCTGGTGATGGACCCCCGGGCCGGCTCCGGCGACGCCGGGGCTCACCCGGATTCCTGACCCGGCCCCAGGATGGCCGATCCAGGGAGCGAACCATGTCCCCGCTCCGCATCCTCGCCTGGGTCCTGCCGCTGGTCCTGCTCGCCGTCGTGTCGATCACGTACCTGCGCAAGGACAGCCGTCGCGCGACGCCGGTCGCGCCGGGCGCCGCGCCGGCCGTCGCGGACGAGGGCGAGAACTTCGCGCGCGACGTGCGCATGCCCGAGGGCGGCACGGTCCACCTCGACAAGCGGCCGCAGCGGGTCGTCGTCGCCAGCGCGTCCTTGATGGACACGGTCGCGGCGATCTGGCCGCCGTCACGATTGGCCGCGATCCCCGTCCAGGCGTTGACCTGGTCGACGATCGCGAGGAAGCCCGCGCCGTTCGCGACGCTGCCGCGCTTCGAACGCTTCGACGCCGAGGAGATCTTCGCGCTGAAGCCCGACCTCGTGATCTGCACCACGCTGAGCAGCGGAGAGACGATGACCGCGCTGCAGTCGGCGGGCGTGCCGGTGTTCCGGCTCGGTCTCCCCGAGGAACTCGACGGCGCCCGGCACGACCTGAAGCTCATCGCGTCGGTGCTCGGCGTCGAGGAGCGCGCGCAGGAGTTCGACGAACTGCTGCAGGAGCGCATCGAGGCGCTGATCCGCGACGTCGGCGACCGCACCGGCCTGTCGGCCGCGTTCTACGTGCACGACGGCAGCGAGGGCTGGAGCAGCGGATCGCGCACGCCGGCCGAGGAGATCCTGCGCCTGACGGGGCTCGCGAACGCGACGTCGTCGGCCGGTCACGTCGGTTCGGTGCGCGTCGGCTTCGAGGAACTCGTCGCGATGGACCCCGAGATCCTCATCGTGCCGTCGGCCTTCGGCGAAGAGGACGGCCAGACCGCGACGCTGCTGCGCAGCGAGACCGCGCTCGCGTCGATGCAAGCCGTGAAGCGCAACCGCATCGTGTCGCTCCATCCGAGCCTGTTCTCGACCTCGTCGATCGAGATCGTGACGGCCGCGGAAGAGCTGAGCAAGAGCGTCGACGAACTGCTCGCGCGCAGTCGACGGAACGGACGGTGAACGCGGGCGGCGGGGCCCGCGCGCGCGTCGCATCGCGTCGCGTGGCACTCCTCCTCGCCGCGCTCGGAATCGTCGTGCTCGCCGGTCAGATCGCGATCGGCACGAGCCGCGGCCTGCACTTCGCGCCGCACGAACTGCTGCGCGGCGTCGGTGCGATGCTCGGCCTGCGCGATCCGCTCGCGAGCGGGCAGGCCATGCTCGAACTGCGCGTGTGGTCCGCGTTGACCAGTGCCGGCGTCGGCGCGAGCCTGAGCGTCGCGGGTGCCTTGCTGCAAGGCCTGCTTCGCAATCCGCTCGCGGATCCGTCCCTGCTCGGGGTGACGTCGGGCGCCTCGCTCGGCTCGGCGCTCGCGCTGTTGGCGCTCGGCGGTTTCGCGCAGACGCTGCTCGGCGCGAGCCTGAGCGACGCGGGGCCGTGGATCGTCACGCTCGCGGCCCTGATCGGTGCCTTGTCGGTGACGGGTCTCGTCGTGCTGCTGGGCCAACGGCTCGCGCAACGCGGCGGCCTCGCGATGCTCGTCTTGCTCGGCGTCGCGATCAACTCGTGCATCGCCGGTGCGCTCGCCGCGCTGCAGGACGTGTTGTGGACCAATCAGCAGCTCGACACGCTGCAGGCCCTGCAGGCCTGGTCGATGGGCACGCTCACCGAACGCAAGCCCTACCACGTCGCGCTGGTCGCGCTCGGCATCGCCGTCGCGGCCGCAGTCGTTCCCAAGGTCGCGCGCGAACTCGACCTGCTCGCCAGCGGCGACGACGACGCGCGCAGCGTCGGCGTGAACGTCGAGCGGGTTCGCGCGCTGGTCGTCGTCGCGGCGGCGGTCGCGACCGCGTGCGCGGTCGCCGCGGCCGGACAGATCGGCTTCGTCGGTCTCGTGGTTCCGCAGGTCGTGCGACTGACCACCGGCAGTTCGCACCGCACGCTGTTGTGGCTCTCGCTGCTCTGCGGCGCCGTGTTCGTCCCCGGCATCGACCTCTTGCAGGTGCTGGTCGCCGACGCGCGCGTGCTGCGGCCCAACGTGCTGATGTCGCTGCTCGGCGGGCCGTTCTTCCTGGCACTGCTGATCGCGTACGGGCGAAGGCGGGTCACGTGGTGATCCCGCTCGTGTTGCGCAACCTGTGCGTGCGTCCTCGCGGCGCGCCGAAGCCCGCGCTCGAGGGCGTCGACCTGGACGCCATGGCCGGCGAGCTGCACGCGCTGGTCGGACCCAACGGGGCAGGCAAGACCACGCTGCTGCGCGTCGCGGCCGGGCTCGTCACGCCGGACGCGGGCGCCGTCGAAGTCCTCGGTGCCTTGCTCGCGGGCCTTTCGGTGCGGGAGCGCGCCCGGCGCGTGGCGCTCGTGCCGCAGGGGTTGCCGGTGATCCCCGACCGGAGCGTTTGGGACTTCGTCGACGGCGGTCGCTACGCGTGGACGTCGCGCGGGCAGCGTGGGTCGGACGGCGACTCGAATGCGGTCCACGAGGCGCTGCGCGCCACCGCGTTGCTCGCCTTGAGGGATCGTCCGCTCGACACGATCTCCGGCGGCGAACGCCAGCGTGCGCTCGTCGCGCGCGCGCTCGCGCAGGACACGCCGGTGTTGTTGTGCGACGAACCGACGGCCTCGCTCGATCCCGACCAGCAGATCGCGGTGCTCGAACTGCTCGCCGCGCGCGCGCGCGACGGCCGCGCGGTCGTCGTCGTCACCCACGACCTCAACCTCGCCGCGCAGTTTGCCCACAAGGTGACCCTGCTCGCCGACGGCAAGGTCGCGGCGTGCGGATCCCCGCGCGAGGTGCTGTGCGAAGCGGTGCTCGCGCCGGTGTTCGGCGATCATCTGCGCGTCGGCGCGCTCCTTGCCGACGAACGCGGCGCACCGGTCGTGGTGGTCCGCCGCGAGGAGCGATCGCGATGAGCAGGCTGCCGGTGTTCGAAAGTCGCGCCTGGCCCGAGGTCGTCGTCGACGGCAAGCGCTACCTCTGGTTCGGCGGCACCGCGTACCTCGGCCTACAGGCGCGCGACGAAGTGATCCGCGCCGCGCAGGACGCTCTCGCGCGGTACGGGCTCCACCCCGGCAGCGCGCGCGCGGGCTACGGCACGACGCCGCCCTTGCTCGACGCCGAGGCCGCGGCCGCGGAGTTCTTCGGGACGGACGCGGCGCTGCACGTCGCCTCGGGCTGGGCCGCGACCGCCTTGCTCGTCGCCGCGTTGCCCGCGCGGCGTTGGCGCGCCTTCTGCGACGAACACGCGCACGCCAGCGCGCGCGAGGCGATCGCGTTGCTCGACGGCGCTCCCGTTCATGGGTTCG
>JACRLW010000108.1:0-11752 GCA_016235155.1 Planctomycetota bacterium
GCGCGGGCGTGTTGTCCGCGCGCCGTGGTGCTTCGCTCCAGACCGACGCACCGATCGGCAATCACGTCGGCGGCGGCGCCTTGATCTCGCTCGACGGCGAAGTCGTGGCGCTCGCCGACGCGGGCGTGCGGGACCGCATCGACGTCGCCTATGCCCAGCGCGGCGATCAGGCGAAGGTCGAGACGAGCCTCGATCTCGTGCCGGGCATCGACGCGATCCTGAACGCGTTCCGCACCGAGCTCGATCGCGCCGGCGCCGAAGCGATCGCGACGCATCACGAACCGCGCGCGCGGTCGGCGGTCGCGAAGGTGGTCGAGCAGAGCGCGGGTGCGATGCTCAACGTCTACGTCGAGATCACGCTCGCCGCCCAGCAGCAGGAGGACAACCCGTTCGCGACCGCGGAAGCGCGCACGATGGTGGAGGGGTTGGGATCGGGCGTGATCGTCGATCCGAGCGGGCTCGCGCTCACCAACTGGCACGTCGTCGACTCGGCGACCGAACCGAACGGGGAGATGGTGAAGGACCGCGTCGTGCGCGTGCGTCGCTTCGACGGCCGCGTCTTCGGCGCCACGGTGCTGAGCATCTCGCGCGAAGAGGACCTCGCGCTCTTGCAGCTCGCGCTCGAACCGGGCGAGACCGTCGACGCGGTGGAGCTCGGCAACTCGGCCGAGCTTTCGATCGGCGACGGCGCGATCGCGATCGGCAATCCGCTCGGTCGCGCGAGCACCGTGACCGCGGGCGTGATCGTCGCGAAGAACCAGGCGATCCGGGTGAAGGGTCGTTGGGCCAAGCTGCCGCACCTGCTCGAGACCGACGCCGCGATCAACCCCGGCAACAGCGGCGGCGCGCTGGTCGACCATGCCGGGCGTCTGCTCGGCATCAACAGCGCCGGCGCGAGCCTGCACGCGGTCACCGGCTACGCGATCGCCGTCGACCACGTGCGGCAGAAGCTCCAGACCGTGTTGCTCTCGCCCGAGAAGCTGCGCAGTCCGTACCTCGGGCTCACCGTGCTCGACGACGACGGCAAGGTCGTCGTCCAGTCGGTCGATCCCTTCGGTCCCGCGGCGCGAGCCGGGATCGTCCCGCGTGACGTGCTGAAGTCGATCGGCGGTGCTCCCGTCACGTGGTCGGTGGGCTGGGCGATGCAGGTGCTGAAGACGGCGCCGGACCTCGCGGTCGACCTCGGGCTCGAACGCGACGGCGCGCTGCTCGAGAAGGCGGTCGCCCCGCTGAGCGCGGCAGCCTGGGCGGTGTTCCGGCAGACGGACTGCGTCACCTCCGAGCTGTCGATCGCCGACGACCCCGAGCGCGTGCACAAGGTCACGCTCGCGTTCTGGCGGCGCTTCACCGGCGATCCGAACGCGGAACCGTCGACGATCCCGGCCAGCCTCGTGCGCGTCGATCGCGTGCACCCGCGGCTCGTCGAAGCGAACGTCGACCTGAAGGAGGGCGACCTCCTGCTCGGCATCCAGCTCGCCGAGCAGATCGCGAGCGGCGAAGCGGGGCGCATCGTGCGCTTCGAACACGTCGGCGACGTGCAGCGCTGCATCGACGCGACGAGCAGCTACGAGGGCGTCGAGCACCGCGCATGGATCGCGCGCGGCGACGAGGTGGCCGTGATCACGCTGCCGGCGAAGCGCCTGATGCTGTGAGTCGCCCTGGTCCCTACTTCGTCGTGAAGTTCACCTGCAGGGACTGCGGCTGGCCGTTCTGCTCCCAGCTCCAGGTGACGTCGATCTTGCCGTGCGGCAGCGGGTCGAAGGGATAGAAGGTCACGACACCCGGTGCGCTCGCGCGGCGGTTCGTGCCCGCGTCGAGCAGGATGGCGCCCTCGATCGGCTCGCCCCGTTCGCTCCTCGCGACGCATCGGTACGAGAGGCGGTCACCGTTCACCTGCTGGCCGAAGTGGATCGTGAACGGATAGCCGACGATCTTCTGTTTGGCGTGGCCGTTCTTCTCGAGGAAGGCCTCGAGTTCGGGGCCGATCAACGCCACTTCGACCTTGTCCGGGATGCCGGTCGCGCCACGCCACGGATGACAGAGGAATCCGGCGCTCTTCGACTTGGGGTAGCCGAGCCCCGCGACGACGTCCATCACGAGGATGTTGCCCTCGCTGTAGATGCCGACGTTGCGGAGGAAGTCGTGCACGAGGGCGTCGCGGTAGCCGGGGATCAGCATCCAGCGCTCGAACATCTTCTTCGCGCTCGCCTGGTTCGCCTCGACGTCGACGATCGCCATCTGCGCGAACATGTTGCCGAGGTGTGAGCCGCCGAGGTCGACGATCTGCCGGTGCTCCGCGATCACTCCGCGCTCACCCTTGTTCGCCTTGAGGTAGTTGGCGTGCTCGTAGCAGCGCGTCGAGAGCTGGGACGACCAGTTCACGGTCGCGGCGTTGTTCGCGGCGCGCGCCTCGTTGAACGCCGCGAGCCACTTCTCCACGCCCTTGCTGATCGCCATGAGCGGCGGGGTGTTGTTGCGGATCGCCGCGAGCACGGGGGTCGCTTCGGTCCAGAAGTCCTCCCACTCCTTGTCGAGCTGGACCAACGACACGCCGGCGCCGGTCGTGAACGCCTCGGCGAACTCGATCGGCTTCTTCTCCCGCTTCTGCTTCGCCTCGAGGATCATCCGGTCGAACTTCCTGAGCAGCTCGGGGTCGCGGCGCATCACGTAGTCGCAGAACGACCAGGACTTGATGCGCTGCTCGTTGGTGAACGTCGCGGCGTCGCACCAGGCGAGGTCGATCGCGGGCACGCCACCCGTCAGTTTCCAGGCCATCTCGAGGGCGAGGTTCTTCCAGACGTCGAAGTTCGGGGACGTGTACTCGCGGTCCTCCTCGCTCGCCGTCGTGCCCTCCTGCTTCTTCAGGTCGACGGCGAACAGCCGGTTGTTGTTGAACATCATCCCGACGAAGGTGTGCCCGATGCCTTCGTTCAGGGCGTCGCTCCCGAACAGGGCGTGGGCCTTGGCGACGTTGCGCACGACGGCGTCGAACAGCACCTGGGTGTTCTCGGTGGCGCCGATCGCCAGACCGCCGATCGAGCTGGTCGACGTGTTCTCCAGCTTCCACGTGAGGTCCGGCACCCGGTTGGCGTTCGCCTTCAGGATCTGCTTGTAGACGTCCTTGCTCGTGAAGTAGGCGAACTCGCCGCCCATGCGGGCTTCCCAGGGGAACGCGACCGGCGTGACGCGAGCCGTGCGTTCGGCCCACACCAGCGCCTGCTTCAGGAAGGACTCCTGCTCGGCGTCGCCGTGCAGCAGGAAGTGCTCGGACTTCACCGTGACGTACTTCACCTGCGCGACGTCGAGCGTCTCGTTGGGTTGCTGCACGGTCTCGACGGGGTACTCGACCGTCGACTGCTCGTTCACGGCGCGCTCGATCGCCTTGCTGCGGTCGTAGAGCGTCTGTTCGAGATCGGTGCCGGTGACGCCGCCGACGTCGTGATGCGCGAGAGCCTTCTGGGCCTCCGCGTCGTCCTTCACCCAGCGCAGCACCATCTGGTAGTGGTGCTCGGACTTGTCCTTGCGGCCGGCGCGGTCCCAGGTCTGCGCTTGCCGGCGGTGCGCGCCGGCGAGGTCCTTCTTGAGCTGCTCGTAGGCCTTGAACAGCGCCGATCCCTCCGCCCCGGTCCCGGTGTCCGTCGTCGGATACTTGAACTTGGAGTCGGGAGCCCACGACGAGCCGAGCTTCACGTTGCCGATCGCCTTGTGCGCAACCTCGTCGTCGGGGTCGTAGAGCTTCAGCGTCTGCATCCAGATCAGACGCGCCTGCCGGGGGAAGCCCTTGTCGAAGGTGCTCTTCGCGAACTTGTTCAGCCGCTCGGCCTGTTGCCGGTTGAACTGCGTCTCGTCGTCCTGCGCGTGCAGGGACCCGACGAGGAGGACGGCGATCGCGGCGAGAAGGGAGAGGAGTCGCATGGCGGAAGGTGGGCCGCGGAGCGTCGCCGCGGTGGTCGTGGGTGGCAGAGGATAGCGCCGCCCCGACCGGCGGCGGCTACCCAGCCGCACGCCATGTCGACCAGAAACGACCGCCGCACCGCGACGATCGCCGTCCTCCTCCGAGTCCTCGCGCCGGAGCGCGACGTCGTCGCGATCGCCGAAGCGCCCGTGGACCTGACTCATCGCGTTCTGCGCGACGGGATCCTCGTCCTCGAGACCGATCACCGCCGGCGCCTCGAGTTCGAGGTGCGCGCGCGCAACGAATACTGGGACCTGTTGCCGATCCTCGAGCTCTATCGAGGCACCGTGCTGAGGGACGCGTGATGGACCGAACGCTTCTCGACAAGCAGCTGGCACACATCGCCGACAGCGTCTCGCTCCTTCGACGTCTCGCGGTGATCGAGCGTCTGGACGCGGATCCGGTCCAACTCGCCTTCGCGACGTACACGCTGCAGACGGCCGTGCAGGCGGCGATCGACGTCGCCGCGATGATGGTCAGCGCGGTTCGCTCGCGGGCGGGCTGAAGCCCTGCGCTACATCTCGTCCGGCGCACCGACACCCAGCAACCCGAGCCCGACGTGCAACAGTCGTCGAGCGGCGGCGACCAACGCGAGGCGCGCGTCGCGCACGGCGGGCTCGGCGCGGAGCACGTGGTGGTCGCGCAGGTAGGCGTGGATCGAACCGGCGAGCTGGATCGTGAAGCCGGTGACGATGCTCGGTTCGCTCTGGTCGGCGGCGCGTTCGAGCGTGGTGCCGAAGTCGAGCATCGTGAGCAGGACCTCCTCCGCGTCGGCGAGGAGGTTCCAGTCGAGCGTCGCTCCGAGTTCGGCGCCGGCGTCCAGCGCGACGTCGGACTTGCGCAGGATGCCCGACAGGCGCGCGGCGGCGAACTGGACGTACGGCCCGGTCTCGCCGTCGAAGTTCAGCATCTGCTCCCAGTCGAACTTCACGTCCTTGATCCGCGAGTTCTTCAGGTCGTTGAAGACGATCGCGGACACGCCGACCTGCTCCGCGACGCGGTCGGCGCCGGCGAGTCCGGGGTTCTTCTCGGTGATGACACGGCGGACGTTGGCGACCGCTTCGTCGAGCACTTCGTCGAGGAAGATCGCGTTGCCGCCGCGCGACGCGAACTTCTCCCACTTCCCGGTCTCCTCGTTCTTCGCGAGGATCAGGCCGAAGGGGACGTGCTCGATCCGGTCGGCGAGCGGCTCTTTCATGCGCGCGAGCACCGCCTTCAGCTGGTCGAAGTGCAGCTTCTGCTCGGCGCCGACGACGTAGAGGATCCGATCGGGACGGTACTGCGCCTCGCGCCAGAACGCCGCCGCGAGATCGCGCGTGTGGTAGAGCGTCGTGCCGTCGCTCTTCCTGAGGATGCACGGCACCTTGATGCCCTGCGCGTCGAGCTTCACGACCTCCGCGCCGTCGTCGACCTCGAGCACGCCCGCCGCCGTCACGCGCGCCATCGCGGCTTCCATCTTGTCTTCGAAGAAGGACTCGCCGGTGACGTGATCGAAGGCGACGCCGAGCCGGTCGTACGGTCCCTGGAACGCCGCGAGCGACTCGTCGCGGAGGAACTTCCACATGCGGCGCTCCTCGTTGTCCGCGCCGGACTCGAGCGCCTGGAAGTGCTTCGCCGCTTCGGCGTCGAGGGCCGGGTCGTCCTTCGCCTTCGCCGTGTAGAGCTTGTAGAGCTCGAACATGTGGCGCATCGGCGCCTTCTGGAGCTCCTGCGGGTCACCCCAACGCATCCAGGCCGTCATCATCTTGGCGAAGGGCATGCCCCAGTCGCCGAGGTGGTTGATGCCGTGGACCGTCGCGCCGAGGTGACGCCAGATGCGACCGATCGCCGCGCCGATCACCGTCGAGCGCAGGTGGCCCATGTGGAACGGCTTGGCGATGTTCGGCGACGAGAAGTCGATCACGATCGACTTGCCGCTCGCCGGCGCCGGACCGAACGGCGGGTCGCCGCGCAACGCACCGAGCACGACGTGCCGCGCGAGCGCGCTGCGGCGGAAGCGGGCGTTGACGAACGGGCCGGTCGCGGTCACCGACTCGATCACGTCGTCGGGTGCGACGCCCGCCGCGATCTCGGCGGCGAGCTGCGGCGGCGCCAGGCCGCGCAGCTTCGCGAGAGCGAAGGCACCGAACGAGGCGTCGCCGTGCGCGCGGTTCTTCGGCGGCACGAGCTGGATCGCGTGCAGCTCCGCGGGAGACGTGGCGCGCGTCGCGGCAGCGATGCGCGAGCGCAGGTGTTCGTGCGGGTCGGGTCGTTCGGTCACTGCCAGTTCTCCCAGCGGTCGTAGGCGTCCTTCAGCGACGCCAGGATCTCGCGCTCGCGCGCCTGGAGCGCCGCGCTGCGTTCGGCGCTTCGGTAGTTCTCTTCGCGCGTCATGTCGCCGCGCGTCGTCTCGAGCTCGGTTTCGAGCCGCATGATCTCGGCTTCGAGCCGCTCGAACATCATCGGGTTGCGGATCTTGTCGCCGCGCCCGCCGGATGCGCCGCCCTGCCCTGCGCCACTCTGAGCTTCGTCGGATGCGGATCTCGAGATCGGCCGATCGCGCGCCTGCGCCTCGCGCTCCCTGCTGCGCTTCTCGGCGACCGCCGCGCTCCAGGCCTCGAGGCCGCCGTCGAGGCTCTTCACCTTGCCGTCGTCGAGCCAGAGGATCCGCGCCGCGACGGACGACAGGATCTCGCGATCGTGAGTGACCAGCACCACCGTGCCCGGGAACTCGAGGATCGACCGTTCGAGGGATTCGCAACCGGTCACGTCGAGGTGGTTGGTCGGTTCGTCGAGCAGCAGGAGGTCGTATTCGGCGCGCGTCAGGCGCGCGAGCGAGAGCCGTTGCTTCTCGCCGCCGGACAGTCCGTCGACCGGTTGATCGGCGTCGTCGCCGGAGAACAGGAAGAGACCGAGGTGATCGCGCAGGTCGCGGTCGTCGGCAGTGGGGTCGACGCGCCGCAACGCTTCGAGGACCGTCACGCCGGTCGGCAGGTCGGTCACCTCCTGGCTGAACGATCCGATGCGCAGTCCGTGCGCGCGCGAGAGCTTGCCGCCGTCGGGCGCGCGATCGCCGGCGATCGCCTCGAGCAACGTGCTCTTGCCGGCGCCGTTGCGTCCGACGAGCGCGACGATCTCGCCGAACAACACGCGGAAGTCGGCGCGATCGACGAGCGTGCGGTCGCCGATGCGCAACACGAGGCCGGTCGCCTCGACCATCGCCTGGCCCTTCTGGCCCCGGACCTCCTCGCCGAAGCCGACCCGCATCGTGCGCTTGCCGCGCTTGGGCCGCGCGAGCACCTGCACCCGCGTCAGCCGCTTGAGGCGTCCCTTCGCCTGGCGCGACATGCGGCCGGCCATGTTGCGCCGGATGTAGTCCATCTCCTTCTCGAGGAAGGCCTGCTGCTTCTCGAAGGCACGGGCCTCGGAGAGCAACTGCAGCTCGCGTTGCTTGCGATACGCGGCGTAGTTGCCCTTGTAGCTCGCCGTCTCGCCGGCCTCGACCTCGACGATGCGCGTCGCGACCGCGTCGAGGAAGCGCCGATCGTGGCTCACCGTGACGACCGCGCCCGGGAATCGCTTCACGTACTCCTCGACGAACTCGATGCCTTCGAGGTCGAGGTGGTTGGTCGGCTCGTCGAGGATCAACAGATCCGCGGGCGTCGTGATCAGCGCGGCCAGCACGGCACGCGACCGCTCGCCGCCCGACAACACCGCGACGTCCTTGTGCCAGGTCGCGTCGGTGAAGCCGAGTCCGTACATCACCCGTTCGCAGACGTGGCCGCGATCGAGCGCGCCGCCCGCCTCGAAGCGGATCTGGAGCTCGCCGTACTCCGCGAGCAACCGTTGGTCGCCGGGGTGGTCGGCAAGGTCGTGCTCGAGCCCGCGGATCCGCTGTTCGAGGGCGTCGAACGTGCCGTCGCCGCGCAGGACCCACTCGCGGACCGTCGTGCCGGGGGTCAAGAGCGGGACCTGCTCCGCGTAGGCGATGCGCAGGTTGCGCCGCGGATTGCGCGCGCCGCGATCGGGCTCGTCGAGACCGGCGAGGATGCGGACGAGCGTCGTCTTGCCGGATCCGTTGTCGCCGACGATGCCGATGCGTTCGCCTTCGTCGACGCGGAGGCTCGCGCCGCAGAGGACTTCGACGTCGCCGAATCGGCGCTCGATGCGTTCGAGGGAGACGAGGGTCACGGCGCGCTGCGAGGGGCGGGGATGGTACCGCCGCGTCCCGCGCGCGTCAGCGACGGCGGTACTCGATCGCGGCGATGCGTTGGTCGGGCCCGACGTACTCGACCAGGTACGAGCGCGTGGTCGCCGCCGTGCGCCTCAGCAGGTTCAAGAGGCCGACGGCATCGGCGACGGGAACGCCGTTGACCGCCGTGATCACCATGCCCGGGAACAACCCGAGCCGGTCGAGAGGCTCGAGAACCTCCGCGATCTGGAGGCCGCGGTACGCGCTGCCGTCGCCCGTCTTGCCGGCGACGGTCGAGCCCGCGGCGCCGGTCTGCAACGCGGCCTCGCCGACGCGCACGACGCGGTCCAGATCGTCGCTCGGCCACAGCTCCACGAGGCCCGACGAGATCCTGCGGATCGGCGGGAACAACTCGTGGTCGACGCGCATGAGCCAGGCGACGAGTTCCGTGCCCGATGCATCCGCCGCCGGGCGCGTGCTCTTCGCATCGGGATCCATGCGATCGAGCAGGTCGCGCGCCGCGGCGCGCACCGGCGACGGGTCGCCGGCGAGCAACGTCTTCAAGGTCGGGCGGATCGCGTTCAGCACGTCGCGCGCGAAGTCGCGCCGGATGTCGACGCAGCGCGCGAAGAACCAGAGGACCTGCCGGCGGTCGGCGTCCTCGCCGATCGTGAGGAGCGCCGCGAACGGCGCGGGGTCGAGCGCGAACGACCAATCCCCGGGGCGTGGTGGTCGGGTGCCCGCCGGCCCGACTTCGAGGCGTCGCCACTCCTCGAGATCGCCGTCGTTGCGGCGTGAGAAGTGCACGGCGAGGTACTCGACGGCACGAAGGAAGGCCTCCTCGCGCACTTCCCGCACCGGCTCGCCCGGGATGTGGGTGATCAGGTTGAAGACGTGCTCCACGACCGGCACGTAGAACGCGCCGTAGAACGCGATGCGCCGGTCGGTCACGTGCTGGCTGTCGCGGATGATCACCGACAGGTAGCCCGGGTCCTGCTGCATCGCGAGCAGCTCCTGGTGGTGCCTCGTCCAGCTTGGATCGTCGACGACCTCCGCGCCGGTCTCGTCGAAGCGCTTGCGTTCGCGCGGCGCGGTCTGTGCCGTGCGGTACATCGGGCGGAGGTGTTGGAAGATCGGCTCGAGCGGCAGGACGTTCTGTCCCGGCGAACGGAACGGCATGCGCCAGTCGGTCTGGGCCTGGTTCGTCGCGGTGGGGTCCTGGGCGCTGCCGGCCGCCGCGGCCGCGAGGGCGACGGTCAGGAACAGGGCGATCGTGCGGGTCATCTGGCTCTCGAAGTGGGGTGGCTGCTGCTAGCCCAGGACTCGCGCCGCGTCACGCGAACCACCCGATCAGCAGGACCTGGAGCACCCCGATCAGCACGCCGAGCAGGCCGCCGAGCCACTCGATGGCGCGGAGTTCCCTGCTGGCGACCTTCAGGACGATCGACTCGAGCTTCTGCACCGGGAACGCGGCGACCTTCTTCTCGACGAGTTCCTGGACGTCGAGCCCCTTCTCCACCGCCTCTTCGAGCTTCTCGAAGATCACGTCCTGCTGCTTCATCACCTGCTTCACGATCCCGGCGCGCAGGTCCTTGATGCGCTCGGGCGTCAAGAAGCCGCCGATCAGGGGCAGGTTGCGCAGTTCCTCGATCTTGGGCGCCATGCCGCGCTCGAGGACCTCGGTCAACATCGCGTCGAGGTCGACGTTGCGGAAGCCCTTGATGATGTCGTCGTGCTGCACGAGGTGGTCGCCGACGACCTCGCCGACGCTCCTCGCCAGGTCCTTCTGCCGCCGGCCGATCAACCCTTGCACGCGGATGCCGAGGAAGCGCCGCGGCTTGATCGGACGGAAGATCATCTTCACGGCGATCCAGTTGGTGACCCAACCGATCACACCGCCGAGCAGGGGAACACCGATCCAGGTCGAGAGTGCGACGTCCATCGGGGCGGCGGAGGCTATCCGGCGCGGCGGTCGCCGCGCCATGGTCGTCGCGGTCACGTTCCGATGCGACCCGCCTGGAGTTCTCGCACCCGGTCCGCGAGACGGCCGACGGCGCGCGTCCAGCGCATCCGCACGGCGTTGGGCGTCATCCCGAACATCTCGCCGATCTCGACGAACGAGCGGTCGTCCCATTCGCGCAGGACGAGGATGCGGCGGTCGTCGGGATCGAGGAACTCGAGCGCGAGGCGCACCCACGCGCTCCACTCGGAGCTCGACGCCGCCGCGCTCGGCGTGGTCTGCGTCGGCTGCGCGACGCCGAGCTGGAGCACGGTCTCGGTCGGCAATGGGGACTCGCGGTGCATCGCGCGGCGCCGAGCGCGGTACCAGTCGTCCTTGTCCCGCAGGTTGTTCTCGACGACGCGCGACAGCAAAGCGCGGAGTTGCGCCCGCGACTCGACGCGGAAGCGCGGGGCGTCGCGAAGGAACTCGACGAGCGCGTCCTGCACGTGGTCCTGCGTCTCGTCCTTCGCGCGCAGCCGCGGGCCCAGGCGCTCCGCGACGTGCCCGCGCAGCCACGGCAGTTCGAGACGCAGGAGCTCGGTCAACGCGGCGTCGTCACCCGCCTGCCAGCGCGCGAAGAGGCGGTCGTCCGGGTCGACGGCCGGAGTCTCGGGCCCGGTCACTTGCCGCTCTCCTCGAAACGCGGCGTCGCGTTGCCGGGCTTCGGCCGCAGGCGGATCTCTTCGACGCGTTGCCGGCTCGCGGCCGCGGACGCGGTTTCGCCCCGCAGCTCCTGCACTTCGGCGAGCTCGGTCCACACCGGCTCGACGTTGGGGTCGAGGCGTGCGGCCTCGAGCAGTTCGCGTTCGGCGCCTTCCAGATCGCCGGCCAGGCGTCGCGCGACGCCGAGGTTGTGGCGCGGCACGACGTCCTTGGGCGCAAGGCGCGCGGCGAGCGCGTAGGCGTCGATAGCCTCGGCGAACCGATCGAGCGACTTCAGCGCGTTGCCGAGGTTGTTCGCGGCGCGTTGATAGGCGGGTTCCGCGCGCAGCGCGGCGCGGAACGCCGCTTCGGCGCCGGCAAAGTCGCGTTGGGTCATCAACGCGTTGCCGAGGTTGTAGTGACCGCGCGCGTAGTCGGGGCGCGCGGTGGTGACGGCCCGCAGTTCGAGAGTCGCTTCGGCGGCGCGATCGGTGCGCCGCAGCACGATGCCCAGGTTGTTGCGCGCGGGGACGTAGTCGGGCGCCTCGGCAAGTGCCTTGCGAAACGCGGCTTCCGCGTCCGCGAGGCGGGAACGGTCGAGCAGGAGCTTGCCGAGGCTGTTCCATGCCTGCGCGTACCGGGGCGATCGCTCGAGCGACGCCCGGTACGCGGCTTCGGCCTCGTCGAGTCGACCCTGCGCTTCGTGGATCACGCCGGCGTTGCGCAAGCAGACCGCCTTCGCGCGGTCGTCGTCGGCGATCGACGTGTAGATCTCGAGCGCACGCCCCGGATCGACGTCGTGCAAGGCGAATGCGATCGCGAACCGCGAGCCGGGCGCGTCGGGGAACAGGTCCTCCAGCGACACCGCCGCGAGGCGCGCCGCGGCACGGTCCTCGGCGCGCGAGGCGGCGCGTGCCCAGGCCTGGTGGTACGCGGCGCTCGCGATCGGTGCACTCGTGATCGCGCCGATGAACAGCGCCGC
>JACRLW010000108.1:11761-37537 GCA_016235155.1 Planctomycetota bacterium
GATGGGCGGTCAGATCGTCGAAGGCCGAAGCACGGCGGTACTCGTCGAGACCCGCGATGGAGGCGTCGAGATGGCCGTCGGGTTCGGCGGGCACGACGTCGTCGCTCGCCAGGCCGAGCTGGCGCTGCGCGCTCGCGCGGACGCGGAGGAGCGGAGTGCGGCTCCCGTACCGGGTGATCCCCTGTTCGAGTTCGGCGAGCGCGCGGTCCGCGGCGTTCTGTTCGCAGAGCGACATGGCGCGCGCGGCCAAGACGATCACCGGATCGACTCCAAGTCGATCGAGCCCGGTCGCGGCCGCCAGCATCTCCCCGCCGCCGTCGGGTCGGATCGAATCGACGATCGCCGACCACAGCTCCTCTTCGCGCGCGGCGCGGAGCGAGCGTTCGCCGGCGACGACGAGCGGAGCCTTCGCGATCTGGTAGCCGACCAGGGACGCGACGACCGGCACGCCCAGCGTGAGGGCGAAGATCGTCGTCGCGGCGACCGGATGGCGCCGCGCATTCGCGCGCAACTTGCGCCATGCGCCGGGCACGCGCGCGACCACCGGCCGACCCGCGAGCCATGCGCCGAGGTCGTTCGCCATCGCGTCGCCGTCCTGGTAGCGGCGTTGCGGGTCCTTCTCGATCGCCTTCAGCACGATCGCGGCAAGGTCACCGTCGATCGTCGCCTCGATCCGCCGCGGGTCGAGCGGCTCGTCGCGCAGCACGCGGTCGATCGTCGCTTCGGCCGACGGCGCATCGAACGGCCGCACGCCGGTGAGCAGTTCGTAGAGGGTCACGCCGAGGGAGAACACGTCCGCGGACGGCGCCGGCGCTTCACCGCGGATCTGCTCGGGCGCCATGTACTGCGGCGTGCCGCCGGCGCCGCCGGCGAGCGTCAGGCTCGGCGCCGAGTCGTCGCGCGCGAGACCGAAGTCGGTCAGCACCGGGGCGCCGTCGCGACGGACCAGCACGTTCGACGGCTTCACGTCGCGGTGCACGACGCCGGATCGATGCGCATGACCGAGAGCGTCCGCGACGTCGCGCACGAGCGTTGCGCAGTCGCGCGGCGAGCGGCGGCTGCGCGTCTTCTGGTCGATCGCGGCGAGCGGCGCGCCGTCGATCAGTTCCATCGCGAGCCACGGCGTGCCGTCGTCGACGCCCGACGCATGCACCTGCACGATCGATGGATGGTGGAGGCGAGCGATCGTCGTCGCCTCGCGGCGGAAGCGCGCGAGCGAGGTCGGACTCGCGGTGCTCGCGCCGACGAGCAGCTTCACGGCGACGCGGCGATCGAGCGAGACCTGCTCCGCCTCCCACACCGAACCCATTCCGCCGCGCCCGATCTCGCGGAGCAGGCGGAAGTCGCCGAGGCGCCGTTCGACCGCCGCCGCCGCGTCCTGCCGGCGGTCGGCGAGCATCGATTCGAGCAACTCGCGCAACTCGGGGTGGGCCGCGAGCAGCACGTCGGGCTCCCGCGCACCCGACGAGGTCCATTCGACCCAGACGCGCAGCGCGCGTTCGAGCCGGTCGACGTTCGATGCGCTGTTGCTCACGTCGTTTCCGCGCGCTGCGTCCGTGACGCAGCTCTCAATCGACGCGCGGCTCCTCGGCGATCAGCGCCAGGTCGTTGCACGCGTTCCAGATCATCACCAGCGCCTGCTTGACGTTCGCCGTCACGCACGGCGCGAGATCGCTGCGCGACGCGAGTGCGCGCAGTCGTTCGTACAGTCCGAGGAGTTCGCGCTCGTCGGCGCTCAGCTCGCGGCCGAGGAGATCGTCGACCTGTCGTGGAGGGGTCATGGTGGGTCGAGGGCGGATCAGCCCTTCGGCCGGAGGTCCTGGAGACGCTTCGCCTTGAGTTCGAAGCGCGGGAGCGAGCCGGGGTCGGCGAGGGCGACGTTGAAGCGGAGTCCCTCGTGCACGTCGGCGAGGTCCTTGCCGATGCGGGGCGCGAGGGCGTCCCAGAGCGGGCGCTTGTCGGGCGCGAGTTCGCACTGGACGGTGATCTCGTCGCGGATGTCGTCTTCGCGCGTGATGACGATCTGGAACTCCTCGACTTCCGGGTACTCGCGGACGATCGCCTCGACGGCGCGCGGGTAGACGTTCGTGCCGCGGATCAGCTTCATGTCGTCGACGCGGCCGAGGATGCCGCCGCGGTAGAGGTCGCCGGTGCGACCGCACGAGCAGTCCGAGTGAGGGACCTTTTCGACGAGGTCCTTCGTGCGGTAGCGGATCAGCGGGATGAAGCCGCGTCCGAAGGAGGTCACCACCCGCTCGCCGCGTTCGCCGTAGCCGGCGGGTTCACCGCTTGTGGGATCGAGGACCTCCTCGATGAAGTGGTCCTCGATGATGTGCGTGCCGCCGGGTTGTCGATCGCACTCGAAGATCATGATCGTGCCGATCTCCGTCATGCCGGCGGTGTCGCCGCACTTCGCACCCCACATCTCCTCGATGAGGCGTTTGGTCGCGGGGATGCTGCCGGCGGGTTCGCCGGAGACGATCACGCGCTCGACCTTGCCGTCCCTGCGGAGATCGATGCCCATCTGCTGCGCGCACTGCGCCATCCGCAGGGCGTAGGTCGGAGTGGCGCAGACGACCGTCGCCTCCATCTCGACGAGCTGCTTCACGCGAGCCTCGGTCGTCAGGTTGCCCGACGGAAGGACGAGGCAGCCGATCTTCTCGCAGCAGTAGTGCGCGCCCCAGAAGCCGATGAACGAGCCATAGCTGAACGCGAAGAACACCGTGTCGCGCGGGCGGATGCCGAAGGCCCAGAAGCCGTAGCACCACATCTCGCCGATCCATGCCCAGTCCTTGCGCGAGTCGAGCACGCGCAGCGGCTGGCGGCCGCTCGTCCCCGAAGTGAGGTGGTAACGGATCGCGTCCGCGCGCGGGCGCGTGACGAGGTCGCCGAACAGCGGCTTCTCCGCCTGGCACGCCATCCAGTCCTCGCGCGTCATGAACGGCAGGCGGCGGATGTCGTCGAGCGTCTTGATGCGATCAGGCGTGACGCGCGCGCGCTCGTAGAGGCGGCGATGGAACGGGCTCTCGTTCCAGGCGCGTTGGACCAGCCGCCGGAGCTTCTCGGTCTGCAGCGCCGCGAGCTGCTCCCTGGGCAGCGTCTCGGTCTTGGGATTCCAGTAGGGACTGGTGTCGGGTCCTGCCACGGTCGAGCCTCGGAAGCGTCGCGAGACGCCACGGCACGATAGCCGCGCGTCGAACCGCCAGGAATCCGAAGGACGCCGCGCTCAACCGCGCGACGCCGTTGCCGGAACATCCCTTTGCACTGCGCGGTCGAGAGCGGCGAACGCCGAGAGGAAGCAAGGATCGACGATGAGGAATCGACCCGACTGGATGACGATCCTCGGGATCCTGATCGGCGTCGGCGCCGTACTCGGGGGGCATCACCTCGCGGAAGGTTCGATGCGCGCCCTGTTCTCCGGGACCGCGTTCATGATCGTCGTGCTCGGTTCGTTCGGCGCCGTGCTCGTCGCGACGCCGCGCGCCGACGTCCTCCGCGGCATGTCCGGCATCCGCACGGTGCTGTTTCCGCCGCGACGCGATCTGGTCGAGACGCGCGATCGCCTGCTCGAACTCGCTTCGGTGGCGCGGCGTGAGGGACTGCTCGCTCTCGAGGACGTCGCGACGCGCCCGGACACCGATCCGTTCCTCGCGCGCTGCCTCGTGCAGGCGATCGACGGCTCGAGCGCGAGCGCGCTCCGCGACGTGGTCGAGACCGACATCGCGATCGACGAGCAACACACCCAGGCTGGCGCGCGCTTCTGGGAGACCTGGGGTTCGATCTGCCCGACCATCGGCGTGCTCGGCGCGGTGCTCGGCCTCATCCATGCGATGCAACGCATCGCCACGCCGGTCGACGTCGGCACCGGCATCGCCGTCGCGTTCGTCGCGACCGTCTACGGCGTCGGCTTCTCCAACCTCGTGTGCCTGCCGCTCGCCTTCAAGCTCAAGCGGCTCGGCCAACGCGAACGTGTGCGCAAGAGCATGGTGCTCGAGGGCATCGTCGGCATCCAGTCGGGCATCGCACCGGGTGCGCTGCGCAACCGGCTGACCGTCTACGCCGTCGAGGCCGCGGATGGGTGACACGGCGCGACGCGTCGGCGCCGAGCCGGGCGGTCCCAAGCACGACTTCTGGGTCGTGCCGTACGCGGACATGGTCACGCTCCTGTTCGCGCTGTTCGTCGTGCTCTACTCGATCGGCGAAGTGCGGATCCGCAAGCTCGCGGAGCTGCGCCGCGCCTTCGCGCTCGCGCTCGGCACGGAGACCCAGTCGGACGCCCGCGACGGCAGCATCGACGCCGGCTCGTTCACCGACGGCGATCTCGTCGACGGCCTCGAACTCATCAACGCGCAGCCCGGACCGATGCGGCAGTTCCTGCTCGAGACCCTGCCGGACCGCTTCGAGGAGATCGCCGGTCGTTCACTCGAGATCGTCGTGACCGACGACACGGTGGCGTTCGAGGCGCCGCTGTCGGCGTTGTGGGCGCCCGGCGAAGTCACGCCGCGCGAGGACTTCCAGGTCTGGCTCCTCGACGTCTTCGAGGGCATCAGCGCCTACGGTTCGGAGACGAGGATCCGCATCGCCGCTCCCGACGTCGTCGTCTCCCGCGACGCCGACGGGCGCGCCGTGCGCAGCGAGGAACTCTGCGTGCGGCGACTCACGCGGCTGCGCGCGCTGCTGCGAGTCCTGCCGCAGGTCGAGAGTCGGACGATCATCACCGAGTTCCGACCGAAGGGACCGGTGTCGGGATCGTGGGAAGCCGACGCGACGATCACCTTCGCGTTCGCGACGCCGTGATCGCGCGCGCGACGAGTCCCTTCTGGATCAACGTCGTGCCCTCGTAGATGCGCAGGCCCATCACGTCGCGCAGCAGCCGTTCGACCGGATACGCGGTCGAGTAGCCGCGTCCGCCGTGGAGCATCACGGCGTGGTCGCATGCCCGCGCCGCAGCTTCCGTCGCGTAGAGCTTCGCCATCGCCAGGTCGCCGTCGGTCTCGACGCCGAGGTCGCGCCGACGTGCGCAGCGATGGACGAGGGCACGCGACGCGAACAGTTCGACCGTCATGTCCGCGATCCGTTCCTGCACCATCTGGAAGCGGTCCAGCGTGCGTCCGAACTGCACGCGCGCGGTGACGAAGTCGAGCGTCGCCGCGAGCGCCGCGCGATGGATGCCGACCGCGCCGGCGGCGACCGAGAGACGTCCCGCATGGAGTCCGTCGAGAGCGACGGCAAAGCCGTTGCCGACGCCGCCGACGACCGCGGCGGACGGCACGAACACGTCCTCGAACACGAGTTGCGCATGGTCCGAGCCGCGGTGGCCGAGCTCGCGACCGGGCATCCGCTCGCGACGCAGGCCGTGGGCGGTCGTGTCGACGAGGAACGCGGTGATGCCGTCCTTGCCGCGCGCGGGGTCCGCGTTGGCGAAGACGAGCGCGACGTCCGCGACGCCGCCGTTGGTGATCCAGATCTTCCTGCCGGTGAGGCGGTGGCCGCCGTCGGTCGGGAGCGCGCGCGTCTGCAGCGCGGCGACGTCCGAACCGGCGTCGTCCTCTGTCAGCGCGAAGCAGCCGATCGCGTCGCCGCGGACCAGTCGGCCCAGCCAGTGGGCACGCTGGGCGTCGTCGCCGTGACGTTCGAGGCACTGCGAGACGAGTCCGGTGTGCACGGCGAGGAAGCCGCGCGTGTTGCCGCACACGGCGCCGATCTCCTCGTGGGCGATGGCGAGTTCCGTCGCCGTCCATGCCGCGCCGCCGTGTCGCGCGGCGATCGGGCCGCCGAGGATCCCCGCCGCGGCGAGTTCGCCGACGCATTCGCGACGGAACCCGCCGTCCTCGTCGATGCGTCGCGCGTGCGGCGCGAGCATGTCGTGCGCGAACGCGCGGATGCGCAGCGCGAAGCGCAACCGTGCTTCGTCGAGGTCCGCGTCGGGAAGGACCGGATCGCGCCCCGGCTCGCCGGCGACGGTCATCGTCCCGTGAAGCGCGGCGCGCGCTTCTCCCGCCAGGCTGCCAGGAACTCCGCGTGGTCCGCACAGCGCAAGAGCACCGCCTGCGCCTGTGCTTCTTGTTCGATCGCCGCCTCGAAGTCCATGACGGCCTCGTTCACGAGCAGCTTCTTGGTCATCGCGAGCGCGAGCGACGGTCCGGCGGCGAGGCGCGTCGCGAGGGCCAGCGCCTCGTCGAGGACGCGCTCGGGCGCGACGACGCGATTCGCCAGTCCGGCGCGCAGACAGTCGTCCGCGCCGAGCTTGTCGCCGAGCAAAAGGAGTTCGCCGGCGCGACCGAGACCGATCACGCGCGGCAGGAGCCACGCGGCGCCCATGTCCGCGCCGGTGAGCCCGACCTTGGTGAAGAGGAACGCGAAGCTCGCGCTCGTCGAGAGCACCCGCAGGTCGGACGCGAGCGCGAGGACGGCTCCCGCTCCGGCTGCCGTCCCGTTGACCGCCGCGACGATCGGCTTGCCGAGCCGCAGCATGTTCCGCACGACGGCGCCGGTCATCCGCGTGAAGCGCAACGTCTCGGCGGCGTCGGCCGACTGCAGCGCGCCGATGATGTCCTCCACGTCGCCGCCGCTGCAGAAGCCCTTGCCCGCCCCGGTCAGGACGACGGCTTTCACCTCCGCATCGTGGTCGAGGTCGAGGAAGAGCCGCTCGAGCTGGCCATAGATCGCGAAGGTCAGCGAGTTCAACGACGCCGGCCGATCGAGCGTGAGGACCGCGACGCCGTCGTGGCGGACCTCGAAGCGGAAGTCGAACGGGCCGCGGGTTCCGTGCGCGCTCATGGTTCGAGTTGCGGATTCGCCGGATCGAGATCGGGGGAGTCGAGATCGAGGACGGTGCCCGGCGGGCGTGCGTCGATCAACCGCACGACCGCGGCTGCGACTTCGTCGGGCCGGTGGAGACGTCCGATCCGGTTCTGCGCCGCGAACGCGGCGAGCACCTCGTCGACGGTCTTGCGGCCGTGCGCGGCGACGGCTCGCGCCGCATCCCGCGTGATGTCGGTGTCGACGAAGCCCGGACAGACGACGAACACGCGGAGGTTCCGGTCGCGCGCCCACTCCGCGGCGAGGGCGCGGGCGAGCCCGACCATGCCGTGCTTGGCCGCGCAGTACGCGGTCGTGAACGGGAAGCCCCGCAGGCCGGCGGTCGAACCCATCAGGATCACCGTTCCGCGTCCGCTCGCTCGCAGGGCCGGCAACGCCGCGCGGAGCAGGCGGAACGAGGCCTTCACGTGCAGGCCGAGCGCTTCCTCGAGAACCGCGTCGTCGTTGTCCTCGAAGCGCGCCGACGGAGCCGTCCCCGCGTTGTGGACCAGGATCCGAGGCGCTCCGAGCGCGGCATTGCACCGTGCGACCGCCGCCGCGCAGTCCGGAGCCTGCCTGAGATCGGCGGCGATGCCGAGCGTGGCCACGCCGTGCCGCTCGGCGATTTCCTGCGCGGCGCGTTCGACGGTGTCCTGGCGGCGCGCGACGAGAGCGACGGAGTGCGCCCGGTGGGCGAGTGCCTCGGCGATCGCGCGGCCGATGCCCCGACTCGCGCCGGTCACCAGAGCGACGGGTGCTGGTCCACTTCGTTGTGCCTGCAGGGCTGCGACCATCGACGGAACGACAAACTGGCGAGTTCGAGGCCCTGCTTCCCACCGGATCGCCTGGGAAACGGCCGGCGGAGCGGATCCCGGCCGGAGCCGGTCACGACGAAGTGGATCAGGGCTCAAGCATCCTACGGGCTCGAACCGACAAGCCCCTGCAAGGGAAGTCCGAGAGTCGAGTGCCCTTGGTCGGGCAACCCCGACCGGATGGCCGGGCCCGGCACGGAAACGCCGGGTCCGGGAGCGCCGGCCCGCCGCGGAGGCGGTGGGCCGGCAGCCGCGATCGAACTCGTTCGCGTCGCGCATCACGACCGGCGCCCTGCGGGCTTGCTTGCGCCGGGCGCGTCGCTAACTTGCTGCGCCCTCGACCGCCACCACAGACCCCAGACCATCCCCATGGCCAAGCCGAAGAAGAAGAAGGAGATCGTCCACCTGGTCTGCTCGGAGACCGGCGATCGGAACTACACGATCCTCAAGAAGCCGGGCGCCGCGAAGCTCGAGTTGAAGAAGTACTGCGCACGCCTGCGCAAGCACACGCTGCACACCGAGAAGAAGAAGTGAGCCTCGGCTGAGCCGGGGCGGTCGGGCGCGCTCAGCGAGGGGAATCGCCGAGCACGCGACCGACGACTGCGCGCACGCGCGCGCGATCGGCTTCCGCGAGGAGCGGATGCGACGCGAGCCGCTGGCCGACGCGCTGGACGACGTTGCGGTCGCCGAGTCGCGCCAGGTTCTCGAGCCCGTGGATCGCGACCTTCGCCAGGTCCGCGTCGGAACCCGAGCGCGGATCGTCGAGCGCATCGAAGATCGCCCGTTCACCGACGCTCGCGTCGGGTTGGGCCGTGAGCGCGAGCATCGCGCGGCCGCGCACGACCGGATCGGGGTCGTCGCGCAACGCGGTGCGCGCCAGTTCGACCGCCGGACCGTCCTGACCCATGGCGCTCGCCATCAAGAGGTCCGCGCGCAATCCGGCGTCTCGGGAGTCCGCGAGAGCCTCCTCGTAGGCACGCCGTGCGGCCGGCGGATCGCGGCCGGCGGCAATCACACAGGGGCCGATCAGCGTGCTGCCGCCGAGTTCGTGCAATTCACGAACGATCTCGAACGCGGTGGCGGCGTCGAGCTCCGCGGCAGCCGCATTGCCGATGGCTCCCGCGAGCGCGGCGTCGCGACGCTCGTGCGCCCGTTCGATCGCGATGCGCCGCAGTCGAGGATCGCGCACGAGTTCGCGGATGGCCGCCAACCGTCGCGCCTGGTTGACGTCGTCGAAGAACAGCAGCGCGAGGCTGGCGAGATCCGAGCGAGCCCTGGCACCCGTCTTCTCGAGGTTGCGCCACAGCGTGCGCAACAGGTCGCTCGCGACCTGCGTGAGCCACGTCTCGGTTGCGCTGAGTGTGACGAGTTCGAGCACCGGGTCCTCGTGTGCCGGACCGAGATAGGGATGGTCGACCAGCAGTTCCGCGCCGAGCGTGTTCGCGGTCGGCTCGTCCTGCGGGACGATCGCCAGGATCGCAGCGACGAGGGCATCGACCGCGCCGCGGGGCGTACCCTTCTCGGTGCGACGCTGACGCTCCTCGAGGTCGCTGCGGAGGATCACGACGAGTACCTGTCGTCGCAGGTTCGCTTCCAGCGAAGCGTCGGCGGGCGAGAGCGCGGTCATGCGATCGACCGCGCGCTCCCCAGCGTCCGGGAAGGTGGTGAGGACCCGCGCCAGCAGTTCGCCGACATCCTGATTCCGGCGCATCGCCGCGTCCTGGTCCCCGCGTGCGACGAGCTCGGAGAGTTCGACGCCCATTCCGACGAGCCTGGTCACCGCGGCATCGAAGTCGAGCGGCGCCTCGGCGGGCCCGACCGCTGCGGCGACCGAGGTGCGCTCGATCACGGCGTCGACCGTGTGCCCGACTTGTGGAGCGGGTTCCGCTCGGCGCAGATCGGGTGATGGCGGCGCGTCGCCCGTGATCGGCGTCGCGCCGGGCTCGCCGCGCAGGAGCGCGGCGGCGCCGAAGAGGACGGCGACAGCGATCGCCAGCGCGATCGCGAGGATCGAGCAGCGCCTCATGTCACTTGCCTCCGGCTTCACAGGCGACGATCCGCAGGCGATCGACCAGGCCGAGCACGACCGGCGCACCGGGGTCGCAGGACTGGAAGATCGGGAGGAAGAGGAAGAAGCGGGTCTTGCAGACGAACGGGACCTTCTGGATCGGATCACGCCTGGACAGCACCGTGCGCGTGTTCGAGCCCGGCAGGACGACCGGCACGTCGACCGGCGGCACGATCAGCACCCACTCCGGGCAACCCTTCTGGCCCTGACTGATGTTCACGCCATTGACGATGATCGTCGGCGTGGCGCAGTCGACCCAGGGGCCGGTCTCGGCCGGTACCGTGACGGTCTGGATGACCTGGTGGGGGCAGGTCGGGTCCTGGGCGGAGAGAAAGCTCGCCAGCGCGAGCGAGAGCAGAGCACTGCGGATCATCGGACACCTCTTCTTGGGTTCGTAGGCCAGCGGACTGTCGCGGCACGCGACGGGTCGCGATCGGACATCGATCGCGTCTTCGCTGTGGTGTGCGTGATCCGCAGTCGGTGACGGTCTTCCTCCCCGCCGGAGTCCGTGTCAGCCGTCTACGGCAAGAGTGCCGAGCAGGCCGTTCGGGCACGGGATCGCCTTGTAGCTGCGGATCGAGCCCACGATCCGGTCGTCCTGCTGCACGCACTCGGAGCTGAGCCGGATGAAGAGGAAGTACGACGACTTGCACACGAAGCGAAGCCGCGTGATGACCACCTCGTTGTCGGGCACGACCATCGTTCCGCAGCCGGGAGAGTGCTGCGGCTCGAGGTGACCGGGAACGACGACGACGACCGTCGGACAGCCCTGGGTCTGGTCGCCGCCGAACTGCACGCCATCGATCACGATCCTGGTTCCCGAGCACTCGATGACGGGGCCGACCGTGATCTGGGTTGGCACGAAGCGCGTCGTGGTGTGGGGGCAGTCCTGGGCGACGACGGCGACCGACAGGAACGCGAACGCGAAAACTCTCTCGAACATGGTTTCCTCCCTGGTTGGACGCGCCGCGCCGGACCATCGGGCACGGCCGTCCGGGCGTCTCGTGTGTTCGCTGCCGGTTCGGTCACGTGCGCAGCCGGAGAATCCCCGCGCCGCGCGCATCGATCCTCCGGCTCACCTCGCTATCGTCCGCGACCCTCGCGCAGGCTCCGCCGGCGCAAGCCACCATGTTCGACTGGATCGCCGACCCATCCGCGTGGGTTGCCCTCGCCACGCTGACGATGCTCGAGATCGTCCTCGGCATCGACAACATCGTCTTCATCTCGATCCTCGCCGGCCGACTGCCGGAGGAGGACCGCCCGCGCGCGCGACGGATCGGACTGGCCCTCGCGATGTTCGCGCGACTCGCCTTGCTCTTCTCGATCAGCTGGCTCGCGAAGCTCGAGGCGACGCTGCTCACAGTGGCCGACCAGGCGATCTCCGGTCGCGACCTCGTGTTGATCGTGGGCGGGTTGTTTCTGCTGGCGAAGAGCACGTTGGAGATCCACCACCGCTTCGAGGAGGCCTCGGACACGATCGAGCGCCGCGCGTCACGCGTCGCCTCGCGCTTCGGCGTCGTCCTGGCGCAGATCGTGATGATCGACGTCGTGTTCTCGCTGGACTCGGTGATCACGGCCGTCGCGATGGTGCCGCAGGTCAGCATCATGGTGACCGCGGTCGTGATCTCCGTCGGCGTGATGATCGTCTTCGTGAACGCGATCTCGGCGTTCATCGATCGCCATCCGACGTTCAAGATCCTGGCGCTCGCGTTCCTCGTCCTGATCGGCGTCGTGCTCGTCGCCGACGGCTTCGACCAGCACATCCCGCGCGGCTACATCTACTTCGCGATGGCGTTCGCGGCGGGTGTCGAGGCGATCAACTCGCGCCTGCACCCGCGCGCGTGACGCCGGGCGCCGCGGCTCACTTCGTCTCGTTCGCGGTCGATGACGCCGGCGCGACCTCGAAGCGCGAGCCGTCGTCGGTCTCGAGCCGGAACGGCAGGTCGACGACGAGTCGCGGCGGCAGGGAGCTGCGATCGACGGCGAGTTCGTAGGGCGGCACGCTCATCCGATCGACCTCGACCAGGACCCAGACGCTGTCCCGTGCACCGAGCTGCGGGATGACCGGTGAATCGCCGTCGCGATGGAACTCGGCGACGGCGACCCACTCCGACCGGCGCGCGGAATCCGCCTCGGTCGCGATGCTCACCGTCGCCGCGGGCGCCCTCAGTCCTCGCACCTCGACGACGAGTGACGACATCTGCTCGTCACCGCCGGCCCAGGAGCGGACGAGGGGCCACGTGATCGTGTAGGCGACGAGAAGCAGGATCAGCGTGTCGACGAGACGACGCATGCTGCCGGTCCGAAGGTGTGGGGTCCGAGAGAAGGGAGAGCGCGGGAATGCTACCGCACGGTTTGGGAAGTCGAGCCCTCGCCGATTGCCCCACCGTCGCCGCGGCACTCGATTACGGGCAGAAGGATCGACTCGCTCATCGGGGCGGCAGCGGCCCCTACGCGATCGACCTCCGGCCCGGCTCGACTCGTTCCCGACGCGGCGGCGACTCGCGTCGGATTGGCGCCGCTCCGACCCCGCGCCTACCGTCTCCCCCCCGATGTCCGAGGTCCTCCACTCGAACGTTCGCCCTGGCTCGCCCGAGTACGCGGCGAATCAAGCGCACCATCTCGCCCTTGCCGAGGGAGTTCGCGCGGAGATCGAACGCGCGCGCCGGGGCGGTTCGGACGAGGCGGTCGCGCGGCACCACAAACGCGGGAAGCTGCTTCCGCGGGAGCGCATCGACCGCATCGTCGACCCGGGCAGCGCGTTCCTCGAGCTGTCCCCGCTCGCGGCCCACGGGCTCTACGACGGCGAGGCGCCGAGCGCCGGCGTCGTCACCGGCATCGGGATCGTCCAGGGACGGGAGGTGATGGTCGTCGCGAACGACGCGACGGTGAAGGGCGGGACCTACCTGCCGATGACCGTGAAGAAGCACGTCCGCGCGCAGGACATCGCGCTGCAGAACCGGCTGCCCTGCGTCTACCTCGTCGATTCGGGCGGCGCGTTCCTGCCGCTGCAAGCCGATGTCTTCCCCGACCGCGATCACTTCGGGCGCATCTTCTTCAACCAGGCACGCATGTCCGCCGCGCGGATCCCGCAGATCGCCTGCGTGCTCGGTTCGTGCACGGCGGGCGGCGCCTACGTCCCCGCGATGAGCGACGAGAGCATCATCGTGAAGGGCAACGGCACGATCTTCCTCGGCGGCCCGCCGCTGGTGCGCGCCGCGACCGGTGAAGTCGTCTCGGCGGAAGAACTCGGCGGCGCCGACGTGCACACGCGCATCAGCGGCGTCGCGGACCACTTCGCCGAGGACGAAGAGCACGGGCTCGAACTCGTGCGGCAGATCGTCGCGCACCTCGAGAAGAAGAAGCCGGAGACGGTCGCGTTCCGTCCCGTCGAGGCACCGCGCTACGACCAGGAGGAACTGCTCGGCGTGCTGCCGAAGGACACCCGCACGTCGTACGACGTCCGCGAGGTGCTGGCACGCCTCGTCGACGGCAGCCGTCTCCACGAGTTCAAGACGCGCTACGGCGCGACCCTCGTCTGCGGCTTCGCCCACATCCACGGCATTCCCGTCGGCATCCTCGCCAACAACGGCATCCTGTTCTCCGAGAGCGCGACGAAGGGAGCGCACTTCGTCGAGCTCTGCGCGCAACGCAAGATCCCGCTGCTGTTCCTCCAGAACATCACCGGCTTCATGGTCGGCAAGAAGTACGAGAACGGCGGCATCGCCAAGGACGGCGCGAAGATGGTCCAGGCCGTCGCCACCGCGCAGGTCCCGAAGATCACCGTCATGATCGGCGGCTCGTTCGGCGCCGGGAACTACGGCATGTGCGGCCGCGCCTACGACCCGCGCTTCCTCTTCATGTGGCCCAACGCACGCATCTCGGTGATGGGCGGTGAGCAGGCGGCGTCGGTCCTGAGCCAGGTCAAGAAGGACCAGCTCGAGGCCAAGGGCGAGGTCTTCACGGAAGCGATGCGCCGCGAGATCGAGGACCCCGTGCGCGCGAAGTACGAGGAGGAGGGCAACCCGTTCTTCTCGACCGCCCGCCTCTGGGACGACGGCATCCTCGACCCGCGCCAGACCCGCGACGCCCTGGGCCTGGCCCTCGCCGCGACCCTCAACGCGCCGATCCCCGACTACGACGCGCCGGTGTTTCGCATGTGACGGCCCTGCGCACCCGAGCATTGATCGGCGTCCGGACTGCGCTACCTTCCCACCCGTCGCGGCCGAAGCCGCTTCCCGCCCAGCGCGCTGTCGCCGATCAGGTGGGTAACCCATGGAAAGTCGAAGACCGTCTCGCGCACTTGTAGCGGTGCTCGCGTTGTGTTCAGCGGGCTGCATGGTCCGCTACTACGACCCTGACACTGGTACCGAGCATTTCTTCGGTTTCGGACACGTGCGCGTCCGATCGATCGCGGCCAATGAAGGAGTGATCGGGGTCGCGACCAGTTCGGATGCAATCGGTGTCGGGATCGGCCTGGGCAAGGAGTCGTACGGTGTGTCCGTCGGCTGGGACCGGTGGACGCGCGTCATTGCGGCAGAAGACGGCTCGCTTCGGCTCGAGTGGCCGTCCGCAGATCTCCTCGGCGTGCGGCTCGGCTCAGAGCCACCCGCCAATTGGTCTTCGTCGGAGCCGGAGTCGAGTCCCCAGCGAACGGAATCAAAGAAATGAAGACATCAACGCTGCTGCTCTTGTCGTGTCTGTCGTCGCTCGCGGCGTGCATCGGCTACGACCGCATGCTCTTCACGACCAAGTCGAATGTCGGTGTCGATCTCGACACTTCACCTCCGACGTTCGACGTGACGATCGCGCGTCGCGAGGTGGTCATCGAGCCGACCTTTCAGGATGGCAAGACACCGCCCGTGATGGCGAGCTTCAGTTCGAAGGTGGGCGGTCTGTCGCGGTTCTTCGCCGGCGTGGCCATGACGTTCGCTACCGGTGACGCCGCGGTCGCACTGGCGCGATTCACGGGAACGCAAGAGGACGGCACGGCCAAGGCGGATGGGAGCGCGTCCGACGCGGTCACGAGGGTGGACTCTGCGGAAGACGTCGGCGGGGCGCTGCCGGGCGGCGGCAAGATCTTCGCGACCTCGCCGTACACGAACGGTCATTCCACGCCGTTGGTCTTCGGCACTGACAGTTCACTCGGATTGAAGGTCGGATGGTCCGGCATGGATCTCTATCCAACGACGCTCAAGTTCGGCTTCAACCGGAAGGAACTGGCGATCGCGCCGATCTTCGCCACGAAGACGAACGTCGACGGCAAGGATGTCTTCAGGGTGAAGGTGCCCTCGCTCCTCGCCACCTTGAACTCCGATACTTCGATCGGCAAGGCGAACGAGAACGAGACGAATCGAGTTCGCTACCTGCAGTACTTCGCAACGGGCAGGGCCGCGACCGAGCTGGCGCTGAAGAGGAACGTCCGCGAGCCGGTCCTCGAACTGATGGCCGGAGGCGCATTGAACGACTTGCTCGAAAAGAACACCGATCTCGCCGCGAGAGTGGTCAAGGGCGTCGAGAAGGTCGGTGAGGATCAGGCCGCGGTGCTCGAGGAGCTCAAGGGCGCTCTTTCGAGCGCCGGTTTCGCGACCTGGAGCCAGCGGGACTTCGCCGGCAAGAAGGACGCGCTCATCCAATCCCTGAAATCGGAGCGATTCGCTCAGCCGACCAAGGAGCAGACGAAAGAGCTCGAGGCTGCGCTCGAGATCTTGAAGCGTGGAGGGTTCGACCGATGACCGAGTCGTTTCGAATGGATCGCATCGGCACCGTCGACGAGCAGCTCAAGGCGCTCTGCAAGGCATGGCGGAACTACAGCAATCCGACCGGCGTGGATCCCGCGTCCGTGACCGGTACGCGAGTCACCGCGGATCTGGTGGGCGTCACGCTGAGCACGAAGCGATGGTTCGAAGTCACGGCGGAGGCGCTCGAGCGTTGGGCTGACGACACCGGAATGTCGGCCGAGTTCCGGCAGAAGGCCCGGACGGCCGCGACGGCCGTGCGAGCGGTCGAGGCTGGCCTCGACCCCTGAGCCTGCCCGTCCCGGCTGGGCCCTGCCCGCCGGGAGAGTCGTTACGGACCTGCTGACGCAAGCTATCGAGCTCGCTGCTCGGTCGTGATGCGCTCCCTCCTCGTCACTCTGCTGATCTCGTCGACCTGGGCCCAATCCGCCCCCCGCCTGCTCGTCGACGTCAACACCGAGCCGGTGGCGCCGGCGTCGTCGAACCCCGACGACTTCGCGCGCTTCGGCGCCTGGGTGTTCTTCAGCGCCGACGACGGCGTGCACGGGCGCGAGCTGTTTCGCAGCAACGGCATGCCGGCGACGACCGGGCTGTTCGCCGATCTGCGCACGGGGCCGGAGGGCTCCGACCCGCGCGACCTCGTGCAAGTCGGCCTACGGCTGTTCTTCACCGCCGATGACGGGGTGCATGGTCGCGAACTCTGGATCAGCGACGGCACGCCGGCGGGGACGCGGATGCTGGCCGAAATCGTCGCCGGGGCGAACGGCATCAGGGTGGAGTACCCCGTCGTCGTCGGAGCGCGGCTGGTCTTCGTGGTGCAGAACGAACTGTGGTCCGTGGATGCGCTGAACCCGGTACCGGTCCGCCTCGCGGGATCCACGCCGCAACACCCGTGGCTGCGCGGTCTCTCGTCGGGGCTGTTGAACGGTGTGGGCGGGGACTTCGCGCTGTTTCTCATGCAGAGCCAATTCGATGGCGAGCTCTGGCGCACCGATGGGTCGTCAGCCGGGACCTCGCTCGTCGTCGCGCGCCCGGAGTGGAGGTACGCGATAGCCTGGCCGACCCTCGCATCAGCCGGGCCGTTCGCACTCATCAACGAAAACCCAACCCAGAGTCCCAACACCGTTTGGATCACGGATGGCACAGCCCAGGGGACGGTTCCCTCGGCGATCGCGACAACGGGTCGGCTCAGATTGACGACCGCACAGGTGATCGCCTTCGACGGCCGGACCTGGTTCGTCAATCTCGGCAGCGACTTCGCGTGGGTGAGCGATGGCACGGTTCAGGGGACCCGCTCGGTCACTTCACCCTGGCCTGGTCAGGTGGGATTCGCCAACGCCGTCGTCGGCGTCGTCGCGGGCTCACTTTGGCTGATCGGATGGGACGGCTCGGCCGAGCACTTGCTGCGTGTCGACGTCGGATCGATCGCGGTGATCGACGTCGGCCCGCTTCCCGCGCCGGCTGACCAGGGCATCGCGAACCTGCGTGCGATCGGTTCGCGTTTCGTCGGCGTCGCAGGACGCGATGACTTGATCGCGCTCGATCCGACGATCAACAGCGTCCAGTTGCTCGGCCAGGTTGGAACGATCACCCGCAGCACTGCTCCGTTCGTGGCATTCGGACGCGGCTACTTCCGTGCGACGGGCTCTGCGCTGGGCGACGAACCGGGTCTCACCGACGGCACAGCGGCAAACACCGCCATGCTCGCCGATCTGAACAATCGAGCGCCCCTGACGCGAAGCGTGCAATTCTGCGCCTACGCTCGCTTTCGCGGCCTCGCCATCTTCGGCGCGCTCTATTGGATGTCCGGCAACGCGATGCGCTTCGACGCGACCTACGTCAGCGACGGAACACCAGGCGGGACGCACTGCATTGCGGATGGGATGTACTGGGGTGTCGGCGCGGAGGCCGGCGGGCGCTTCGTGTTCACGAACAGTGATGGAACCGGTCTGTGGTCGACCGACGGCACGGTTGCCGGGTCGCGACGGCAGCCGCAGCCACCGGGACTGGTGCGATCGCTCACGACTGTCGGTGAACGGATCTTCGCGGTGACCGAGTACCAGGGGCTCCATGAGCTGTTCCTCACCGATGGAATGACCTGGAGGCTCGTCGCGCCCCTGCCGGCGGCAAACCGGATCAGCGTCGCGGTGCGGGTCGGGGCGCGCGTCTGCATCCGCGTGCGGGAAGCCGGCACCACGGCGCTCTGGGTCAGCGACGGCACGCCGGCGGGGACGGGGCGGGTGTCCCTGGGAACGGTGGGGTTCGACGACGTCATGCAGGTCTTCGCGGATCGCGCATGGTTCGGCAGCACCGTCTCGGGTGTCGGCACTCACCTCTGGTCGAGCGACGGCACGCTGGCTGGTACCCGCTCGGAATTCCCCGTGGCGCAAGGGCGAGTCAACGGCATGAGGGCGACAGCGTCGAAGCTGTTCATCCTCGCCAGCGGGACGGCGTTGGCGACCGATGGCACGGCGAGCGGTACGGTCGTACTGGCGAACTGGGCATCGTTTGTGAGCAACGGCAACATGCAGCCGTTCGCCGTCGTCGGTCAACGCGTGTTGTTCGACGCGTCTTGGGGAGGGGCGGACCGCGTGATGGTGAGCGACGGCACGATCGCCGGCACACGGCCTCTGAACTCGACCATCGATCGCTCACAGTTGGCCGACGAGTTCGTCGAGGCCGGCGATGGGCGGGTCTGGTTCGATGCCTTCGGCCCTTGGCCGCTGGGCTTCGGCACATTCGTCACCGACGGCACGCCCGCGGGAACGCGCCGCGTGTCGAACGAGCCGCTCGATGTCGTGACGCGACGATTGAGCATCCTCCAGCCCGAGTACTCCAGCGCCGGCGGCAGGATCTTCTTCACGAAGGCCGACCCGCGGGCGGGTCGCGAGCCGCACGTGATCGACGCCGGTGCCGCTGTTCATCGTCTGAGCGAGGGCTGTGGCATCGGGGCGCGCCGCGCGGAGCTGTGGGCCTCTCTCGGTGGCTCGCCTGGCGGCGGGCTCGCGATCGAAGGCCGCTCCTCGGCGGGCAGCGTCGCGCAGCTCGTGCTGAGCGCGCCGCCGATGCGCCCGCTCGCGTTCCCGCAGAACGGACCATGCACGCTCGACGTCGATCCCAACGCCTGGGTGCTGCTCGCGTCGATGCCGATCGCGAATGACCGCTTCGCACAGTCTTGGCCGCTCCCCGACGACCCCGCGCTCTACGGACTGCAAGCCGTCGTGCAGGGCTTCGTCGGTCCGACCAACGCGCCGCTCGGGGCGGACTTCACCAATGGGCTACTTCTGACGATCGGGCGCTGAGCCGGCGCGCAGCGCGTCCTCGATCAGCTTCTCGAGAGTCGCGTGCGCGCTCTCGCCGCCGCCGACGACGCGGCCGGCGATGCGGCCGTCCTTGCCGAGCACGAAGACGGTGGGGATGGCGGTCACGCCGAAGCGCCGGCGCATCTCGTTCTCGGTGGTGAACACGAGCGGATACTCGACGCCGAAGGCCTTCACGAAGGACTCGTTGACCGCGAACTCGGTCGTCTCGTCGATGCCGGAGACGGTCTTGCCGCCGTGCGGGCGTTCCGCGGCGGGATCGGAGAAGTCCATGCCCCGGCCGTAGAAGCGGGTCACGCCGGCGAGCTTCACGCCGTCGCCGTGCTGCTTCTGCAGTGCGATGAGTCCGGGCACGCCCGCGCGACACGGCGGGCACCAGGTCGCGAAGAAGTCGAGCACGACGACCTTGCCGCGCAGCGAGGCCAGGTCGAAGGACGCGGCGTTGATCGTGCGGACGACTTCGAGAGCGCCGAGTTCGTCGCCGTCCTTCACAGCACCTTCGACCACGGGCCGGGCAGCCGGTGTCGCGCGGAGCGGCAGCGCGGGCGTGACTGCGGGAGTCTCGGCGGCGTTGTCGGCGGGTGCGTAGAGCGAGCGCAGGAACTCGTCCTTCTGCGCAGGCGCGAGCTCGGAGAGCACCACGCCGCGCGCGACGCCGACGCGGAAGGGCGTCGCGTCCTTCAGGTTGCGCGCCACGGCCGTTGTGAAGCGGAGCAGCATCTGCGTGTCGGGGTAGAAGCGCGTCATGCGTTCGCCCCAGCGCGCGAGCTTGTCGAGGTCGGGTGACTCCTTGCGACCCTCGACGCTCACCGCGTTCAGGTAGACGCGGCCGAGCATCGTGCGGTGCTCGGCGATCGCGATCGCATCGTGGCGTGCGAGGAAGGCGTCGAGCGTGGCGACGGCACCGTCCACGTCACGCGCGAGGTACTGCTGGAGCGCCTTCGCGTAGCCGAGCTCCCCGAGGTCCGCCGCGTCCCACCTGGCGAGGAACTCGGCGAGCTTCTGTTTCTGCGCGTCGCCAATCGTCGTCCCCGCGGGGCGGTCGAAGACGTGGGCGAGTTCCTCCTTCGCGACGCTCAGGTCGCGATCCTGCGCGAGCAGCGACGAGGCGAAGAAGAGAACGAGGGCGTACGAAGCAGCGTGCATGGAGTCGGATCTCACGGCGTGGTGACGGACAGCGCGTCGCTCGCGGAGAGACCTTGCACGGCCGCCGCGTCGACGAACCAGGCCTGGAACACGACCTCGATACCCGGTCCGAGGTTGCGGAGCACGGAGACGTCGAATGTCACGGTTCCGGCAGCGCCCGTGACTGGTGCGGTGAAGACGGCATACGGGACGAGCACGCCGCCGAAGATCGGCAGGTTCTGGCCGCCGGGGCCGAAGACCAGCACGCCGGGCGCGCCGATGCGCGTGCTGGTGATGCGGAGCTCGGGAGTCACCGCGGCGCTCTTGGTTCCCACGCCGGCAAGCATCGGTTCGCCGTTCAGTCCGGCGACGCCGCCGTCGAGACCACGCCATTCGTAGACCTGGGTCGCATAGAAGGCGGACACCGTCGCCTTGGTCTGGTTCAGCGAACGCGCGTTGTCCTCGGTCGCCGCGTTGCCCATCACGTAGCCGTTGTAGGTGACCAGCGGCGACGACCACCGGTTCACGCGCGTGCCGGGCGAGTAGGCCATGATCGTCCGATACGCGTTGTCCGGCGTGCGGTAGCCGTAGCTGTAGGGATAGAGCGCACCGCTGCCGTTGGCATGGTCGTGGTGGCACGCCATCGTGTGACCCATTTCGTGCGTGAGCGTGTGACCGGTCATGCAACCGCGGACGGTGACATTGAACGACGACGTGCGGAAGCCGGTCGACAGGCTCGTCATCAGGTAGCCGACGCCGCAGTACGCACTCGATTGGTTGATGATCAGCGCCATCAGGTCGGCGCCGTAGGCCGTCCGCGCGGCATGGACCTCGTCCATGATCCCGTCGCTCGTGCTGCGGAAGCGGCTGAGGTCGGTGGTCGAACCGGTTTCCGCATAGGCGGTCTCCGCGGTGTAGACGAGCCGCAGCGCGTGGTCGACTCCGCTCGCCGCGGCGCCGTCGCTCGCCACTCCGATGCGCAGCGCGATCTGCGACTCCATCGCCGCGGCGCTGCCTGCGCCGGTGCGCGCCGCCGTCGTGTAGAAGACCGCGACGTCGATCGTCGTCGGCGGGTTCAGGCCCGCGGGCGAAGACGCCGGCTCGGCGCCGGTGGGCGGTTCGGCGACGGCGAGCGTGTGGTCCGTTCCGCAGCCCATGTGCAGCGGCATGCGGTCGTGGTCGAGCGCGAGCAACACGTGCGTGGCACCAGTGCCGG
Source organism: Planctomycetota bacterium (assembly GCA_016235155.1). Taxonomy (GTDB): domain Bacteria; phylum Planctomycetota; class UBA1135; order UBA1135; family UBA2386; genus JACRLW01. Next base: position 32,842 of record JACRLW010000108.1, read on the forward strand.
AGTGCTCGAGCGACCAGACGGTGTCGTCGACGTCGATCGCCGCGGCGGCGATGCCGGCGTCGTCGAACGCGATCAGGAAGTGGCCGCGCTCGTCGACGTGCCCGCGCACGAGGGTGTGCTTCCACATTCGCTGCCAGCTGTCGAGGCGCAGCGTCGCGACGCGTGAGCCGAGCGGCAGCGCGAAGACCGGGCGCGTCGCGGAGCCGCCGGCGAACGTGCGCAATGCGCCGACGTCGACGGTGACGAAACTCGCGCCGGTGATCTCGGGCCGCAGCGCGCGCTCGGCGGCGAGCCGAGTGACGGCCGCGGCGGGTGCGCCCGCAACCTCGCTCCACAGCGGAACGGGCGCGAGCGACTGGGCGAGGACGGTGGAAGCGAACGCGACGGCGGCGCAAAACGGCGCGAGGACGAGCTTGGACATCTTGGATCGGACCGGCAGGGCGGGCGGGCCGGCGGATTCTGGCCGCTCGGTGCCCAGGCGTCATGCCCCCGATCCCGCGCGCTTCAGCGCCGCACGGTCGCGATGCCGTCGAAGTACGCCTGGTAACGCGGCCACGACCACGCGCCGTTCTCGCGTCCCGCGCGAAGACCGACGTCGTTGTCGACCGGGATGTGGTAGCCGCCCATCGCGCGCGAGACCGCAGCCATCTCCGCCGTCGCCGAGACGGTCGGCAGGTCGAGCGTCACCTCGTCGCCGCTGACTCGCCCCAAGAACCCAACTGGTTGTCGTGCGAGCCCTTGTCAGGTCGCGGGAGCGAACAGCGCGACTTCGGGCGATTCGACGCCGAGCCGCACGAGCCGTTCGAAGCGCAGTCCGACCGCCTCGAGCACACGCGCCGACGCGTGGTTGTCGCGCGACGCGATCGCGACCACGCGCGCGATCCCGAGCACGTCGCGGGCGTGGGCCAGCACCGCAGCGCCCGACTCGCGCGCGTAGCCCTGGCCGCGGAACTGCGGCAGGAAGGCGAAGCCGAGGTCGACGTCGTCGAGCGTGTCGCGCTTCAGCAGACCGCAGATGCCGAGGCGCTCGTCGTCGTCGAGTCGTCGCACCAGCCAGAGCCCGAAACCCACTCGGCGGTAGCTGGCGCACGGACCGTCCGCGAGGTAGCGGAGAGCCTGGGTCTCCGTGCGCACGCCACGGTCGCCGATGAAGCGCAGGAAGTCCGGGTCGTTGAGCAGCGCGACGAGGAAGTTCGCATCGGCGTCCGTGAGTTCGTCGAGCGCCAGTCGCGGCGTGATGAGGACGCGCATGCCGGCCGTCAGAGCTGCGGATCGGTCGGCTTCTCGTAGGCGGCGCCGATGCGGCAGAGCTGTTCGAGGGTCTCGGCGAACAGCTCGAACAGCGACTTCAGCCGTTCTCGGTCCTTGATGATGCCGATGACGTGGAAGTACAGGACGTCGGTGTCGGGCGGATAGGTCGCTCCGAACCAGCCCTCGTCGTCCCTCACCTGGAGATGGACCTTCGGCTGGGCCTCCAGCAGTTCGCGTAGCCGTGGCGAGTCGAACAGCTGGCGCAGCTTGCGCTCGTCGTTGCCCTTGATGACGAAGTCCGCGTCGAACCGGGGATGACCCACGACGACGTCCTGCATCCCGAACCACTTCGCCAGCTCGGTGAAGAACCCCTTGCGAGAGATCGTGAAGCGGAACTGCTCCGGGTTCACGTAGGGCGCGCGCAGGCGCGTGAAGACCAGCGTCGTCTTGCCGGTCGACACGACGTACCTGTCGAGCGTGATCGTCCACTCGCCGTGTTCGACCTGGACCTTGTCGCCCTTCCAGAACCCGCCGTCGACGTAGCGGCCGCCGAGCTCGTCGCTGAGGCGCTTCCAGAGTTCGGCCCGGCTTCCGCCGAAGAACGTCCGCAGTCCCATGCGTGACTCAGCGCAGCACGAAGCGCCGCCCGGGCGGGAGCTGGATCCAGGGCGCGATCATCCCGGGATCGGGGATCACGGCGACCTGTGCGGTGAACTCGAGCCCCGCGAGCCAGGGTTGGTTCGGGATCGGCAACGCGAACGACTGCTGCGCGCGGTAGACGCCGGGCATCGTCAGCGTGAGCGACGGTTGCGTGTAGACGTGCAGCGGTTGCGGCGCGAGCACGGGAGCCGGATCGGTGAGGCCGAGCAGGAAGTACCCGGCGAGTCCGGCGGGCAGGTCGACGGCGAGCGTGACGCTGCCGCCGACGAGGACGTTCTCCGGAGCGATCGACATGCTGCCGAGCTGCGGCAGGACGAGGTCGTTCGAACGCTGCACGTTGGTCGTCGCGGTCGCCGTCGAGACGTGGCAACCGGTCGCGAGGAAAGGAGCCTGCGGGGTGCCGGTCAAGGCGCCCCCGACGACACAGCAGCCGTCGAGCGCGACCGCGCCGCCGCCGACCGACTGCACCGTGCATTGATCGAAGCGCGACGTGCTCACGCTCGGGTTCTGCGTCGTCGAGCCCCCGAGGATCACCGTGCCGCCGCGGAAGCGGAGGTTCGTCGACACGAGCGGCGCAGGACCTCCGCCGGCACGGACCTCGACCCCGCCCTCGAAGCTCGAGTCCTCGACGTCGCCGTACACGCGATCGCCGAGATTGCCGAGGACCAGGGCGTGGCCGCCGGGTGCCGCGCGGAGATCCCACATCCGCAGCGTCACCCACGTCACTCCGGTAGGAGACGTCGCGATCGCCACGCACTCCGGAGCCCGCACGCGCACGTGCGTGCTCTCGACGACCGCGACGCGATCGGCGCCCCCCGGACGCGAGATGCGGAGGCCGGAGCCGCTCGCTTCGACGTCGAGTCGATCGAGCGTGTAGCGGCCGGTGCCGCCGGGACCGAGGACGCACTCGAGTCCCGACGCGGCGCCGCGCACCGTGACGTTCCGCACCTCGAAGATCGTGGTGCGCGACGCGCCCGTCTCGAGGTTGGTGATCGCGGTGGGGACGTTCGTGAACGTGCAGTCCTCGACGATCACGCGGCCGATCGCGCTCGAGGTCGTCGCCGTGATGCGCAGTCCGAATCGAGTCTGGTTCTCGAAGCGCACGTTGCGGAGCGTGAGGCCCGACTGTCCCGCGACGTCGGTCTGCACGACGTCGGCGCCGTACGGACCGCCCGAGAGGATCAGGTCCTCGAGCACCATCGAGTTGGCGGGCACGAGCAGTCCGCGGGTGATGTTCGCCCCGGAGAAGTCGAGGATCGGCGCCTCGTTGAAGCCCTTGATCAGGAGCCCGAACGGCGTGTCGAGGATCGGCGAGAGGTCGCGCTCGACGGTGATCACCGGCGTGCTCGTGCCGTCGATGTCGATCCACGTCACGTCGGTCGTGTTGCCCGTGCCGGGGATCAGGCTCACCTGCGCCTGCTCCGCGAGCGAGAGCTGCTGGAAACCCAACTGCCCGTTGTGCAGCAGGATCGCCTCCTCGAGCGAGAGCCACGCGTCGCCGATCGTCCCGTGCGAAAGCGAGTCCGTGACGTAGGCGACCGCATGCGCGCCCGGCGCGCGAATCGCGCCGGGCCCGTGGCTGCCGATCGCCGTCAGGCAGAGTCCGAGGGCGACGAGCATGCCGCTCAGTTCTGGTGGACGCGGAAGCGCATGCCGCGCGTCGCGGAGAACAAGCCACCCGGCGAACCGGCGTCGAGCCCGAGGACCTGCACGTAGAGGTAGAGGTTGTCCAAGGCCGGGTCGCTCGGGACGGTGAGCGGCCACGACGCTGCGCCGCCACCGGACGCCGTCGCGGACGCCGTGAGCGCGCCCACCGGCTGCACGAGGAGCTCGAAGCCGAGCACCGGCAACGCGTCGGGGAACAGGTTGAGCAACAGGACGACCGAGCCGCCCGGCAGCAGGTTCGCTGAGTCGACGCTGATCGTCGTGCCGATCCGCGCCGACGCGGACAGGCCGTGCGAGGGCGTCACGTTGCCGGTCCCGGGCGTGGCGTTGCCGTAGAAGAGCGGCGGCGCGGCGTCGGATGCGGCGAAGAGCTCGACGTCGTCGAGGTTCCACCCGCCGGCGACGTTCGTGGCGTTCGTCGTGAGTTCGAAGCGCACCGAGAGCTGGCCCTGGCCGTTCGCGATCGACGCGATGTCATGCGTGACGACCTGCCACGCGGTGTCGCGCAAGGCAGTCGAGGTGCTCCACACGACGACGCCGTTGACCAGCACGCGCGCCGTATCGCCCGCCGCGAGCGTGAGCCAGCGCGCGTAACGGAGCTGGAGTCCCTGCGCACCGTTCGTCGCGATCGACGGCGACTGCAACCAGTTGGCGACGCTGTTGGCGTAGCTGCCGTTGAAGCCGGTCCCGCCGAGGTCGTTGGCCCAGACGTTGGTCCCGGACCGGGCACTCGCGGGGTCGGACCACGCGACGCCGCCCGACGTGCCCGAGCGACCGAGCGGCGCGCCGCGCTGCCAGTCGTCCTGCGTCGCGGTCATGCCGTGCGTCCAACCGCGATCGGTCTCGAGGTCGTCGAACCACACACGCGTGAACGTGCCGACCACGAAGGAATGCTCGCCGCTCGCCGGGCTGCGGCGGGGTGCGACGCTGTCCTGCGCGTCGACGTGGTACTCGATCGTGGCGACCGCGTTCTGGCCGGGGATCGCTGCCGAGTACTCGTTCGGGTTTGCAGTCGGAGTCATCGCGACCGAGGTGAACGACCCGCCGTTCACACGCCAGTTCATCGACACCGACGAGATCGGGTTGCTGCTCGTGACCGTCGCCGTCACGGCGTAGGGGC
>JACRLW010000112.1 GCA_016235155.1 Planctomycetota bacterium
CCCGATTCCAAGCAGCGCGCCGAGCAGGCCGCCGCGGAGTGGCGGACCGGAACGGAGGCGGCCGCCGAACTGGCGCGACGCTTCGGCGGAATCGCCCTGGCGGAGTGCCGGGGCGTGCGTCCGGACCGGGCCGACGACCAGCGGCCCGCGATGATCAAGGACCTGGTCCGGGACGGCGTCGCCGGCGAAGTCCGCGGTCCCCACGAGCGCGGCGAGAGCCTGTTCGTGACCAAGCTGGTCGCGAAGAACTCGCAGCCGGCCCTGTCCTTCGACGAACTGAGGGTCCAGGAGGCGATCCGCTCCAAGCTCGTGAACGACCACCTCCGTCGCCTGGAGGGCGAAATCCTGGGGTGGAAGGCGAACCAGCTCCTGATCTGGCCGGCGAACCTGCTCGGGCGCTGAGCCGGTCCTTCCGCCTCGGGTCCTTCCCGGATCCCCGGGACGGCGCTACCTTCCCCGGCCCCGGCTGAACCCCTCCGGAGCCGACCTCGTTCCAGGCCAGCGTGCAGGCGGCGGGCTTGCACCGCCCGGAATCGGGCCGTTCTTCTCACCAAAGCCGAGGGCTGCGGCAGATGTCCATCATCGACCCCACCAGATTCCACGTCCAAACCACGACGCCGCCGATCTGGGAGAAGGAGCAGAGCTTCCAGGAGATCATGGCGGAGCAGCTCCGCCATGCGCCGTGGTTGATGCTCTCGATCCTCCTCCACGGCATCGCGATCACGATCTTCTACCTGATGCCGGCCGACCCCTCGAAGGGCCCGGACAACATCGTCCAGATCACGCCGCCTCCGGACAACAAGGAGATCGTCGAGGAGAAGCCGCCGGAACCCGAGCCCGAGCCCGAGAAGGTCGAGGAGCCGGTCATCCAGGAGAACGAGGTCACCGAGATCAACGAGAACGTCGTCGAGGAATTCACCGACGATATCTCGGACACCAAGGAGTCGGCCTTCGACGGCAACCAGTGGAACTCCGCGGTCGGCCTCGGCGGCGGCGCCGGCGGCAAGTACGGCGGGCGCAAGGGCGGCCGCGGCGGACTCGGCAAGGGCGGCAAGAGCACCGCGCTCAGCATCGAGCGCGCTCTCGAATGGCTGAAGAAGCACCAGGACGAGGACGGCCACTGGGACGCCGACGAGTTCATGAAGCACGACGTCGAAGGCGCGGCCTGCGACGGTCCGGGCAACCCCGTCCATGACGTCGGCCTCACCGGCCTCGCATTGCTCGCCTTCCTCGGCGACGGCAGCACGATGCGCTCCGGTCCCTACAAGGAGGTCGTGAAGAAGGGCGTGATGTGGCTGCGCGAGCAGCAGGACGAGAAGACGGGCCTCTTCGGCACGACGAGCTCCAACGAGTTCCTCTACAACCACTCGATCGCGGCGCTGGCGATGGTCGAGGCCTACGGCCTCTCCGACTACAAGCTGCTCAAGAAGAACGCGCAGAACGGCATCAACTACCTCGAGTACCACCGCAACCCGTACATGGTCTGGCGTTATCAGCCGCGCGACGGCGACAACGACACCTCGGTCACGGGCTGGTGCTTGATGGCGTACTCCTCGGCCCAGTTCTTCAAGCTCGAGATCAACACCGCGGCGCTCGACCTCTGCCGCACCTGGTTCGACCAGATGACCGATCCGGTCTCGTTCCGCACCGGTTACTCCGAGCGCGGCGGCTGGAGTTCGCGCCGCACCGGCGAGCACTCGACGCGCTTCCCCCGCGAGAAGGGCGAGTGCATGACCGCCGTGTCGCTCCTCTGCCGCATCTTCCTCGGCGACGACCCGAAGAAGGACAAGATGATGCGCGGCCAGGCCGACCTCATCCTGAAGAAGCCGCCGGTGTGGACCACCGACGGTTCGATCGATCACTACTACTGGTACTACGCGACCTACGCCCTCTACCAGATGGGCGAGGGCTGGTGGAAGACCTGGGAGAAGCACCTCAACGACGCGGTCGTGAAGACCCAGCGCGCCGACGGCAACTTCCTCGGCTCCTGGGACCCGGTCTGCGTGTGGGGCGAGGACGGCGGCCGCGTCTACTCGACCGCGCTGCTCTGCCTGACGCTCGAGGCGTACTACCGCTACTCGCGCATCGTGCACTGAGCGAACGGAGCGACGCGGACCGTCCCGCCGGTCCGCAGTCCCCGCGCGGCGCGCCTCTCCGACCGGGAGCGCGCCGCGCGGCGTTTCTGGAGACCGCCGCTGAACCACGGTCCGGGCCGCGACGTTGCGCGGCGGCATGGCGCTCGACGTCCCCGGGCTGCTCCTCGCGTTACCCCTCGCGCTCGTCCTTCCTCTCGCCGCGCAAGAGCGGCCGCCGCGCGAGGCGCGCCTGCCGCACGATCCGGACCATCTGGCCCGGCTCGGACGGACCGAGCGGGCGTCCGCGGCCCTGCAGCTCGGGCTCGCCTGGCTGGCGGCGCACCAGAGCGAGGACGGCCGCTGGGACGCCGACGGATTCATGGCCCATGACGTCGAGGGCCGGCCCCCATGCGATGGCCGCGGCCGCGCGACCCACGACGTCGGGCTCACCGGCCTCGCCCTGCTCGCCGTTCTGAGCAACGGCAGCACGATGCGCTTCGGTCCCTACAGAAACGTCGTCAAGAAGGGCGTGATGTGGCTGCGCGAGCAGCAGGACGCCACCTCCGGGTTGTTCGGCGCCGCAAGCTCGAACGAGTTCGTCTACGACCACGCGATCGCGACGCTGGCGATGGTCGAGGCCTACGGGCTGTCCGACTACAAGCTGCTGAAGAGGAACGCGCAGGCGGGCCTCGACTACCTCGAACGCCACCGCAACCCCTTTTTGGTCTGGCGCTACCAGCCGCGCGACGGGGACAACGACACCTCGGTCACCGCCTGGTGCTCCCTCGCCTGCGTCGCGGGGAAGCACTTCAAGCTGGATGTGAGTGCGTCCGCGTTCGACACGACGAGGACCTGGCTCGACCAGATGACGGATCCAGCGACGGGACGCACGGGCTACACCGAGCGCGGCGGCTTCAGTTCACGGCGCACCGGCGACCACGCGACGCGGTTCCCTCGCGAGCGCGGCGAGTGCATGACCGCGGTCGCGCTCGCGCTTCGACCGCAGTTGGGCGGCGCGCCCCTGCCCGAGGCATTCGCCGACCGGCAACGGGCACGGCTCGCGGCGAAGCTCCCCGCCTGGCGGACGGAGGACGGCTCCATCGACGAGATCTACTGGCTCTTCGGGACCATGGCGCACGCACCCCTCGACGACGCCCGCGCAGAGGCATGGCGTCGCGCGGTGCTCGCGGCCCTCGGCTCCTCCCAGCGCGACGACGGCAACTTCCGCGGCTCCTGGGACCCCATCGGCGTCTGGGGCGAGGACGGCGGGCGCGTGTTCTCGACCGCGCTCGCCTGCTGGACGCTGAAGCTCGCCCTCAGTCGCTGAGTCGCAGCGCGCTCACTTGGTGCGCTGGATGACGTGCCAGCCGAACTCGGTCTCGACGATCTGCGGCGCGACCTCGCCGACCTTCAGCTTGAAGGCGGCTTCCGAGAAGGGCTTGCTCATCTGCTCGAAGGGGAACTCGCCGAGGTCGCCGCCCTTGTCCTTGCTCGGGCAGCTCGAGTTCGCGAGCGCGAGCTCGGGGAGCTTGCTCGGGTCGGCGAGCACCTGTGCGAGCAGCGTCTCGGCCAGCGCCTTCGCCTCGTCCTTGGTGCGCGTGATCTCGGCGGGCGCGCGCTCCGCGCCCTGCCACGGGATGAGGATGTGCGAGGCGGTGACCTTCTCGGGGCGGCCGTCGTCGTCCTGCACGAGGTCGTCGAAAGCCTTGGTCATCGAGTCGGCCTTCCAGGAGCCGAGCTGGTAGATCCAGCTCTGGTGCTTGCCGTTGAAGGCGTCGACGGCCTTGCTCGCCGCAGCGAGCTTGTCGAAGCGCTCGAGCTCTTCCTTGCTCTTGTCCTTGATGTCGCGCTCGCTGAGGTTCGTCGGACCGCGGTACGCCGCGCGCGCGCGCACGAACCACTTGTCGTCCTTCTTGGCGAGTTCGAAGCGGTACTCCGCCTCGAAGCGCGTGCGCACCGTGTAGGCGTTGCCGAATTCGAGGTCCTTGGCCTCGGCCTCCACGCCGTCGGGTTCGGTCCCTTTCACCTTCTTGCCCTCGGGGATCCCCGCGAGCTGCACCTTGCCGGCCTCGGGGCTGTCGATCGTGTAGACCTTGCCGCCCGAGGGCGCGACGTCGACCTTCTGGATGTCGTTGCGCTCGAGCTGCAGGAGCTGCTTGTCGACGTAGTCGAGCGGCTTGGTGCGGAGGTAGAGACCCTCCTCGACGCGGTACGCCGTCTCCGAGTTCGTGAGGCGGACGTGGTCCTCCCCGGCCTCGGACTTGCCGGTGATCACGCCGACGATCTCCTTGCCCTCGTTGTCGAGGAAGCGGATCGAGGTCGACTTCTCGCCGCCGTCGACGCCGAGCGCCGCGTACGCGTCCTTGTCCGTGGTCGCTTCGGCGGCGAGCCGGATGCCGAGCACCCGGTTCATCAGGTCGTTCACCTCGCGGTTGTTCGCCGGGTAGTTCTTCGCGCTCTCGACGAGGAACTGGTTGCCGACGCGCTTCAGGACGACGCTGTCCTGCTCGTGCTTGACCTCGATCCCGGCGATGCGTTCGGGTTCGGTCCCCGGCAGCAGGTACTGACCCTTCTGGAAGGTGAACGGCGTCGTGCGGTCGCGGACGCCGACCCACACGGACGCGATGACGAGGACCCCCGCCGTTGCGGCGAGATTGCGGAGCGTGGCTTGGGAAATCATGCGGCACCGCCCTTCGTGGCCAGCCGTTTCTGCACGTTGACGAACCAGAGTGCCGCGCCGACGAGCAGCACGACGAGAGGGACACCGAGGACGTTCAGCCAGCGCAGCCGGCTGCCGAGCGACTCGATCGCCTCGGACTTCTCACGCTGGACCTTGAAGAGCTCCCGCTCCTTCTCACGGATCTGCTTCTGGAGTTCGTCGCTCTTCTGCTTGAGGTCGTTGCGCAGCAGGCCGACGTTCTGCTCGTTGGCCTGCGACTGGAGGCTCTGCAGCTCCTGCTGGAAGCGCTCCTTGTCGGCGTTGATGCGTGACACCTGCTCTCGCGTCGCCTTGTCGGCCTCCCGTTCGATCTGGTCGACCTTGCCGAAGCGCCGGTCGAAGTTGCCGCGTGAGCGGATGCTCATCAGCGCCGGCGAACCGGCGAGGTAATCGATCGCGTTGCGGAACACCGCGGGGTTGCCGCTCGCCGGATAGAGGAGACCCGGGCCGAAGCGTTGGAACGAGAAGCTGTCGGCCAGCATGTCGACGTCCGCGAAGACGAGGACCGTGTTGGGTTCGGCGCACTCCTTCAGGTTGGTCTTCGAGTCGGCGTCGTCCGGCTTCGGCGTCTCGCCCTCCTTGGGCTGCTCGCCGTCCTTGGGCTTCTCGCCGTCCTCCACGTCGGACTTCGCGAGGCCCTCGGGGAAGGCGGACTTCAGCTTCCCGTGGAGCCGCGCCGCGATCGTGACGGGCGCGACGCCGGGCTGGAACTTCGCGAGGAGCTTCTCCGCGTCCGGGCCGCCCATCCCCGTGAGTTCGAAGCGGTCGGCGGTGAACGCGTTGCCGGCCGCGGTGGTCGTCAGGATCGGAGTCAACTCGACGCCGTCGACGGCCGCGTCGGTCCGCTCCACCGTGCCGGCGAAGCAGACGACGATCTTGGAGTCGACGCCCTTCGCGATCGGCACGGCGTCGCCCACGCCGGCGCCGTCCGCGCCACCGAGCGCGAGCAGGCCGATCATCGGTTGGCGTCCGCCGCGGCGCGTCGGCTGGAGCTGCGCGAGGTCCAGGTCGCCCGCGAACTTGCCGGGCTGGACACGCGCGCCCCACGCGGCAAACAGCTTGTCGAGGTTGCTCGACGAGTCGTGGTCGCTGCCGCCGTAGGGATTCTGCGGATTGGAGGGTGCCGGGTCGGCGACGAGCGCCGCCGGGTCGACGAAGGCGATCAGCTTGCCGCCGCGCATCACGAACTGGTCGATCGCGAAGAGCGTCTTGTCGGCGAGGTTCTTCGGGTGGACGACGACCAGGTAGTCGAACTCCGCGTCGATCGTCTCGGCGTCCGCCTTGACGTCGGTCACCTCGTACGACGACTGCTGCAGAGCCTCGAAGTTGCCCCAGGGCTCCGGCACCCGCTGCCCCTGCATCTGCATCATCTGCCGCATCATCGGAGTCATGTTGCCCCCGGTGACGTCGAGCGAGGACAGCACGCCGACCTTGGTCTTCTTGCGCGCGGTCGCGAGTTCGATCGCCTCGCTGACCTGGTACTCGACCTGCGACTGCCGCATCGCGTCGAAGACCTTGACGACCTGCTTGGCGCCCGCCTCGCTGGTCACCGCCATGCCGAAGTAGAGGCCCTCGTCCTCGCCGCCGGGAAAGCGGTTCACGCCGAGGCGATCCGCTTCCTGCTCGGCTTCGGAGAACCCACGCGGGTCGTACTCCTCGAGCTTCAGCTTGCCCTTGCCGTAGCGCTCGTAGGAGCGCAGCAGGTCGCGCACGTAGACGTAGTAGTTGTTCAGCTCGCGAAGCCGGTCCTGACCCGAACGGTCGACCAGCGACTTCGAGTAGTAGAGCTGCATCGTCAGCGGCTTCTGCAAGCCGTCGATGATCTGCTTGGTGCCGTCGGACAACGTGAAGAGGTTGTTCGCGGTCAGGTCGAAGCGGGCGACGTCGCCGGCGCACTGCGTGACCAGGAAGGTCGAGCAGAGCGTGATGACGAGGACGAGCGCCGTCGCGACCAGGGAGCGGTGACTGCCGGTCATCGGGTTCGATCTCCGTTCAGCGCGACTTGGTTTCGGTGAGCAGCAGGACCGTGGCGCAGAGGAAGCCGACGGTCGTGCCGAGGATCGCGACCACGTGCCCGAGCGCGAGCATGCCCTGCTGCATCGGGTCGTAGTGCGTGAGGAAGCTCATGGAGCCGAGGAAGTTGGAGACGAAGCGCGAGATGGCCCCGGACTCGCTCCCCTCGACGAACTTGGTGACGGCCGGCGATCCGACCCACACGAACAGGGCGCACGCCGCCGCGCCGAGCACGAAGGCGATGACCTGGTTCTTGGTCAGCGCGGAGAAGAACGCGCCGATCGCGAGGTACGCCCCGGCGAGCAGGAACGCGCCGACGTAGCCGGTGAAGATCGGGCCCAGGTCCGGGTCGCCGAGGTAGCTCACCGTGAACACCATCGAACTGGTGAGCAGCAGCGCGATCCCGAAGAAGGCCCAGCCGGCGAGGAACTTGCCGAGCACCGCCTGCTTGATCGTCACCGGCAGCGTGAGCAGCAGTTCGATCGTCCCGGTGCGACGCTCCTCCGCCCACATGCGCATGGCGACGGCCGGCGCGAAGAAGGCGAACAGCGAGGGGAGGCTCGCGAAGAACAGGCGCAGGCTGGCGTCGCGGATCTCGAAGAACGACTGCGAGAAGGGCATGAACGCCGCGGTCGCGAGGAACGCGACGAGGAATACGTACGCGAGAGGAGTGCCGAAGTAGCCCCGGAACTCGCGCTTGAAGACCGCCGTGGTCGCGCTCATGCCGCACTCTCCTGCTGCTCGGCAGCCGTCGTGATCTTGCGGAAGTAGGCCTCGAGCTTGCCGCCGCCGCGCTGGGTCAGTTCCGCCGGCGTGCCGTCCGCAAGCACCCTGCCCTTCGCGATGATGATCGCGCGCGAGCACACCGCGTCGACCTCCTCGAGGATGTGGGTCGAGATCACGATCACCTTCTGCTTGCCCATCTTCTTGATCAACTCGCGCACCTCGAACTTCTGGTTCGGGTCGAGACCGTCGGTCGGTTCGTCGAGGATCAGCGTCGACGGGTCGTGCAGGAACGCCTGCGCGAGGCCGACGCGGCGCTTGAAGCCCTTCGAGAGCGTCTCGATGCGCCGGTGGACGACCTTTTCGATCGCGCAGCTCGACACGACCCTGTCGATCGCGTCGCGCAGGTTCGATCCGCCCATGCCGCGCACGTCGCCGACGAACGACAGGAAACCGTGCACGGTCATGTCGTCGTAGAGCGGCGCGTGCTCGGGGACGTAGCCGACGCGCTGTCGCACGCCGACGGGGTCCTTCTCGATGTCGCAGCCGGCGACCTCCGCGCGGCCCGAGTCCGGCGCGAGGAAGCAGGTGAGGATCTTCATCGTCGTCGATTTCCCGGCCCCGTTCGGGCCGAGGAAGCCGAGGACCTCGCCGGGCTTCACCTCGAACGAGATCCCGTCGACGGCGACGATCGAACCGAAGTTCTTCCTGAGTTGGTCGACCTTGATCATGGTTCCGAATGGGTCGTTGTGAGTCGTGCAATCGCCGCGAGGGCGCGGAGGGACCGGCGTTGCGATTGGGCGGCCGACATCGATCGGATCGCCCGGAAACTCCCGGACTCGCCGCCGCGCCGAATCTCGGGTGCGATCAGGCCGGCGCGACTCCGGCCGTCGCGGAAGCTCCGCACTCCTTGCGCGCTCAGTTCTTCTTCGCCTTCGCCTGGTTCAGCGCCCGCTGCAACCGGGACTTGCGACGCGCCGCGGTCCTGGGGTGCAGGACGCGGTTCTTCGCCGCCTTGTCGACGGCCTTGAACGCCGCGGCGATCGTGCCTTCCGCGGTCGCGACATCACCGTCCTCGGCGGCGCCGAGGACGCGCTTCACGAGCGTCTTCACCTTGGAGGACTGGGCCTTGTTCCGGTCGCGCGCCTTCTCGTTCTGGCGGATGCGCTTCTCCGCCTGCTTGCTGTGAGCCATCGGTCGTCGTCTTGGTCGTTTCGAGGTTCTTGGTTCGGTTGGATCGGGGATCGCTCAGGACGCCTGCAGGCGCGCCACGCGATCGGCCGCGTCCTTGTAGCTCCAGTCGAGCTCCAGGATCGCGGAGTAGTGCTTCTTCGCGGCGGCACGGTCGCCGCCCGCTTCGGCGAGACCGCCGAGCTCGTAGAGGATCTCCTTGCCGAGCCGGCCGGTTGCTCCGCCGGTCGTCGCGAGCGCCTTGTCGAACTGCGCGCGGGCGAGGTCGACGAGGCCCTTGCCGCAGAACGCGCGGCCGAGCGTGAGCAGGGCCTCGACCGCCTTGCGCGGGTCCTTCGCGGCCTGCTGGAGCTCCGCGATCGCGCCGTCGATGTCGCCGACCTCGAACAGCGCCGCGCCGAGTTCGAAGCGGAAGCCGAGATCGGTGGGGTTCACCGCCACGCGGCGCCGGTACTCCGAAACGCGCATCTCGCTCAGCACGCGCCGAGCGTTCGTCGCCGCAGCGCCGTCGCCCCGCGCCTCTGCCTGCTGCACGAGCTGCTCCTGGAGCTTGATGCGGACGTCGGCCAGGCGACCCGCGACCGACGCGTCGCTCGGCCGGACCGTCTTCGCGCGTTCGAGCTGGTCGAGCGCGCCGCGGAGGTCGCGCTTCATCTCGTAGAGCTCCGCCGCGCGCAGCATCGAATCGGCGTCGTCCTGGGCCTTCGCCAGGCGCGCCTCGATCGCGTCGAGTTCGGACTCGATCTCCTCGGGCGTCAGCTGCAAGCGCTGGGCGCGTTCGAGCCGCTTGTTGGTCTCCTTGTCCTTGATCAGGTCGCGCGACGACTGCGCGGTCTCGAGCCCCGACTTCCGCAGGGCCCCCTCGGCTGCGAGGTTCTTGCGCGCGCGCAGGGAGTCCTGGTCGCGGGGATCGACCCTCAGCGCCTGCTCGAACATCGCGAGCGCGTCCTGCAGCTCGCCCTTGCCGTAGTGCAGCCGCCCCGCCTCGCGCGCCGCGACCAGGCTCCGCGGCTGCTGGTTCGCCCAGGACCGGTAGACAGCGAGCGCCGACGACGTCAGGCCCGCCCGCTCGAGCGCGTGCGCGAGCGCGAGGTTCACGCCTTCGGCGAGCGGATCGAGCGCGAGGTAGCGCTCGAGGCTCTTCGCCGCGGCGCCGTGCCGGCCGAGCGTCGTGCACGCCTTCGCGATCACGAGGTGGATCCCGCCGAACACGATCGCGATCAGCTTCGACGGCTTGCGCTGCTCGGCCTTCTTGAACAGCGCGACCCGCAATCCCGCGCGCGCGGCGCCGTTGTCGGGCTGCAAGCCGAGGAGTTGGCCGTACAGGTTCACCGCAAACGCGTAGTTCTTGCGCTTGACGGCGTCCTCGGCCTTTTCCAGGTGCTTGCTCAGGTCCATGGGAGGGGTCCGCGGCCGACGCTTGACGCCGTTCCGAGGGGCGAGGACTCTAGCCACGCTCGAACGGGCCCGCAACGCCACCACGGCCAGGCCCCGCCCACGCAATCGAACATGGACGTCGTTCAGTACCCCGGCCCCGTCCTGCGGCGTGGCGGCAAGAAGGTCGAGTCCTTCGGCCCCGACCTCTCCCGCCTCGCCGAGCAGATGCTCGAGACGATGTACTCCAGCAAGGGCGTGGGGCTCGCTGCACCGCAAGTCGGGGTCGAACTCGACCTGCTGGTCTTCAACCCGAGCGGCGATCCGGAGGACCGGAGCGGCGAGCGGGTCCTGGTCAACCCGGAGCTCCTCGAGCGCAAGGGCAAGGAGTTCGGCGAGGAGGGCTGCCTGTCCTTCCCGGGGCTCTACGCCGACGTCGAGCGCGCGGTCACCGTCGCGATCCGTTTCCAGGACCTGCAAGGGGCCGTCCACGAGGAGCGGTTGACGGACTTCGTCGCGCGGATCGTCCAGCACGAGATCGACCATCTGCGCGGCGTGTTGTTCGTCGACCGGCTCAGCTCGGTCGAGAAGCTCCGCGTGCGGACCCGCCTCCTGGAGATGGAGGAGAGGGTCCCAGCACCGAGCCGCGGCCAGGCTCGGGCGTGAGGATCCTCGACGGGCTCGCCGCGCTCGACGGACTGGACCTCGCCGCGGTCCACGGCGCAGGCGCGATCGAAGCCGCTTCGGCCGTCCTGATCGGGGTCTTCGACGGCGTCCACCTCGGCCACCAGCGCCTGCTCTTCGAACTCGTCGAGCTCGGTTCGTCGACCCACTCGCTGCCGACGGTCGTCACGTTCCGCAACCACCCCGACGAACTGCTCGCCGGTGAGCGGGTGGAGTGGCTGGTCGCCCTGCCGCACCGGCTGCGCCTGCTCCGCCGGGCCGGGGTCGGCCGAGTGCTCCTGCTCGACTTCGACGAGGCCCTGCGCGACATCGACGCGCGCGGTTTCACCGAGCGCATCCTGGTCCGCGGCCTGCGCACCAAGGCCCTGCTCCTCGGCCACGACGCCGCGATCGGCAGGAACCGCGAGGGTGACAAGGAGCGCATGGAGCAACTCGGCGCCGAGTTCGGTTTCGCGGTCAGCGAGGGCACGCGCGTCGCCGTCGACGGCAAGCCGATCTCCTCGACCGCGATCCGCCTCGCGATTCGCGCCGGCGACCTCGCGCTCGCCCACCGCATGCTCGGCCGCTGGCCGCAGGCCTACGGCGAAGTCGTCCACGGCGACGGCCGCGGCAGAGCACTCGGCTTCCCGACCGCGAACGTGATCCCGCAGAGCCTCGTGCTGCCGCCGGCCGGCGTGTACGCCGTCGAGGTCCTGGTGCGCGGCGAGTCGCGCTGCGGCGTCGCGAACCTCGGCTCGTGCCCGACCTTCGGCGCTCCCGCCGCTGCGTCGGATGCACCTCGCCTCGAAGTCCACGTCTTCGACTTCGCGGGCGATCTCTACGGCGCCGTGCTCGAGGTCTCCTTCGTCGCGCGCCTCCGCGGAGAACAACGCTTCGCCGGTGCCTCGGAGTTGACCGCCCAGATCGCCCGCGACGTCACCGCCGCACGCGCGGTGTTCCACTCGTGACGCAGCGCGACTCGACCCTTGACCGACCACGCAGCCCTGCCTAGCGTTCGCGCCCTCGCAGCGCGCGCAGCTCTCGCACGACGCTCGATGCGGGCGGATAGCTCAGTTGGTAGAGCACAGCATTGAAAATGCTGGGGTCGCCGGTTCAAGTCCGGCTCTGCCCATCACTTGCGTTCAGCGCCCCACGACGATCTCGAGCATGTCGCTCAATGCGAGCGCGCCGAGGAAGCCGCCGGCGGGGTCGATCTGGAGCCAATGCGCGTAGAGCTCGGCGCCGAGCAGTGACGGCGAGTTCGGGATCGCGAGAGCTTGCACCGCGTGGCCCGAAGCGTCGGTCGTCCAACCGACGGCGATCGCGGGCGGGATGAGTTTGAAGGAGCAGGCGAGGACGTCGCCGCCGGTGAAGAGCGAAGCGCCGATCAGGAAGAACGCGGGCGCATTCGGCGCGGCTGCGTCGAGCGTGACGGCGAAGCCGGCGTCGCCGAGCACGGGCTGGCCGATCGCGCCGATCGACGAGACGCCCGATGAACCGGGGCAGCCCTGGCCGAAGCGTTCGGCGAGAGCGCCCTCGGCTTCCGCGAGGCGTAGCACGAAGAGCTCGCTGCCGACGCGGGGGTCGTCGTAGCGGAACCAGATCGCGTCGCCGGCGCGGACCAACCACTCCGGATTCGTGCTCGTCGGTCCGGCGGCGATCTCGTCGAGCATCCGCGTGCCGGTCGCCGTGCCGTCGCTCGTCCACAGTTCGCGGCCGCTCGCCGGATCCGCGGCGCTGAACACGATGCGCGAACTCGAACCGAGCGCGAGGACCTCGCGCGGCGACGCGCCGGGCGCAAGCGCGTGCACGCGGAACGGCGCCGCGCTGCCGTCGGTCGAGACGATGCGATCGCCCACGACGAAGAACAGCTTGCCGCCCGCGACGACGAGCGCGTGGGTGAACGCGAAGCCCGGCGAGGGGTCGTACTCGATGCGTGTGCCCACGGTGGTCCCGTCGCTCGACCACAGCTTGCGCTCGAACCCGGACGCGGTGACGAACCAGGTGCGACCGGCGAAGGCGACGTAGTCCGACGGCGAGGTGCCCGCCGCGAACCGGACGACGCGCCGCGTTCCCGCCGCCGTGCCGTCGGTGACGAACACCGAGTCGGTGACCGGGAAGTAGACGAACGGCGTGTCGCTCCCGCTGAACCAGACGAGCCCGCCGCTCGCGGCAAGATCCGTGATCGCCGAGCCCTGCGGACCTGGCACCAGTTCGGTCACGAGCCGCGTCCCCGCCGCGCTGCCGTCGCTGATCCACAGTTCGCGACCGTGTGCCGTGTCGCCCGCGACGAAGAGCAACGCGTCGCCGTACCTCACGAAGCCCTCGGGGCGCGAGCCGCTCGCCGGATCGAGGTCGAGCATCGCGGTCCCGCCCGGCGTGCCGTCGCTGACCCACAGCTCGCGAGTGACGACATCGGCGCCCGCCGCAAAGACCAGGCGATCGCGCAGCGGCGTGAACGCGCTCGGCTGCGAACCCGTCGGCCCCGGCAGGAGGTCCAAGAAGAGCGAAGTTCCCGCCGCCGTGCCGTCGCTCGTCCAGAGTTCATGGCCCTCGGCCGGGCGCGTCGCGGAGAACCAGATGCGCCCGCGCCACTCGAAGAACGAGTTGGCGACGGAACCCGCCGGCCCGGGCACCAGATCGGCGAGGAGCTGCGTGCCCGCGGCGCTGCCGTCGCTGAGCCAGGGCTCGCTGCCGAAAGCCGCGGTCGTCGCGCGGAACACCGTGCGCTGCCCGAAGCGCGCGAAGTCCGCCGGCTGCGAACCGATCGGCGTCCACAGCAGGTCGGCGAGCAACTGCGTCCCCGCCGCGCTGCCGTCGGTCACGTGCGGCTCGAAGCCGTGCGTGCGGTCGTTCGCAACGAAGAACAGCCGCGTGCCGAGCGCGGCGAGCATCGCCGGCTGCGAGTCGCCGTTCGGCAGCAGGTCGACGACGAGGCGCGTGCCGGCCGCGCTGCCGTCGCTGAACCACAGCTCGCGACCGGACGCCCAGTGGTCCGCGGCGAACGCGACGCCCGTCCCCCACGCGGTGATCGCCTGCGGGTTCGAGGACCAGGTCCCGTTCCAGAGGTCGCTCACGAGCCGCGTGCCGGACGGCGTGCCGTCGGTCGACCACAGCTCGGCGCCGTGCAGGCCGTCGTCGGCGCAGAAGAACGCCAAGGCGCCGGTCACGCAGAACGGCGTGTAGACCGAGGGGTAGCCGCTGCCCGGGGCCTGGAGATCGGCGAGCACGCGCGTGCCGCCGGGCGATCCGTCGCTCACCCACGGCTCGGTCCCGCTCGCGCCGTCGTCGGCGACGAAGAGCAGGAGCGGCCCGAGTGCTGCGAGCCGGTTCGGCGACCAGGTGAAGCCCGCGCGCACGAGCGAGGTGCCCGCGAGCGTTCCGTCGCTCCGCCAGACTTCGCCGGCGTTGCCGCGCCGCGTCGCGGCGAACACCACGCCGTTCACGACGCAGAGATCGTCGACCGTGCCGGTCGTCGCGCTCGGCGCGATCTCGATCGTGCCGGCGGCAGTGCCGTCGCTGCGCCAGAGCGCGTCGCCGAGCACGAAGAACAACTCGTCGCCCGAAGTCCGCAGCGCGCTCAACGACGACGACGACACGCCGGGCGTGAGGTCCGCGACGAGCCGCGTGCCGGCCGGCGTGCCGTCGCTGACGAAGAGCTCGCGTCCCGTCGCCGCATCCCAACCGGGGAAGTAGAGGAGCGTCGCCCCTGCGCAGGGCCCGACGGTGTCGTCCATCACCACCGCGCACGACCGCGTCCCGGCGCGCGTGCCGTCGCTCGTCCACAAGAGCGGCGGAAAGCGCGTCGTGAACGCGGCGCCGCTCGCGAACGCGACGAAGTTCTTCGGCTCCGACGATGCCGTCCCCGCTTGCAGGTCCGCGAGCAGGCGCGTGCCCGCGGGCGTGCCGTCGCTGACGAAGGGCTCGACGCCCACGCCCGTCCCGTTCGCCGAAAACCACACGAGTGAGGCGGAGGACCCGATCTCCCAGGCCGCCGAACTCGGACTGCGATCGACGCCAAGTTCGAGATCGGCGACGAGTCCCTGCGCGGAGAGTCCGGCGACGAAGACGAGAACGGCGGACGAGATCGCGATGCGATGCATGAGGCGGAGCGTCGAGGGTCGAGGGCGGAGCGCGCGCCGCGAGCAAGCCGCGTTCCGCGACCGGAGCGGCGCGGTCGCAGGCGCCGACCGCCGCGCATGATGCCGGGAACCCGTCGCGAGCGTCGGTTCAGCGCTTGGCGGGATGCGCGAAACGCGCGATCCAGTCCCCCGCCACCGCATCGACCGCGCGCTCGGCCTTCTCTCCGGCCTGGTTGCACGCGACGAGCACCGCGAAGTCGTCGGCGGGTGCCATCCACACCACGCAGTACCACATCGTGTTGCTGCCCGAGTGCGTGAGCACGAGGCCCTTCGTCCAGGCTCGCTTCGTCACGCCGAAGCCGCAGGCGTACTCACCGCCCTCGGGCGGACGGTGCAAGTCCGCGAGCGTGTCCTTGCGGATCAGCGGCGGGTCATGGGAGTCGTGGCCGAGCTGCAAGGCGATGAAGCGCGCCCAGTCGCGAAGGCTCGCGTGCACGGTGCCCGCGGGACCGAGCGCCGGGGGGTTGTCGGCGCCGCGACCCGGACGCACCGGCACGGCGCGCTCGGCGCCGAGATGGCCGCAGGGTTGTTCGTCGCGGTCCGCGACGCCCGGCGGACCGAAGCCCGCGCTGGTCATGCCGAGCGGGACGAAGAGCCGCTCGCTCATCAGGTCCTCCCAGCTCTTCGCACCGATCCGCTCGAGCGCGGCGCCCGCGACGATGTAGCCGGCGTTCGAGTAGTGGAAGCTGCCGTGCTCGAACTCCGGTGCGCGCGAGAGCAGTTCCTCGGCGACCTCGGCGCGGATCGCGGGCAGCGGTCCGTCGTGCTCGGCCATGCGCCGCCAGAGACCGTCGACGAACGGATTCGCACACATCCCCGAGCGATGGCGCAGCAGGTCGCGCAGCGTGACCTCGCGCCAGCCGGCGTGCATCGCGTCGCCGAGCGCCGGGAACAGTTCGGGCAAGGTCGTCTCGAACGTCAGGCGGCCCTCGTCGACGAACATCCCGCAGAGCGTCGCGGTCATCGCCTTCGTGCACGAACCGAGGTGCCAGCGGTCGTCGACCGTGACGTCCTCGCTGCCGCCCCGGCGGCGCTTGCCGGCGGCCGCGAGCTGCGTGACCTCGCCCTCACGCACGACGCACGCCGCAAGCGCGACAACGCCGTGCTCGCCGCGGATGCGCTCGAGCTCCGCCTGCGGCGACTCCTGCGCGCGCGAGACCGTGACCGCCAGGCCGGCCGCGAGGATCACGCCGAGTCGGCGCGCGGTCATTCGTCGAAGATCTCGACGTAGCTCGGCACCGGGTCGCGTCGCGAACTCGGCTGGAGGCGGAAGGTGACGCCTTCGCGCCCGTCGTACTGGCTGTGGAAGCCTTCCTTCGGGAAGGAGACGACGATCTCCTCGGGCAACTTGCCGTCCTCCGTGAGTGCGAGGCAGGGCGTCTCGACGCCCTCGATCCGGATCACGCGCGCAACCGACATCGATGGATCTCCTGTCTGCGGGTCGCGGGAGAGTGTGCCAGACGAGCGCGCCGTTCCAGCCCCCGCCGCACGATTCGCGCGCGCTCCGCCGGCGGCCCATCGCGGCCGAGGCCGCAACCCTGCCGGGTTGCAGGCGTCGTCGCTGACGCGCCGACCATGAAGGCCTCGACCACTCCATTGGCTGGGGCCCTCCGGCCTTCCGAATCGTCGCGTCACGCGACGATCCTCCGGCCTACGTGCCCGCGGCACGCGCTACCATCCGCCGCCGGCATGCAGCGCCCATCCGCGCCGATCCTCCACGTAGCCGTCCTGATGCTGGGGCTGCTCGCCGTCCCGCTCGGTGTGTTGCTGTGGCGGCAGGTCTTCGAGACGCTCCCGCCCGACGAACTCGCGGCGCTGCGCATCGTGCATCGCCAACTCGCGACGGAGTTCGTCGAGCAAGAGGATCCGCACGACCTGCTGGTGAAGGCGATCCAGGGGATGGTCCGCGCCGTCGATCGACACGGCGATTTCATCGTGAAAGACGACGTCGCGGACTTCGAGGCGCGCGAACTCGAAGGCACCTACGAGGGCATCGGGATCCTCCTCGTCGAGAACGTGACGCCGATCACGGTGCAGTGCCCGCTCGCGAACAGCCCGGCGGAGCGCGCGGGCGTGCAGGTCGGCGATCGGATCCTCGCCGCGGACGGCGTCGAGCTGACCGACGTCGCCGCGGCCGACGCCGTGACGCGCGCCGCCGCCGCGCTGCGCGGTCCGGCCGGCTCGAAGGTCACGCTGCGCATCGCGCGCGGCGAGACTCCGCCGTTCGAGGTCACGATCGATCGCGACCACGTGCCGCAGGCGAAGGTGAAGTGGGCGCGTCTGCTCGATGCGGACCAGCGGCTCGGCTACGTGCACGTCGCGAGTTTCCAGCGCGGCGTCGGCGACGAGTTCCTCGCCGCCGTGCATTCGCTGGGTGACGAAGCCGGCGGCGCGCTGGACGGTCTGGTCATCGACTTGCGGCAGAACGGCGGCGGCATGCTGACGGAAGCGGTGCGGATCGCGAACGCCTTCGTCGAGTCGGGACGCATCGTGACGCTGCACAAGCGCGGCGTGGAGGTCGAACGCCATGACGCCCTGCCCGAGCGCTGCCTCTGGCCGAAGCTGCCGCTCGTCGTGCTCGTCAACCACAACACGGCGAGCGCGAGCGAAGTGCTGACCGGGGCCTTGCAGGATCACGAGCGCGCCGCGGTGGTCGGTACGAGGACCTACGGCAAGGCGTCGGTGCAGAGCATCTTCTCGTTCCGCGATCGCGAGTTCCGGCTCAAGCTCACCACCGCGCGCTACTCGACGCCCAAGGGCCGCGACATCGACGGCGAGGGCGGCGTCGCGCCGCCGGCGAACCCGCACGTGCGGAACGGCAACGGCGGGATCGCGCCCGACGTGACGGCCGAACTCGCGGCGACCGCGGCGGAGCGCGTGCACGGCGCGCTTCGCGCGTCGGAGGTTCCGGCGGTGTACCGCGCGGCCGTCGCGGAGCTCAGCAAGGTGCTCGCGTTCACTCCGGCGCGCCCGGCCGCGGTCGACGACGACCCGCAACTCGCCGCGGCGCTCGCGACGCTGCGCGAACGCGTCGCGTCTACGCACGGTCGCTGAGATGGTCGGCGGAACGAGAGGTCGTCTCGTGCTCGGCATCGAGACCTCGTGCGACGAGACCGCGGCCGCGGTCGTCGCCGACGGCACGCGCGTGCTGTCGAACGTCGTGCACAGCCAGGTGGAGCTCCACGAACGCTTCCGCGGCGTCGTGCCGGAGGTCGCGAGCCGCTCGCACATGACGCGCGTGCTGCCGATCGTCCGGCAGGCCCTGGACGACGCGGGCACGACGCCCGACGAACTCGACGCCGTCGCCGTCACCACTCGCCCCGGGATGGTCGGCAGCCTGCTGGTCGGCATCGCGGCGGCGAAGGCGTTGGCGTGGTGTCATGGTCTGCCGCTGATCGGCGTCGACCACATCCAGGCGCACGTCTTCGCGTCGTTCATGGTCGAGCCCGACCTGCCGCTGCCGTGCGTCGTGCTGGTCGCGTCCGGCGGCCACACCGCGCTCTACCTCGTGCGCGAACCAGGGCTGGCGCTGCGGCTCGGTCGCACGATCGACGACGCCGCGGGCGAAGCGCTCGACAAGGGTGCCGCGCTGCTCGGACTGCCGTATCCCGGCGGACCGTCGATCCAGCGCGCGGCGCAGGGCGGCGACGCGCGCGCAATCGATCTACCGCGGCCGATGCTCGGCGAGGGCTCGCTCGACTTCTCCTTCAGCGGCCTGAAGACGGCCTTGCTCTACCACCTGCGCGGGCCGGGGCTCACGCGGCCGATGCCCGCGCTCGACGCCCGACAGCTTGCGGATTGCGCCGCCTCGTACCAGGCCGCGGTGGTCGAAACCCTGGTGCGCAAGCTCGTCCGCGCGCGCAACGCGGTGCCCGAGGCGCGAGCGCTCGCGATCGGCGGCGGCGTCGCACGCAACGAACTCCTGCGGGCGCGCCTCGCGGGCGAGCGCCGGCTCGCGGGTCTGAGGATGGTCTTCCCGCCCCTCGAGCTCTGCTCCGACAACGGTGCCATGATCGCGGGGCTCGGCGATCACCTGCGCACCGTTCGCGGCCAGGTCGACGACCTCGCGCTCGACGCCGTCGCGACGTCTCGGAGCGCGCCGTGAACGGGGAGGAACCGCTCGGCTTCGCCACGGTGGACCACGACCGCGCGTCGCGCTGCGGCTTCCCCGAGGTCGTGTTCTGCGCGGGCAAGTCGCCGTCGCAGTGCGCGACGATCGCGCGGGCGATCGCGGCGCGCGCCGATCGCGTGCTCTGCACGAGGGTCGACGACGCGACCGCGAAGGCGCTCCTCGACGCACTGCCCGGCGCGAGCCATCACGCCGCGGCGCGATGCGTCGTCTTCGAACGCACGCCGCTCACGCGGATCGGACTCGTGGCGGTCGTCGCCGCCGGCACCGCGGACCTGCCGGTCGCCGAGGAGGCCGCGGTCACCGCCGAGGCGTTGGGCTGCGCGGTCGAGCGGCACGTCGACGTCGGGGTCGCGGGCCTGCATCGACTGGTCGCACGCCTGCCCGCGATCCGCGCCGCGCGCGTGGTGGTCGCGGTCGCCGGCATGGACGGTGCCCTGCCGTCGGTGCTCGCCGGGCTGGTCGCGATCCCCGTTATCGCGGTGCCGACGAGCACCGGCTACGGCGTCGGGCAGGGCGGACTCGCGGCGTTGGCCGCGATGCTGAGTTCGTGCGCGGCGGGCGTGACCTGCGTGAACATCGACAACGGCTTCGGCGCCGGATACGCGGCCGCGCTCGTGAACAAGAGCGGCGTCGCTATGCTCCGCGCGCCTTGAACCGCGTTCCCCGCAAGCCCGCCCGCCTGGTGCTCGAGGACGGCACCGTCCTCACCGGCCGTTCGATCGGCGCGTCCCGCGACTCGATCGGCGAGTTGGTCTTCAACACGTCGATCACGGGCTACCAGGAGATCCTCACCGACCCCTCCTACCGCGGTCAGACGGTGCTGCTGACGCAGCCGCACATCGGCAACTACGGGGTGAACGGCGAGGACGAGGAGTCGAGCCGCCTGTGGTTGTCGGGCCTGATCGTCCGCGAAGCCTGCGAGCGCGCGAGCAGCTTCCGCTCGGGCGGCGAGTTGTCGGCGTACCTCATCCAACACGACGTGCCCGGGATCGAGCGCGTCGACACCCGGCAGATCACGCGACGCGTGCGCAGCGGCGGATCGATGCGCGTGTTGATCACCGAAGACGTCACCTCACCCGACGCGGAACTCGTCGCGCGCGTGCGCAACGCCCCGTCGGTGAGCGACGAGGACCACGTGCTCGCGGTCTCCACGAAGACGGCGTTCGACTGGGTCAAGGGCCACGAGTCGCCGTTCGCCGCGAGTTCCCCCGGGGCGGCGCGCGCGCCGTCGCGACGGCCGCGGATCGTCGCCTACGACTTCGGCGCGAAGCGCAACATCCTCCGCTCGCTGGTCGCCTCGGGCTTCGAAGTCGCCGTCGTCCCCGCGGCGACGCCCGCCGCCGCAGTGCTCGAGCGGAAACCCGACGGGGTGTTCCTGAGCAACGGCCCCGGCGACCCGGCGATCCTCCACTACGCGGTCGCGGCGGCGCGCGAGCTGGTGCGCAAGGTGCCGGTCTTCGGCATCTGCCTCGGCCACCAGATCCTCGGCCAGGTGTTCGGTGCCACGACCTTCAAGATGAAGTTCGGCCACCACGGCGGGAACCAGCCGGTGATGGACCTCACGACCGAGAAGGTCGAGATCACGGCGCAGAACCACAGCTTCGCCGTCGATCCCGCGCAGTTGCCCGACGCGGTCGAAGTCACCCACGTGAACCTCAACGACAAGACCGTCGAGGGCATCCGCCACAAGGATCTGCCGGTCTTCTCCGTGCAGTACCACCCCGAGGCCGCGCCCGGTCCGCACGACTCGCTCTACCTCTTCGATCGCTTCCGCGCCCTGATCGGCGAGCTCGCCTGATCGGCTCGCGAAGCCTCAGCGCCGGTACTGGCGGTAGTTGAAGAGCGCGTCGCGCTCGTGCTTGGGCCGGTAGAAGTCGACGTAGAACGGGTTCCAGGCCCGCTCCTCCTGCGAGAACGAGTCCATCTCGGCGAACACCGACGACTGCGCCAGCAGGTCGTCGAGCTTGTCGTCGGGGGCGAGCAGGCGGAGTCCGTTGCGCGGTTCGTGCAGGATCAGCGGATGCACGGTGCCGGACTCGCCGTCGTCCATCCGGAACAGCACGCTGCGCTCGCGTTGGAGGACGTAGGTGCGCGTCTCCTCGTTGCGCTTGTGCATCGACGCGACGTGGACCGTGAACACGTCCGACTTCACGGTGAGCTGATCGAGGAAGGCCTGCTTCAACGCCGGGTCGGCGAGGTTCTTGAACTCCTCGATCTCCTCGTCGATCTGCTCGACCGTCGTGAACATCTTGCGGCGGGGACCCGCGGCGCCGCGCACGTCGCCGAGGTAGTCCTCGGGCACGCTGGTCGGGTTGCCGTTCTCGTCCTCTTCGACCGGTTCGTTGCGCCAACGGATGATCGCGTCGAGGACCGCGTCGGAGATCTCACCGGCATCGAAGAGGCAGCGCAGCACCGCGCGCGGCGCGAGGTTGACGTTGATCCGGATGCCCTCGCCGACGAGCGAGGGCCGCTCGCCTTCGCCACCGGCTCCTGCGGCGCCCGCCGCGCCCGCGCCGCCGGCGCCGCCGGTCGGCACTCCCGCTGCGCTCGCGCCGCCCTGCCCTTGGCCACCCTGTCCCTGGCCACCCTGCCCGGCGGCTCCGCCCGGCGGGTTGCCCGACTGGTTCGCCTTCGCGGCCGCGCGTTCGCGCTCCTCCGGATCACCGGGGTCGTACGCGAGCGAGGTGTAGACGGTCAGCACCGCCTCGAGTCCCGGCAGCACGCGCGAGTCGAGGACCTTGTCGAAGAACATCTCCTCGGTGACGGCCGGAAGCAGCAGCATCTCGTCGAGCTGCACCATCAAGGAGACGTCGCGACGCTCGGTCTCCTCGTCGCTCTTCAGCGGGATGCGCGGCAGGTACTCGCTGCGCGTCCGGCTGCGCATCCAGTCGATCAGACCCTGCGCGATGCGCTCGGCGTCGGCGCGCTGGATGTCGTAGTCGGTGCCGTCGCGGAGTTCGTCGAGCAGGCGCACGAAACGCTTGCGCGATTCCTCGGCGAACCCCTCGTCGGGGCTGACCAGCGACAGCACGTTGAACTTGGCGTTCTCCGCCTCGCACCACACGTAGGTCGTGATGTCGTCGTCGGGGTAGCCGGTCGGTTCGTACCAGCTGTCCTGACTGCCGTCGGCGATCGCCGCGGGGTCCTCCTCCTCGGCTTCGCCGGCGGGTGCCCCACCCGGCGCTGCACCGCCCGGCGCCGCGCCACCGGCCGGCAGTCCGCCGCCGGCCCCCGCGTTCTCGCCCTGAGCAGCGGCGGCCGCCAGGTCCTGGAGCAGGAGGTCTTCGACCTCGACGAGGACGTAGTCCGCCTGGTTGCGCATGCGCGCGAGCAGGAGCTCGTTCTCGCCGACGAGGTGCGCCGTCTGCGAGGTCGTCACGAGCTCGGTCACCATCGCGTACAGCAGGATGCTGAGGATCAGCACCATGAGCAGCGCCATGCCGCGCTCGGGGTCGGACGGATCTTGGCTGGACGGACGCATGGCGCGGCGCTGGGACGGCTCGGGAGCGTAGCGCCTTCCCGAGATCGGCGGAGCGGCCGGCCGGCTACGACCCGACGACACTGCTCCCGGTCCGGCGGGTGCTCGTCAGGATGCGCGGGGTGATGTGGAACTCGAGCACCGTCTTCTCGCGCTGCGTCGAGGTCGACCGGAACAGCACCCCGAGCAGGGGGATGTCGCCGAGCAGGGGGATCTTGCGCTCCGAGTCGAAGTTCGACTCCGCGACGAGACCGCCGATCACGGTGGTCTGACCCTCGCGCAGGTGCACGGCGGTCGCGGCTTCTCGCGAACTGACGATCGGCGTCGGGATCGGGTCGCTGTCGACGAAGCCGGTGATCGACGACACGCTGACGTAGATGTTCAGCACGACGGTCTCCGTCCCGGCGATGTCGGGGCGGATGTCCATCGTGATCCCGACGTCCTTGAACGCGATGTCGGTCGAGGTGACCGTCTGGTTGACGATCTTCGCGACGGGGAACGGCTGCGACGTGCGTGTCGCGACCGTCGCGGTGCCGCCGTTGCGTACGACCATGCGCGGCTGGCTCTTCACGTCGGCGATGTTCTGCGCCTCGAGGAGCTGCAGCGCAGCCGCCAGCTCCCACGAGTCGTGGATGCCGCCGAGCGAGATGATGCCGCCTGCCGAGCTGCCGCCGCTGCTGCTGAAACCCGAAGCGGCGAAGTCCGAGATGATGTTCCGCACGAGGCGGCCGGACGCGTTGTTCTCGAAGGTCGGCGTGGTGCTGTTCACCGGGACGACGCCGATCGCGAGCGAGTCGGAGGTCGTGTACTCCACGACCTTCACCTCGATCTGGACCTGGGGGATGTTCCCGTAGAACAGGTCGAGCGCCTTCTCGAACGCGGCCAACGCTTCGGCCTTCGCGGTGACGAGCACGAGCGAGTTGTGCCGAGCCGCGGCTCCCATCACAGCGCGCGTCGTCGGTTGCACCCGCAGCGCGGTGTCCTCGACGGCCTCGAACTTGTCGACGAACACGAGGTCGACCTTGTGCTCCTTGCCGAGCATGCGGCCGAGCACCGACCCGAGCTGGTCGCCGCCGTAGGTCGCCTGCGGAGTGCTCAGGGCGGTTCCTCCCGCCGTCCCGATCGGCAGCAGCAGGTTCACGAACAGACGGCCCGCGCTCTCGCTGAGGAAGTACTGCTTGGTGACGGTGCCGTCGTCGTTGATCAGGATCGTGTCGCCGAACGCGATGCGCAGGCGCGCCGCGGCGCGACGCTTCTCCTCGTCCTGATCCTGCGGCGAGGTATCTCGCTCGGTTCCCTCGACCGCCGCAACCGCGGGTCGGTCCTCGATCGCGCTCGAGCGCAGTGCGGCGTCGATCGAAGACCAGTCGACCGCGGGTGCCGGCGCGTTGCCGAGCCCGGCGACCTGCGCATCGATCGGCGAGCCGTCGGTCGGGACTCCGCTTGGGTCGAAGACCACGACCTCGGTCTTGGGATCGAACTCGAACTTGCGGCTCGGAGAGCCTGCGGCGCAGGCGGTCAGGCCCAACCCGGTCGCTGCAAGCCCCAGCGAGCGGATCACGCGCGAGGCACGGCGACGGCGAAGGTCGGGTCGGTGGAAGAGCGTCACGCGGGGTTCCGCAGGGCGTGGTCCGATGTCGGCGCTGCCATCGGGGATTCGATCACCGGCCCGGGGGCGGGGCGCAGCGGCTTTCATCGACCGCCGCACGACCCGCCTGGAGCGGCGCGAGGCTACGAGGCGATCGCTCCGGACTCCAGCTTGCGGACGACGTCGGAGGTCAGGTCCGCCACGTTGAGGCCGTTCGCGTTCTTGATGTCGCCGACGGTGACCACGCAGTCGCGCGCCGAGTCCTCGGCGGCCTTCTGGCAGGCGGCGCGGATGCGGTCGTTCATCTGGGACCAGAGCAGGCTGTAGCGGGCCGAGTCCTTCCGCACACCCTCGGCGCGGATCGTCTTCCATTCCGGTGTCGCGTCGCGCAGGGCGTCGAAGCGGACGGTCGCCGGCTGAGAACAGGTGCTGGCGCTCCCGGACCAGACCTGGGCAGCGCTCTTCAGTTCG
Source organism: Planctomycetota bacterium (assembly GCA_016235155.1). GTDB lineage: Bacteria > Planctomycetota > UBA1135 > UBA1135 > UBA2386 > JACRLW01. The sequence goes on from JACRLW010000112.1 coordinate 24,570, forward strand.
ACGCCCTGAGCCGCGACTCCGGCGGCGAGGAGGCACCACAGCAGGAGGGCAGAGAGAGCGCGGAGCGGATGAGCGTGGTTCATGGCTGGTCCTGTCGTGTCGAGTCCTTGCGGTCCTGGCTCGTTCGTGCCCGTCGCGGACGGTGCTCCGCGCCGCTCTGTTCCGATCGAGCCCATCGCCGAGCCCTGCCGGATTCCGCCAAGCGGGTGCTGCGCGGAGCGCGCCGCAACCATGCCGGGGCTTTTCGCAAGGCTCGTGCCGGCGCCTTGAGGCGCAATTCCGACATCGGGAGGCCGCGCGCAACTTCTCCGTGCCACGCGAGCTTGCGCGCCGACTCGAGGCTGCCTCCGCGGTGACCTCACGGGATTCCGCCAGGTCGAAGATCCACGCCGAGCCGGTCTCGGCTGGTTCTCAGAGCGCCGCGTCGGATTGCGCCGCAGAATCCGCCGCAGGCCGATAGCGCGCGCCGCGGCGCTTTCCGATCCGGACCAGCAGTCCGCGCTCGGTGAGTTCGACCAGGGTCCTCAGTGCGCTGCGCTGGCTCAAGCCGAGCAGCTCCGCGCAGTCCTGGCTGCCGACCGAACCGCACTCGCGGGCGAGGCGCAGCACTTCGGCGGTCCGTCCGAGGACGCCGTCGCTCGCCGCTCCCACGGAATCCGGCGACGGCCGCGGCAGGACGACGACCGGCTCGCGCGGAACATCGGCTTCGACCGGGGGACCAGGCGGTTCTTGAGGAGCCGGGATCGCGGGCGAGGCTGCCGGCACCGGCGGCGGAGCGACTGGGGCCTCGGAACCCGGGCCGGCTACGGGCGCCCCGCTCGTCGCCGCCACCCCCGCCGCGCCGACCGACGGCGAAGCGGCGTCGAGGCCGACGAGTTCGGTGCGCGTCACGCGCGGCGCCGTCGCGAGGACCATCGCGCGGAGCACGGTGTTGCGGAGCTCGCGCACGTTGCCGCGCCACTCGCGGCGGAACAGCTCGTCCATCGCATCCGGCGAGAAGCCCTCGACCCCGGTCTGACCGGCGGCCACCGCCTCGAGCCGGAACTGTTCGACGAGTGCCGGGATGTCGGGGCGACGTTCCCGCAGCGGCGGCACGCGCAGGAGCACGCCCTGCAGGCGGTAGTAGAGGTCCTCGCGGAACTTGCCTTCGGCCACCATCTGCGCGAGGTCGCGGTTGGTCGCGGCGATCACGCGCACGTCGACGGGAATCGGCTTGGTGCCGCCGACGCGCTCGATCTCGCGCGCCTGGAGCACGCGCAGCAACTTCACCTGGACGTCCAGCGAGACCTCGCCGATCTCGTCGAGCATGATCGTCCCGCCGTCGGCCTGCTCGAAGCGGCCGAGCTTGCGGTCGATCGCCCCGGTGAAGGAACCCTTCTCGTGGCCGAAGAGCTCGGAGGCGAGCAGCGTCTCGGGCAGCGCGGCGCAGTGCACCTTCACGAGCGGCCCGTTCTCGCGCCGGCTCCAGCGGTGGATGAGGTCGGTGAGGACCTCCTTGCCGGTGCCGGTCTCGCCGGCGAGCAGCACCGAGATGTCGCTCGGCGCGATGCGCTCGATGACGCGGACGAGGTTCTCCATCGCGGGGCTCGTCACGACGAGACCCGGCCCCGGTTCGCGCACGAAGCGTTGGGTCGTCGAGCCCGACGACGCCAACTGCGTGCCGAGCGCGTCGGCGAGGAACTGCGTGCTCGCGGCGTCCTTCGGATAGGCGAGCGCCGCAATGCGCCACCGCAGCGGTCGCAACCGCTCCGGCACGCGGTCGTTCACGTCGTCGAGCCGCGCCGCCGCGGCGCGCAGCGAGGCTTCGAGCCTCTCGCGCTCGAACCCGCGGACGGCGACGCGCAGCTCGTGGTCGCCGTGCCGCGACACGAGGGCGTCCGGACCGAGTTCGCCGCGGATCGCGAGCACCGCGCGTTCGAGGATCGGGCCGAACTGCCGCGCGCCGAGCGAGCGGAACACGACGTCGCCGTCCTCGAGCCGCAGGCCGCCGAGTCCGACCGTGGCGCCGTCGCGCTCGGCGGACGCGATTTCGTCGGCGAGCCGCGTCGCGAAGTAGTCGGGCCGCAACGCGCCGGTGCGGACGTCCTCGACCGCGAGCTTGTAGAGGCGCGCGTTCTCGGTGGCCGCCGCGGTCTGCGCGGCGATCGTCGCGAGAAGTTCGAGATCGACTTCGAGCGGCCGTGGCGTCGCGAACAAGAGGACCAAGGCGCCGCGGGTGCTGCCCGCGAGCCGCAACGGGAACGCCACCGCGGAGCTGTAGCCGGGCAACGCGACCGACAACGCCGAGTCGACCGCGGTCAGTCGCGGGCAGAACGGTCCGACGGCCTGCATCAACGTCGCGACGTCGCCGCTCGCCGCGAGCGGCAGGGCACCCGAACCACCGAGCAGTTCGATGCGATCGCGCGCGCGGTCGCGGAGCACGATGCGCACGGCGTCGGCCGTCGACTGCCGCAGACAGAGTCCGACCGCCGCGCCGACGACCTCGCCGAGTTCGAGCCGCGATGCGAGCGTCTGGACGCCGCGGTTGAGGAGGTGCAGGTCGTCGATGCGCGCGCGGAGGTCCTGCGCCATCTGGTTGAAGGTCTTCGTGAGCCGCCCGATCTGACCGGGCTCGTCGCTCTCGATCTGCACGTCGAGTTCGCCGCGGCGCAGCGCTTGCGCGCCGAGTTCGAGGCGCTCGATCGGCTTCGAGATGCGCGCGGTGACCACGTAGCTCAGGAACACCGCGACCAGCACGAGCAGGCCCGCGACCGCCGCGAAGAAGCTGCGCGCGGGAACGCGGCCGACGGCGAGCGGAAGGGTCGCCGCGGTGTCCGCGCCGACCACGCCGAGCAGCAGGCGCGGCGAGTTCTGCACGTCGAGCAGGACGCCGTAGGCGCCGAGCCAGCGATCCCCGGCAAACTCGTGGCGCAACAGGACGGGTGTCGCGCCGCTCGCGCCGTCCTTCGCGACCGCTTGCCGCGCGATCATCGCCGCGGGCCGTCGCGCTTCGCGTTCGAGCGTGGCGGCCGCGAGAGCATCCGTTCCGGACGCTGCGAGCGGGTAGCCGCGCACGTCGCAGAGCAACGCCGCGCGATCGCGCACGAGATTGGCGAGGAACGCCGCGTCGAGTTGGCGCGCGACCGAGAGCGCACAGGTCCCGGAGCCGGGGATCTCGAGCGCGCGGCGCACGCCGAGCAACGGCACTCCCCAGCTCAGGTACGCGCCGGTCTCGGACCGGAGTTGCGTGTCGAGGCTGCGCATCGACTCCGCGCCGGCGAAGACCGCGATCGGGCTCGCGACCGCGCCTTCGCCGCTGCGCGTGAACTCGAACTCGAGCGCCCCGGAACCCGCCCAGCTCGGCGGGATCTGGCTCTGGAGGATCGGCCGCAACACTTCTTCGAACGCGACGCCGGCATCGGGTCGATCGAGGAGGCCGCGCGTGCGGACGGCGACGGCGAGGTCCGCGAGGCAGGCGTCACAGGCCGCTGCGAGCTGCGTCTTCTCCTCGCCGAACTGCGCCTGCAGCGAGACGAGCGACTGGTGCATGCGCTCGCGTTGCTTCTCCTCGTGGTCGCTCTCGACGACCCGCACGAGCACGACGGAGAGCAGGAGCAGCGGCACGACCGACGCGAGCGACAGCACCGACACGAGCCGCACGCGAAGGCTGCCCACCGTCGCGAGCACCTCGCTGAACAACAGCAGGAGGATCGGCAACGACGCGATCCACAACAGGGTGCCGAGCCGGTTGACGCTGCGGACGAACTCGCCGTGCCCGGCGTCGGTCTCGAACGCGGCGATCACGCTGCCCGACCAGGCTTCGCCGCGCGGCGCTGCGTAGGCCTCGAAGCGCATCGCATCGCCGGACTCGCCGGACTCGAACTCGTGCGTCCGCATCCCGTCGTCGGGGACGACGCGCCGGAACTCGTCGGGCAACACCACGCGCTCCGCACGTTCACCGCCGACCGTCGTGCTCGACAGCCGGCCGTTGCGAAACACGGCGACGTCGACGCCGCCGAGGCGGGCGAGGATCTCCGCGCGCAGGCGCGCACCACCTTCGTCGCGCACCAGCGGCGAGTCCGCCGTGCTCGTCGGCGCCTCGCGCACCTCGCTCCCGAGGACGACGCTGCGGAAGCGGATCGCGTAGGGCCCGAGGTTGCGGAGTTCGAGAGCGACCGGCGTGAGTCCGGCCGGCAACTCGACCTCGCGCACGAAATCGCAACGCGCGTCCTTGTCGTCGCCCTCCCAGCGGTGAGCGAAGCGCACGCTGCCGTCGTCGGGCAACTCGCGATTCGCGCGGTCGAGCTCGAAGAACATCGTCCGCTGGTGTTGGAACGGCACGACCTTCGGCGTCGCGTCGGGCTCCGCGAAGCGGATCGTGAGTTCCCCGACGTGGCTGCCGACCGCAAGATCGACCGGCCGTGCGCGATAGACGCCCGCGAACACGAGCCACAACTTCTGGAAGGCGTCGGCGCGCGCACCCTCGAGCTTCGCGGTCACCGCGCCGCCGTTCTCCCGCAGTTCCACGCCCGCATCCACGGGCCACGGACCGCGCAGGTCGGTCGGCACGCCGCCGATCGTGTCGGAGCCCAACGCGAGCGGGACGATCTCCGGATCGGCGTCGGGTGCCGAGAGCCACGTGATGCCGACGAGCCGTGCGCCGCCGCTGCCGCGGCACGTGAGACTGATCGACTCCAAGGGATCGGCGACGGTGATCGTGCGGTACGAGATCTCCATCCGCTCGAGACTCGGGTCGCCCGTCGGGAGGAACGGTCCCGGCACCTCGACCGCGCGCTCGAGCGGCGTGCCATCCGCGCGGTGCAGGACCAGATCGAGCAGCACCACGTCGTCGGCCGGATCGACTTCGCCGATCGGATCGATGAGCAGCCCGGGAACGACGACCGGCCGCGCGACCACGAGATTGAGTCGCCCCGGCCGGATGCGCTCGCGGAACGACACGATCTCGCGCTCGCCGGGCGGCAGCGGGATCGCGTAGGGACGCACCTCGAAACCGAGACCCGGATACGAACGATTGCGCGCGCCGAGCGCGATGCCGTCCCCCGCGACGCTCGCGTGCATCGTGTAGCGGTAGCGCTTCTCGCGCTGCACCGACTTGCCCGCGACGAGTTCGATCAGCGTGCGATCGCGGTCGGTGCCGCGGTACGCACCCAACAGACCGGCCTCCATGCGCGGAAGTTCGTCGACGAGCGTGTCGACCGCGGCGCGCAGGCGATCCCGCTGATCGTTCAGCCGCGCCTCGACGAGCCAGCCGGGCAGCAAGAGTCCCGCGCCGAACATCGCCACCCCCGCGACGCGACCGATCGGGCGCAACGCCGGCAGGCGACGGCTGAACCGACTCCAGATCCACAGGAGGATGGCGAGCACGACGAGTCCCGCGGCGGGGAGCAGGACGTACGGCGCCGTCGCGGTGATCCAGCCGAGACGCGACGCGTCGCCATCGCCGTCGGGACGCAGCGGCGGCGTGCCGAGGAACACGATGCGGCCGAGATTCTCGCGATGGTCGACGAGCTGCTGCCCGTTCCAAGTGACGTACTGGTAGCGACCCTCGCGCTCCGGATCGTGGTCGTCGACCGCGATCCCGAAGCCGATCTCCGTACGTCCCGCGATGCGCGGAAAGTTGTGGAACGGCAATGCCGCCTCGAAGGCGTAGACGTCGGCGGCTTCGCGCCGGCACACGAACTCGATGCCCGTGATCCCCGCCCCCGACGGCGACGCCGGCCGACTCCGCCAGTCCATCAAGCCCCACGGCCGCTCGGCGCTGAACGGCATCAGGAAGAACTGCACGACGTCGGGCCCGAACTCCGCCGGCTCGCCGCTCGGCGGTTGATCGCTCAGATCGAGGAAGACCTCGATCGCGTCCCCTTGGTGCCACTCCGCGCCGACCTTCCCCGGGACGAGGCCGTCGTCGCGGATCCGACCCGCGATCCAGAGCCGCCCCGAGTCGTAGGCGAGCCAGAACTTCCCCTCGAGATCCGCCGCCCCCAACCACCGCATCGCGGGGTCCCGGCGCTGACTCCAGACCTGGTCCTCCCGATCGAGCGCGATCGTCGGCGGCCCCGGCCACTCGCCGAGGTCACCGTCGACCTGGATCGGCGCCAGGCGCTCGACCACGGTCGCGGTCGGGATCTGGGCGCCGGCAGGGGTCTGGGACGCGGCTGGCGGACCGAACGGAGCGAGACAGGCCGCGAGGACGAAGGCCCGCCGGAACGCCGAACCTGAGCGCGGGAATCTAGCGAGCGGCCCAGCGACGGATCGCATGGCGGAGTATTTCGCCAGCGGAAGAGGCTCGGCGCCAGGGGGCTGTGTCCGATTTCGTCGGCCGCCGACCCGCCTCGGCGGGTGCGGCGCCACTCAATCCCCTGCGGGTCAAACGGTTACGGCGGGCGAAGACGTGTCCGATCCGAATTCAGCCGCGGGCCAGTCCGCCACGCCGCAGCGTGGTCCGGACGGACCTGGCGAAGTGGATCAGAGGATCTTCAGCGACGACGACGACGACCGCGCGAACGGTCGTCACCCCGATCGTCCGCGGGCATCCCGCGGTCGAAGGGTCGCCGCATCCCCCGCTCGCCGTCGACCCGATCCTCCCGGACGGCCCCGCGGGGCTCCGGGCGAGGACCGATCTCCGCGCGGCGATCCGTCACCGGCTCGTCGTCGTCCTCGAAGCCGGCAGGGCCACGCGCGACGGGTTCGGTGATCTCGCGCTCGGGGCGCGCGCTGCGCCCGAGTCGCTCGTCGTCGGGCGCTCGCGCCGGGCGCTCGCTCCGCTCCGGGCGATCCGGGCGGTCTGGGCGATCAGCGCGCGCAGGCCGCTCGCTTCGCTCGATGCCCTCAGGACGTTCGCTCCGCTCCGACCGCTCGGGGCGCTCGCTCCGCTCACTGTCGCGGCGGGGCCGGCGATCGAGGGGATCGGGGCGATCGGTGCGCGGCTCGCGCTCGCGGCGCTCGGGCGCTCGCGCGGTCCGGTCGAAACGCGCGGGGGACTCGGGGCG
>JACRLW010000024.1:0-1533 GCA_016235155.1 Planctomycetota bacterium
ACGCGCTCGCCTTCGCGCTCCCCTGGCTCGGGCACGCGCTGGTCCATGGCGCGCCGCTCGTGGCCGTCGCGAACATCTTCTTGATGTGGATCTGCGGCGCCCGGCTCGAGTCTCGCGCCGGACCGCTCCGCTTTGGACTCTTCCTCGCGCTCGTGACGCTCACCGGCGCGTTCGTCGAATTGTGGTTCGTGCACGACCCGACGCCGGCGCTCGGCGCTTCGGCGACGCTCGCCGGCGTGATGGTCGCCTACCTCCTGTTCCACTTCGGCGCGCGCGCGCGCGTGGTCTTCCCCGTCCTGGTCTGGCCGGTGTTCTTCGATGTCCCCGTGCTCGTGCTGGTCCTCGCCTGGATCGCGGCGCAGGTCCCACGGGTAGGACTGCTGTTGAGCGCTCCCGGGTCGCGATCGCACGGCGTCCTCGCGCTGGGCGCGGGGGCGGCGGCGGGTTTCGTCCTGGCGCCGCTCCTGCTGGGGCTCGAGCGCGCACGCGGACGGGGGAGCCGATGAACGCGCGCGACGCGTCCACGGTGCATCCGCGCGCACACGAACGGATCTGGAGCGCATACCTGGTCGTCGTCGTCGCGATCGACGTCGTCTTCGGACTGCGCGGGGAGGATCCCGGTCCGCGCTGGCACGCGGCGACGCACCTCGTCCTGCTCGCGGTCGTGCTCGCCATCCCGCGGCTCGTGCGCGAGGAGCGCTTGCCACTGGCGCGTGCGGTGTTCACGGCCCCGGCCCTCCTGTTCGTGTTCTCGAGCCTGGCGTGGGTGCTGCCCGCGCTCCATCCCGAACCCTTCGAGTGGCAGTGGATCGCGGCTGATCGGGCGCTGTTCCGCGGCGATCCGAGCGTCGCGGCGCAGGCGCTGCTCCATCCGCTCGTCGTCGAAGCGCTTCAAGCCTGCTACGCGGTGTTCTACTTCGTGCCGATCGCGGTGGTGATCGCAGCGTGGCGGCGACATGGCAGGGTCGCGTTCGAGCAATGCCTGCTCTTCGTCGAGTTCGGCTTCCTGCTCTCCTATCAGGGCTACCTGCTGTGGCCGACCCTGCCGCCCGAACGCTTCCTGGTCCACGAAGTGCCGATCCAGGGGCTGTGGCTCGCCTCCGACCTGCACGCGGCGCTCGCGACCGCCGAACTGCACCGTTGGAACTGCTTCCCGTCGGGACACACCATGCTCAGCGTGATGTCGCTCGTGCTCGCCTGGCGCTTCGTCCGCGGCGTGTTCTGGGTCCTGCTGCCGGTCGTCCTGCTGCTCGTCGTCAGCACGGTCGCGCTCCGCTACCACTACGTGGTCGACGTCCTCGCCGGCCTGCTCGGCGTTCCCCTGGCGTTCGCGCTCGGCGCGCGCGTGATCCGAACCTGACGTCTGGGACCGGTCAGACGACCTGGTAGCGCAGGCCGTCCTGCGACTGCACCAGGGGATCGTGGTGCAGCAGTTCGCGGAGACAGCACTCGAACTCGGCGAGGTCGGGGCGTTCGGCGAGCAGCTGCGCGAAGGAGAGGCCGAGGGGTTGCGCGCGGAGGACCTTGCGCGCC
>JACRLW010000024.1:1555-37144 GCA_016235155.1 Planctomycetota bacterium
GCAGGATCCGTCGCGCGAGGCCGACCCCGCGCTCGGCGACGATTCCGCCCGGCAGCAGTTCGAAGTCGCCGTGACGTCGCAGCAGATCGAGCACGAGATGCTCGGTGAGGAACTCGTGGTCGAAGCCCGCGGCCGCCAGCGGTTCGCGGAGGCGCGCGAGCGGGGCGTAGCCGTCGCGATCGGCGAGCGCGACGCGCACCGTGCGCAGCAGGAGCAGCAGGCGCGCGGGATCGAAGGGCCAGTGTTCGAGCAGGTCGACCCGGTCCCGTGACGGCGACACGAAACAACGGTTCACGCGCAGGAGCCGCGCCACGAGGCGCTGGCGTGCCGGCGCCTGGTTCTGCAGGAAGCGCGCGAACGGGACCTCGCCCATCGCGCGGCGGAGTTCGTCGGCGATCGCGGCGACGAGCGGCGGCAGTCCGCGGCGACGAGGCGCGAACTCGCCGCGCCCGAGCGGGCGGATCGAGGTCTCGCGGCGCAGGAGATCGGCGAGCAGGAATGCGGAGCGTTCGCTGAGCGCGCCGCTGCGCACGTCCTCGCCGAGTGAACGTCGTGAATCCGTCGCGACGATCTCCCGAGCGATGCGCTCGGCTTCCGGTCGCAGCAACTCGAGTTCGTCGAGGTGACGGGCGCGCAGCGACCACCTGCGCGGTCCGACTTCGAGGAAGGTGCCGTGCGCGAACAACGCGTCGTGAAACCGCGCGCGCTTCGCCGCACCGAAGCGATCCCGATGGCGGAACAGCAGGTCGTCGACCGCGACCGGCTCGGGCGCATCGAGGAGGAGGGCTTCGAGGCGTTCGGCCATCGTGCGTCGCGGTCGTCCGGCGACCTCGCCGAGCCGAGGATCGACGGCAACGCCGAACCCGAGGATCCGCACGAGCACGTGCAGGAGCAGCGCGTGGCGTCGCGGGGGGAGTTGGAGCGCGGCTGCGAGGTCCGCGACCCGGATCGGCGGAGTCCCGCGCTCGAGTTGCCCGCGCACCGCGCGCACGAAGTCCGGCAGCGCGCTCGCCGCGATCGCACAGAGGTGGTCGCCTTCGACGGTCACGGACTCCGGCGACCAGAACGCGATCAGGCGCAGCGGCAGCAGGGGATCGGGCGCGTGGTTCGAGGCCTCGCGCAGGGCCGAGCCGCTCGCCAGCGAATCGATGCCGAGCACGCCGTCGTGGATCAGCAGTTCGCGCTGCGCTTCGTCGAGCATCGCGTCGAGCCATGGTCGCGCGTGCGTCGCGAGCGCGCCGCGGATCGCAAGGAGCCTCGGTTCGAGCTCGGCGGCGGCGAGTCGCAGGACGATCGCCGCGGCCTGCGGCGTCGTCGCGCGGCGACCGTTGCCCAGGATGGCGTCGAGCAGCCGCCGATCGGTCTCGTCGAGCGCGTCGCGCACGCTGCGCAGGATCGCGGGGAAGCGCGGCGTGTCGTCGGCGGTGATCCCGCGCGGCGGTTGCAGCGCCTTCACGAGTGCCTGGCAGGTGCGCTCCCAGATGCGTGGTCCGATGCCGCGGCGCTCGAGCAGTTCCGCGCGCGGCGTGCGCAGGAAATCGAAGACCACGACGATGCCGGCCCGCGACAGCACGCGCGCAAGCCGCGTGTCGCCCAGGACCTCGGCGATCGGTTGCCCGAGGTTCCAGCCGGTCAGGCGATGCAGCGCCTCGGCGGTTTCGTGGCGCACCGTCATCGCCGGGTCGGGTCGATCGCGCGGAACGGAAGCACGGCGGGCGGCGCACCGGGACTTCGCACCGGCTCCCTGTGTCTGACGAGGGCGGCGCGCAGCGCGGCGACTTCGACGCTCAAGACGGGGTCGCCGAGGCGCTCGCCCAGCGCGAGCAGGGCGAGCCGGTCGTCACCTGGTTCGTCGAGCGCTCGCGCCAGGGCGACGCGCACGTTCTCGCGCTCGGCAACGCCGAGGAGTTCGGTGCTTGGAGCGACGGCCAACGCGAGCGCCGCGTCGGCCCGGATGCGCGGCGAAGCGGCCGCCAGGGCGGCGACGAGACTCGCGCGCCGCGCGGCGGCGTCGCGCGCGCCGAGCAGGTCCGTCACGTGCGCGACGAGTCCCGGCTCGAGCGTGGGGAGCGCTCGCGTATCCGTCGCCAGCAGCCGCCAGGCGTCGCCGTCGCGGCGGAGGAACGCGATGCAACCGGCGTTCGGGACGAGTCCGAACAAGGCCCGGCCGCAGCCCGCGGCACCGGGTTCGTCGAGCGTGAAGCGCGCGGGGATCTCCCCGGCAAGCGTGCGCGTCGTCGCGAACACGACGCGCCGCCCCGTGTCCTCGCGCTCGTCGACGAACAGGACGCGCACGACCACGACCGCATCGGCGCGATCGGCGAGCGCCGCGAGCGTGGTGGCGCCGCGCTGGGCGGCGGCCGGGACGGCGAACGCGAACGCGACCAGGAGAGCGTGGCGGAGCACGGTCATCGCAGAAGGACCCTCTGCCGCAGGTACGCGGCGTCGAGATCGCGGAAGGCGAACGGGATCGCGACCACCGCGTCGAAGCCGATCGCGGGGGCCATCACCAACCCAGGCTCCGAGTAGTCGTCGTGCAGGGTCGCGTCGCCGAACAGCCCGGTCGACGCCGTTCCCGGCGCGACGAGTCCGACCGCGTGCCCGACCTCGTGCGCGAGGATGGTGCCCACCGCGACCGCCCAGTCGTCGGCCGCGCGCCAGATCGTGTCCCAGCGCGCGCGTTCGGCGGCGCTCGCCGTCACCGGATCGAAGTCGATCGCGAGCACGCGCGCGTCGAGCGCATGAGCACCGGCCGGTGTGCCGCCCATCGCCGGCACGAGCGGCAGGAAGCGGCGCGCGAAGGTCGTGACGAAGGCCGGGTAGACGTCGAGGTGGACGCGCGCTTCGTAGAGGAAGAGTTCGGCGGGAAAGACCCCGAGGCCCGGCGAGGTGAGGGTGACGTTCTCGTTGACGTGCGCGTTCCGCGGATCGAAAGGCGCCCGACCGAGGGTCCCCGACGACGGCGAGCCGAAGCCGCGGTCGCGGTTGCCCTCGGGATCGAAGCCGCCGATCGCGATCGACGTCGACGGCAAGCCGAGCGGTTGACGCGCCGCGAAGCGCAGCGCGACGGAATCGGGACCGAGCGGAGCGCCGTCCGCGCGGCGACCGAAGAGCCGGTGCGCGGCCGCGAGCACGCCGTCGCGCATCACCGCGGCGACGCGCGCGTTGGATCCGAGCGGGTCGCCGGCCGTGGCCAGTCCGAGTTGCAGCAGGTCGTCGTCGAAGTCGGCGCGGCCGTTGCCGTCGCGGTCGAGGTCGAAGCGAGCCCACACGATCTGCGTGCGCTCGAAGGGCATCGCCTCGGTGGTCGGATCGGCGACGACAAAGCTCAGGACCGGCGCCTCGCCGACGTTGCCCGACAGGTCGCGGACCCGCGCGCCGAGTTCGTAGCGGCCCGGCGCGAGCCGCTCGTCCGGCGTGAGTTGCACGCGCAGCGAGCGCGGGCCGATCGTCGCGCGTGCGAACAGCGCATCCGCGTCCGGCAGGGGACCGGGCCCGGTGAGCGTGAGTTCCGCGCGGCTGAGGTCCAGGGACGGATCGGTTCCGGCGCGCGCGCGGAGGTCGATCGTGAGATGGACCGACGACAGCACGCGTCCGGCGTTGCGCGGCGCGGCGATGCCGTCGACGGTGACCTCGAGTTCGGGCGGATCGAGGTCGGCGCGGTAGCCGGCGCGGAACGACTGCACGAGTTCCGACGCGAGCGCGTTGCCGCTCGTCTTGCGCAGGCCGTCGAGTCCCGCCGCGATGCGCACGGTGTACTCCGCGCCCGGAGTCCACGGCGTCGCCGGCACGAAGCGCACGACGCGATCGCCGCGCTCGCGAACGAGCGTGCCGGCGACCGGAACCTGTGCGGCGTCGAGGACCAGGATCCGCGTCGAGTCGACGGTCGCCGGATCGAGCGGCGCGTCGGCGAGGATCGCGAGGGTCGCGTCGAAGGGGACGGCGACCGCGTCGGGCTCGGGCCAGACCACGAGCGCCAGCGGCACGTCGTCGGTCGAAGTGGCGAAGGTCGTGACGAGGTCCGGGGCCAGGACGTTGCCGGCGACGTCTTGGATCGCGCGCGCGGCGGCGCGCACGGTGAGCACGACGGTCGCATCGCAAGGCATCGGCGCGGCGGGGGCCACGAGCAGCGTGCGCGGATCGTCGTCCAGCGCGATCGCGGCGATCGGGAGCTCCACGCCGCCGGCCGCGAGTGCGAGCGCAAGCGGGTCCAGGCGGCGCGGATCGAGCGGCTCGTCGAAGCTCAGGCGCAGCACAGCGCGGGGATCGACGCGCGTCTCGCCGTCGCCCGGGCTCGCGCGCAGGAGGCGCGGCGGCGTGTCGTCGGAGCCCGCGAGGAAGGAGAAGCGCAGCGGGGCGGCGCTGGCGTTGCCGCTCCGGTCGTACACCAGATGATCGGGACCGAGTTCGGCGGCGAGCAGGACGCCGCGCGGCAGCGGCTCGAGCGGCACGAGGGCGAGCGTGCGCTGGTCCTCGGAGAGTTCGTAGCCGAGCGCGAGATCCTCACCTTCGCCGGTGACGAGTTGCGGCGACGCATCCGCGTCGCCGGGCAGGACCACCGCTTCGTCGAAGGTGAGTTCGATGCGCGCGCGCGGCGAGACCGTCGCTCCGGTCGCCGGCCAGGTCGCGATCACCTGGGGCGGCGCCGCGTCGATCGCCGTGCGGAACCGCGTCGTCGCCGAAGTACCGAGGCGGTTGCCGGACCGATCGCGCACGCCGCGCACGACCGCGCGGAACTCGGCGTTGCCGGGCAGATCGATGCGCGGCACGAGCGTGATCGTCGCGCCGGACCTCGTGATCGCGACCGGATGGTCCTCGCCGCGCGGACCGAGGAGGGTGACCGTCGACCCGTCGACGCTCGACGGGTCGAGCGGGTCGTCGAAGTCGAGGGCGAAGGGTCCGCTGCGGGAAACGCCGCTCGCGCCATCCGACGGTCGCGCGGCGACGAGACGCGGCGGCGTGCCGTCGACGGTGCGGAACGGCACGACCAGGGTCGCTTCGAGAAGTCGGCCGTCGACGTCGCTGGTCAACGCCGCGATGCGCAACTCGTAGTCGGTCTCGGCGTCGAGCGCGGCCGAGGGACTCGCGACGAGTTCCTTGCCGTGGTCGAGCAGGAGCGTCGCGGGGAGCCGCGCGTCGTCGCGGATCCGAAAGACGCCGGTGTCGGGATCGAGCAGGCTGTCCTGCGCGAGCACGCCGTCGAAGAGGACGCGCGGCAGGACGTCGACGGGGACTTGCACCGAGTGCGGCGTCGGGACGATCCGTACGGGCAGGAGCGTCCCCGCGCCGGCGCCGCCGCCGGATGTGCGCGGCGCCGCGCCGCCGCCGCCGCCGCACGCGGCGAGGCCGGACAACGCCACGGCCGCGAGGCGACGATGTCGTCCTGGCCTTCCCATCGCGATCCGGCAGCGTTTCGACTGCCGGCGCGAGGGTTGTTGAGGTCGGCCGCGGGCGAAGGCGCGCGCGCGTCACGCGCAACCGCGGGCGCGCGATGTCAGCGGTGGTTCGCGCCGCGCAGCCGGTCCAGGAAGCCGACCAGGCCGCGTGACCCAGAACCGCGTCGCATCTGCCACGCCGCCCCGAGCAGCGCCGCGCCCGCCATCAAGAAGCACCCGGCGACGAGATACGCGAGGAGTTGGGGAAGGAGCAGGATCGCCGCGCCGATGCCGACGAGCACGAAGCCCGGCGCGAAGAGGAGAGCGGGACCGGTCGGCAGTCCGCCGGAGCCGAGGGTGAATCGGGCCATCTCGCCTCAGCTGCAACCGCTCGTCGCCCCGCAGGACATGCACTTGAGGCAGGTGCCGTTGCGAACCAGGGTGAACTGGTTGCACGAAGTGCAGGGATCGCCTTCGTAGCCCTTCATGCGGGCTTCCTGGACGAGCACCTTGCGACGTGCGGTGCCGGCGGCCGGCGGCTTCACACCCTGGGCGCTCCGCGCGGCGATCGCCGCGGGGATCTCGATCGTCGCAGTCGTGCCCTTGTCGTGGTGCTTGCCGTTGGTCGGTCGCGCGCCGGCGGCGTCGGGCGCACGTTGCGCCTTCTGCTCACCGTCGGCGCGCGCCGGAGGGGGGTCGTCGTCGCCTGCGGAGCCGTCCGCCACGTCGTCCTCCTCCAGAATCGCGCCATCCTCGACCGCCTGGTCGTCGAAGACGTCCGTTTCGCTGCGCCCGGTCGTCGTGTTGCTCAGGTCGTCGTTCCCGATCTGACCGAGCTCGTGGCGGCCGAGGTAGTTGATCGCGAGGTCGCGGAAGACGTAGTCGATGATCGACGTCGCCATCCGGATGCGGTCGTGGCCGCCGACGATGCCGTTCGGCTCGAAGCGCGTGAACACGAACGCGTCGACGAACTCGTCGAGCGGCACGCCGTGCTGGAGGCCGAGCGACACCGCGATCGCGAAGTTGTTCATGAGGCTGCGGAACGCCGCACCCTCCTTGTGCATGTCGAGGAAGATCTCGCCGAGGCTGCCGTCCTCGTACTCGCCGGTGCGCAGGTAGATCTTGTGCCCGCCGACCACCGCCTTCTGCGTGTAGCCGGAGCGGCGGTTCGGGAGGCGCCGGCGCTGGCGCAGGTAGTGGTGCACGATGCGCTTCGTGATGCGCTCGGCAACGGATGCCACCGCGCTCGGCGTCGCGTGCAACGCCGGATCCTCGAGATCGTCGTCCTGCGAGGAGTTGAGCGGCTGGCTGAGCTTGCTGCCGTCGCGGTAGAGCGCGACCGCCTTGATCATGCTCCGCCACGATTGCTCGTAGGCCTGCGCGACGTCCTCGACCGAGGCGTCGTGCGGCATGTTGATGGTCTTGCTGATCGCTCCGGAGATGAACGGCTGGACCGCGGCCATCATGTCGATGTGGGCGCGGAACGCGATGAAGCGCCGCCCGCGACGCCCGCAGCGATTCGCGCAGTCGAAGACCGGCAGGTGCTGGTCCTTCAGGTGCGGCGCGCCTTCGACGGTCATCGTTCCGCAGACGTAGTCGTTGACCTCGGCGATCTGCGCCTTCGTGAAGCCGAGCGCCTCGAGCATGCGGAAGTTCCAGTCCGCGAGCTGCGCGTCCTTGAACCCGAGCACGCGCGTGCAGAACTCGACGCCGAGCGTGTTCTTGTTGAACGCGAACGAGACGTCGAACGCGCTGCCGAGGACCTCCTCGACGCGCCGGATCTCGGCGTCGGAGAAGCCCTTCTGCGCGAGGGACTCGTGGTTGACGTGCGGCGCCTTGGCAAGCGTCCGGCGGCCGACCGCGTAGGCGACGATGTCGTCGATCTGCCGCGGCGAGTAGCCGAGCCGCTTCAGCGCCGGCGGCAGGCTCTGGTTGATGATCTTGAAGTAGCCGCCGCCGGCGAGCTTCTTGAACTTGACGAGCGCGAAGTCCGGCTCGACGCCGGTCGTGTCGCAGTCCATCACGAGCCCGATGGTCCCCGTCGGCGCGATCACCGTGACCTGCGCGTTGCGGAAACCGTGCTGTTCGCCGAGCGCGAGCGCGCGATCCCAGGCGGACCGTGCTGCGGCGAGGAGTTCGGCGGGGCAGTGCGCCTGTTCGATGCCGTGCGGAGTGATGGTCAGACCCTCGTAGTCCGCGACCGGCGCGGCGTACGCCGCGCGGCGGTGGTTGCGGATCACCAAGAGCATCTGGTCCTTGTTGCGGTCGTACGCGGCGAACGCGCCGAGCTCACCGGCGAGTTCGGCCGACGTCTCGTACGACTTGCCGCTCATGATCGCGGTGAGCGCAGCGGCGATCGCGCGCGCGTCGTCGGAGTCGTAGGCGATGCCGACGTGCATCAGCAGCGTGCCGATGTTCGCGTAGCCGAGACCGAGCGTGCGGTAGGTCCAGCTCTTCTCCGCGATCACGCGGCTGGGGAAGCTCGCCATCAGCACGCTGATCTCGAGCACGATGGTCCAGATGCGGACCGCGTGCTCGTAGGCGGCGACGTCGAAGCTGCCGTCGGTGCGGAGGAACTTGACGAGGTTCAGCGACGCGAGGTTGCACGCCGTGTCGTCGAGGAACATGTACTCGGAGCACGGATTGCTCGCCGCGATGCGGCCGTCCGCCGGGCACGTGTGCCACTCGTTGATCGTCGTGTCGTACTGCACGCCGGGGTCGGCGCAGGCCCACGCGGCGTAGGCGATCTTCTGCCAGAGCGTGCGGGCGTCGATCTCCTTGTGGACCTTGCCGTCGATGCGCCGGCGCAGCTTCCAGGTCTCGCTGCGGCGCACGGCGTCGAAGAACGCGTTGGGCACGCGGACCGAGTTGTTCGAGTTCTGGCCGGAGACGGTGAGGTAGGCCTCGCTGTCCCAGTCGACGCCGTACTCCGGGAACCGGACCTCGTGTTCACCCTGGACCGCGAGCTGCATCGCGCGCTGGAGATACGCCTCGGGGATCGCGGCTGTCCGCGCCGCGGCGAGCGCGTCGGCGAGGGCCTGGTTCTCGCGCGGGCGCGGCACGACGGTCTCCTCGCCGCCCGGCGACCGCACGATGCAGGCGTTGAGGACGGCTTCGAGATGGCGCTTGCACGCTTTGCTGCCGGCGACCAGCGCCGCGACCTTCTGTTCCTCGAGGACCTTCCAGTCGACGAAGGCTTCGACGTCGGGATGGTCGAGGTCGAGGCAGACCATCTTCGCGGCGCGCCGCGTGGTGCCGCCCGACTTGATCGCGCCGGCCGCTCGGTCCCCGATCTTGAGGAACGACATCAGGCCCGAAGAGCGTCCGCCTCCCGACAGCGGCTCGTTCTCGCCGCGCAGGCGCGAGAAGTTCGTTCCGGTGCCGGAGCCGTACTTGAAGAGGCGTGCCTCGCGGGTCCAGAGATCCATGATGCCGCCCTCGTTCACGAGGTCGTCGCTCACGGACTGGATGAAGCAGGCGTGGGGCTGCGGGCGCGCGTACGCGCTCGACGACTTCAGCGCCTCGCCGGTCTTGGGGTCGCAGTACCAGTGACCCTGCGGCGGGCCGTCGATCCCGTACGCCCAGTGCAGGCCGGTGTTGAACCACTGCGGTGAGTTGGGCGCGGCGTACTGCGCCGCGAGCATGTGGCAGAGCTCGTCGTAGAAGGTCTGCGCGTCGGCCTCGGCGTCGAAGTAGCCGTGCTCCTTGCCCCAGTGGGTCCAGCACCCCGCGAGGCGGTGGAAGACCTGCCGCGCGTCGCGCTCGCCGCCGAGGACCGGCCGCCCATCGGCGGTGCGGAGCGGGTTGCCTTCGCCGTCGAGCTGCGGCACGCCCGCCTTGCGGAAGTACTTCTGCGCCAGGATGTCGGTCGCGACCTGGCTCCATGCCTCGGGGATGTCGATGCCCTCGGCCCGGAACACCACCGAGCCGTCGGGGTTGCGGATCTCCGAGGTCCGCTTGGTGAACGGGATGCCGTCGTAGGGGGACCGACCCTTCTTCGTGAACCGCCGCTGGATCTTCACTGCTCCGCCTCCACGCTTTTCCATGCCCGGCGGACGAGTCGCCGGGCGAACACCGCGCGGCGGAGCCCCGCTCCGCTGCGCGCCACCGAACCACCCCGTGTCGCATCCTCGACAAGGACCGCCTGCATCATCGGGATCACCAGACCCATCGCGGCCGCGGCCGCAACCGAAGGTCTTGCGTCGCCGCTGGAGCGACGACCAGAGAGGCTTCTGCCGCTCATTCTGCCAGGGCCCTGCGGTCCAGGCCGGTCACGAGGACCGTCGAGTTCGCTGCGCGGGTTCCCGTCGCCGGGATTCGCGGTGCTGGGTTTTCGACGAGCATGAGTGTTGACGTCGCGTCGCCGTCGAGCGGAGGCTGCGCGACCCCTCCCGGGGAGGCCGCCTCGGGCGGCGATCCACTCGGTGTCTGGCTCCTGACCGCTGGCTTTTGACCGTCTGCTCCTGACCGTGAGCTCCTGACCGTCAAGTCCTGACCGTGAAGTCCTGAAGCTGGTGCGAAACGGGGGCTCGCGTGCGTCGCTCCACCCTGGCGCGGCGCCGCGGGGGGCACTGCATATGGTGGAGGCTGGCGCGAGTCCACCCAGAATCTTGCGACCGACGGCGGAGCGGATGGGTGCGATGCCGGCGCTCCCGCGGAGCAGGCGGCGGCGACGGGCATCGCCGCTGCGGCGAGTTTTTCGAGCGCGCGCAGCGGGTCGGAACCGGCAGCGTCCCGAGCTACTCTCGCGCGCCATGTCGTGGTCCATCGCTTCGCTCGCCGGCGGCACCGCCGCCTTGCTCGCCGCGGTCCTCACCGGTCAAGCTCCGCGCAGCGCCGTCGCGGTCGAGCGCTCGATCGCCGCGCTCGTCACAGCCGCCGAGGCGAAGGGTTCGCGGGTCGGGGTCTTCGCGAAGGAGCTCGACGGCGGCCGAGTCCTCGCGGCGCACCGGCAGGAGGAGCTGTTCGCGCCGGCGAGCAACCAGAAGCTCGTCGTCGCCGCGGCGGTCCTGTCCGAACTTGGGGCCGGGCACCGCTTCACGACGGACTTCGCGCTGCGTGACGGCGTGCTGATCGTCGGCGCCGGCGGCGATCCGAACTGGCGCAGCGACGGCGAGCACGACCCCAGGACGTTGCTCGCGGGCGTCGCGCGACGGCTCGCGGCGGCGAGGGTCGAAGCCGTGCGTTCGATCGAAGTCGACGCCCGGGGCTTCGTCGGCCCCGACCGCCCGGCATCGTGGCCGCGCGACCAGCTCCACCTCGACTACTGCGCCCCGAGTTCAGGGCTCCTGCTCGACGGCGCCACCTGGTCCGTCGAGTTGCGCGGCGCCGCCGACGGCGCACCCGCGGGCGCGCGGCTGGTCGCGCCATGGACCGGCTACCGCATCGAGGGTGTCCTGCGCTGCACCAACGACCGCAAGCAGGGCGGCCGCTACAAGATCGCCGAGCGGGACGGCGTGTTGGCGCTCGAGGGGAACTTCTGGAGCAGGAGCGAGGCGCGGGTCGCGCGTGGCGCCTGCGCCGACCCGACCGGGGTCTTCCTGCGCGGGCTGCGCAGCGCCCTCGACGACGCCGGCATCCTGGTCCACCCCGACGCTCCAAGGACCTCGCTCGAGCTGCCGGGCATCAGCACCCCGCTCGCGCCGGCGCTGGTGCGAGCCCTGCGCGATTCGAGCAACGTCGACGCCGAGCAGCTGCTTCGCGCTCTCGGCGCAGCGCGCGGGGATGCGTCGTTCGCCGGCTCGCTCGCCGCGCTCCGCGACGCGCTCGCGCGGTCCTGTCCCGACGGCCTGCCCGAGGGCCTCGTGCTCGCCGACGGCTCCGGTCTGTCCCGTGCCGATCGTTGCACGCCGGCGGTCCTCGTCGAAGTGCTGTGCGCGACCGCCGCCCATGCGGACGCCGAACTCGTGCTCGCGGCGCTCCCGCGCGCGGGGATCGACGGCACGCTCGAGAAGCGCTTCCTGGGCAGCGGACTCGAAGGTCGCGTGCGGGCGAAGACCGGCACGATCGCGGGCGCCAGCACCCTGTCCGGCTTCCTCGCGCGGCAGGACGGTCGCATCGTGGCGTTCTCCATCCTGTGCGACACGAGCGGCAATCGCCGCGACGCGATCGATCCGCGCCGCCTGCAGGAGCAGATCGTCGCCGCGCTCGACGGGGCGCGCGGATGAGCGATCGGAGCGAACTCGACGAGCTGCTGGCGCTGGCGCAGCGCGCCGCGCGGCGCGGGGCGGATGCCTTGCTTGCCCACGTTCCCGCGCAGGGCACGATCCGTTCCGAGACGAAGGGACGCCGCCGCGAACTCGTCACCGCGGCCGACCGAGCCGCGGAGTCGGCGGTGGTCGGCGAACTGCTGGCGGCGCGTCCGGACGACGCGGTGCTCGCGGAGGAAGGCGTGCTCACGCCGGCGGGCCGCGCGAGTCGTGCCGCGCGCGACACGTGGATCGTCGATCCGCTGGACGGGACGACCAACTACGTGCACGGCCTGCCGTGGTACTGCGTCGCCGTCGCTCTCTACCGCGACGGCCGGCCGCTCGTCGGCGTGGTCCACGCGCCGCGCCTCGGTCACGAGTGGTGCGCCGTGCACGGTCGCGGCGCGACGAAGGACGGCCTCCCCATCACGGTGAGCGCGACTGCCGAGCTCGCCGACGCGCTACTGAGCACCGGCTTCAGCTACGTGCGCGACGAGCCGGGCCGGGACGACAACGTCGAACGCATCCGCGCGGTGCTGCCGCGCTGCCGCGACCTGCGGCGCTACGGATCGGCGGAACTCGATCTGTGCCTCTGCGCCGACGGCACCGTCGACGGCTACTGGGAGCTCTATCTGCAGCCGTACGACGTCGCCGCGGGTGCTCTGATCGTGCGCGAAGCCGGCGGCCGCGTGACCGATCTCTGCGGTGGCGAGGACTGGTTGCACGGCGGGCAGTTGCTCGCGACGAACGGACGGCTCCATGCCGAAGTACTCGCCGCCGTCGGCGGTCCGCCCTGATCCGAGCGCCGACTCGACCTCCCGGACTCGACGCTATGCTCGCCCGATTCCCGCGCGGCACGGGGCTCCACTCCAAGCGATGACCGGTTCGAAGCGTCACGTCACTGTCCGCGGTGCCCGGGAGCACAACCTGCGGAACGTCGACGTCGAGTTCCCGCGGGACGCGCTGGTCACCTTCACCGGGGTGTCGGGATCGGGGAAGTCGAGCCTCGCCTACAACACGATCTACCAAGAGGGGCAGCGGCGCTTCCTCGAGAGCCTGTCGTCGTACGCACGGCAGTTCCTCGGCCGCATGGAGAAGCCGAAGGTCGACTTCGTCGAGGGGCTGTCGCCGACGGTGTCGATCGATCAGAAGTCGGTCGGGCACTCGCCGCGCTCGACGGTCGGCACGCTGACCGAGGTCGCCGACTTCCTGCGCCTGTTGTGGTCGCGCCTCGGCGTCGCGGCCTGTCCGGAGTGCGGGGCAGCCGTCGAGAACTGGTCGGTCGATCGCATCGTCGAGCACCTCGTCGCTACGCGCGGCGACGAGCGCGTGCTGGTGCTCGCCCCGGTCGTGCGCGAGCGCAAGGGTGAGTACCGCCAGGAACTCGCCGGGTGGCGGGGGAAGGGCTTCGTGCGCGCGCGGATCGACGGCGTCGTGCGGCGACTCGACGAGGACATCGCGCTCGAGCGCTATCGCTACCACAGCATCGAGCTCGTGATCGACCGCCTGCGGGTCGCGGCCGACGAGCGCTCGCGCCTCGCCGAGGCGATCGAGCAGGCGGTCAAGCTGGGCGAAGGTTCGGTCGTCGTGATCGGCGCCGACGAACCGGGGGAGGTCGCGCGGTACTCGACGTCGCGCGCCTGTCCGAACGGTCACGGTTCGCTTCCCGAACTCGAGCCGCGTCTGTTCTCGTTCAACAGTCCGGTCGGCGCCTGCGCACGCTGCGACGGACTCGGCGAGGTGCATCGCTTCGACGCCGAACTGCTCGTGCGCGACGCCAGCGCGTCGCTGCGCGGACTCGCGCTGCACGGTTTCACCGCCGACGGCAAGCTCGCCTATGGACGCCTCGGCCTCGACCACCTCGAACAGGTCGCGACGGCGTTCGGCTTCGACCTCGACACGCCGTGGGACGAACTCCCGGCGAAAGCGAAGAAGGTCGTGCTCTTCGGCTCGGGCAGCACGACGTTCGAGTTCCACTGGCAACGCGGCGGACAGCACCACCGCGCGAGCGGCAAGGAACGACGCGCGTATCCCGGGCTGATCGGCCATCTCGACGCCGTCCACGGTCCGGCAACCGCGCGCCACCTCGACCGCTTCCGCCGCGCGCAGTCGTGCCCCGACTGCGGCGGGGCCCGCCTGGGCGCGCACGCGCGCGCGGTGCGATTCGAGGGGCGTGCCCTGCACGAGGTGCTCGCGCTCCCGATCGCCGATGCACTGGCTTGGGCCGGCGGGCTCGTGCTGAGCGGCAACCGCGCGCGCATCGCCGACGAGATCCTCCGCGAACTGCGCTTCCGCCTGACCTTCCTCTGCGAGGTCGGATTGGGCTACGTCACGCTCGATCGACGGGCGAACACGTTGTCGGGCGGCGAGTCGCAGCGCATCCGCCTCGCAGCGCAGGTCGGCGCGGGACTGCGCGGGATCCTCTACGTCCTCGACGAACCGAGCATCGGCCTGCATCCGCGCGACCAACAGCGCCTGCTGCGCACGTTGGGCGCGTTGCGCGACCGCGGCAACACGGTGTGCGTCGTCGAGCACGACGAGGACACGATCCGCGGCAGCGATTGGCTCGTCGACGTCGGCCCCGGGGCCGGCGTGCACGGCGGGCAGGTGGTCGCCTCGGGTCCGCCGGATCAGGTCGCGCGCGGCGACTCGCTCACCGCCCGTTACCTGCGGGGCGATCTGTCGATCGCGGTGCCCGACTCGCGCCGCGAAGCCGGTCCGTCCGGTTGGCTGCGTGTGCTGGGAGCGTCGCATCACAACCTGCAGGACGTCGACCTCTCCGTGCCGCTGGGTTGCCTGGTCGCGGTCACCGGCGTGTCGGGCTCGGGGAAGTCGACGCTGGTCGGACTCACTCTGCAACGCGCGCTGCGACGCGCCCTGCACGGCGCGAGCGACGTACCCGGTCGTCACCGGCGCATCGAAGGCGTCGAGCGGCTCGAGAAGATCGTCGAGATCGACCAATCGCCGATCGGCCGGACGCCGCGCAGCAACCCCGCGACCTACACCGGACTCTGGGACCACGTGCGCGATCTGTTCGCCGCGCTGCCCGAGTCGCTCCTGCGCGAGTACCAGAAGGGGCGCTTCTCGTTCAACGTCCACGGCGGACGCTGCGAGACCTGCGAAGGCGCGGGAGTGCGCACGCTCGAGATGCAGTTCCTCGCCCCGGTCGAAGTCGAGTGCGAGGACTGCGAGGGCCGGCGCTTCAACCAGGAGACGCTCGAGGTCGAGTTCAAAGGGCATCACGTCGCGCGGGTGCTCGACCTCACCGTCGACGACGCGCTCGCGCTGTTCGGCGCGTTCCCCAAGGTCGCACGCGCACTCGCGACGCTGCGCGACGTCGGCCTCGGCTACCTGAAGCTCGGCCAACCATCGACGACGTTGTCCGGCGGCGAGGCGCAGCGCGTGAAGCTCGCGACGGAACTGCAACGACCGTCGAGCGGGCGGACGATCTACGTGCTCGACGAACCGACGACCGGCCTGCACGTCGACGACGTGAAGAAGCTGCTCGGCTGTCTCGCGCGGCTCGTCGACGCGAAGAACACCGTGCTCGTGGTCGAGCACAACCTCGACGTCGTGAAGTGCGCCGACTGGATCGTCGACCTCGGACCCGAGGGCGGTCCCGCGGGCGGGCGCATCGTCGCGGCGGGGACCCCCGAACAGGTCGCCGCGGTCGAGGGTTCGCACACCGGACGCGCGCTCGCGCCGCTGCTCGCCGGCCGCCACGCGCCTCTTGCGACCGGCCGGCACGTCGAACGGACCCCGCCGCCGCGCGCGATCACGGTGCGGGGCGCGCGGATGAACAACCTGCGCGCCGTCGACGTCGACATCCCGCTCGATCGCTTCACGGTGATCACCGGGCCGAGCGGATCGGGCAAGACCAGCCTCGCCTTCGACACGCTGTTCAACGAGGGCCAACGGCGCTTCGTCGAGAGCATGTCGACCTACGCGCGCCGCTTCCTCGGGCGGATGGACAAGGCGCCGGTCGACAAGCTCGACGGGCTCGGGCCCGCGATCGCGATCGACCAGAACAACGCGTCGCGCAGTCCGCGGTCGACGGTCGCGACCGCGACCGAGATCGCGGACTACCTGCGCCTGTTGTGGGCCCGCATCGGCCGGCCGCACTGCCCGACGCACGGGCAGGAGCTGACCCTGTGGACGCCGGGCAGCATCGCGCGCGACGTCGCCTCGCGGTTCGGATCGGCGCGCGGTCTCGTGCTCGCGCCGTTCGCCGTTCCCGCGCAGCACCGCGGCGACGCGGCGCGCCTCGCGGAGTACCTCGACGGACTGCGCTCGGACTGGCGCAAGGCGGGCTTCGTGCGCGTGCTCGTCGACGGCGCCGAACATCGTCTGGAGTCGCCGATCCCGGTCGCCGCCGACGACCTGGTGCACGAGGTCCTGCTCGTCATCGATCGCACGCGGCTCGACGACAAGCCGCGCGTGATCGACGCGGCGCAGCAGGCGGCGGGTCTCGCGCACGGCCGTGTCGTCGTGCGCGACGCAAGCGGCACGGTGCGGGTCTACACGACCGATCGGTCGTGCCCCGAGTGCGGGCACGCCAGTCCGAAGGACCCGCATCCGCGCTGGTTCTCGTTCAACCACCACTCCGGTGCGTGTCCGAGCTGCGCGGGACTCGGTCGCACCGCGGTGTGCGCGCCCGAGCTGTTGGTCTCGCGTCCGGAACGGCCCTTGTTCGGCGGCGCGATCCCGCACAAGGGCGCGGCGTTCACCTTCCTCACCAAGCGCGGCGGCTGGTACCACTCGGTCGCGGTCGCCGTCGCGAAGGAGCACGGCATCGACCTCGGCGTGCCGTTTCGGGACCTCGGCAAGCGGGCGAAGGAACTCCTGCTCTTCGGCACCGGCGATCGCCGCTACGACATCGCGTTCCAGTCGAAGCAGAAGGACGCCAGCCGTCGCTGGGATCTCGCCGTCACGTGGAAGGGGATCTGCCGGCAGGTCGAGTCCTGGTACCGCGGTCAGGATCCGGCGCACACCCAGGAGCGCTTCGGGAGCGTGATGCGCGACTCGGTCTGTCCGGCTTGTGAAGGCGACCGGCTCGGGCCCGCGCAGCGTGCGGTGCTCGTCGGCGGCGTCGCGATGCCGGCGTTCACCAGGCTCTCGGTCGACGACGCCCTTCAGCGGCTCGGCAAGCTGCGCCTCCGGGCGAGCGAGTCGGCGATCGGCAGGGACATCCTGCTCGAACTGCGCAACCGCCTCGGCTTCTTGAGTTCGGTCGGCCTCGGCTATCTCACGCTCGAACGCTCCGCGGCGACCTTGTCGGGCGGCGAGGCGCAGCGGATCCGGCTGGCGACGCAACTCGGCAACCGCCTGGTCGGCGTGCTCTACGTGCTCGACGAACCGACCATCGGGCTCCATCCGAGCGACACCGAGCGCCTGATCGGCACCTTGCTCGACCTGCGCGATCTCGGCAACACGGTCGTCGCGGTCGAACACGACGAAGCGGTGATCCGCCGCGCGGACTGGGTCGTCGACCTCGGTCCTGGTGCGGGCCATCACGGCGGGAAGATCGTCGCGCAGGGCACACCGGCGGCGGTGGCGGCTTCGCCGGTCGGACTCACCGGTGCGTATCTGCGCGGCGAACTGCGCATCGAGGCGCCGGCCGCGCGCCGCGCACCGGTCGGACGTCTCGAGCTGCGCGGCTGTTCGACGCACAACCTGCGCGGGATCGACGTCACGATCCCGCTCGGCGGCATGGTCGCGGTCACCGGGATCTCCGGGTCGGGCAAGTCGTCGCTCGTGATGGACACGCTGCTGCCGCGGCTCGCCGACGGGACGGTGGAACTGCACGGCTCACCGCCGCTCCTGCCGGTGGTCGTCGACCAGTCGCCGATCGGAACGACGCCGGCGAGCAACCCGGCGACCTACACCGCCGTGTTCACGCCGATCCGCGAGTTGTTCGCGAAGCTGCCGCAGAGCCGCACCAAGGGCTTCGGTCCGGGACGCTTCTCGTTCAACGTGCGGGACGGTCGCTGTCCGACCTGCGAGGGCAAGGGCCAGATCAGGGTCGAGATGCACTTCCTCGCGGACGTCTGGGTGACCTGCGAGACCTGCTTGGGGCGCCGCTACGACAGCGAGACGCTGACCGTCGACCTGCGCGGCAAGACGATCGCCGACGTGCTCGACATGGAGGTCGGCGAGGCCTTGGAGTTCTTCGCCGACCACGCCCCGATCAGGAAGCCGCTGCAACTGCTCGCCGACGTCGGCTTGGGCTACCTGCGGCTCGGCCAGGCCGGCAACACGCTCTCGGGCGGCGAAGCGCAGCGGATCAAGCTCGTCGCGCAGCTCGCGAAGCGCCCGGCCGAGCGCGTGCTCTACGTGCTCGACGAACCGACGACCGGACTGCACCTCGACGACGTGAAGAAGCTGATGCTCGTTCTGCAGCGACTCGTCGAGCGCGGAGACACGGTGATCGTCGTCGAGCACCACCTCGACGTCGTGAAGTGCGCCGACTGGGTGATCGAGCTCGGTCCGGGCGCGGGCCCGGACGGCGGTCGCGTGATCTTCTCCGGCACGCCCGAGGCGATGGCCCGGAGCGACGCGAGCGTGACCGGTCGCTTCCTCGCCGCGGCGCTGGCGAAGCCGACGCCGGTGCCTGCCGGCCGCGCCGCCGCCGCACGCGGGCGCGTCCTGTCGCGCAAGGAGACCGGTTCGTGAACCCGGCCAACCCGCTGGTCGTGCAGGGCGACCGCACCGTGCTGCTCGAAGTGCAGCATCCGCGGTTCGAGGAGGCGCGCGCGAAGCTCGCGCAGTTCGCCGAACTGGAGAAGTCCCCGGAGCACGTCCACTTCTACCGGATCACTCCGATCAGCATCTGGAACGCCGCAGCACTCGGTCATCCGCTCGAGGAGATCCTCGATTACCTGCGCGCGGCATCGCGCTACCCGATCGCGAACGCGGTGCTCGACGAGGTGAGGCGCTGGTACGCGCGCTACGGCCTGATCCGCTTCGTGCCGGCTTCGCATCCGGCCGAGCTGCGCATGGAGGTCGACGACCCCGACGAGTTGCTCGCGATCCTCGAGTCGCGGGGCGTCGCGCCGCTGATCGACGTCGATCGCGCGGACGAGTGCGGCGTGCCGTTCCCCGCCGAGCATCGCGGGGTGCTCAAGCACTGCCTCGTGAAGCTCGGTTACCCGGTGCGCGACGAAGCCGGCTATCGCGGCGGCGCCGCGCTCGCGATCGAGTTGCGCGCAGTCGCAGCGAGCGGACGTGCGTTCGCGGTGCGCGACTACCAGGCGCGCGCCGCGGCGGCTTTCTGGCAGGGCGGCTCGGCGCGCGGCGGTTCCGGCGTGGTCGTCCTGCCCTGCGGCGCGGGCAAGACCGTCGTCGGACTCGCGGTCCTCGCGCTCGCCCGCACCCGCACGTTGATCCTGACGACGAACACCGTCGCCGTGCGGCAGTGGCGCACGGAGCTCCTCGACAAGACTTCGCTGCGGCCCGACGAGATCGGCGAGTACACCGGCGACCGCAAGCAGGTGGCGCCGATCACGATCGCGACCTACCAGATCCTGACCTGGCGGAAGAGCAAGGCCGACGCGTTCCTGCACTTCGGCCTGCTCGAACAGAACGACTGGGGCCTGATCGTCTACGACGAGGTCCATCTGCTGCCGGCGCCGGTGTTCCGCGCGACCGCGGCGATGCAGGCGCGGCGGCGCCTCGGATTGACCGCCACCTTGGTCCGTGAGGACGGCAAGGAAGGGGACGTCTTCTCCTTGATCGGTCCCAAGCGCTTCGAGCTGCCCTGGCGGGACCTCGAGAAGCAGGGCTGGCTGGCCGCGGCGCGTTGCGTCGAGGTCCGCGTGCCGCTCGGGCCGATGCGGGCCCAGATGTACGCCAGTGCGGCGCCGCGGCGCCGGCAGAAGCTCGCGGCCGAGAACGAACGCAAGCTCGCCGTCGTCGGCAGGCTGCTCGCGCGCCATGCTTCCGACCGCGTGCTCGTCATCGGCCAGTACCTCGACCAGCTCCGCGTGCTCGCGAAGACCTTCGGCCAGGAACTCATCACCGGGCGCACTCCCACGCCCGAACGCGAGCGGCTCTACGCGCTGTTCCGCGAGGGCACGATCCGGTCGCTGGTCGTCAGCAAGGTCGGCAACTTCGCGATCGACCTGCCGGATGCGAACGTCCTCGTGCAGGTCTCCGGGACCTTCGGCAGCCGCCAGGAAGAGGCGCAGCGACTCGGCCGCGTGCTGCGGCCCAAGGGCGACGACGGCGGCAGTGCCGTCTTCTACTCGTTGGTCAGCGACGACACCTGCGACCTCGAGTTCAGCGCGAGACGTCAGCTCTTCCTCGCCGAGCAGGGCTATGCCTACGAGATCGTCGGCCCGAACGCCGGCCTCGATCCCGCGGCGGAGGAACGCGCATGGGCAACCTGACGCTGCGCACGCTCGTGCGCGGCCACACCGAGCGCGACCTGCGCAGCGCGCTCGAACGCTGGGGCGGCGCCAGCGACGGCAACGAGCGTCGCGCGCACCTCGTGCGGCTCCTGCTGACCAGGATGATGGACGGCGAGCTCGTGCAGCGTCGCGTGAAGGAACTGCCCGAGAAGCTCGCCGACCTGCTCGAGCGCTTCCTCGCCGAGCAGCAACACCGCCGCGACGTGCGCGACCTGCTGGATCTCTCGCAGACCGCGTTCCGCTCGCGCTTCGAGGTCGAAGCCTCGCTCGTCGCGTTGATGCGCGAGGGCTTCCTGTTCCGGATCGAAGGCCAGGAGACCTGGGCGGTGCCCGCGGAACTCGCGCAGAGCCTCCTCGAACAGCGGCGGCGGCTCGAAGCGGAACTCAAGGGCACGCTGTCGCTGAAGGGCTTCCTCCAGGAGCGCTACTACCGTCGCGCCGAGCAGGATCCCGACGGCCGCGAGAAGGCGCTCGACCACGCGCGGCGGATCTACAAGATCTATCTCCTCGACGGCTCGATCCGCACGCGCGTGCGCGGACTCCCGTCCCCGGTGCGCGCCGTGTTCGACCGCGCGCTCGCCGTGCACGGCGGGATCATGCCGGCGTCGGAGTTGCCGCGGATCGTGGATGACCTCGAACTGGAGGTCGACCTCGATCTGGTGAGGAAGTGCCTCGAGGACGCGATGCTCGGCACCGTCGCGCCGTTGCGGCTCGAGCGCTTCGGCGTGCAGCCGATCGAGAAGGCGATCGTCGTCTTCTACGAGATCGCGCTCGCGTGCCTGCAGGGCTACAGCGCCGAGCACGGCCCGCCGCGCGTCGACGAGACCCTCGCCAGCGGCGTCGACCTCGTCGGCAACGTCGGACGCTTCCTGCGCGAAGTCGGCTCCACGCGCGTGCAGTTCACCGTCGACGGCCTGCTCTACAAGGCGTCGAGCAAGCGCATCACGAAGTCCTTCCTTTCGATCCCCGGCGGCTACATGCCGCCCGACACGCAGGCGCGTTTCGTCTACCAGTTCTGCCTGTCGCGGCGCCTCGTGGAACGCAGCGGCGAGCGCGCGTTGAAGCTCTCGCCCGCCGGGATGGACTCCGAATCGCAGACGGTCGAACACGGCGCGCACCGGGGACGGGAGTCCGCGCACGCGCGTGCGGATCGAGCCGTCGAGGAGAGGGCGGCGCAGGGCGAACACTTCCACCAGGTCCGCTTGCGTCGCATCCTCCTCCGCCTGCTGCGTCGGCTGCAGCCCGACGAGTGGCACGAGTCGCTGTTCGTGCCCTTCCTCGCCCGCAACGGCTACCTCGGGAAGCTGGAGGAACTCCACGTCGAGGAGTACTTCGCCTCGCGCTTCAAGAGCGGCGATTACGTCCCGACCGAGAGCCTGCACCAGCTCTGCCTGCACCTCGCCGACTGGGTGAAACGGCGGCTCTATCCGCTCGGTCTCGTGGAACTCGGGCTTCGCGACGGCCGCCCGGTCGCGCTGCGCATCGCCCGCCTCGGCGCGGAACTCCTCGGCGGCGAGGCCGCCGGCGACGTCGGCGGATCGCGGTCGACCGCGGTCGTGAACCCCGACTTCGAGGTGCTGTTGTTCCCGGGCGACGACGAACACGAAGTCGTCCACTCCTTCGATCGCTTCTGCGAGCGGCAGAAGAGCGACCATGTGCATCACTTCCGCCTGACGAAGGACACCGTGCACGCGGCGTTGCAGGACGGGATGACGCTCGCACAGATCGTGCAGGAGCTCACCGACCGGAGCCGCGTCGGCCTGCCGCAGAACGTCGTCTACAGCCTCGAGGACTGGGGCGACCAGGCCGGCGTGCTGGTGCTCGATCCGCGCCGCACGCTCCGCGCGCGCCGGCCCGAACTCATCGAACGCTTCCTCGCGCAACCGGCGCTGGGCAAGGGCGTGGCGGAGCGCGTGTGTCCGCTCAGCGTGCGACTGCGGCGAACCGTCGACCTCGATCGACTCCAGGACGTGGCGCGCGACCTCGGCTTCCTGATCGAACGCCGCGACGCGAGCGGCGACGAGTGACGTGGACCGCGCGCGACTGCGCACTGCCCTGCGCGTGATGTTCGTCAGCGACGGTCGCGGCGACGCGGTGCGCCTCGAGCGGCTGGCGCGCGCGGCGATCGACGGCGGCGTGCGCTGCATCCACCTGCGCGAACCGGCGCTGGGCGACGCGGAACTGCGGGCGGTCGCGGAGCGCCTGCGCCTTCGGCTCGACGCGTGCGACGGATTGCTCGTCGTGAACGAGCGCGCCGACCTGGTCTCGGCCGGCGTCGCGCACGCCCTCCACCAGAAGGCGTCGGGTCCACCGGTCGACGTCGCGCGCCGCGCGCTCCTGGCCGGCGCGTTCGTCGCGAAGTCCGTGCACGACGAGGTCGAAGTCGCCGCCGCGGGAGACGCCGACTGGCTCGTGCTCGCGCCGATCCTGCCGACGGCGAGCAAGCCCTGGGCAACCGCGCTCGGACTCGACCGCGCACGGGCGCTCACCGCCGCCGCACGCGCACCGACGGTCTGGCTCGGCGGTCTGTCCGCGGCCGCGCTGCGCTCCCTGTCGCGCGGTGCGATGCCGGTCGGCTTCGCCGCGCTCGGTGCGTTCGCGATCGACGACGACGCCGCGACCGTGCGCGCCGCGGCGTTCGTCGCGGCGGTCGACGCTATCCTCGGCCCCCCGTGAACTCCGTCACGCTGACGCGGCTCGTCCGCCGCCTGCTGCTGCCGGCCGCCGTCGTTTCGGCCGTGTTGCTGTGGATGCACTTCGGCGTGATGCGCGTGCCGGACGCGTCGCTCTGCTTCACGGATGCGTACGCGCCCGGCACCTCGTGCTTCGTCGCGAAGCGGCCGGGGGTACTCGTCGCCGGCGCGGTGGTCTTCGTCGCGACGGCGGACGGGGTCGCGCTGATGCGCGTCGCGCGCTGCGAAGCGGAGCTCGTCCACCTCGCCGGCCCCGGTGCGAGCGCGTTCCCCGACGGCGTGCCGCGCGCGGCGGTGCGCGGCCTCGTGCTCACGGGCGTCTCCGGATCCGGCGCCGCGAGCGACGTCCCCGATGCACCGCGGTGACCGTGACCTCGCGGCGCTGCCGGAACGCGCGCTCACGGCGGCGCTCGCGCGCTGGTTCCCGCGCGACGCGCGGCGCATCCCGATCGGGATCGGCGACGACGCGGCGGTCGTGCGCAACGCGCGGCGGGAATCGGTCGTCACCTGCGACCCGGTGATCGAAGGCGTGCACTTCCTGCCGTCGACCGACCTGGCGCTGGTCGGGCGGAAGGTCGTGAACCGCAACGTCTCCGATCTCGCGGCGATGGGGGCGCGACCCGACTTCCTGCTGGTCTCGGTGATCCTGCGCCGCGGTACCAGCGCGCGTGATCGGCGGCGCCTGTTCGTCGGCATCCGCGGCGCAGCGCGGGACTGCGGGGCCTACGTCGTCGGCGGGGACTTCGCCGTCGCCGATGCTCCGCTGGTCGTGACGATCACCGCGATCGGCCACCTCCGGACGCGTGCGCTGCGTCGCGACGGCGCGCGCGTCGGCGACTCGGTGCACGTCACCGGTCCGCTCGGCGGGGCATCGCTCGGCCGCCATCTGCGCTTCGTGCCGAGGGTCGCGGCGGGCGAAGCCCTGGCGGCTTGCGCCGGGGTGACCGCGGCGATCGACGTGAGCGACGGCTTGCTCGTCGACCTGTGGACCCTGCTCCGCGCCTCGCGCGTGCCGGGCGCGGAACTCGACGCGGCCGCCCTGCCGATCGCGGTCGCAGCACGCACGCTCGCGCGGCGAAGCGGTGGGCGGGCGCTCGACCATGCCATGGCCGACGGCGAGGACCACGAACTGCTCTTCGCGGTCGCGCGCGGGACGCGTTGGCCCCGCGCCGCGGCGTTGCGCGCCGCGCGACGCCCGATCGGGCGCCTGATCCGCGAACCCGGCCTCTGGCTCGTCGACGGGGATCGCCGCGAACGGCTGCCGATCGCGGGCTGGCAACACGTGCCATGACCCGCCATGCGATCGTCGACCTGCCGGATGAGGCCGCGACCCTGGCGCTCGGTGAGCGGCTCGGCGCGCGGCTGCGTTCCGGCGACGTGCTCGCGCTGGTCGGGGACCTCGGCGCGGGCAAGACCTGCCTTGCGCGGGGCGTCGCGCGCGGCCTTCGCGTCGCCGACCCGGATGCGGTCGCGAGCCCGACCTACCTGCTCGTCGTCGAACACGACGGTCCCTTGCCGATGATCCATGCCGACGCCTACCTCCCCGCCAAGCTGAAGGCCTTCCTCGACGACGGCGGCGCGGCCTGGCTGCTCGAACGCGGCGGGGTCGTGGTCGTCGAGTGGGCGGACAAGGTGGCGGCCTTGCTGCCGGAGCGTCGCATCACCGTGAGGCTCGCGCCGCGCTCCGACGGCCGGCCCGGTCGCCGCGCGGAGATCGACGGGCCCGACGAGCTCGACTGGCTCGCGCACGTCTGAACCTCGCGACGGTCGATATCGTTCAGCGCGACCATCATGCGTCCACGTCCCGGCCGTGATCCGCAGCCCGATCCCGAGGTGGGCAGCGACCTCCTCGCCCGCTTCCGAGACGGCGACCGCGAGGCCTTCGACGCGATCGTCACCGCCTTCCAGGATCGGCTGATCCAGTTCTTCTATCGCCTGAGCTGGGACCGGGCGCGCGCCGAGGACCTCACGCAGACCCTGTTCCTCAAGCTGCTGCGCGGAGCGAAGACCTACCGGCCCGAGGGGAAGCTGGCGACCTACCTGTTCCGCGTCGCGACGAACCTGTGGATCGACCACTACCGGGCCTCGCGACCCTCGGCGCGCTTCTTCTCGCTGGACCAGGCCCTCCTCGACGGTTTCGAACCGCAAGCGAACTCGCCCGATCCGACCGACTCCGTGTGCGAAGCCGAGGAGAAGCGGCGCATGCGCGAGGGTCTCGAGCGTCTCTCGGAGCCGCATCGGCTCGTCTTCGAACTCGCCGTCTACCAGGAACTGCCGTACGGCGAGGTCGCCGACGTGCTGGGCATCCCGGTCGGCACCGTGAAGTCGCGCATGCACAACTCCGTGCGCGCGCTCCGTGAACTCCTCGGGCCGGGTCAGCGAGGTGCCGCGGGCGAACCGTTTCGCGCCGTAGCTCCGAATCACACGCATCGCGCGCGGTCGGGCTCGGCCTGATCCGCGCGACGCCGCCGCAGCTTCCCCGCACCCCGATGGCCACGCACCACGACGACGCCGCCGACGGAGCCGACGCGCCCGATCTGGTCGGGTACGTCCTCGGTGAAGGCGACGCCGGCGAACGCGCTGCATGGCAGGCGCGCATCGCGCGCGATCTCGACGTCGCGCTCGAGGTCGCGGAGACCAGAGCACTGTTCGAGGGGATGCGGGTGCTGCGCGTGACTCCCTCGGGCGAGTTCGTGCGCACGATGGCCCGCGAAGTCGAATGGCGTTCGCGGCTCCGCGGCGTGGTCGTCACGCCACGGCGGCGCGTCGCGGTGTTGCTGCGCGTGGCGGCGGTCGCGGCGATCTGGCTGTGGATCGGCGAGCGATCGTTCCGACCCGACGCCCAAGAGACACCGGCGCCGATCGCGCATGCGGAGGCACTCCGGACCGCACCGCGCGCGCTCGAAGTCGCGCGAGCGCCGCGCCGCGAACGCGCGTCCGTCGGCATCTCGGTCGAGCCGCCGGGCGTCGCGTCGGCGGAGTTCGTCGCGGCGTGGGATCGCGTCACGTCCCAGCCGCTCCCGCACGACTTCGCGAACTGGCTGTCGGCCGAGAACCAGCTCTCCCGTCTCCGGGCGGCGGCGCAGCGGCGCGCTTCGCCGGAACTAAGGGCGCGCTGGCGCCATCGCACCGGTGCGGCGGACGTCGAGGACCGCGTCGCGGCGTTGGCGGGGGAAGTCGAGTCGCGCACGCGCGCGTTGCTCGCGTCGCCGGCCCCCGAGGTCGAGGACCTCGCCTTCGCTCTGCGTGCCCTGCTCGCCGCCGGCGTCGACGGTCCTCGGCTCGCGTTGGTCGACGCCTGCCGCACGGAACTCGCCGTGCAGGTCGACGCCTTGGACGCCGGTCGCGCGGCCGTCGCGCTTTCGGCGCTCGCCGAACTCGCGGTGCTGGAGACCGAAACCCTCGGGCCGTTCGTCGCGGCGCGGGTCGACGTCCTCGCCCGGCAGGCGATCGAGGCT
Organism: Planctomycetota bacterium; assembly: GCA_016235155.1. Classification (GTDB taxonomy): domain Bacteria; phylum Planctomycetota; class UBA1135; order UBA1135; family UBA2386; genus JACRLW01. The sequence continues at coordinate 27,678 of JACRLW010000024.1, forward strand.
CCGATCGACGGCCGGCGCCCGCCGCTCCTGCGTTGGACGGAGTCCGCCTCGCGGCTCGCGGAAGCGGGGCGTGTCCTGGCGCTCGCCCCGGCGTTCGGCGCCGACGCGCCGCTCGCGCTGCACGCGCGGATGGCGATCCTCGCGCACCTGGAAGAACGTCTCGCGCGCACGCGGGACTTCGAGGTCCCGGAACTGCACGCCCTGCTCGCCTACGGCTTCGGCGATCTGGTCGATCTTCCGGAGCACGACGCGCGCCTCGAGCTGTGAACGGCGCGGCTGATGCTGCCCGACTTCCTGGCGCTGGTGCACGGCCTGGCCGGGGTCGCGACGCCGGCGAGCCTGCGCGACGCCGCGTCGTTGTTGCTGGCCCTGTGCTCGGATGCCGCGGCGCTCGACGCGACGACGGCGCCGCGACGCGCCTTGTCGGGCTGATCGCCGCACCCGCTGGTTTGCACGGCCCGTCGCGATGCGACAACATCGGGCCTGGGTCGCTCGTGCGGCGGCCTCACGCCACGATCCCCTTGTTGCCGACGCGCCACCGATCGTCCTTCGTCCGCGCTGCCGTTCTCACCGCGATCGCATCGGTGCTCGGCGCCCAAGAGACGATCGCCCAGGAACCGAAGCAATCCCCCGAGACCAGGCCGATCCCGATCCCGACCGACCTCGCCGGCGGCGAACCGCTCGACGTGCGGCTCGACGACGCGCTGCGCCTGGGGCGGAAGAACAACCTGCCGCTGCGCGCCGAGGAGCTCACGCCGATGCTCCGCGCGCACGACGTGCGCGTCGCCGAGGGCTTCTTCGATCCGGAACTGTTCGGGAGGGCGGAGTTGTCGGAGACCAAGAGTCCGAGCTCCAACGTGTTCCAACCGGAGATCGTCCGGCGCACCGTGGGCGGTGAACTCGGCGTGCGCCAGCGGATCGCCACCGGTGCTCTGTACGAAGTCGCGTTCACGCCGCTCCGCCTGCGGCAGTCGGCGTCGATCTCGGGCTTCCCCTCGCAGCTCTACACGCTGGAACTCAGCGGCCGCGTGACCCAGCCCCTGCTCCGCGGCGCGTGGACCGATTCGGCGCTCTACGACGTCCACGCGGCGGAAGAAGGCGTGACCGGCGCGCAGGCGCGCTTCGGACAGTCGGTGCAGGACACCCTGCTGCAGGTCGTCGTCGCCTACTGGGAGCTGGTCTTCGCGCGCGAGGACTGGCTGGTGAACGCGCAGGCGCTGGAGCTCGCGAACGAACAACTTCGCATCACCAACGAGCGCATCCGCGTCCGTGAACTCGCCGAGCGCGACCGCGTGTTCGACGAAGCCGACGTGGCGCGGCGCCGCGAAGCGTTGATCCGCGCGGAGAACGAGATCCGTCGCCGCGAAGACGAACTGCGCGAGCTGTTGTTCGGTGAGCGCGACGAACAGTTGTGGACGCGCGGCATCCGGCCGGTGACCCCGATCGAGGTCGAGTTCGTGTCGCCCGGAGACGACTGGCGCGAAGCGGCGACCGCGGCGCTCGCGAGCCGTCCCGAGATCGTGGCCGCCCGTTCCGACGTGCGCGCGGCGGAACTCGCGTGGGACGAAGCGTCGCGCGGGACGCTTCCGCAGCTCGATCTCGTCGGCGAGTACTCGACCGACGGCACGCGCACGACCTCTCCGGACGCCTGGCGCGACGCCACCGACCTCGAGTATCCCGATTGGCGCCTCGGACTCGAGTTCGCCATCCCGCTCGGCAACACCTCGGCCCGGGCGGCGCGCGACCGCGCACTGATCGCACTCGAACAGACGCGGCGCCGACTGCACTCGCTCGAGATCGTCGTCCTGCGGGAGGTGCGCACCGCGCTCCGCGATCTCGCGACGCTCGCCGAGAGCGTGCGCGCCGCGCGCGAGAGCCAGCGCCTCGCGGAGACGCAACTCGACACGGCGCGCGAACTGCTTCGCGTCGGCCGCGGGACGATCTTCGAGGTGCAGCAGCGCAACCAGGAACTGCTCGACGCTCGCCGCCGCCTCCTGCGCAATCAACTCGACTATCGCATCGCCGAGTCGCGGCTCCAGCACAGCCGCGGGGCGCTGTCGGTTCCCGAGTAGGCGAGCTCCGTCGCCGCCGTGCGGTGACCTCCGCCGGAGAGCAGGACTATCATCCGCCTGATGGATCGATCCTCTCCCCGCGCCGGCCTCGCGCTCGCGCTCGCCGTCTCCCTCCTGACCGGTTGCGGCGACGGCACGGTCGATCCGGCGAGCGCCGGTCCCGTGACCGGTGACGCCGAAGCCGCGCAGACCCCGGCGGTTTCCGACACGCCGCCGTACGGCTTCTCTCCCTGGCATGCCGACTTCCCGGGTGCTCCGGAGCGGCCGCATCTTTCGCCCAGGGAGGTCGGCCGGACCTACGACCGCACGCGACGGCAGGCGCTGGAGTCGGTCGTCAAGAAGCTCGAAGGCGCCTGTTCGCGCGAGGCCTGGTTGTTCGCGCGCGACCTGTGCGGGCGGCTCACCGGCGACGACGTGCTCGTCCTGGTCGAGGCCCTCGACCAGGCGCTCCAGTCCAAGGGAAAGAACGACTGGGCGGAGAACATCCTCGCGAGCCTCGCGGTCGCGAAGGCGCCGGCGGCGGCCGACGCAATCCTGCGCGCGCTCGAGTCACCGAGCGACGCGCTCCGCACCGGTGCGATGGAGGCGCTCGCCGGCTGCGGCACGCCCGGGACGGTGCTCGCCGCCGGCAACCTGCTCGACCGGGTCGGTCCGCGCGGACTGAAGGCCTGGGCCGAGGCGGCGCGCCGCTTCCTCGCCCCGGCCGAGATCGTCGCCGGCTACCGGCGGATCCTCATCGAGGCGCGGCGGCTGAACGTCCAGTCGCCGGTGGCGGACCTCGCCCTGCTCCTCCCGGTGGAGCAGGCGCTCGCCGTGTTCGAACCCTTCGGCGACGACGTGCCGATCACGATCCGGTCCCGGTTGATCGCGCTGCACCAGGCGGCGGGGGACGTCGACTCGCAGATCGCCCTTCGCGAGATGCTCCGCGATCGCGATCCCGGCGTGCGCCGGCAGGCCGTAGCCGTGCTGCCGCTCGCCCACGCGGACGAGCTTCTCGCCGAGATCCTGCCGCTGAGCGCAGATCAAGATCCGATGGTGCGCTTCGGCGTGGTCGCGGCGCTTGCGAAGATCCGCAGCGACGACGTCGACCTGGTGCTCGACTCGCTCGCCACCGACCCAGCGCTGGAGGTCCGGCGCGCCGCGCTCGCCGAACTCGTGAAGCGGCAGCGGCGCGGCGTCCTCGACGATCTCGCGCTCACGGTCCGGTCGGGCACCGGCGCGGCGATGAGCCTCGCGATGCAGGATCTCGTCGCCGCGCGCGATCCGGGATCGATCCCGGCGTTCGTCTTGCGGATGACCCTGGCGCCGGCGGGAGAGCGCGCCTCGTTCCTGCGCGCCATCGCGCTCACGACCGCGGCGGAGGGTTTCGCGCCGCTGTGGAATGCGTTCCTTTCGAACGACCCGGCGGACGCCGAGCACCGCGAACTGATCAGCATCCTTCTCGCCAACTGCCGGGGCGCCGAGGCCGCGCTGCTCGCGTCGTTCCGCGCGATCGAGAAGTCGGATCACCGCCGCCGTGCGCTGGCGATGAACACGCTCGCGAACGTCGCGCTCGATCGCGGCGTCGTGGAGATCGCGGCGCCGATCTTCGCCGAGTTGCGGCGGATCACGGCCGATGACGGCGAGATCCCGCAACTCCGTCTGCTTGCCCTCGAGCTCACGCGTCGCGACCTCACGTTGGACGATCAGGCCCGTATCCGGGGCATGCTCCGCACCGCGACACCCGGCATGCGCGACGCGTTGGCGGACTTCCTGTTCGAGTTCTTCTGAGCTCAGGGGTCGAGCAGGAGCCAACGCTCGTCGTTCGCGGTGCGGTAGCTGCCGGTCTCGGGGTCGACTTCGTCGGTGCGCGGCAAGGCCGCACCCGGGGGCGGCGGCGCATCGAGTCCGGCGAAGCTCGCGATGAGGTTGCGGGTGAACGCGCGCCGCCCGTCCTCGCCGAGGCAGAACACGCTGCGTCCCGGCGGCAGCAGGTTCCGCGGCCAGGCGAAGACCTCGAGCACCTGGGCGCCGTCGTTCGGGTCCGCCGCTTCGCTCGCGGCCGGACGCGCCAGCACGCGGAAGAGGTAGTGGCGATTGCCGAGCGTCGGGTTCGCGGCGGGAGCCTCGCGCTCGAAGTCCGGCAGGTCGCCGAGCGGTTGGTCGCGGCGCTCGCACGCAGCGCGAAGCGTCGCGAGCCAGGCGTCGCGCCGCGCCGGATCGTGGAGCGGGTCGATTCCGTCGCGACGGACCAGAGCCAGGACCTCCTCGGCGACCTCGAGCGCGCGGTTCTCGACCCGCGCCACGCGCGCCGCGGACCAGGACGGCACCCAGCACGAGATGCCGAGCGTGACGAGTCCGAGCAGCACGCTGAGATTGCCGACGTCGAGGAGGGATCGCATCGCGAGCGCTCGGAGTGTATCGACGCGCTGCGACGCCGGCGCCAAGATCGCCGCGGGCTTCGATGCACGTGACCGACCTCGCCGAGCTGCCGTTGCCGCACGACGTGCTCGCGCTCTGCGAGCGCGGTCGCGCGGCCGGCGTGACCATCTGGGTCGTCGGCGGGACAGTGCGCGACGCCGCGCTCGGCCTGCCGCTCCGCGACGTCGATCTCGCGAGCGCCTTGCTCCCCGGACGCGTCGCGGCGCTGCTGCCGCACGGGGTGGTGGCCGACCTCGATCCGCTGCTCGGCACCTGCACCTTTCCGATCGACGACTGCGGCGTGACGCGCAGCGTCCAACACACCACCTTCCGCGTCGAAGGGCAGTACGGCGCCGATCGACGGCCCCGCGAAGTCGCGTTCGTCGCCGACCTCGATCGCGACGCACCGCGACGCGACTTCACGGTGAACGCGCTCTACCTCGACCCGCTGGCGCGTTCGATCGTCGATCCGAGCGGCGGACGCGCCGATCTCGCGAGACGTCGCTTCCGCACGATCGGTGAGCCGGTGCGACGGCTGGTCGAGGATCCGCTCCGCATCCTGCGCGCGATCCGCCTCGAAGCACGGACCGGGCTCCTCCCGTGCCCGGCGACGACGGCGGCGCTCGCGCAGTGCGCGCCGCTCGCCGGCCAACTCGTCCCGCAGCGTCGCTTCCACGAGATCGACGACCTGCTCGACGGGCGCTGGGCTGCGGACGGCGTACGGCGACTCCTCGACACCGCGGTGCTGGCCTGGGCGGTGCCGTGGCTCGCGACCCGCTTCGCTTCGGTGCGACGCACGCTGGATTCGGGCAGCTTCCTCGCGGACCACGTCGCGCGCTGGCTGGCCCTGGCCGGCGGCGACCACGACGTCGCGATGGAAGTCCTCGCGGGGCTCGAGGCGCCACGCCCGCTGCGGCGTGCGGTCGCTGCACCTCGCGGCCGCGCCCTCGTCTCGGGTCGGGACCTCGTCGCGTTGGGCGTCGAGCCGGGGCCCGGGCTGGGCGACCTGCTGCGGGAGGCTCTGCGCCGGATCGCGGCGCGCGGTGTCGTCGAGCGGGACGCCGCACTGGCGATCGTCGCGAAACTCGTCGGGGAGCGGATCAAGCCGGATCCGGACGAGTCCCGATAGTCGCGCGGGGGAGCTCCGTCAGGCTCCGCCGCGGGGGCCCGATGAACGACAACTTCAAGCACTTCGACCAGTACCGGCGCGATCGGACCAAGCGCCGCTTGGAAGGCGGGCCGAAACGCGATCTCGGCGACAACGCGACGGTCCTGCGGCAGATCGAGGCCGCGGAGCAGAAGGAAGTCCGCGAGCAGCAGCTCACGCGCGAGGTGCACGAGTTCCTCCAGGCGGCGACCAAGCAGGCCGCGACGATCGTCGCGTCGGTGACGGAGAACGCCGAGCAGAAGCTCGACGAGAGCGTGTCGCAGGACATGGCGGAGTTCCTCCGCGAGACGATCCGCCGCGCGCAGGAGTTGATGGGCGTCGTGCAGGACGCGTGGAATCGCGGTGTCTCGCGGCAGGACCTCGAGCCGCACATGCAGAACCTCGTCGGTCCGGCGCTGGACGGCTTCCGCTACGCGGGCAACCTCGCGTCCGCCGAGCAGAACATCGGGCGCGATCCGTTCACGGTGCAACTCGAGCGCGATCCCAAGGCGACGCCGGTGGCGGAAACGCCCGCACTCCTCGAGTCGACCGTGGCGGATGCGCCGGTCGAGACGACGTCGACGGTACCGGGGACGGAGGCGACCTCGCCGCAGTCCGCCTCGCTCGCGGACCTTCCGCTGCCGGAGTGCACTGCCGAGTGCGCCGCCGAACCGGTCGCGACGCCGGCGCAGGAACACCAGGCCCTGTCGGCGTGGTTCGCGCGGATCACGCGCGAACCCGAGCTCGCGAAGGAAGCGCTCAAGGCCTTGGTGCGCGCGTCGATGATGACGAAGGACGAAGCGCGCGCGATCTGGCGCGAGTTGCACGCGCCGGTGGCCTGAGCGCGAGCCGTCACGTCATCGCGATGCGCCGGCTGACGCGTCGCGCGACGAACGCCGCGCCGGTGATCGCGGCGCATTCGATCGGACGCCCCGCGCCGAGGCAGCACAGCGCCGTCCAGAGCATCGTCCCGAGCAGGAGCCAGGTCATCGAACGGCGGATGGCGACGGCGTCCCAGCAGCACGAGCGGTCGCGCAGCCGGAGAAGGAACGCCACGCCGAGCACGACGCCGATCGCCGCGGCGAGCCCGCCGCCGGGAATCGACAGCAGCGCGAGCACTGCGGCGCCGGGCGGCACCGCGTGCAGCGCCCGCACGGCGCGCGCCGGCGGATGGGGCTGGTCCTCGAGCACCCCGAGCATCGTGACCGCGGCGATGTAGGCCGCGTATGCGAACGCCGCGGTGCGCAGCGCGGGATCAGGCGGCAGTCCGCCCGTCAGCGCGACGACGCCCGAGAGGAGGTTCAGCGCGCGCAGGGCCGCCATGTTCAGCACGCCGGCCGCGACGAACCGCTTGCTGCCGTAGTCGTAGGCGAGCACGAGCCCGGCCATCACCGCGTGCAACGGCCAGCGCGGCGACACGAGCAGGGCGGCGGCGAGCAGCGCCACGCCGAACGCGAGCGCGTGACGCGCCGCGATCCTGCCCGAGGGGATCGGTCGTTCGGGACGCAAGCGCGCGTCGACGCTGCGGTCGGCGTGGTCGTTGAGCACCATCCCCGCTGCGTAGAGGCAAACGCTCGCTACGCAGGCACGCACCGCGTCCACCGACCAGGGCAGGCCCGCGATCGCCATCCCGGCGACGACATCGGCGGCCGGCGAGAAGAGGGCGCCGACCCGGAGGAGGCGCAGCCAGGGGAGCAGGTCGCGGTGCACGCAGGTCGCGGTTCCCGATCTCAGCGGAACGAGATCAGCTGAAGAACAGACGCCGGATGTCGTTGAAGGTCACGAACACGACCAGCGCGAGCACGAAGACCAGCCCGACGACCTGGCTGTAGTTGAGGACCCGGGCGCTCAGCGGCGCACCGCGCACGCGCTCGATCAGCAGGAACAGCAGGTGGCCGCCGTCGAGGAGCGGGATCGGCAGCAGGTTGACGACGGCGAGGTTCAGGCTCAGCGCCGCAAGCAGCCACAGGAGTTCGGCCCAGCCGCGCTGCGCGCTGCGATAGGTCACGACCGAGATCCCGACGATTCCGCTGACGTTTCGCGCGGAGACGTCGCCCGTCACGAGCCGCTTCAGCGTGACGTAGATCTGCTTGATCATGTCGATCGACGCGACGTAGCCCTGCCGCATCGCGGCGCCGATGCCGTCGGCGCGGACCGTGTCGGTGCGCTGGTCGTACGTCACCTCGAAGCCGAGGTTCGCTTCGACGACCGGCGCGGCGGTGATCGTGAGGTCGTGGCGCGACAACGAGCCGTCCGGCTCGAGCCGGTCGATCACGTGCTTCAACGGCCGTCGACCCGCGCCGCGGACGATGCGCAGGACGTCGACCCACTCGTGGACCGGTTGATCGTCGACACGGCGGATCACGTCGCCGGCGCGCACGCCCGCGGCTTCGGCGGGCGAACCCGGACGCGGCGCGACGACGATGTCGCCGACCGGCGAATCCATCGCGACGTCCTGATGCAGCGATCGGCAGCCGGGTTCGTCGACCACGCTCGTGAGCTCGACGACCTTCCGTTCGCGGAGCACGGTGAGGCGGATCGGACCGGGTGAGCGGTGGGACGGCACGAGCTCCCGGGCGCGGAACGGCTCGCCGTCGACGGCGAGCACGCGATCCCCGACGCGCAGCCCGAGCGCTTCGACGGCCGCGGCCTCGCGAAGCGCCGCGATGACCGGCTCGATCGAGAGGATTCCGAGCTGCGGCGGTGACCGTTCGATGCGGCGCGTGGTGAGCGTCGTGTCGAAGGTGCGCTGGTCGCGCGCGACGGTGAGGCTCAACGCATCGCCGGGACGGAGCGCCTCGAGCACCTCGCGTTGCGCGTGGTGATCGACCGAGCGGCCGCCGATCGCGAGGATCCGATCGCCCGTGGCGAGACCGGCTTCCGCCGCGGGGCCGCCGTGATCGACGCTCGAGACGCGCGCCGATGCCATCACGAAGTCGGGGCCGACGCCGATCTCGAAGATCCCGCTCCCCGCGTCGAAGACCGGCTCCACGAGGGCGCTCTTGCGTTGGCCGTCGCGCTCGACGGTCATCTCCACCGGTCCGCGTCCGCCGGCCAGCGCGAGCTCGGTGAGGAGGTTCTCGAAGCTGTACATCGCCTTGCCGGCGACGTCGACGACGCGATCGCCGGGGACGAGACCGGCGCGCCACGCCGGTCCGCCCGGCTCGACGGTGCCGAGCACCGGAGCCGTGAACGAGACCCCGGCGCCGAACACGATCGGGAATGCGACCAGCGCGAACAGGACGTTCATCGCGATGCCGCCCGCGAAGAACGCCGTGCGGGCGACGAAGCCCTTCGCGTAGAGCTCGTGGGGCGGAAGTCCAGCGCGTTGGATCGGGTCCTCGCCCGCCACCTTGACGTAACCGCCGAGCGGAACCACGGCGATGCGGTAGTCGGTGTCGCCGCGGCGGAACCCGATCAGGCGCGGTCCGAAGCCGAGCGAGAAGACCTCGACGCGCACGCCGGCGAGCCGTGCGGCCAGGTAGTGCCCGAACTCGTGGACGAAGATGAGGAGCCCGATGCCGAGCACCGCGCCGACGACGGAGATCAGGAAACTCCTGGGCGAGGCGGTCGTGGGCCGGCGACGGGAGCGGCCAGGAGATTCTCCGTCGCATCGCGCGCGGCGCGGTCGGCGCGGCGCGCGTCGTCCAGGTTCGCGATGGGCGACGGGTCGCGGTCGCGAACGACGCGCGTCACGGTTTCGGTGATCGCGGGGAAGGGGATCCTGCCAGCGAGGAAGGCCGCGGTCGCGACTTCGTCGGCGGCGTTGAGCGTCGCACCGGCGTCGCCGCCGCGCGCCAGGACCTCGTAGGCCAACGGCACGGCGGGAAAGCGCGCCTCGTCGACCG
>JACRLW010000113.1 GCA_016235155.1 Planctomycetota bacterium
CGACCTCGACCAGTTCGCGCGCGAGCGCCTTGCAGCGCGCATCGTTCGGGTGTGCGAGCGCGTGATCGATCAGGCGTTGCACGCCGACGGCGATCGACGCGGTCGCTTCCGGACGACCGAGCGCCGTGCCGAACAACGCATGACGGCGTGCGACGAGATCGTCGAGCGGTCCGTCGCAGGCGGCGCGCACCCAGGCGAGCTCGGGATCGTCGAAACGCGGGGGAGCCTTCTGTGCATCGCGCGCCGGGATCAACCAGCGACCGGCCGCGATGCCGCCGGCGAAGGTCATGGCCGCGAGCCCGAACGCGGCGCGCCGTGACAGGCGCAGCGTGGGCTTCTCGGGCTCCGGTGCGACTAGGTAGACGGGATCGAGCCGCATGACCGTCCTTGGGCCGGCGGGGAGAGGAACGAGCGCGCGGATCGTCCGGAGGGTTCGAAAAGGTGTCAAGCGGGGGGCTGTTTCGACTCGGCACCCGCGGTCGTCCGAACGTGTGCGCCAACGCCTGCCATCGGGGGGTGAGGGATCATCGCGACCTCCTACCCGCGCTCTCGCATCGCGCGCGCCCGTCGCTCGTCCACCGCCGGATCCCGCAGGAAGACCCCGTGCTCGTCGGTCGCTTCGTCGACGTCGTTGGTCGACTGCGCGAGGCGAAGCCAGAGGTTCCAGTACGCGATGAGCTCCTCATAGCTGAGCTCCCGCAGCGCGAGATCCTCCTCGCTCAGGAACTCGTCGCGCGGTTCATGCACGAGCGGGATCCTCCGGCAGGACGCCCGCCGCGCGCGCCGCGACGATGGCGTGCGCGGCGGGCTCGCGCAGCCGTCGCACGCGGTTGTTCCGTTCCCCGCGAGTGGACGAAGGCCGACGACTCACTCGCGCAGGGTTCCCCTCCACAGATTGACGAGCTGCAAGGCACCGCTCGGATTCACGACCGGCGCGACGACCGCCTGCACTCCGAAGCGCAGACCCGCGAGGGCAGGGTCGACCAAGAGGGACAGCACCAGCGGCTGACCGGTCGAAGCCACGTCGATGAACAGAAGGTTGTTCGGCGCGCCGACGAGCAGTGAACCGAGCGGCGGGATCGACAACTCGCCGTCGAGGAAGCCGAGCAAGTAGAACGCGGCGCCCTGGGGACCGTCGCCGGTGGTGAACGCGAGGGCGCCGCCGATGCGCGGCGCGCCATCGACCGTCATGTGCCAGGCGCCGCGCTCGAAGGCGCCCATGTCGGGCGCGGCCAGCGCATCGAGATCGTGGTCGAGCGCGCGTGAGGCTTCGACGTGGTCCTTCGTGATCGAGGCCGCGAGCGTGGGACTCGCCGCGTCGATGCACGGCGAGAGCGGTTGCAGTCGCAGGTCACCGTCGAGCGGCGCAACGAACAGCGGATCGACGTCGAGGTTGCCGTTGGCGCCCGACGCGGCGAAGTCGCCATCGCTGCCGAAGATCGAGTTCGGCGCGAAGCCGAGGTAGTTCCCCGCCTGATTGCGGAAGGAGATGCAGTTGATCGCGCGCGCTGCGCTCGCCGCGGGCTTCGCGATCCCTTCGCCCAGGCACTCCGTGACGGTCGCATGCACCACGTCGCGGACGGTGCTCGAGGCAAGGTCCAGGCCGCGACCCGCGCAGCGGTAGGCGACGAGATTCACGGCGTCGCCCGCGAGCGCGAACCACTGGATGCCATGCGAAGCGGAGTGGTCGGCGCGCAGCGCGTGCATGCGGAGCAGACCCGAGCGGCTGACGACCGCAGCGGCGTTGCCGATGCCGCCCGCGTAGCGCACGCGCGCATGTTCCGCGAACGACTGCGCGGCCGTCGTCTGCCAGGTGATTCCGCGCCATGCGCCGGGCTGCGGCACGGTCGCCGCGCCATCGCGATTGGTGTCGCCGCCGAACGCGTCGTCCTCGATGCGGGTCAGCACGACCGGCTCGAGGCCGGTACCCGCCAGGTCGAGCTCGCCCGCGACGTCGATACGCCGTCCTGGTCCGTCGAACTTCACGATCAGGCCTTGACCGAGCGCGAGCGAGTCGCCGGCCGGCACGACGAGGTCGACGTCGAAGACGAGCACGCCGTCGGCGTTGTGGGTGTTGTGCCGCTCGATCGCCACGGGAGCCGTCAAGGTTGCGAACGTGATCCGGATCGCGTCCAGAGCGTTGCCGGTGGCGAGGTTGTCGACCCAGGTCGGCAAGGCTCTCAAGGGCACGCGGTCGGTGGCGCGACCGCCGCAGTCGAGAAAGCGGCACCGTTGCACGTGCGCGAACGAACTGCCGCCGAGGTCCAACGCGACGCCGGCAGCGAGCTCGATCGTGCTGTCGCTCAGCGCGATGTCGGCGAGGCTGCACTGGACCGCGGGTTGCCCGCCCGCGCCGCCGTACCGCAGCCGCACTCCGGCGATCACGCTCGCGTCGGAAGCGGTGCCGAAGTCCAGCCCCTGCCAGTTGCCTGGCTGCGGAGAGGTCGCGTTGCCGTTCAGGTTGGTGTCCCCGCCGATCGTGTCATCGTGGATCGAGGTCAGCGTGACACCGGCCGCGCTCGCGCCGGGCACGGTCAGCGTGCCGTCGACGCGCACGCGCCGCGCGCCGTCGAACTTGAGCACGGTCATCGGCTCGATGGTCAGCGCCGCGCCTGCGGCCACGATGACGTCGGTCGCGATCACGATCGGACCGGCGTTCGTGCTGTGGCGTGAACCGATCGCGAGGCTTCCGCCGACCGCTCCGATCGTGACACGCGGTTGATCGCCCAGCACGTTCGAGGTCGCGATGCAGCGTGCGAACCCCGGCAGCGCGCGCACCGGCAGGCGGTCGACGGCGAAGCCGCAGCGTCGGAATTCGCAGTCGCTGACCGAGGGAGCGGAGTTGCCGCCGCAGTCGAGCGCCGTCGATCGGCAGTCGAGCACGCGGCAACGCCGCAGAGTGGCGTCCGCCGAAGTCAACTGGACCGCCGCCACGTTGGCGCTGCCCGCATAGCGCACGAGCACCTCGTCGAGCGTGCTGGCGTCGGCGCCGTTGTTCAACACGATGCCGCGCCAATCGCCCGGCGCCGGAATCGTCGCGGCACCGTCGCCGTTCGTGTCACCGCCGACGCTGTCATCGAAGAAGCTCGTCAGGACGACTCCGCCGGAGGCCGGATCACCCATGTGCACCGTGCCGTTGACCGTCATGCCGTTCCCGCCGCGCCACTTCAGCACGACATCGGGTTCGATCGTCAACGTCACCCCTGGGTCGACGACGATGCCGGTCGCGACGACGAACACACCGACCGTGGGACCATCGCGCGGACCGTTGAGAGCCTGACCGGGACCCAAGGTCGTTGGTCCGGTCACGGCGCCGCTGCTGATCTCGAGGTGATCACCGAGCGCGTTGCCGGCGGCGGTGTTGCTGGAGAACTGCGCGAGCGCCCCGACGGGCACGTTGACCACCGCGCGCTGCGAGTCGTTGAACGCGCAGCCCGAGACGTTCGGGAACGAGTTGCCCGACAGATCGAGGCAGGCGTTCGCGCACTGTTCGATGGTCGAGTTCGTCAGCCGGATGTCGGCCTCGAAGAGCCGCAACGCGGGACGCGATCGTCCCGCGAAGCGGATCACGACCCGGTCCAGGATGCTGGCGTCCGATCCGGACCCGAAGTGAATGCCGTCCCAGAGGCCCGCGGACGGCTGCGTCGCGCCGCCGTTCTTGTTGCTGTCGCCGAGCACGCTGTCGTCGTGGATCGACGTGAAGACGATCACGTCCTGGGCCGAGCCGTTGCACGTCAACGTGCCATCGTTCAGGACGTCGATCTGGATCGCGTCGTGCGCCTTGACGACCACACCCGCGCCGATCGTGAGCGCGCCACGGCGAGCGCCGACGCTGGAGATCGCCAGCGAACGCAAGAGTACGAGCAGCCCCGAGTCGTTCAGGGTGTTGCCCTTCGACCAGGTCACCGACTCCACGAGTGCGCCGAGCGCGAGATCCGACACCTGGATGTAGTCGCCGGCGCCGTTGCCAAGGGCCGTGTTGCCACTGAAGCCTGGCACCGCCGCCGAACCGACACCGACGACCGCAATCTGCTCGTTGTCGAAGAAGCTGCATCCAGTGACTCTCGGACGCGCGTCCATCGAGACCTTCATGCCGTGACCCGCGCAGCGTTCGACGACGAACACGTCCATCGTGATGTCGGCCTGCACGTCGAGCACGGTGTCCGCGGCGAGGCCGCCGTAGCGGCACAGTCCCTGCGCGAGCACGCTGCCGTCGGCGGTCGGCAGGAAGCGGATGCGTTCCCAGTCGCCGGCGGCCGGCGTGGTCGCACCACCGTCCTTGTTGGTGTCGCCGGCCTGCGTGTCGTCCTTGAGCGAGGTGAACACGACGCCATCCGCGATCAGGACCCCGGACACTTCGAACAGCGTCGCGTTGCAGCATTGCGAGAACTTGAGCGTCATGCCCGACGCGATCGTCAGTCGACCGGCCGCCGGCACCCTGATGCCGGTGCCGACCACCAGCACGCCATCGGCGTTGAGGGTGTTCTGGATCCCGATCGTGAGGCCGATGACTCCGGTGGGAAACGTGCCGCTCTCGACGCGAAGGTAGTCGCCGAGCGCATTGCCCGAAGCGGTGCAGCCGGTGAAGTTGCCGACCTCACCGATCGGGACACCGATCACGGCCAGTCCGTCGCCGTCTTCGAAGCGGCAGCCGGTGGCGACTGCCTGGCTGGTGCCGGTGAGAGCGAGCGCCGCGATTCCCCCGTTCTCGCGGACGACGAGCCCGGAAAAGCTCCCGACGGCATCGACGAGCCCGATCCCCGCGCCGAACCGCAGTTCGGCGCGATCGACGATGACTTCGCTGCCGGGCACGCCGAGGATCCCGTGCCAGTCGCCGCGACGCGGCGAGGTCGAGGCACCGTTGCCGTTGGTGTCCCCGCCGGCCGAGTCGTCGTGGATCGAGGAGAAGAGGCAGCCGGCGTTGATGGCGAGCGTGCCGCCGACGTGGAGCGGGAACGCCCCGACCTTGACGATGGCTCCGCCCTGCACGGTGAGCCTCTCGCCGGCGGGCACGCTCGACGGACCGACGATGTGGAAGACGCCGCCGATCAACGGACCGCTGCGCGTGTCGGACAGCTGGCCGCTCAGGCAGACGACGCCGGCAGCGGTCGGCGGTGCACAGGGAACGATCTGCGCATTGGCCGAGCCGACGGCGAGGATGGCCACGGATGCGCCGGGAAGCAGGCGTAGGAGGAGCTGTGCCATGAGCGGGCCTTCGAAGCGGAGCCGCTCCTGTTCGTACGCACGGGGGCCGATCTGCCGCCGGAATGGTCAGATTCCGATCGGGTGAAGCCGCGCCGCACGCGGCGAGAGGGCGTCATCGTCCTCGCGACGGCGAGCCCCGAACTCACGAGCGCTCGCAGCATCGTGGCCCGCACTCACATCCTCTGCCGCAACGCATCCGCCAACGCATCGAGATGCGCGGGCTCGTGCGTCGCGAACACCGCGATGCGCAGCATCTTCTCCTTCAGACCGCCATAGGCGCCGAGCACCGGGACGAGGATGCCGTCGTCGCGCAGCGCGGCATGCAGATCCTCCACGTCGCGCCCGCGCGGTGCATGCAGCGCGACGATCGGCGTCGACGCAGCCTCGGGATCGAGCGCGATGCCCAAGGCCTGCAGGCGCGCCCGCAGGGCCGCGGCATTCGCGTGCAGGCGCGCCCGCAGCCCGGGTTCGTTGCGCGCGATGCGCAGCGCGACCGCGGTCGCGGCGGCGACGGGCACCGGCGGGGGCGTCGAGCCGGCGGTCCAGGCGCAACGGTCGAGGATCCGCTCGATGCGCGCGCGCGGGCCCGCGACGAGACCGCCGTGGCCGCCGAGCGCCTTGCTCGCGGTGCCGGCGACGAGCACGTGCTCGTCCGCGTCGAGGCCGGCGAGCTCGGCGCTGCCGCGGCCGTTGTGGCCGAGCACGCCGAAGCCGTGC
>JACRLW010000040.1:0-5686 GCA_016235155.1 Planctomycetota bacterium
CCGCTGCGGCATCGGGCTGCGTCTTCGAGCAACCGCACGCTCTGTGCGCTGAGCAAGATCGTCGCCCGAGGTCCGGCGATCTGCGCGATCGCACCGGCGAGCAGCTTCGCCGCGGGACGCAGCAGCTCGGGGTCCTCGCGCGCGGGGAGGGTGAGGTCGTAGTAGCGGAGTCCGGGTCCGGCGACGAGGCATGCTCCGACTTCGTCGACGTCGCCGGAGTCGGGGTCGAGCGTGCCCAGCATCCAACCGGCGATGAGCAGGAACTTCTCGCCGTCGCCGCCTGCCGCACGGACGCCGTCGACGTAGCTCGCATACGCGTCGCCGGACCGGTCGTGGTCGATCACCGCATGCACGCCGATCGCCGTCCCGGCGACGATGGTCAAGACTTGCAGCGCGCGCGGCAGGAAGCACGCGGCGAGCACCGCGGCCGGCGACGCGAGCGGGACGAGGTATGCCCCGAAGTCGGCGATCGCCAACGTCACCACGCACAGCAGCAGGTACGCGGCGAGCCCCGCGGACCAACCCAGCAGCGGCAGACGCGCCGGCCGGCGCACGGCGACGGCGAAGGCCACGACCGACAGCGGCGCAAACGCGACGAACCACTCGCTCCAGATCGTCCGCGGCAGCAGCGCCAGGGTCTCGAGGACCCAGTCCAGGCCGAGCGGGACGAACGGCGACACCGTCCACAGTCGTGAGACCGCCATCCCGGCGACGAAGCCCGCGGCGTGTGTTCCGACCGCAAGTGCGGCGAGTGCGATCGCGCGTCGCGTGCGCACGCGAGCGGCGAGTGCCTCGCCGAGGAACCACGCGGCGTAGGCGAAGCCGAGGCAGACGCCGCTCGAGTGGACCAGCGTCGCGAGCGTCGCGCTCAGGCCGAACCCGACGGCGCCTCGCCCCGTCGGTTTGCGCACGAGCTTCGCCGCGCACAGGAAGGCGAACTGCGAGAAGGCGTGGTAGAGGCCGTGGTACTCGACGACCGTGCCGAGGAAGATCACCGGCGGCGTGGCCGTCGCGACCAGCGTGGCGAGCGCCGCCTCCGCGCGACGCAGGCCATACGCGCGACAGCCCGCGTGGAGGAACCACACGCCGATCGCCGTGCCGATCGCCGACGCGGCCGTGACGGACTCGGCCAGCGACAACCCCAGCGTCTGCAGGATTCGCCCGCACGCGGCGAGCAGCGGAATGGCGAGTTGGTGCCGATCGGTTGCGAGATCGAGGGCGAGGATCTTGTGCAGGACGTTCTGCGCGTCGCCATAGAGGGTGTCCTGACCGAGCGCGAGCAACACGCCGAGGCAACCGAGCGCGATCAGTGCCCCGTCGAGAGCGCCGGGAGCGGGTGCAGTCGTGGCGACGTCTGACGTCGAGGGACGGACGGAGTCGGAGCGCACGATGGTCGGAGGTCGAAGCGGGTGAGCGAGGGACGCGGGATTGGAGCATCGCGACGGCGGCCACGCTCCTGCCCGGTCGTCGCCCCGCCTTGCCCCCGGCTATCGTGTTCGCCATGCGTTCGCGGCTCCTTCCGCTCCTCATCCTCGCGATGTTCGCCGTCGCGGCGTGCTCGGCCGAGGAAGCGCCGGCCGAGCCGAAGCCTCGCGAGCAGGGCGGGCGCGAGACAGCCGAGGCGGTCCTCGAACGACACAAGACCTTCATGGGGCGCGCTCATTGGGCGCTCCATCGCAACGCGTTCGGGATCTGGCAGCAGGGTGACGACGGCGGCGCGCTCAGCCTGCTGCAGCGCGGGGAACCGTTCGCGCTGCGCCTCGAGTGGCATCGCACTGCGCGGGACTCGAACTCGGTGATGACCGTGACCGACGGGCGCGTCGTGCGCACCCCTCTGTCGCTGATGGCCGTGTCGGGCGTGCCGCTGCCACCGCCGCCCGATCCCGACGTGGCGACGATCCGCGCTTCGCTGGAGCAGGCCTTCTTCCTCGCCGCGCTCTTCCACGACCCCACGCACACTCGCGGGCACGTCGGCTACCTCGGCCGCGGCACGCTGAAGGAGCGCGCGGGGGCGGGCGACGATCCGAAGCCGGGCACGGCGGTCGAGACGCTGCGCTTCGACACGCCCGCGGGGACCGTGTGGCTCGCGCACTTCGATGCGGTCAGCGGCGCGCTCGTCGAGACGGAGGAGGTCTGGACCACGCGCTCGCGCTGGATGCGTTTCACGGACCATCGCGAAGTCGACGGGGTGCGCTTCCCGTATCGGTGGACGCTGTTCACCGAGGGCGACCGCGCGCCGCTCGTCGTCGCGTTCAGCGTGTGGGGGCACGGCAAGCCGACGGGGGACGGGATGTTCGCCGTCGCACCGCAACCCGACATGACGCGACCGCACGACGGCGGCGTGATCGAGTTCGCGCCGATGACGGTGCCGGGTTCGGCGCAGGTGATCGCCCGCGACCTGCGCATCAACGACGGGCCGCTGATCGCGGCGGTGGTGGATACCGGCGCGGATTCGCTGTCGATCCACCCCGAGCTCGCGGCGGGCCTGCGTCTTCCGCCGTGCACGCCGTGGGCGATCGGCACGATTGGCGGATCGACGCAGGTCGGGCGCGCCTTCGTGCTCGCGCTCGCGCACGGCGCGCATGTCGAGCGCCAGTTCGTCGCGTCGGTGCTCCAGCCGCCGTCCATCTCGCAGTTGCCGATGGATCGTCAACCGGGCTGCGTGTGGGGCGGTGCCGAGCTGAACGAGTTCTCGCCGGTCTTCGACTTCGCAAAGGGCAGGCTGCAGTTCCGGGGTGCGAAGCCCGCGCCGCTCGACGGCAAGAGCGTCGTGCACGTGCCCCTGCTCGTGCGTCGCCCCGGCCGTCCGTTGCGGGACGTCGAGATCACGGTCGGCGGCCGCGCATTGCGCGTGCTCCTCGACACGGGATCGTCGCCGACACTTCGCCTCACCACGGGCGGCCTGCGTGCGCTCGGGCTGCCCGACACGCGCGACGCCTGGCGCGCACGCGGCGAAGCGTTCGCGACGTCACTGGTCGGGGCATCGGGCGAACTGATCGAGGAGTTCGTCGTGCGCTTCCAAGACGTCGCGGTCGGTCCGGTGCTCTACGAAGCGCCGCTCGTGCACCTGATCTTCGACGACCGCGCGGGCGCGGGAGGTTCGACGTTCCTCGGCCTGCTCGGCGGAGGGGCGTTCCTGCCGTTCGACCGCGCCGGCATCGACGCGTCGCGCGAGCGCCTCGAACTGCAAGCGGGCTCGAAGGTGATCGCCGGCGAGAACGGCGCAGTGCGTGTTCTTGCGCCGGCCGCATGGCTCGGGCTGATGGTCGTCTCGGCTCTGGCGACCGCTCCCGACGCCGGTCTGCGCGTTCCGCGCATCGCCGACGTCGCCGACGGTTCGCCCGCGGCGTTGCGCGGCTTGCGCCCGGGTTCGGCCTTGCTCGCGATCGACGGCGTCTCGTGCGCCGATCGCAGCGCGGCCGACATCAACCGCAGCTTGTGGCTCCCGCCCGGCGCAAGCGTGGAGCTTCGCGTTCGGGAGGAGAACGGCGACGAACTGCGCGTGAGGTTGCCGTGAGCGCGACGCGACGGCTCGCCACGCTACGCACCCAACGCCATCGCCAGCCGCGCCATCGCGCGTGAGTACAGCTTGCGCGTCGCGTCGTCGCTGCGGCCCATGCGCTCGGCGGCTTCCTTGCTCGAGAGCCCGTGGATGCGGCGCAGCACGATCACGGTGCGCATCTCTTCGGGCAGGGTCGTCATCGCCTTCTCGAGGCGCTCGTAGCGCGGGGCGTCGCGGTAACGCGGTTCGTCGGTCGCGAGGCCGTCGGCGATCGAATCGGTCAGGGGCACGCTGCGCTGGCGGCGTCGCGCGGTGAAGTAGTCGGCGCGGTCGCGGATCGTGTTGAGGACGACGCGGTGAAGGTAGGCGCGCAGGCTGCCCTTGCCGCGGTACTCGAAACGCGGCAGCGCGCGGAAAGCTTCGAGCGCGGCGCTCTGCAGCACGTCTTCGCTCTCGAGGCAGCTGCGCAGACGCTCACCGAGGTTCAGCCGGATCGCGAGCAGGAGCTCGTCGCGGTAGAGCCCGTAGAGCTCGCCCCACGCCGCGGTGTCGTCCTCGTGCAGGCGCGCGAGCAACTCGAGCGTCTTGGTGTCGGGCGGGCCGTCGGGCAGCGCGGTCACGGCGCCGCATGCTACTGCGCGCGCTTGGCCGCCGACGCGATCGCGCCCTGCAGGATCTGCTCGAAGTCGTCGATGCGGAACGGCTTGTGGAGGAAGCCGAAGGGCTTCCGCTCCGCGAAGCGCTCGCGCAGTTCGGCGTCGCCGAGTCCGGAGCAGACGACGATCGGCATGTCGGGCGCGAGTTCCAAGATCCGGTCGAAGACCAGCTCGCCCGGCAGGTCGGGCATCGAGACGTCGAGCAGGATCGCGGCCACGCGCCGCCGATCGCGGGCGAGCAGTTCGAGGGCCTCGCGCGCGTTCGCGGCGAGCAGCGAGTCGACGCCGATCGCGCTCAAGCACTCGTGAGCGAGGTCGCGCGTGACGGCTTCGTCGTCGACGACGAGGACCGTCCGGGGCAACACGGCCGTCGCGCTCGAGGCGGCGGGCGCCGGCGTCGCGCGAGACTCGGGGCTCGGCGAGCCGACGGGCAGCACGACGCGGATCCGTGTGCCGACACCGACGCGCGACTCGACGGCGATCGCTCCGCCGTGTGCCTTCACGATCCCGTGCACGACGGACATGCCGAGGCCGCGCCCGGCGCCCTTGGTCGAGAAGAAGGGATCGAAGATGCGGCCGCGCACTTCGTCGGTCATGCCCACGCCGTCGTCGGCGACTTCGATGAACACGTTGTCGTCCGCCTGCAACGACAGACCGGGTGCGGCCTTGGCGAGCCACGCGTCGTCGCGATGCGTGATCCCGGTGCGGATGCGGACGGTTCCGCGAGCGTCGCCCATCGCGTCGCAGGCGTTGAGCACGAGGTTGAGCACGACCTGCGTGACCTGCACGCCGTCGACCATCACCAGTGGGAGATCGCGGTCGAGCGCCGTGTCGATCCGGGCCGTGCAGGCGATCGTCGACTTGGCGAGATCGAGCGTCTCGCGCACGACCGCGTTCACGTCGGTCGGTTCGCGGCGCAGGTCGGCGAGACCGGCGAAGGCGAGGATCTTGGAACAGAGATCGGCGCAGCGGCCGGCGGCGGCGTCGATCCGATCGAGCAGCGCGTGCGCGGCGTGCTCGCGACCGAGCTTGCGCCGCGCGAGCTCGGAGTTGCCGACGATCCCGGTCAGGAGGTTGTTGACGTCGTGGGCGAGTCCGCCGGCGAGCAGACCCAGGCCCTCCAGCTTCTGCGACTGCTGGATCAGCGACATCGCGCGCGACAGTTCGTCGAGGTTGCGGGCGCTCTCGCAGGCGATTCCCGCGAGGTAGCTCGCGGTCTCGAGGGCGCGCTCGTGGAACTTCGTGGGAGCGCACGGCTGGCGGTGCGAGATCGCGAAGGTCCCGATGACGGTGCCTTCCGTGCAGCGGATCGGGACCGACCAGCAGGCGCGGAGGCCGATCTTCTCCGCATTGCCGCGGATGTCCCGCCAGTGCGGATCGGTGAGGGTGTCGGTGACGAAGACCGGCTGCTCGAGGGTGACGACCGCTGCGCAGGTCCCGCGGCCGAGACCGGGCCGCACGTCGTCGAACCAGGCGAGGACGTCCGCGGGCACGCCCGGGGCGGCGGCGAAGGACAGTCGTTCGCGGC
>JACRLW010000040.1:5709-10384 GCA_016235155.1 Planctomycetota bacterium
GAGCATCACGCTCGCGAGCGAGCCGGGCACGACGCCCTCGACCAGCCGGCACAGGTCTTCCAAGGTCCCGCGGCGCGGCTTGCCCAGCGCGATCCGCTCGAGGATCGAGCGCTGCAACTCGATGAGTTGGACGCATTCGGTCGCCTCCATCCCGAGGGATGAATCCAGCGCGGGACAACTCTGGCGACGAGCTTCCACCGACATCTCTGACTGCCTCCGGGTTCGAGGCCGAGCGAGTGAACCCACCCGTCGCGACCGCGCGGAGCGGGGAGCCAGCAGGGGGGCGGCGGGATGATAGCGACGGCCTGTGCCTCGCGAAGTCTCAGGTTTCCGACTTCAGGGCCCGCGGGCGACAGCGGGAGCGACGATTCGACGCAGCCGCTGCAGCAAGTCCCCGGCGATCCGCGGCTCGGACGACCAGAGATTCGTCGTCTCCCCCGGGTCGTGAGCGAGGTCGAAGAGCTGACCCTCGGCCGGGTCCGCTCCACCGTCGTCGGGCGTGAAGCCGCCCGAGCCGCGCCCGTCGACGAGCTTCCAGGGACCGACGCGGATCGCGAACAGCCCGCGGCTCGAGTGGTGGATCAGGGTCTCGCGCCGCGCTCGCGGCGGCGCCGTCCCGCACCAGGCGGCGGAGAAGTCGAGGCTGTCCTCCGCGTCTCCCGGTTCCGGCGCGCCGCCGGCGAGCGCGAGGATCGTGCGGTAGAGGTCGGTGAGGACGAGCGGTTCGTCCGAGGTCGCGCCCGCCGGCACGCGTCCGGGCCAGCGGACCACGAACGGCACGCGGTGTCCGCCCTCCCATACGTCGCCCTTGAGTCCGCGCCAGGGTCGCGACGGATCGTGGCCGAAGCGCTGCTTCACGCTCCCGAGCGCACCCTCGTGACCGGTGCCGTCGTACTGCGGCGAGCCGTTGTCCGACGTGAACACGACCATCGTGTCGCGATCGAGGTCGTTGCGCGCCAGCGCGTCGAGCACGACGCCGAGCGCCCAGTCCGTCTCGGCGACGAAATCGCCGTAGCTTCCGGCTCCGCTCGTTCCGCTCCAGCGCGACGTCGGCGCGATCGGCGTGTGCGGCGCGGTGAGTGCGAAGAGCAGGAAGAACGGCTGCTCGCGATGCGCGTGCGCGTGATCGTCGATCCAGGCCGCGGCGCGCTGCGTGATCGCCGGCAGGACCGCGGAATGGTCCCAACCCGGGGTCATCGGGCCGTCGTGCCCGTAGATCGTCGCGTCATTGCGGTCGGTCGGTTGCGCGAGGAGGCGATCGCCCTCGACCCACGCGTAGGGCGGGTGGTTCGGCACGTCGCAGCCGAAGTAGACGTCGAAGCCGTGCGCGAGCGGGCCGCCCGCGATCGGCCTGCGGAAGTCGATGCGCGGGACGAGCGAAGTGCGGCGATCGGCGTCGAGGCGGAGTCCGTCGAACTCGTCGCGGAGATGAGTGCCGTCGAGCAGCGGCCAGTCCCAACCGAGATGCCACTTGCCGATGCAGGCGGTGCGATAGCCGTGCGCGCGCAGCGCTTCGGGGAGCGTCGTCCGGTCCGGCTCGATCAGCGGCGGGTCGAAGGGCGCGAGCACGCCGTTCTGCAGCCCGCGACGCCACGCGTAGCGCCCGGTGAGGATGCCGTAGCGCGTCGGCGTGCAGACACTGGCCGGCGCGTGCGCATCGGTGAAGCGCATCCCTTCGGCCGCGAGCCGGTCGATGCGCGGCGTGGCGATCTTCGACTCGTCGTTGTAGCAGCGCGGATCGCCCGGGCCGAGGTCGTCGGCGAGCACGACGATGACGTTCGGGGCGCGACTGTCCGCTGCGGGTCGATGCGCGAGCGAGGAACACGCAGCCAGCGCGGCGAGCGCGGCGCACCAGGACGCGCGGAGCATGCGCCCATCGGAGCGCCGCGCGGTCAGCCCGTCGAGAGCGCGGGTCGTCACGCGTATCCTCGGCGCCGATGATCGACGCCATCCTGCAGCGCATCGTCGGAGTGCTCGTCGAGAAGGAACTCACGGTCCCCGACTCCTATCCGCTCACCGAGAACTCGCTCCTCGTCGGCTGCAACCAGAAGAGCAACCGCGATCCGGAGATGGCGGTCACGGCCACCGACCTCCATCCGGCCTTGCTCGCGTTGCGGGAAGACGGCTGGATCGTCCGCGTGGAGGGCGGCGGCCGCGTCGTGCGCTACCGGCACAAGGTCATGGAGCGCCTGAACATCGACAAGGCGCAGATGATCGTCATGGTCGAACTCCTGTTGCGCGGTCCGCAGGCGCCCGGCGCGCTGAAGCCGCGCATCGCGCGCATGGGCCTCGATCTCGAGCCGACGCAGATCGAAGGCGTGCTCGCAGCACTCGCCGCACACCAGCCCGTGCCGCTCGTCGAACGTCTGCCGCGCCGGCCGCGCGAGCGCGACCATCGCTTCGGACACCTGCTCGGCCCACGCCCGGAATCGACGCACGGCGATCCGGACGATGGGGACGAGCCGGCTTCGCCCGCCGTCGCCGCGCCGCGAAGCGGTGACGCGTTGGAGGAGCGCGTGGCGCGTCTCGAGTCCGAACTCGCGGAGTTGCAACGCGCGGTCGAGGCGCTGCGCTTCGCGATCGGTCGATGACGACGACACGGCGAGTCGCGCGGGGGGGTCGGTAAGCTCGGCGGCGATGAACACCGATCGCCGCGCAGACCTCACGCGCATCACCGACGCACTGGTGCGCGCGGGCACCGTCCTGCGGGATCTCTGGGAGCGCAACCTGCGCGTGCAGTTCAAGCAGGGCGACGACCCGGTCACGGAGGCCGATCACGCGGCGGACGCGCTGTTGAAGGAGATCCTGCCGCAGGGCGATGACGGCTGGCTGTCGGAGGAGACCGTGGACGATCCGGCGCAGCGCCTCGGCCGCCGTCGCGTGTGGATCGTCGACCCGCTCGACGGCACGCGGGAGTACGTCGACAAGATCCCGGAGTGGTGCGTGTCGATCGGCCTCGTCGAAGACGGCGCGCCCGTCGCGGGCGGCATCCACAACCCGGTGACGAAGCAGATCGTCGTCGGCGCGGTCGGCCACGGCGTGACGCTGAACGGCGCGCCGGCGAGCGTTCGGCCGCGATCGTCGTTGAAGGGCGCGCGCGTGCTCGCGAGCAACAGCGAAGTCGCGCGCGGCGAGTGGGACGGCTTCGCCGACGAACCGTTCGAGGTCGTGTCGGTCGGTTCGGTCGCCTACAAGCTCGGCCTCGTCGCCGCCGGACTCTGCGACGCGACGTGGACGTTCACGCCGAAACACGAGTGGGACGTCGCCGGCGGCGCGGCGCTCGTCCTCGCCGCGGGCGGCATGGTCTACAACCTCGACGGCTCGCCGGCCCGCTTCAACGGGAGCAAGCCGCGCCTGCCGGGCTTCGTCGCGTTCTCGGGCGGAAGCCGCGCGGTGTTCGAGCCGTGGTTCGCGCGCCACTGGCGGCGCTGACGACGCTGGAGTCGCTGCCGTCGGGATCTGCGACACCGGCGTCCCGGCAGGGGACCGGGCGCGGCGGTCCGATCCAGGGATCCGCACGCTTGACCGATGGAGGAGCCGACGTACCGGCGTTTCGCGTCGGAGCGCGTCAGGAGTGGCAACCGTGAGCAGCAACGCACGCAAGTCCGAAGAGGGGTCCGTCCTGGTCTGGGCGCTGCTCTTCGTCGTGATCACCTCGGGAATGGTGATCTCGCACTCGCTGCGACTCTCCGCGCAGCGGCGCGATCTCGACGCGCTCTTCGATCGCAAAGTGCTCGCGCGCACGGTCGCCGGCTCGGGCGTCGTCGACGCGCTGTCCTGGTTCCGCGAACAACCGACGCAGCCGGTGAACTCGTTCGCGCCGCTCTACGACCCCGCCGCCGATCCGCCGCTGCTCGACACGATCGATCCGTCGCTCGGTCTGGTCCGCGAGTTCGAGATCCGCGGCAATCTCTGGGGTCGCTACGAACTGCGCAGCTCCGACACGCAGGACATCTCCGCGGAACGCGGGATCCAGGGCGCCGGCAAGGCCTGGGGCCTGCAGGTGCGCAGCTACGTCTACCGCCTCGTCGATCCGAACCTGCCGTTCGATCAGGCCCCGAACCGGATCGTCGCGAGCGACACCGTGGCGACCGAGTTCTGTTCGCTCGGCCTCAGCCTGCCGGCAATCGCACCGATCTCCGCGCAAGACCCGGAGTCGGTCGAGTTCTACAAGAACGTCATCATCAACGGCGGCAGTCAACCCGGAGTGGTGCACGGCGACGGACCGACCGACAACCTCGACTACTCCGATCCGACGGTCACCGCGCTGCCGGACGACATCGACTTCGTCACTGCCGTTTCGCCGACGCCGATCCGGGTCTCGGTCGATCCGGTCCTGAGTCCGCTCGCGACGGTGATCGGCAATCCCCCGAAGCTGCGCTCGCCGACCCTGAACATCGACCTGAGTCGGATCTTCGGCGTGCGGTCCGACGAGCTGCGCGCGTTCTCCGACGTGATCGGGACCACCGTGACGGAGGTCGAGAACGGGAGCGGCAGCGGCCGCCTGGTCTTCGTGCCCGGCGATCTCGCCGTGAACGAAGGCTTCCAGGTCGACGGTTCGGTGATCGTCATCAACGGCAGTCTGTCGGTGCCGATGAACGCCGAGCAGACCAGGATCCGCGGCATCGTCTACGTGGAGGGTGACGCGAAGATCGCGGGCAACTTCCTCCTCGAG
>JACRLW010000041.1 GCA_016235155.1 Planctomycetota bacterium
CGGCGGCCGAGGCCGCAACCGACAGGTTGCCGCGTCGTCGCTTCGCGACGACCCCGTCAGGCCTCGGCCGCTCCATTGGCTGGGGCCCTCCGGCCTCCCGAATCGTCGCGTCGCGCGACGATTCTCCGGCCTACGGACCCACGGAGGTCCCGCTGGCCCATCGCCGGCTGTTCCTCGATGCTGCCAGGGCCGTGATCCGCGTCGACGGCGTGAAGCCTGCCGAGCTCGACGCCCTGTCCCTGTTCGAAGACCTCGTCCGATGACCGCAGCCCCTTCGTCCGATCGGTTGATGACCCGCCTCGCAACGGCCTGCGCACTGGGCTCGGCGCTCTGCGCCTGCGGCGGCGAGGAGGCGCCCGCGGTCCTCGACCTCGAGATCGCCGGGGTCGGCTTCATGACGCCGGAGTCCGTGCTCCACGATCCCGACGCCGACGTCTATCTCGTCTCCAACATCAACGGCGACCCGTTCGAGAAGGACGACGACGGCTTCGTGTCGCGGTTGAGCCCGGACGGGCGGGTCCTCGCCCTGCGCTGGATCGACGGTGCGTCGGAGAGCGTCGACCTCGACGCACCCAAGGGCATGGCGATCCTCGGCGACGAGCTCTGGATCGCCGACATCGATCAACTGCGGCGCTTCGACCGCACGAGCGGCGCGCAGAAGCCGTCGATCCCGATCCCCGGCGCGACCTTCCTCAACGACGTCGCGGTCGGCCCCGACGGCGTGATCCACGTCACCGACTCCGGCTTCGCGCCGGGTTTCACCGCCACGGCGACCGACGCGATCTGGCGGGTCGAGATCACCGGCGGCACGCCGAAGCTCGTGACCCTCGCCCGCGGCGAGGAACTCGCGCACCCCAACGGCCTCTGCTCCGGCGCGCGCGATCTGTTCTGCGTCGACTGGGAGAAGGGTGAGTTCGTGATGATCAGCGCCACCGGGAAGCGCGAAGCGCCGTTGAAGCTGCCCCACAAGCAGCTCGACGGCCTGGTCCGCACGGAGACCGCGCGCTGGTTCGCGTCGAGCTGGGAGGGCCGCTGCATCTACGAGATCTCCCCCAAGGGCGACGTCACCGCGCGGATCAAGGAGATCGATCAGCCGGCCGACATCGGCTACGACGCCAAGCGCTCGCGCCTGCTCATCCCGCTGTTCGGCAGCGACAGCGTGCTCGTGAAGAAGATCTGACCGCGCGCGGTCAGCGCGGGACCATCCGCTTGCCCTTCTCCTCGGCGAGCAGCTTCGGGATCAGTTGTTCGAGCCGAGCCGCGCGGTTCTCCGGGTCGGGGTGCGTGCTCAGGAACTCGGGCGGGCGGTCCTTGGAGTTCGCGGCCATCCGCTCCCACAACTTCGGCGCCTCGTACGGGTCGTAGCCGGCGCGGATCATGTAGCGCAGCCCGATCTCGTCGGCCTCCGACTCGTGCTCGCGCGAAAACGGCAGGATCGCGCCGAGTTGGCTCGCGAGTCCGAGCGCTTCCATCGTCGACTCGCGCGAGGAGTCGCTCATCTTGCCCCAGGTCTGGAGCGCGGCGTCGGTGATCGAAAGCACGCCGTTCTGGATCAGGCCCTGCGTGATGCGCTCGTTGCCATGTTCGGCGATCGCGTGGGCGACCTCGTGACCCATCACGCAGGCGAGTGCGTCCTCGTTCTGCGTGACCTTCAACAGGCCCGTGTAGACGGCGACCTTGCCGCCCGGCAGGCAGAAGGCGTTCACCTCGTCCTTGGCGTCGAGCAGGCGGAACTCCCAGGCGTAGTCCTTGCGCGACGCCTCCGCGATCCGCTTGCCGATCCGCTGCACCATCGCGTGATCGGGACCGCTCTGGATCACGGGGTACTTCGCGGACGTCGCCTCGTCGTAGGCCGCCGCGCCGAGTTCGGACATGTAGGACTCGGGCAGCCACGCGATGCGCCGCCGGCCGGTCTCGGCGACGGTCGAGCACGCAGCGAGGCCGAGGACGGCGAGGACGGCGAGGAGCGCGACGCAGCGCGCTGCACGGGCAGGGGTCATGGCCGAGGAGGTTAGCGGGGCGCTCCACCATCGGCTAAACCGCGCGCGATGGACTGGCAGCAGCGCTACGACACCGGCGACACGCCCTGGGACCTGCGCGGCGTGACGCCGCCGCTCGAGGCTCTGCTCGCGAGCGGACGGCTGCGCGAACTCGGCGTGCCCGACCGCGCGGACGTCGCGGTGCCCGGTTGCGGTCGCGGCCACGACCTTCGCGCCTTCGCGAACCTCGGCCATGCGGTCACCGGCTTCGACATCGCGCCGGGCGTCGTGCTCGAAGCGCGGCGCTTGCTCGCGCTCAATCTGGTCCGCGGCGCCCAGGTCCACTGCCGCGACGTGCTCGGCCTGAGCGGCGAGTTCGCGCAGCGCTTCGACCTCGTCTACGACTACACCTGCTTCTGCGCCCTGACGCCGTACCTGCGCGCGGCGTACGCCCGCGAGGTGGCGGCGATCCTCCGCGATCGCGGCGTCTTCCTCGCGCTCGCGTTCCCGATGCCGCCGTTCACGGGGCGTGCCGACGGCGGGGCCGGACCGCCGCATCTCGTGCGACGCGAGGACCTCTTCGCCGCGTTCGAAGCGGACCACGAGTTCCTCGCCGACTTCGATGCCGAGCACAGTGCGCCGTCGCGCGCGGGCTTCGAGCGATGGTTCGCGTTCCGGCGGCGTCCGCGCGCGTGATCTCTCAGCCTTCGCACGCCGTCGCCTCGGGCACGAGCAGGCGGGCAGCGTCTTCCGCGATCGCGAGTCCGCAACTCAACCCGAAGCCGCCGAGGCCCGCGACCCATCCGAGGCCGGCGAGCTCGGGATCAGGACCGATCAAGGGCTCGCGCGACGGGGTGAAGGTGCGGTGTCCGATCCAGCCGCCGGCGATCGCGAGGTCGTCCAGCGCGGGCAGGAGTCGCAGCAGCTTCTCGCCGAGGAGTTCGCGCGCGTCGTCGCGCGGCTCTCGGCGACTGCCCGGACCGTCGGCGGGCTGGTCGTCGGTCTCGTCGCAGGGCGACATCAAAAAGCCGCCGGCTTCGGGTCGCAGGTAGAGCCCGGCGTCGTCGATCCAACACCACGGATGCGGGTCCACGGCACAGGCGTGCGGCGTCGAGCGGAACAGGTGACGCGCACGCGGCGTGATCGCGCGGCGGAGTCCGGCGCTCGCCGCGAGCCGCGCCGACCAGGCCCCCGCGGCGATCACGACGAGGTCACTCTCGATCACGCCGCGATCGGTGACGGCGCCGCGCACGCGTCCGCCGCGGACCAGGAGCGAGACCACGCGCGTGCCGAGCATGAGTCGCGCGCCGTTGCGGAGCGCGCCGCGCAAGAAGCCCTGGCCGAGCGACCAGGCGTCGCACACGCCTTCGTCGGGCAGCCAGACCGCACGCGCGACGCGGGCGGCGGCGAGTGCCGGCGCGCGCCGCGCGAGGGCTTCGGCGTCGAGTTCGTCGGCGGTGATCCCGAATCGCCGGAGGTCGGCGAGAGCGGCGTCGAGGCGGTGCACATCGTGTTCGAGCGCGAGCACGGCGCCGGTCGCGCGGAACGGCGCGAGCTCGTGCCAGTCGTCGCCGGGGCGGCAGGGCAGGGTCATGAGGCGCGCGTGCGTGCGCCGGGCGAGCGCGCGCTCGCGTGCGCCCGTGACGAGTCGCCGCACCATCCCCGCGTTCTGCGCCGACGCCTCCGCGAGCGGGTGCTCGCCTTGCTCGAGCACGGTCACGTGCGCGTGCGGCGCCGCGTGCCACGCGAAGCCGAGGCCGGCGAGGCCGGCGCCGATCACGACGATCGAGGGACGGGACAAGCGGGGCAGGATAGCCCGGCGGAGTGGCCGGCCGCGCGCCGTCGCGCTACGAAGCGCGGTCCCGTGAGCGCGTCCGAACTCCTCTTCGACGTCGAACCGGACGCCGCGCCGCGGCGCTTCGCCGACGTCGCGCTCGCGTTGCCGCTGCGGACGACGTTCACCTACTCGCTGCCGGGGACGATGAGCGCCGAGCCGGGCAACCGCGTGCGCGTTCCGTTCCGCGGCCGCGACCTGCCGGGCGTGGTGGTCGCGTTGCGCGACGACAGCGGCGCCGTCCCGATCGAACGGGTGCGGCCGGTGCGCGTGGTGCTCGACCGCGACGTCGTCATGCCGCCGGCGTTGCTGCTGCTCGCGCAGCGCGTCGCGTCGGACTACGGCTGTTCGCTGGGCGAGGCGCTCGACGCGATGCTGCCGTCGGTCGCCAAGCAGCGGGGCGTCCGCAAACTGCCGCACGTCGAACTCGCGGTGCCGGTCGACCTCGCGCACGCGGCGGTCGAGGAACTCGAGGAGAAGCACGAGCAGCGCGCGCGCGTGCTGCGCGCCGTGCTCGAGTGGAGCGGGCCGATGCCCACGCTCCAGCTCGAGCGCCAGACCAACACCAGCGCGAGTCCGTGGCGGACGCTCGTCAAGCACGGGACGCTGCGCCTCGTGCAGCTCGACGAGGAGAGCGAACCGCTCGAGCCCGACACGAGTGCCTGCGGACCGGCGCCGGTCCTCAACGACGACCAGCGGCGCGCGGTCGACGCCGTCACCGCTTGGGTCGATCGGCGCGCTCACCGCGTGTTCCTGCTGCACGGCGTCACCGGCAGCGGCAAGACCGAGGTCTACCTGCGCATCCTCGAGCGCACGCGCGAACTGGGGCGCTCGGCGATCGTGCTCGTGCCGGAGATCTCGTTGACGCCGCAGACCGTCGGCCGCTTCGCCGCGCGCTTCCCCGACGTCGCGGTGCTGCACTCGGGACTCACCGGCGCCCAGCGTGCGCGCGAGTGGCATCGGCTCTCCCGCGGCGAGGCGTCGATCGCGGTCGGCGCCCGGTCGGCGTTGTTCGCCCCGGTGCGCGACCTGGGCCTCGTCGTGATCGACGAGGAGCACGAGAGTTCGTTCAAGCAGGACAGCACGCCGCGCTACCACGCGCGGGAGACGGCGATCGCGCGCTGCGAGATCGAATCGGCGGTGCTCGTGCTCGGCTCGGCGACGCCGACGCTCGAGAGCTTCGGCCGGGCGAAGCGCGGCGCCTACGAGCTGCTCACGCTGCCGGTGCGCGCGGGCAAGGGCACCATGCCGCGCGTGCTCGTCGAGGATCTCCGCAAGGAGGGCAAGCAGCAGGCGATCGGCGGCGTCGTGATCTCGCGTTCGCTGCAGATGCAGATCCAGGAGCGGCTCTCGACCAAGGAGCAGGTGATCCTGTTCCTCAACCGCCGCGGCTTCGCGCCGGTGCTCGTCTGCCCGAGTTGCGGCGCCGCCGTGAAGTGCCCGCACTGCGACGTCAGCCTGACCTGGCACGTGCGACGCGCGCGGCTCGTCTGCCACTGGTGCCAGCACGAGAAGCGGCGACCCGAGGCCTGCGGGCACTGCAGCCATCCGCGCCTCCACGAACTCGGCGCCGGGACGGAGCGGGTCGAGAGCGCGGTGCGACAGCTCTTCCCCGCGGCGATCGTCGCGCGCATGGACGCCGACACGATGCGCCAGCGCGGCGCGCACGAGCGCGTGTTGACCGCGTTCCGCAAGGGGCAGATCGACGTCCTGATCGGCACGCAGATGATCGCGAAGGGGCACGACTTCCCCGACGTCACCCTGGTCGGCGTGATCTCGGCGGACACCGGGCTGTTCGTCCCCGACTTCCGCGCCGCCGAGCGGACCTTCCAGCTGCTCTTCCAGGTCGCGGGTCGCACCGGCCGCGGCAGCAAGCCGGGCACGGTGATCGTGCAGACCCTCTGTCCCGAGAACTACGCGATCGCGGCGGCCTCCGGCCTCGACTACGAGCGCTTCGTCCAGCAGGAGCTCGCGTTCCGCCGCGCGACGGGTTACCCGCCGTACTCACGTCTCGTGCGCGTCGTCTTCGAGAGCAAGCGCGAGAGCGAAGCGAAGGACGCCGGCGTCGCGCTGCGCGGCGGGCTGCGCGAGCTCGCCGACGTCGAAGTGCTCGGCCCCGCACCGGCGATCCTCGCCAAGGTGCAGGACCGGCACCGCGTGCACCTGCTGCTCAAGTGCTTCACCGCGGCGTCCTTCACCGTCGCGATGCAGCGCCTCGCGACGGTGGAGGACCTGAGCACGCACACGCTGCGGGTCACGCTCGACGTCGACCCGATGGCGATGATGTGAGCGCGCCTCAGTTCGACGCGAGCCACCACTCCTGGCCGTTGGACATCGAGAACGCGCCGGGGCCGGTCACGAAGTTGATGTTCTGCCAGTTGACCGGGCCCG
>JACRLW010000042.1 GCA_016235155.1 Planctomycetota bacterium
GCCGCGCTCGCCGAGCACGCGAATCGCGTCGCGGCGCAGCGTCGCGTCCGCGTCGGGGGTGAGCGCCGGCGCGAGGATCGGCGTCATCAGCGGATCGAGCGGCGGTCGGATCGCGCGGATCGCCGCGAAGACGAGCGCGGCGTCCTCGGGCCCGCCGCGGACGAGCCGAACCAGCAGACGGAGTTCGTCCCGCATGGGATGCACGAGGAGGCCGGCGATCGCCGCGCGGCGCGTCTCGGGCGGTTGGGT
This sequence comes from Planctomycetota bacterium, assembly GCA_016235155.1. Taxonomy (GTDB): domain Bacteria; phylum Planctomycetota; class UBA1135; order UBA1135; family UBA2386; genus JACRLW01. Next base: position 250 of record JACRLW010000042.1, read on the forward strand.
CGGCTCGAGGAGTGGGGCGAGGAGCTTCGCGGCATCGAGCGCGGCCACCGGCAACAGCGCCAGCGCCGCCTCGCGATCGACCCGGTCGACCGACGCGATCATCCACCCCAGCGGTTCCGCGCCGAGCGCGCCGCCGGCGAAGATCAACGCCGTCGCCAACTCACGCTTCCGCTCGGCGTCGACGGCGGCGCGCCAACGCACCGCGAGTTGACGGCAGTCCTCGGGATCGACGGCGAGCGCGCGCATCGCCGCGCGCCGCACGCCGCGGTCCTGGTCGTCGAACTGGGCGAGCAAGCGGTCGCTGTTCAGACCGGCCCAACCGATCGGCCGCGTCGGTCCCGCGTCTTCGAGCGCAACGGCATCGAAGAACGCGTCGGCGAAGTCGCCGTCGTTGTGCACCGCGCGCAGCACCACGCGCGCCGTCTTGCTGCCCTTCGGGACGCGCAGCGACAGTTCGACGAGCGTCCAGGTCGTGCCCGCGCGCTCGCCCGAGTCCGTCTCCGCGACGACCTCGCCGCGCTCGTTCAGGAGTTCGAGCCGCAGCGCGGCGCGGTCCCGGCTCTTGCCGGTGAAGACGAAGCCGCGCAGACACAGCGCCGTGGGGTCCTGCGCGCCCTCGACGTGCAGCGCCACCTGCTGCTCGAGTTCGGGCCGGTCGCCGGAACCCGGCCGGAGGAAGGCGTCGCCGTCGAGCGCCTGCACCTGCGCGAACGGGGCGCGTTGCGCGACCCAGGTGCCGTCGCGCGACGACCATCCGGACACCTCATCCGCGTCGCGGGCGCGGGCGACGGCTCCGACCTCGCCGCCGCCGTTGCGGAGGAGACTGCCGGGATCCGCGGCGCCGGACTGGGCCTGGACGATCGGGGGCGGGGCGACTGCGAACAGCAGGAAGAGGACGGACTTCATGAAGGGCACGGGTTCCGTGCATCGGGATCGGCGTGAGTGATCCCTTCGGTGATGCCGGGGCACAGGCGCCGCGCGGCGGCGAGGGCGTCTCGATCGTCGCGGAGTTCGGGCCAGAACGGCCAGCTCCGGCATCGTGCCGGGCGCACGGGATAGATGGTGCAGGTCGGTTCGACGCCGTCGGCGAGGAAGACGCAGCGCGAACCCGGGCCATCGACCAACCGGTCGCGGCCCGCGGCGAGATATCGGCCGCGGAAGCCTGCTTCGCTCAGTCCCAGGTGCGACGCGATGCGCGTCACGTCGGCGGCATCGACGCGCACGACGCCCTCCGGCCGCGCGCAGCAGTTGCCGGAGCGACGGCAGCGGAACGCGAAGGGCCACGCCCCGGGCGAGCTCACAGCCAGCGCCTCCGCGGGCGCTTCCCACGCGGCGACGCGTCGCTGGCGTCGCGCTCGGCCTCGGCCTTGCGCCGCGCGAGCACCGTCGCGATCTCGCGCGCGAGCGTGCGCGGGTCCTGGAACCGGATCTCCTTCTCCTTGGCCATCATCTTCTCGATGAACCAGTGGAGCTGCGGCGAGAGTCCGAGCGCGCGCAGTCGTTCGCCCGACAACGACTCGAGCACCTGCTTGGCGAGGACTTCCTCGCTCGTGCGACCCGAGAAGGGCAGCGAGCCCGTCACGAGGTGGAAGAGAGTCGCGCCGAGCGAATAGATGTCGGCGCGCACGTCGAGGTCCTGCTGCCCGCGCGCCTGTTCGGGCGCGATGTAGTGGATCGTCCCGACGGTCGTCGTCGACGGATCGCCGTCCGCGCAAGTTGCCGCGAAGCCGAGGTCGATCAACACGGCGCGGCCACCGCGGTCGAGCAGGACGTTGCCCGGCTTCACGTCGCGGTGCACGAGTCCGCGGTCGTGGAGGCATGCCAGCGCCTCGGCGATCTGGCGCACGACGTCGAGTGCTTTGCCCTCGTCGAACGGTCCGTCGCGGTCGAGCGCCTGCTGGAGGCTCTCGCCGTCGACGAGTTCCATCGCGCAGAACACCGTGTCGCCCTCCCGTGCGACGCGGTACCCCTTCACGATGTTCGGGCTGGCGAGTGCGATCAGCAGCTTCGACTCGGCGACGAAGCGGGCCCGCGCCACGGGGTCGCGCGCGAGTTCGTCCAAGAGCACCTTGAGGGCGACGGTGCGATGGTCCTGGCGGTCGACGGCGGCGAACACGCGGGCCTGCCCGCCTTCGCCGAGCAGCGCGCCCAGTTCGTAGCGGGAGAGCCTCGGTCGCGTGCCGGCCTCCGTCTCCACCCAGTCCTGCCACTGCGCGGCCGTCGCGTGGCCGTTCGCGACCAGCCAGCCCCGGGCATCGGAACTGCGGAGCGCCTGCTGCGCGACCCCGGGGGAGAGCATTCCCCGATGCACCAACAGCGCGAGCAGTGCGACCGGCTGATCGTTCGTCATGTCCGCGGAGTTCACGCCCTCAAGGCTTCTACGCGGACGTTCCGATAGCTGGCGGGTCGGCGGCTGTCGCGCCGGCAGCACTCACGTCGGCAACAGTCGCGTCGGCCATCCCGAGGAACGCCTTGAAGCATCAGGACGACGGCTTCGTCATCAAGTACTTCGACCTGATCGACGAGTTCATCAGGATCCGCTGCTGCGCCGAGGACGTCGTCGCGGAGCTGCTGCGGCACGAGATCACCAACAAGGCGAGCTATCGCCTGCGCGTCGTCGAAGCGTGCGTGCCCGACTTCCGCACCGAGATCCGGAGCACCCTGCGCCGACTCGACGACGATCACGACGCCGAAGTCGTCGAGGAGCTGCTCTACCAGCTCTGCATCGACGTCAATCCGGGTCTCGAGATCCATCAGGTGAGCCTGCCGTCCGTGCGCGCCGCCGGGCAGGTCGCGGAGGATAGCGTCCTGCAACCCGCGACGGCCACGAGCCAGCAGATCCTCCAACGCCGGGCGATGGTGCTCGAGCGCGCGCTGAAGTCCCAGGTCGTCGGTCAGGACGACGCGGTCGACAGCCTGGTGCGCGCCGTGAAGAAGGCGGCCGTGGGGCTCAAGCGACCCGGAACGCCGATCGGGACCTTCCTGCTCGTCGGGCGCACGGGCACCGGCAAGACCGAACTCGCGAAGGCGCTGGCGGAAGCCCTGTTCGAACAGCCCGGACATCTGGTGCGCGTGGACTGCAGCGAGTACGCGCTGCCCCACGAATACGCCAAGCTGATCGGCTCGCCGCCGGGCTACATCGGTCACAACGAGGGCGGCTACCTCACGGAGTCGGTGCGCAAGAAGAAGCACTGCGTGGTGCTCTTCGACGAGATCGAGAAGGCGCACCAGAAGGTCCACAACCTCCTGCTGCAGTTGCTCGACGAGGGCATCCTCACCGACAGCAAGGGCCAGCAGATCTCCTTCGCCGACACGATCGTGATCATGACGAGCAACCTCGGCGTCGAGAAGCTCGACGCCCTGCGCTCGCGCATGGGATTCGGGCGCTCCGAGGGCATGCCGATCAGCGGCGAGCCGCTCCGCGAGGCGACGATCGAAGCGCTCAAGGAGGCGTTCCGGCCGGAGTTCGTCAACCGCATCGACGAGATCGTCGTGTTCAACCCGCTCGACGTCCGCGTGTGCGTGCGCATCGCCGCGCGCATGCTGCGGGAGGTCGCCGAACTCCTCCACCGGAGCCGCGCGAGTTGCGGCGCCTGATCAAGCGGCGGATCGAGGACCCTCTCACCGACCTCATCCTCCGCGACTCGCTCGGGACCGGCGACACGCTGCGCGTCCGGCTGCGCAGCGGGCGGGCCTCGATCGACGTGGCGCGCGCACCGCGGACGCGCCGCGGCGGACTGGTCGAAACGGCGTGATCGGGTCGGGGCCCGGGTCGCGGACCTCGCCGAAGTGCCCGCCCCGTCAAGTGCCGGGGGCGGCGTGCCGATGACACGAGTCGGAATGTCGTCGCCTTCCGCGCCAAGTCGCCCTCGTACCGGACGGATCGGCGTGCTCCTCGGAGCCGCAGTGGCGACGCTCGTCCTCGGCGGAACCGTGATCTGGGCGTCCGGCGCGGCGTTCCGCGCGCGCATGGTCGAATCGCTCGGTGCGTCGCTGCCCGAGTCGATCGCGCTCGCCGCCGCGGAACCGGCCGTCGACGACGAAGCACGCGTCGCGCGCGTGCTGCGCGAGTGCGACCATCTGGTCGGCGCGGCCGTCTATCGCCAGAACCCGCTCGGGCTGGGGTTGGTGCGCGGCGCGAGCCGCGGCGACGTCGGGCTCCCGGTGCTGCGCGGGTCGACGCGCGCTCCCTACGGGGCTGCTCCGCTCGCCACCGCCGACGGACACACCTGGCTCACGATCGACGTCCCGATCTCCGGCGCGCCGGGCGACGCGTTGCGGGTCGTGCGTTCGCTCACCGACGTCGACGCCGCGGTCACCGCCGCGCAACGGACGGCCGCGGCCGTGCTCGCCACCGCCGCGCTGCTCGGCGCGTTTGCCGTCGACCGCGTCCGCCGCCGGACGCGGGAGTTCCTGCGGGCGCTCGCGCGCGCGATGCAACTCGTCACCAACGAACGACCGGGGCTGCGGCTCGATCCGGTCGACGGCGGCGAGCTCGACCTCGTCGCGCGGCACTTCAACATGATGACGCGCGCGCTCGAACGCTCGCGCGAGGAGTCGCAGCGCCGCTCCACCGAACTCGAGACGCGCGTGCAGGAACGGACCGCCGAACTCGAACGCGCGAACGCGGCGCTCCGAACGCTCGACAGCGCGAAGGACGCGTTCCTCGCCAACGTCAGTCACGAACTGCGCACGCCGCTGACGTCGATCGTCGCGGCATCGGAGATCCTCGCCGCTCCGGACAGCGACGATCCCGAGATGCGGCGCGAGTTCGTCGGCATCGTCTCCCAGGAAGCGCGCCGCCTCCTCGCGATGATCGAGCAGGTGCTCGAGGTCGTGCAGCTCGAGGCCCGCCCGGTCGCGTTGACGCGCACCGTCCGCGATCTCCGCGTGCTCGCCCACCGCGCGCGCGACGGCGGGCTCGCGCGGGCGCGTGCGGCGAACATCCAACTCCTCCTCCGCGAACCGACCGAGCCGGTGATGGTCGCGGTCGACGAGTTCCGCCTCCTCGGCGTCCTCGACTGCCTCCTCGACAACGCGATCAAGTTCTCGCCCGGTGGCGGCACGGTCGAAGTCGCCGTGCGGCTCGTCGATCGGCGCGCCGAGCTGCTCGTCGTCGACGAAGGTCCCGGCATCCCCGACGACGACGCCGAGCGCGTCTTCGAGCCGTTCGGGCAGCAACATCGCTCGCTCACCGACAAGCCGAAGGGGATGGGGCTCGGCTTGGCGCGCGCGCGTCGCATCGTCCAGGCGCACGAGGGCGAGCTCGATCTCGAACGGATGCCCGGCTTCGGCGCGTGCTTCGTGCTCCGTCTGCCGGCGATCGAGTCGCGCGCGATCAGCAGGCTCGCGCGCGAATCGGCCGCGAGCGAAGCGCGGAACGGCGACGCCGCGACGATCGTGCGCTAGGTCACCGGGTCGGTATCGTGCCCGGCCCGCATGATCGCCGCCGCCGTCGCCGCTGCCGTCTCGCTCGCCGGAACCACATGGTGCGTTCCGCAGGATCCTGGTTCGCCGGTCGATCCGCCGGTCGCTCGCTACGTGCTCGCGGACGGCCAGGGCGCGGCGATCCTGCGCAGCGAACTCGCGCGGGAACTCGCGCTGCGCCTGCGCAGGAGCCCCGAGGGCAAGGAGGCGCTCGACGGGCTCGTCGACCTGCGCGTCATCGATCGCGCCGCGCGCGACGCAGGCCTCTCGGTCCCCGCCGCCGAACTCGCGAGCTGGCTCGCCACGACCGAGGAGCAGTTGAAGGCGTCGGGCGAGACGCTGGACGCCTACATCGCGCGCCTCGGTCTGAGTCGCGCCGCGTTCGCCGAACGCTTCGGCCGCGCGGACATCCTGCAACGACGCCTCGTGATGAAGAGCCTCGGCTCGTCGAATCCGTCCGACGTGACCAGCGAGCTGGTCACGCTGTGGCGCCGCGAGGCGCGGGTCCGGCTGAAGGTCGTGACCGAAGAGACGGAGCTGCCCGCGGACGTGGTCGCGACGATCGCGGGTGAAGCGATCCGCATCGACGAACTCGGCGCCACCCTTCTCGCGGTCGCGAGCGAGGAGACCCGGCAGAAGCACATCCGTCGCCTCGTCTTGCGCGATCTCGTGCACCGGGAGGCGAAGCGGCTCGAAGTGACGGTGACCGAGGCGGACGCCCGCCTCGAGATCGAGGCACGCCGGTCGCGCATCGAGAAGGACCCCCGCTTCGGCGGCGTCGACTACGCGAACTGGCTGCTGCAGACGCAGGGCATCAGCGTCGAGGAGTTCGCGCGTTCGCCGCTGCTGCTCGCCACCGTCGAGCAGCGGAAGATCGGCGAGAAGCTCCACCCCGACGACACGCTGCGCGCCGATCTCGAACGCGACCGCGCCGCCGTGCTGCGCCGTCACGGCGAGAAGCGCGCGATCGCCGCGATCGTCCTTCGCGCCGTCGACACGCCGAACGAACTCGTGCCGCGCACGCCGGCCCAGGCGAAGGAACAGCTCGAAGCCCTGCGCGCGCAGACGCAGAAGGGCCGGCCGTTCGCCGACCTCGCCCGGATCCATTCCGAGGATCCCCACAGCAAGCCGCGCGGCGGCGAACTCGGCGAGTTCCCGCGCGAGTGCAAGGACCTGCCCGATGCCGTGCTCGAAGCCGCGTTCGCGCTCCGCCTCGGCGAGGTCTCCGCGCCCCTGCCGATCCAGGGCGGCATGGCGATCGTGAGGGTCGACGCGATCGAACCGCCCCCGGACGACGGCGAACTCCTCGCGCGCCTGCGCGAGGAACACTCGGAGCGCTGGCTCGCGACGCTGCTGGAATCCGCGCAGATCGTGATGCAGTAGTGGCGATGCCTCACGCCGCACCAACGTTGCTCGTCCCGACCCGCGAGGGTCGCGAGTCCGCTTGCACCTTCCCGTCGTCCGCCTGGTTGCAGCGGATCGCGCGCATCGACGTACACGGCGACACCGGCACCCTGCGCACGGCCGACGCGGAGAGCGTCGCGATCGTGCTGCACGGCACGCTCGACCTCTTCGCGGGCGGCAGCGCATGGGCGCGGCGTGGTGCCAGGACCACGCCGTTCGACGGCCGGCCGGTCGCCGTCTACCTGCCGCCGCTGACGCCGTACGGCAGCAGCGACGGCGACGGCGCCCTCCTGTTCGCGAGCGTGCGGCAACCCCCGATCCGCTCGATTGCCGACGGCCGCGAGGCGCTCGCGCGCAAGCCGCTCCTGCCGCTGCTCGGCAGCGGCAAGGCCTTCGACCCGACGTCCGGCGAGTGGCGCCCGCGCGAGACCTTCCCGGACTCTCCCGAGGCGATCCTGCCGCGGCGCATCGCGCGCCTCGCGACGCCAGGCGGCACGGTCGTCGAGCGCGTGCTCGGCCTCGACTACAAGTCGCGCGGCCTCTGCGTTGACGAGACCTCGCTCGTCCGCGGCGTACCGCTGCGCTTCGTGCCGCCGCACGCGCCCGGCTATCCGTCGGAAGCCGCGCTCTGGCTCGAGGTCGACGGCGAACTGACCGTGGACGGCGCGCTCGTCCCGAGCGACGGCGTGCCGCGTGCCCTGGCGTGCTCGCCCGACGCGATGCCCGAGTTGCGCCTCGAACGCGGCCGCGCCTACGCGCTGGTCGTCTGGGCCGGCGCCAAGCCGGCGACCTGAACCTTGTTCGCGGCACCGGCGATCCGCACCGCCCCGCGATCGAACGCCCCGGGCTGGTCGAGCACGGCCCCGGGCAACCATCCGAGCGCCACGGTGAACGAGTCGTCGGGCGCGACGGCCGACGACGTCACGCGACCGATCGTTTCACCGAGCGCGGCGTCGAGCAGCAACGTGCCCGCGGCGAGTTCGATCGCGCCTTCGATCCGCAAGCGGACCAGGCGACGGTTGACGTGACCGTAGGTGTGGATGCGCGCGACGATCTCCTGCCCGACATAGCAACCCTTCGTCGTCGAGACGTGGTCGTCGAGTCCGGCTTCGAGCACGAGCGTCCGCTCGTCGGTGTCGACGCCGACCTGCGGTTCGCCCGCCGCGATGCGCAGGCAGGCGCAGAGGCGCTCGTCACGCGGCGACGGCGTTGCGAACGGCGCGCGTTCGGCGGCAGGACCGAACGCGATCGCGCGCTCGAGCCCGCCGCGCGCGACGGCGAGGACGAGCGAACCGTCCGGCTCCTGCCTCGTGGATCCGATCGACACACCGGCCCGCTCCGCGGCGCCGAGTCCGAGCAGCGCGGCGGCGACCGGTGCCTTGCAGGTGATCGTCAGCCGCTCGCTGAAGTGGTAGCGCTCGAGCGACTGGGCCAGTTCGTCGACGCGGGCTCCTGGCACGACGAGCGTGACGCCGTCGGCGGCGCGGATCGCGATCGCGATCGCGACGAGCTTCCCCTTCGCCGTCAGGAACGCGATCGGGGCCGAAGTCCCCGGGCTGAGGCCCACCACGTCCTGCGCTCCGATCCGCTGGACGAAGTCGATCGCGTCGGAGCCCCGCACGTCGAGCAAGGCGAGTCCGGGCACCGGTGCCGGACAGGAACCCGTCGCGGGGAGCAGCCCGCACAACTGGAGGAGCAGGCGGTCGGAAGGGGGCTTGCGGTTCATCGGTCGCGAACTCGGATCAAGGTGCCTCATGCCGCGACGCGCGGACGCCGACCCTTGAAAGAGCCCCAAACAGCATCTATTTTCCCCGCGCCCGAACAAGAGCCCGCCCGAGAGGGCCGCCGCCCAGCCGCCCGAACACCAGAACGACCCGATGTTCCGGATCACCAAGAAGGCCGACTACACCGTCTTCGTCCTCGCCTACCTCGCCCGTCGGGCGGCGCAGGAAGGGCAGGACGTGCTGGTCTCGGCCCAGGAACTCGCCTCGCTGAGCTCGCTCAACAAGTCGCTGATCGCCAACCTGCTCAAGGACCTGACCCGCGCCGGAATCCTGAAGTCGGTCCGGGGGGCACACGGCGGCTACCGGCTCGCGCGGCCGGCGACCGAGATCCACTTCGGCGAGATCCTCGAGGTCGTCGAGGGACGCTTCACCTTCGTCGAGTGTGCGCACGAGCACCTGATCACGGACGCCCTGCCGGATCTCGATCCCAAGGGTCCGGGCGGCGCGGTCGTGCGCGACCACGAGAACTGCAACCTCAGTCCGCTGTGCGGATCGCGCGGCCCGCTGCTCGTCCTCCACGCGCGCATCCAGCGGATGATGCGCGACCTGTCCCTCGCGGAGTTGTCCGGCGTCGCGCACTGTGCGACGGGACTCGCGGTGATCCGCGCGGACGACGCGGCCGAGGTCGGAACCAGCGCGCGAGGGGAGTCCCGCCGATGACCAGGAGCGCATCGCGCGGCGCGGCGACGACGGCCACGGTCGTCGTACCGATCTACATGGACAACAGCGCGACCACGCGCTGCGACCCGCGCGTCGTCGCGAAGCTGCTGCCGTTCTTCGCCGACGACTTCGGCAACGCCGCGAGCCGCAACCACGTCTTCGGCTGGCGAGCGGAGGCCGCGATCGAGGTCGCGCGCGAACAGACCGCCGCGCTGATCGGCTGCACGCCGAAGGAGATCGTGTTCACGAGCGGATCGACCGAGGCGAACAACCTCGCGATCAAGGGCGTCGCCGAGCTGTACGCCGGCAAGGGCCGGCACTTCGTCTCGTGCGTCACCGAGCACAAGGCGGTCATCGATCCGCTCAAGCACCTCGAACTGGGGACGATCCCCGGGCAGCCGCGCGCGGAGATCACCTTCCTGCCCGTCGACCGGCTCGGTCACGTCGACCTCGACGCGCTCTCTGCGGCGATCCGGCCCGACACGGTGCTCGTGTCGCTGATGGCGGCGAACAACGAGATCGGCACGCTGCACCCGCTCGCGGCGATCGGCCGCATCTGCAAGGAGCGCGGCGTGCTGTTCCACACCGACGCGACGCAGGCCGCGGGGCGCATCCCGATCGACGTCGAGGCCTTCGGCATCGATCTGCTCTCGTTGTCCGCGCACAAGTTCTACGGACCGAAGGGCGTCGGCGCGCTCTACGTGCGGCGCGAGGGGCCGCGCGTCCGACTCGCGCCCCTGCTCGACGGCGGCGGCCACGAACGCGGCATGCGTTCGGGCACGCTCAACGTCCCCGGAATCGTCGGCATGGGCGAAGCGGCGCGGATCGCGCGCGAGGACTTCGCGAGCGACGTCGCGCGCCTTCGCGCCCTGCGCGACCGGCTCGAGCAGGGCATCCTCGCGCGCTCGGTGAACGCGGTCGTGAACGGCGATCCGGACGATCGCCTGCCCCACCTCAGCAACGTGTCGTTCCCGTACGTGGAAGGCGAGTCGCTGATCATGGGCATCAAGGACGTCGCGGTGTCGTCGGGCTCGGCGTGCACATCCGCGAGCCTGGAGCCCAGCTACGTCCTGAAGAGCCTCGGCCTCGGCGACGAACTCGCACACAGTTCGATCCGCTTCTCGCTGGGCCGATTCAACACCGAGGCGGAGGTCGACCACGTCGTCGACATGGTCTCGCGCGAGGTCGCCCGACTCCGCGAGATGTCCCCGCTCTGGGAGATGGTCCAGCAGGGCGTCGACCTCACGAAGGTCAAGTGGACCGTGCACTGACCGACCCGCATCGCATCCAACCGACAACTCCAATGGCCTACAGCAACAAGGTGCTCGATCACTACCAGCACCCGCGCAACGTCGGCTCGCTCGACAAGGACGCCGCCGACGTCGGGACGGGCATCGTCGGCGCGCCCGAGTGCGGCGACGTGATGAAGCTCCAGATCAAGGTCGACGAATCCGGACGGATCGTCGACGCGAAGTTCAAGACCTACGGCTGCGGCTCCGCGATCGCGTCGTCGTCGCTCGCGACCGAGTGGCTGAAGGGCACGACCGTCGACGAGGCGATGGCGATCCGGAACACGCAGATCGTCGAGGAGCTGTCGCTGCCGCCCGTGAAGATCCACTGCTCGGTCCTCGCCGAGGATGCGATCAAGGCCGCGATCGCCGACTACCAGAGCAAGCAGGAGCGGTTGCGCGAAGCAGGCGCGCCGGAGAGCTGAACGGAGTCCGTCGACTCGAGGAAGCTGAAGAGAACACCATGAGCGGCGAAGCACAGACCAGCACCAAAGCCGATCCGAAGAGCCGGCGCGGCATCCACGTGACCGAGCGGGCGGCGCAGGAGATCCTGCGGGTCATGGAGGAGCACGCGATGCCGGTCGCGACGACCTGGGTCCGCGTCGGCGCGAAAGGAGGCGGTTGCTCCGGCTTCAGCTACGTGCTCGACTTCGACCCGAACGGCCCGACCGAGTTCGACCTCCCGTTCCAGATGCACGGCCTCCACGTCGTGATCGACAAGAAGAGCGAGTTCTTCATGGGCGGCACGATCCTGGACTTCAACGACGGCCTCCTCGATCGCGGTTTCGTGTTCAAGAACCCCGCCGCGACCGGCACCTGCGGGTGCGGCACGTCCTTCTCCGCTTGATCGACCCCTTCGAGACGCTGGGCCTGCCCGCGACGATGGACCTCGACGCCGCAACGCTCGAAGCGCGGTACCTGGAGCTGTCGCGGACCGCGCACCCGGATCGCAACGCGGAGGTCGAGTCAGACGCCCAGGTCGCGATGCTCGCGCGCGCCGCGGCGATCAACGACGCATTCCGCACCCTGCGCGATCCGTGGACGCGCGCCCAGGCACTCTGCGAACGACTCGCGCCGGGAGTCGTCGCGGCCACCGCGAAGCTCTCGCCGGAGTTCCTGGCCGGGGCGATGGAACTGGCGGAAGCGGTCGCGCTCGCCGAACGCGACGCGGCGGAAGCACTCGCCGAGCGGATCCGGCGCGCCCTTGCGGCGATCCTCGCGGACATCCGAGCCGCGCTGACCCACGTCGACGCGAGGTCCGCCGCGCGACTCCTGAACGAAGCCCGCTACTGGCAGAAGGCCGGCGCCGACCTGCGCCAGAAGCTCCGCGCATGACCGAAGCTGTCTCCGGTCCGGTCGTCGTCGGCATCGACCTCGGAACCACCTACAGCCTCGCCGCGGTGATGACGCGCCACGGCCCGCGCGTCCTGCGCGACCAGGATGGCGAGGCGTTGATCCCGTCGGTCGTCGCGTTCGAACCCGACGGCACGCTGCGCGTCGGACGCGCCGCGCTGGCGCGTGCGCTCGACCTGCCGGATCGCACCGTGCATTCGATCAAGCGCCTGATCGGCCGCGCCGGGGTCGAGATCGACGCCGAAGCGAAGCGACTCCCCTACCGGGTGCGGCGCGGCGCGCGCGACCTCGCGCGCGTCGTGATGACGGTCCCCGCGTACTTCGACGACGCGCAACGGCAGGCGACCAAGGACGCCGCGACGCTGGCCGGTCTCGACTGCCGGCGCATCGTGAACGAACCGACGGCGGCCGCGCTGGCCTACGGCATCGACGGCAGCCGCGACGGTACGGTCCTCGTCTACGACCTCGGCGGCGGCACCTTCGACGTGTCGATCCTGCGCATCCAGGGCGGGGTGTTCCGCGTGCTGGCGACGGCCGGCGACACGCACCTCGGCGGCGACGACTTCGACCTGCTCCTCGCCGGCGATCTCCTCGCCGCGTCCGGCGCGACCGCGGTCGTCGAGGACAGCCGCGTGAAACAGGCGCTGCGGCGCGCGGCCGAGGCGCTCAAGATCCGGCTGAGCGACGCGGAGTCCGCGCAGCTCGAGCTCGATCTGAGCACCGGCCGCACGACGACGGTGCACGCCACCCGCGCCGACTTCGAACGTCGCATCGCCACGCTGGTCGAGCGCACGATCGACTGCTGCCGCCGTGCGCTGTCCGACGCCGAACTCGACGTCGGACAACTCGACGACGTCGTGCTGGTCGGCGGCAGTTCGCGCATCCCGCTCGTCCGCCGTCGCGTCGCGGAGTTCGCGCAGCGTGCGCCCCGCACCGATGTCGACCCCGACCTCGCGATCGCGCTCGGCGCGGCGATCCAGGCTGACGTGCTCGCCGGCGGCAATCGCGCGCTGCTGCTGCTCGACGTCGTGCCGCTCTCGCTCGGCATCGAGACCATGGGCGGCGTCGTCAGCAAGCTCGTGCTGCGCAACGCGACGATCCCCACCAGCGTCACCGAGGAGTTCTCCACGCAGGTCGACGGCCAGACCGCGGTCGACCTCAACGTCTACCAGGGCGAGCGCGAGCGCACGGCCGACTGCCGCAAGCTGGCGTCGTTCAAGCTGCGCGGCATCCCGCCGATGCCCGCCGGCCTGCCGCGGGTGGCTGTGACCTTCCTCGTCGACGCCGACGGCGTGCTGCGCGTGACCGCGGTCGAGAAGCGCACCGGCGTCCAGGCTTCGATCCAGGTCGTGCCGTCGTTCGGTCTCACGCGCGACGAAGTGCGCTCGATGATGTCCGCGGCGATCGAACACGCCCGCGACGACATGGCGGCGCGCGAACTCGTCGAGCTGCGCAACAAGGGCCTCGCGATGGTGCATGGCACGCGCCGCGCGCTCGAACTCGCCGACCTGCCGCCAGACGAGGTCTACTCGGTGAAGAAGGCCGTCGCCCACCTCGATCGCGTGCTCGCGGCCGGGGCCCCGGTCGACGAACTGCGCGCCGCGACCGACGCGCTGTCGCGCCTCACCGCGCAGATCGCGGACGACGTGATCGGCTCGGCGGTCAAGAAAGCGCTCGGCGACACGCCGCTGCCCAAGAGCGTGCTGCCGGGGAGCGAGCCGCGATGACCGGGTCGCCGCCGATCCGCGTCCGCTTCGACGCCGACCGCGAGTTCGACGCCGCGCTCGGCGAGTCGATCCTCGACGTCGCGCTGCGCAACCACGTCGATCTCGACCACGCCTGCGGCGGCGTGTGCGCGTGCTCGACCTGTCACGTCCGCGTGCTCGAGGGCGCCGATGCGCTCAACGGCGCGAGCGAGGAAGAGGAGGATCGGCTCGACTCCGCGCGCGACGTCGGTCTCGACAGCCGCTTGGGCTGTCAGGCCCGCATCGAGCGCGCGCCCAAGGGCGGCGTCGTCGCCGTGCGCATCCCCGCCTGGAACGTCAACCTCGTGCGCGAAGCGCACTGATCCGTCGCGACGCCCCCCTTTGCGATGAACCCCGCCGGACGACCCGACGAGATCCTCGGCCGCGCACGACGCATGTCGGTCGGCGGCCGCCTCTCCTTCCGGCGCCACCTCGACGCTGTCGTCGACGACCGCGACCTGCCGCTCGTCGACGGCGGCGACGACCCGCCGCCGCTGGCGGAGATCGTCCCGGCGCAGTGCGCGCACATCGAGATCGAGGTCGGTTCGGGCAAGGGCGCGTTCCTGCTCGCGGCGACCGCCGTCGCGCCGGAGACCTTCTTCTGCGGCATCGAGGCCGCGCCGAGCTATGCGCGCTACGCGGCCGCGCGCCTGCGCGACGCCGGCCGTCGCAACGCCGTGCTGCTGATCGACAACGCGAGCCTGTTCCTGCGCGACCGCGTGGCACCCGGGTCGCTCGATCGCCTGCACGTCTACTTCCCCGATCCCTGGCCCAAGCGCCGCCACCGCGGCCGGCGCTTCTTCGGCGAGGACTGCGCCCTGGCGATCCATCGCGTCCTTCGCCCCGGCGGCCTGCTGCTCGTCGCGACCGACAACCCGGCCTACGCGGGCCAGATCGCGCGCGTGCTCGGCGCTTCGGATCGGCTCGCGCGGGACGAGGACGTCGAGCGCGAACTGCAAGCACTCGGTCCGGGCCATGGTTTCTCGCCGACGAACTTCGAGGCCAAGTACCTCGCCGAGGGCCGCATCATCCGGCGCTTCGCGTTCCGGGCACTCGCGGACTCGACGCGATGAGCGAGCCGCTGCGCTGGGTCGACGCCGGCGAGCTCGCCGCCCTGCGCTTCGAACCCGGTGCCGTGGTCGTCATCGAGGGCATCGAGGTGGCGGTCTTCCCCCTCGGCGACGGCTACACGGCCCTCGTGAACTCGTGTCCGCACGCCGGCGGACCGCTCGCGAGCGGCATCCGCGACGGCGACCGGATCGAGTGCCCATGGCACGGTTGGAGCTTCGAACTCGCGACCGGTGCGTGCATCCAAGTACCGTCGCGGCCGGCGCGCCGCCTGCCCGTGTGCGTCGTCGACGGGCGTCTGTCGATCGGTCTGCCTGCCGCGCACTGATCGCGGCGCCGGTCCACGGTGGGAGCGGCTCCCGCGTTCGCCTATCCTCCGCGCCGTTTCGAACCGCTGCGCGCGACCGGCGCGCACGAAAGGTGCTGTGACCGACCAGATCGCCGACGACCGCCGCCAGAAGCTCGACAAGTTGCGCGAGCTGTCGATCCCGCCGTTCCCGCCGCGCGTGCCGCGACCCGAGCCGATCGCCGCCCTGCTCGGCGCGCTGAACGAGCGGAAGGGCAAGACGGTCGTCGCCGGCGGCCGCCTCACCCAACTGCGCGACTTCGGCAAGCTGCGTTTCTCGCACCTCGTCGATCGCAGCGGCGGCATCCAGATCGGCTTCCAGCGCGAACGGCTCCCGGACTTCTGGGCGAACCGCAAGCTCGTCGAGGCCAACGACCTCGTCGTGATCGAGGGCGAGCTCGGCACGTCCCAGACGGGCGAGCCGACGATCTGGGCGTCGCGGGTCGTGCTCGCGAGCAAGGCGCTGCGGCACGCGCCGGAGAAGTGGGCCGGCCTGGTCGACGTCGAGCAACGCTCGCGCATGCGTTGGGTCGACCTCTCGATCCACGAGGCGGCGCGCGCGCAGTTCATGCGGCGTGCTTCGATCGTGCGCGAGGTGCGCCGCTACTTCGACGGCCTCGGTTACGTCGAGGTCGAGACGCCCATCCTGCAGCCGATCTTCGGCGGCGCGACAGCCCGACCGTTCGTCACCCACCACAACGCGCTCGACATGCAGCTCTACCTGCGCATCGCGCCGGAGCTGTACCTGAAGCGCCTGCTGGTCGGCGGACTCGAGCGCGTCTACGAGATCGGCCGCGTGTTCCGCAACGAGGGCATCAGCACGCGGCACAACCCCGAGTTCACGATGCTCGAGAGCTACGAGGCCTGGGCCGACATGCGTGACGTGATGGCGCGCGTCGAGGGTCTCTTCGCCGCGCTCTGCGACACCGTGCTCGAGGGGCGCAGCGTCGTGAACTTCCGCGGCCGCGACTTCGATCTACGACCCCCCTTCGAGAAGCGCGGCTACCTCGAACTCTTCGCCGAGCACAACGACGGCCTCGACTGGTTCGATGCGCCCCGCGTGCTGCGCCGCGCGCACGAGCTCGGACTGAAGACCGAAGGGCTGCCGCATCCGAAGTTCGCGAACGACGTCTTCGAGGCGACGGTCGAGCACGCGCTGCAGGGTCCGATCTTCGTCCACGACTATCCGGTCGCGATCTGTCCGCTCGCGAAGCAGAGCCCGGACGACCCGCGCATCGCCGAGCGCTTCGAGCTGTTCGTCGCGGGCATGGAGATCGGCAACGCCTTCAGCGAGCTCAACGATCCGATCGACCAGGAGCGGCGCTTCCTCGCGCAACTCGAACACAAGGACGACGAGTCGCCGTCCGAACTCGACGCGGACTACGTCGCGGCGCTCGAGTACGGCATGCCGCCCGCCGGCGGACTCGGCATCGGCATCGACCGCCTGACGATGCTGCTCACGGGGACCGAGAGCATCCGCGACGTCGTGCTGTTCCCGCTGCTGCGGCGGCAGGACGTCGCCGCTCCCGGCCAAACCGCGACGGGCGAAGCGGCGCCGTGATCCGCGCGTTCTCCGCGTTCCTCGCGCTGAGGTACTTGCGCTCGCGCTGGATCAACGTGCTGGGCACGCTCGGCATCGCGGTCGCGGTGTGGGCGCTGATCGTCGTGATCGCGGTGTTCTCGGGCTTCATCGGCGAGATCCGCGGCAGCATCCGCAACGCCACGCCGGACCTCCTGTGCACCGGCCTCGCGCCGGGCGCGTCGTTCGCGCCGATCGACGCCGTGCTTCGCGCCGAGCAGGACGTCGTCGCGACCGCGCCGCGGCTCCGCCACCACGCGATGTACTTCCCCCACGGCCGTGGCCAACGGATGCAGGCGACACGCGCGCTCGCGACCAACCCGCTCGCCTTCGACGCCGTGGAACTCGTCGGCATCGATCCCGCCGCCGAACGCAGCGTGACCGATCTGACGCACTGGCTCGAACGCGCGGCCGGCGCCGCGCCCGAGGCCGCGCCCGACGCCACGCGCGAAGCCGGCGTGACCGACCTGCAGCGACCGTTCGACGTCCCGCGCGAGATCGAGGAGCAGCATGCGCTGCGCTCCGGGGCGTCGCTCGGTCCGAACCGCCTGCTCGCCGCGTCGCCGGGGATCCTGGTCAGCCGGCGGCGGATGACGACGAGCTGGCTCGAGCGCGGGCAGCAACTCGACGTCGTGACCGGCCGCTTCGAGCGCGCCGAGTTCGGCACGCAGCTGCTGCGCGTGCGCCGCGGCTTCGCCGTCTCCGGCGCCTACGACACCGGCCACCGCATCCTCGACGAGACGACTGCCTTCGTCGGCATCGACGAACTGCGCGACGTGCTCGGCTTCTGCGTCGACGACCCCTTCGCGACCGCGCCGCAGGACGTCGTGAGCGACGTCGCGATCCGCGTGCGCGACGGCGCGGACCTCGCCGCGGTCGCGCTTCGCCTCGAAGCCGCATTGCGACGCACCGCGGACCAGGCGATGGCCGGCGCGCGCGTGCTGACCTGGGAGGAACAGAACCGCGTCTACCTCGGCGCCGTCGGCCAGGAGCGAGCGATGATGAAGCTCGTGCTGTTCGCGGTGATGCTCGTCGCGGCCTCGCTGGTCTACGGGACGCAGCACATGACCGTGATGCAGAAGATCAAGGACATCGGGATCCTGTCGTCGATGGGCGCCTCGCCGCGCGGGGTGCAGCAGGTCTTCCTCCTCGCCGGACTCGTCGTCGGGCTGCTCGGCTGCGGGCTCGGCGTCGCCGGCGGACTGCTCAGCGTGCACTGGCTCAACGACGTCAACGACTGGTCGCGCCGGCAGCTCGGCATCGAGCTGTTCCCGACCGAGCTCTACGCGCTCGACCGCGTGCCGTACGCGATCGAGCCGGTCTGGGTCGCGCAGGTCGCCTTCGCGGCCCTGTGCGTCGCCTTCCTCGCCGCGTGGTTCCCGTCGCGCCGCGCCGCGCGCATGGATCCCGTCCTCGCTCTCGCCTACGAGTGAACGCCGCCGCATGACCGACACGCTGCTCGCCGCGGAAGGCGTCACCAAGGAGTACTCGATCGGATCGCGCACGATCGCGGTGCTGCGGGGCGTCGACTTCGCGCTCGCGCGCGGCGAGACGGTCGCGCTGCTCGGTTCGTCCGGCGCCGGCAAGTCCACGCTCCTGCACGTGCTGGGCCTGCTCGACTCGCCGACCGCCGGGCGCGTGGCCTTCGAAGGGCGTCGCGTCGACGATCTGCGCATCGACGAGCGCGCGCGCCTCCGTCATGCGCGCATCGGCTTCGTGTTCCAGTTCTATCACCTGATCCCCGAGCTCACCGCGTACGACAACGTGCGCCTCGGCAGCATGATGGACCGCGGCCTGTTCGCGTGGCTGCGCACGCGACGCGCACTGTCCGCGCGCAGCAAGGACCTGCTCGAGCGCGTCGGCCTCGGCGAACGCACGAGCCATCGCCCCGCGGAGCTGTCGGGCGGGGAACGCCAGCGGGTCGCGATCGCGCGGGCCCTGATCGCGGAGCCCGCGGCGATCCTCGCCGACGAGCCGACCGGCAACCTCGACTCCAAGACGGCGGCCGACGTGCTCGACCTGCTGTTCGGGGTGAGCCGCGAGCGCGGCCTCGCGCTCCTGCTCGTCAC
The DNA here is from genome assembly GCA_016235155.1 of Planctomycetota bacterium. Lineage (GTDB taxonomy): Bacteria > Planctomycetota > UBA1135 > UBA1135 > UBA2386 > JACRLW01. The sequence continues at coordinate 18,974 of JACRLW010000042.1, forward strand.
GCACGACGAGGCGCTCGCGAAGCGCTGCGATCGCGTCGTCCGCCTCCACGACGGACGCATCGTCGACTGATCCGGGCCGCCATGTACCGCTGGTTCCTCGCCCTCCGCTGGCTCGTGACGCGCCCGATCAACCTGCTCGGCGTGCTCGCGGTCACCGTCGGCGTGTGGGCGCTGATCGTCGTCGTCTCGATCTTCTCGGGCTACCTCACCGAGATCGGCCGCCACCTCCAGAGCAGCACGTCGGACGCGACGGTCGTGCGCCTCCCCGACGACGCGCGCTTCGCGCGGATCGAGGAGGTGCTGCGCCGCGACCCCAACGTCGCCGCAGTCGCCCCGCGCATCGTGTGGCAGGGCCTCGTGCACCCGCTCGGCGACGACGCGGGCAAGGCGCCGCCGCCGGCGGGCATGGCGGAGCTCGGCGCCCCGACCCCTTTCGTCGCGATCCTCGGCGTCGACTTCGAGAAGGAGCGCGACGTCAGCGGTCTCGACGCCTGGGTCAAGGACGTCGCCGACGGATCGGTGCGCGCGTCGGATCCCGCGAACCCCCTGGCGCAGGTCGGTGATCTGCCCGCGGTGATGCTCGGCCGCCAACGCATGCAGGACGACGGCGCACGGCGCGGCGAGCGCGTCAAGGTCACCACCGGCCGGCTCGTCGCCGACCGCAGCGGCGAGCGGCTCGACTTCGACGACGGTGAGTACGTCGCGGCCGGCGCCTTCGAGTCCAGCTTCGCCGCGTTCGACGCCTTCAACGTCTTCGTCGACATCGCCACGCTCCGCGCCCAGCTCCGCAGCGGCGAGCGCCGCGTGCCGGATGACTGGTGCAACGAGATCGCCATCCGCCTCCACGATCCGCGGGACGCCGAAGCGACCGTCGCCCGCCTCACGCGCCTGCTCGACGCCATCGACGACGCGCCGCGCGGACCAGGACTGCTGGTGCGCACCTGGGCCGAGGCGAACAAGGCGCAGATCGGCAACGTCGAACACCAGCGCTCGCTGATGAAGCTCGTGCTGTTCGTGATCATGGTCGTCGCCGCGTTCCAGGTGTATTCGACGATGTCGATGACGGTGACGGAGAAGCAGCACGACATCGGCATCCTCACGGCACTCGGTGCGCGCCGAGCCGGCGTGCTGTCCTTGTTCCTCACCTCGGGCATCGCGATCGCCACGGTCGGCGCCGTGCTCGGCGTCGGACTCGGCTGCCTCTCCGCGATCGGTCTCGACGACTTCAACACCGCGATGCGTGCGGTCTTCGACGTCGACCTCTTCCCGGTGCGCGTCTACAACCTGAAGCGCGTCCCGTACGAACTCGATCCGACCTGGATCGGCCAGGTCGCCGGCGTCGCGATCGCGCTCGGCGCCCTGGTCGCCGCGGTCCCCGCGTGGCGTGCCTCGCGTCACGACCCGGCGGTGTCGCTCCGCAACGACTGAACTGGACTTCAGCCAGTTATGCTCCGCGGGCCGATCAGAGCATCGGCGGCAGGCATGAGCACCGGTTCCATCGCGCAGGCGAAACGACGCACCGTCGCGGCGGGACTCGCCGCCCTGCTCGCGCTCGTGATCGCCGCCTGCGCCGGACTGCCCGACGATCACGCCGCTCGTGACGTCGCGCAGCGCACTGCCACGCGCGTCGGACGCCTCGGCGAAGCCGCGAACGGGATCCTCGCTTCGGTCAAAGACGACCTGCGCTCGCTCGCGCCGTCGATCGCCCGGGTCGAGACCGGCCTGACCCGCGACACGAGAAACCTCGGCGACGACGTGCAGCGCCTCGCCGCGGTGCCGCGTGACGAGTTCAGCGAGCGACCGGCGCGGGTGCGCGACCATGCGGAGCGGGCCGTGACCTCGACGAGCTCGGCGTTGACGCGCACCGGCCGCGGCATCGTGCGCGCGCTCGGCGCCGTCCCCGACGTCGCGCGCGTCCGCGCGGCGATCGAGGGTGCGCCGGCGATCCTCCACCTCGATCACCGGCCGATGGCCGAGCCGGGCGATCCGGAACGTCAGACGAGCTTGGAACGTGCGCGGCGCCCGCAAAGCTGGCCGGAGCGACTGCTGCGCCGTATGGGGCAGCTCTTCTGATCGAGACCATGCTCCTGACCCGCTCGTCGTGCGGACCGATCCTGTCCGCGCTTCTCTCCCTCGTCGCCCCGGCCGTCGCGCAGGAAGCGAAACTCCCGCCGCTCCCCGTCGACCGCGCGGCCGGCGCGCTCGGGATCCGTCCCGAACGCGTGCGCGAGTTCCTCACGACGCTCGCCTCGCCGGAGTTCGAGGGCCGCGGCACCGGACAGGAGGGCTTCCGCAAGGCGGCGGAGTACGTCCGCGCGCACTTCGAGAAGCTCGGGCTCGAAGGCGGCGCGCCGGACGGTTCCTTCTTCCAGGCCGTGCCGTGGACGCAGTCCGTCGCGCGGCCGAAGGCGCCGGGACTCGCCGTCCGCCGCGGCGAGACGATCCTCTGGTCGCTCGACGTCGAGCAGGGTCTGCGCGGCTACGCGTCGACGCCGAGCGGGGTCGACCTGCCGCTCGCGCTGGTCGTGACGAGCGATCCCGAAGGCGGCGACCTCGAGCAGCTCGAGCTGAAGGACCACGCGGTGATCGTCGTGCTGGTGCGCACGGGCGAACCGGAGTCCGACGCACGGCGCCGGGCCCGCGCAGGTCTCGCGGCGCGCTCGCGCATCGCGCGCGCGGCGCAACGCGCGGGCGGTCGCTTCCTGGCGCTCGCCGACGACGCCGCCTGGGCGACCGCGGGCACCTTCGAACCGGTGAGCCGCCCCGGCCGCGAGGCCAGCGGTCCCGCCGGTGTGGCGCGCGGCAACCAACCGGCGACGGGCGTGCTGCGGACGGAACACGGCGCGGCGCTGCTCGCGGCGCTGGGCGACGCCACGCCGCTCGCCGAACTCGTGCTGCCCAGGAAGATCGCGCTCGACGGGGTCTTCGCGCACCTCGCGATCGAAGTCGAGGAGAGCCAGGCGCCGGCGTGGAACGTGCTCGCGATCCTGCGCGGGAGCGACGAGACGCGGAAGGACGAGTTCGTCGGCGTGGGCTGCCACCTCGACCATCTCGGCAAGCGCGGCGGGATCGTCCATCCCGGCGCCGACGACGACGGCTCCGGCTCCGCGGGCCTGATGGCGATCGCCGAAGCCTTCGCGAAGAACCCGACGCGCCCCGCGCGCAGCATCCTGTTCATGGCGTTCTGCGGCGAGGAGCTCGGGCTGATCGGCTCGGGCTACTTCGCGCGCAACCCGACGATCCCGCTCGAGTCGATGGTCGCCGAGTTGCAGATCGACATGATCGGTCGCAACGAGGAAGGCGAGCGCGGCGAGGAGGAGGCGTCCGACAACCTCGACTGCCTGCACCTGATCGGCTCGCAGAAGCTGTCGGACGACCTGCACCAGTCGTGCTTGCGGCTCAACGAGCGCGCCGGCTTCGCGCTCGAGTGGGACGAAGAGGACGTCTTCTACCGCAGCGACCACTGGAACTTCGCGCGGCAGGGCGTGCCGATCGCCTTCTTCTTCACCGGCTTCCACCCGCAGTACCACCAGCCGACGGACACCGTCGATCTCATCGACTTCGGCAAGCTCGCGCGCGTCTCGACCTACGTCTACGACCTCGCCTACGAACTCGCGCAGCAGGAGCAGCGGCCGCTGGTCGACGCCGTGAAGTGGCAGGAACTCTCGGGCAAGTCGCGCGAGGCGCCCGCCGCTCCGGTCAGGAACTGAAGAGTTCGCCGAACGGCTCGCGGAACCCGACCGGCTGCCCGAAGATCTCGGCCGCGACGAAGGCGCTCGCGGGCCGCGAGAGGTCGAGGATGCGATGGGCCGGCCGCCGCCGGTGCGCGCGGAGAGCGGGACCGCCGATGTGCGAACCGAGCTTGCGCGAGCTCATTTCGGCGCCGGGCGTCGCGCGCTTGCTCTTATCCTCGCGATCCGCATCCGCCTTCTTCTTCAGTTCGTCGACGAGGCGGCGCACCGGTCGCGCTTCGTCGTACGACACCACCGGCCGCGAGCCGGCGATCTCGTCGTACGAACGCGGGCGTCGCTCCGTGACCTCCTCGTAGCTGCGCTCCTCCTGGCGGACGAGTTCGTTGTAGTCGACGCGCGGCTGGCGTTGCGGCCGCTGCTGCTGCGGCGGCGGCGGCGAGGGCGCCTGCGGCGCGCGGATCGTCTCGAGTCCCATCGCGCGTCGGATCGCCTCGGCGATCTGCTCGGTCGACTGCGGAGCGCTCGCCGGCGGAACCGCGGCGCGGCGCGGCGGCGTCGGCCGCAGGAGTTCGCGGTCCTGCGCGGGCGGGCGCGACGGCGCCTGCGCGGCGCGCTTCTGCGCCGCCTGGCGCGCGGACGCGACCGCGGACAGGATCCACCCGACCAGGATGATCAGGAGGATCGGGTTCTCGAAGATCCAGCGGAGGATCGGCGGCATGGCGGTGTTCTGCGTCGAACGGTGCGTCAGCGGTTCTCGCTGCCGATCTCGTCGCGACCGGTCTGCTTCTCTTCGGCCTTGGCGATCTCGGTGCGCATGCGCGTGTCCGCGCCGACGTTCTGGAAGCGCATGTAGTCCATCACGCCCATCCGGCCGGAGCGCAGCGCGTCCGCCATCGCCTTGGGAACGTCGGCTTCGGCGAGGACGTACAGCGCGCGGTTGGCCATGACCTGCGCGGACTGCTCCTGCTCCTGCGCGACGGCCATCGCGCGGCGTTCCTCGGCCTTGGCCTGCGCGACGCGCTTGTCGGCCTCGGCCTGGTCGGCTTGCAGTCGCGAGCCGATGTTCTCGCCGATGTCCACGTCGGCGATGTCGATCGAGAGGATCTCGAAGGCGGTGCCGGCGTCGAGCCCCTTGTGGAGCACGGTGCGGCTGATCGAGTCGGGGTTCTCGAGCACGTCCTTGTGCGTGTTCGACGAACCGATGCTCGACACGATGCCCTCGCCGACGCGGGCGATGATCGTCTCCTCGGTCGCGCCGCCGACGAGGCGCTCGATGTTCGCGCGCACCGTCACGCGCGCACGCGCGAGGACCTGGATGCCGTCCTTCGCCATCGCCGCGATCTTGCCCTGCGCCGGGCAATCGATGACGCGCGGGTTGACCGAGGTCTGCACCGCTTCGAGCACGTCGCGGCCGGCGAGGTCGATCGCCGCCGCGCGACGGAAGTCGAGGCCGAGGTTGGCGCGGTCCGCGGCGATCAGGGCACTCACCACGCGCATCACGTTGCCGCCGGCGAGGTAGTGCGCCTCGAGTTCGCGCACGCTGATCGGGATGCCCGCCTGGATCGAGCTGATCATCGCGCGCACGATCACGGTCGGGTTGACCTTGCGCAGCGACATGCCGACCAGCACGAAGATCGAGACCGGCGCCTTCGAGAGCTGCGCCTGGATCCACAGGTTGATGAACTTCAGAAGGAAGATCACCAGGATCAGGACGACGATCAGGACGACGCCCACGACGATGTAGAACAGGTTCGAAGTGGCGCCGGCCTGCGCGGGGAGGTTTGCGAGGATTGCCATGGGTCGGTTCAGGAATCGGGGTGGGTGTCGGCGCCGGGTGCATTCGCGACCTCGGTGACGACGACGCGATTGCCGTCGATCGCGAGCACGCGCACGGTCCGGCCCTGCGCGATCGGTTCGCCGCGGGTGACGACGTCGATGCGGCGGCCGTCGATCTCGGCGAAGCCCGACGGGCGCAGCGCGGAACTCGTCACGCCCAGGCGGTCGAGCAGCGCCGCGAGGCCCTGCTCCGCCGCGGCGCCGCGCACCAGCGCGGGGTCCGGCGCGTCGAGGATCAGCTTCTTGCCGAAGCGGGTGTTCGGCAGCGCGCGCCAGGCGACCGCGAACGCGATCGGCGCGCCCGCGATGGCGAGAGCGAGGAACAGGAAGCCGAAGAACGGGCCGTGCTGCGCGAACGCGAGGAAGATCGCGGTGACGAGCGCGACGCCGGCGCCGACCGCGAGGACGCCGAAGGAGACGAAGAACACCTCGGCGACGACGAGCGCGAAGCCGAAAGCCAGCAGGAGGAACAACAGGCCGATCGCGGTCTCGCCGCGCTCGCCGTCGAGGTGTTCGGCCTCGGGGTGTCCGTCCTCGCCGACCGGCTCGACGACGATCCGGTTGCCGCCGACCTCGAGCACCTTCAACCGCGCGCCCTTCCGCACGAACTCGCCTTGCGAGACGACGTCGAGCCGGGCGCCGTCGTCGAGCGCGAGCACGCCCGCGGGCCGCAGGTCCGTCGCCGCGATCCCCACCACGCCGACGAGTTGCGCGCGCGAAGCGTCGACGCCCGCGAACCGCGTCGACGCACCGGTCCCGGCGCGATCGGGCGGTTCGAGCAAGGCCCGGTTGAAGTACGGCAGCTTCGGCAGGACCCGCCACATCGCCGCCGCCCCCGCGGTGACCAGCAGGATCAACCAGAGCAGGTCGAGCAGGTTGCCCGTCAAGATCTCCTCCTGCGTCGCGTTCGCCGGGAACACGAAGGTCTGCTGCGAGAGGATCAACGCGAGCACGAGCGACACGAAGCCCAGCAGCCCGAAGATCACCGTGCCGGGCATCACGAAGGCTTCGACGCCGAGCAGGCCGAGCCCGAGGAAGAACAACAGGATCTCGGTCCAGTCGGCCAGTCCGACCAGCCAGCTGCTGAAGAGCGCGAGCGCGACGAACAGGATCCCGAGCACTCCCGGCACGCCGAAGCCGGGCATCTTCAGCTCGGCGAGCAGCAGCAGGAACCCGACGACGAAGAGCAGGGGCTTGATCGCCTCGAGCCACGCGACGGCTTCCTCGGACCAGTTGCGCTCCAGGCGCTCGATCGCCGACGGCGGCACGCCGAGTTCCTGGCGCACGAGATCGTCGAGCGTGGTGAAGGTCCCGCTCGAGAAGCCGAAGCGCAGCGCCTCGCTGCCGGTGAGGGTCAACGGCGCGGTGCCGAGCTGCGCCTGGGTGAGCACGCGGCTTCCGTCGCGGGTCAAGGACTCCATCGCGGTCTCGTCGACGACGAGGTTGCGCTGCAGACCGTCGCGGCCCTCGACCTGGACCTCGTAGATCCGGCCGAGGCGCGGATCGACCATCGCCTCGGCGAGGGCGAGCAGTTCGGGCGAGGCGTTGCCGCGCCGTTCGATGAGGCCGCGGACGTCGGCGCGCATCGCCGACAGCATCTTCGCGCGCGCGTCGTCTTCGGGGATCTGCATGATCCCACCCGGCCCTTCGACGACCGGAGTGATCGCGCCGAGCCGCGCGCCCGACGCCATGAAGACCTCGTCGCAGCACAGGGCGAGGTAGGCCCCGGCCGAGAGCGCGTCCTGGGCGACCCACGCGGTGGTCCGCACGCCGCCGCCGCGCAGTCCGTCGACGGCGACCTGGATCTCCTGCATCGCGTCGACCCGCCCGCCGGGGGTGTCGATGTCGAGCACGACGCGGGAAGCGCCGATCGCGCGCGCGCGGCCCACGGCGCGCTGCACCAGCCGCGCGGTGACGATGTCGATGCCGCCGCGGATCGGGACGACGACGACGCGCGGGCCGGACGCGGCGGCCGGATCCTGGGGAACGGCGAACGCGGCGGCGAGCAGCGCGCACGCGATGGTGCAGATGGCAATCCTCGGACTCATGACTCGCAACGCGCCCCGCATGGGACGCGAGGCCGCGATGGTAGCCCGTCCTGCGCGCGACCCAACCGTGATCCCCCGCGATCCAGGACCCGAGAGCGCGGAACGTTGACCCCGTCGCCGAGCCGTCCGACGATCCTGCGCCCGCGATCTCCCTACGACATGAGCCAAGCCGCGAACGCGTCGCCGAGCGCCGTCCCTCACGCGCATCACCAGCCGACCAGCGTGATCATCCGGCCCTGGCCGAAGATCGTCTTCCTCTACCCCACGATGCTCTGCGCGGCGATCGGCTGGATCGTCCAACTCGTGATGGGCTCGCCGGCGCCGGTCGAGGGAGCCACGGCCGCCGTGGCGATCGGGAGCCGGGCGATCGGCAACACCTTCCTGGTGGTGTTCTTCCTCAACCTGCTGGTCTTCGCCTTCGACTTCTCCCGCGTGAAGTCGATCACCCTGATCGCGATCGTCGCGGCGATCCTGCTCGGGCTCGGGTGGGCCGACTCGATCTGGGAGATCGGCGGCGGCATCCGCGCGGTGCTCGGGGCGATCGACGTCCGGATGAACACGCAGTTCTACGGCCTGACGACCGCGTTCCTGGTGATCGTGTTCCTCTGCGTGATGATCAACACGCGCTTCAACTACTACGAGATCAACACGCGCGAGATCTTGCACCACCACGGCTATCTCGGGGACATCACGCGCATGCCGACCTCGAACCTGCGCCTCAACAAGGAGATCTACGACCTCTTCGAGTTCCTCCTCCTGCGCAGCGGCCGGCTGATCTTCTACCCCTCGACTTCGCGCGAGGCGATCGTCATCGACAACGTGCCGCACGTGAACCGCGTCGAGGAGCGCATCAAGGACCTGCTCGCGGTGATGGCCGTGCGCGTGCAGGACGACGACCAGCAGTGATCCGGCACTGATCCGCGACGAGTCGCTCGCGAGAGTGGCGAAACGGCAGACGCGCTGGGTTTAGGTCCCAGTGGGGCACCCCCCCGTGAGGGTTCGACTCCCTTCTCTCGCATCGCTTCCTGCGCCGCGTCCCCCGCGGTTCCATGCGCTTGCCTTTCGTGGGCTCCGGCCTACGCTCCCGCCGCTCCGAGATCGGCGTCCGACGCTCCGGCACGCGCACCCGCCAACCAACCGACCCATGACGCACGTCATCGCCCAGCCCTGCATCGACGTCAAGGACAAGGCCTGTGTCGACGTCTGCCCCGTCGACTGCATCCACGGCAGCGACGGCGATCCCCAGCTCTACATCAACCCCGACGACTGCATCGACTGCACGCTGTGCGTCGACGCCTGCCCGGTGAGCGCGATCTTCGCGGAGGCAGACCTCCCCGCGGAGTGGAAGCAGTTCACGCAGGTGAATCGGGACTACTACAACAAGGCGTGAGCGCCGTGCCGGCGTGAACTCCGCCGCGGATCGGGGCGGACGATCGACCGCGCGCCACGCGCGGCAGGAGCGGTTCGCACCGATCGGCGCGGATGGCCAGGCGCGGATCGCGGGCTCGAGCGTGCTGATCGTCGGACTCGGTGCGCTCGGCACGCACGTCGCCGAGGCCCTCGCACGCGCCGGCGTCGGACGACTCGCGCTCGTCGACCGCGACGTCGTCGAACTCCAGAACCTGCAGCGGCAGACGCTCTACGACGCGAGCGACGCCGCCCTCGGTCGCCCCAAGGCGATCGCCGCCGCGGCGCGGATCGCCGCAATCGACCCGGCCATCCTCGTGACCCCGTTCGCCGCCGACTTCGACGGCGAACTCTGGGACCGCCTGCCCGCCCGTCCCGACGTCGTCGTCGACGGTACCGACAACTTCGCGACGCGGATGTTGATCAACGACCTCGCGGTGCGCGACGGCGTGCCCTGGGTCTACGGCGGCGTCGTCGGCGCGAGTGGGCGGGTCGCGGTCGTCCTGCCCGGCGTCACGCCGTGCCTGCGTTGCCTGCTCGAAAACGAAGGCGACGGCCGCGCGATCCTGACCTGCGAGACCGCGGGCGTGATCGAGCCGGCCGTCGCCTGGGTCGCCGCGCTCCAGACCGCCGAGACGTTGAAGCTGCTGCTCGGCGCACGCGATGCCCTCGCGCGCGGCGTGGCGCGGATCGATGCGTGGACCGGCGTGTTGCAGCGCGCCTTCGTCGAGGCGAAGCCTCGCGCGGAGTGCGCGAGTTGCGGCAAGCGGCACTTCCCGGCCCTGACCGTCACGAAGCGCGGCACGACCGCGCTCTGCGGTCGCGATGCCGTGCAGGTGCGACCGCAGGTCACGCGGCACGCCGACCTGTCGTCGCTTGCCGGCGCGCTGCGCGGAGCAGCCGATGCGCTCGAGGTCTCCGACGCGTTCCTGCGCTTCACCGGCGACGGTTGCCGCTTCACGGTGTTCGCCGACGGCCGTGCGCTCGTCTTCGGCACCAGCGATCCGCTGCGCGCGCGGGCTCTCTACGATCGCTGGATCGGTCTGCCGTGACGACGCACCCGCCGATCCATCTCGACCATGCCGCGACGTCCTGGCCCAAGGCGCCGGGCGTCGTCGACGCGATGGCACGCTGGTACGACGAGCTCGGCGTGTCGGCGGATCGCGGCGACTCGGAGGCGAGCCGCAGCGTCGCCGACGCGGTCGACGCCGTGCGCAGCAAGCTCGCGCGACGGCTCGGCATGTCCCCCGCGCGCTGCGCCTTCACGTCGGGCGCGACGGAGTCGATCAACCTGTTCCTCCGCGGCTTCCTGCGGCCCGGTGATCGGGTGGTCACGACTGCGATCGAGCACTCCGCGCTCGCACGACCGTTGGTCGCGCTGTGCAGCGAAGCGGGGATCGGGACGGTGACCGTCGAGTGCGACGGCGCGGGCGCCGTGGATGCACAGCACGTCGTCGAAGCCTCGAGGTCGACGCGACCGCGACTGATCGCGCTGAGCCACGCGAGCAACGTCACCGGCGCGATCGTCGACGTCGCGCCGATCGTCGCGGCGGCCCGCGAACTCGAGGCCCGCGTCCTGCTCGACGCGAGTCAGACCGTCGGCGCGATCGACGTCGACCTCGGCGCCGACGCGATCGCGGGCTCGGCGCACAAGTCGCTGCTCGGCCCGCCCGGGCTCGGCTTCCTCGCGGTGAGGGACGGACTGGAGATCACGCCGCACAAGCTCGGGGGAACCGGTTCGGCGCGCCCGAGCGACGCCCAGCCGCCCCACTGGCCGGCGGCCTTCGAGGCCGGCACGCCCAACACGCCGGCGATCCTCGGCCTCGGCGCCGCGCTCGACTGGCTCGCGGCGCACGACGCGGCCGCCGCGCGGCGGCGCGCGCTGGAAGCAATCGACGAGCTCCGCGCTGCGCTGCGTCGGCGACCCGGCGTGCGATGCCTCGGTCCCGAGCACGGCGACCTGCGGCTGCCGATCCTCTCGTTCACGGCAGACGATCTCGATCCCGCGGAGATCGGGGCGTTGTGCGACCTCGCCGGGCTGCGCGTGCGCAGCGGCTTCCACTGCGCGCCGTGGATCCACCGGGCGCTCGGCACCGAAGCGATGGGCACCGTGCGCGTCAGTCCCGGGCCGTTCGTCACCGCAGACGAGGTACTTCGAGTCGCGTCGGTGCTCGTGCGCGCGTGAAGCGCAGGAACTCGAACGCGATCTCGAAGGTCTCGTCGCCGGCGGGCAGCCCGCGCGGCAGATAGCGCGCGCGAGGATCGGCCGGTGCGCCGAGGACGGCGCCGGCGTGCGTGCTGCCCGCGACGCACAGGTCCAGGATCAGGTCGAGCTCGAGTCCGCGACGCAGCGCTCCGAGGTGCGCGCCCGCGCGGAGCAACGCGTCCTCGGTGAGGTCCGCGACGAGTTCCTGGCCGAGTGCGACGAGCCGCGCGTCGTCCTGCGTCGCGACGAGTCGATCGAGCACCGGATCGCCGGCGCCGCGGTCTCTGGTCTGCGGCGGCCGTCCGCACGCGACGCGGATCCACTCGCGCGCCGGATGGTCGGGGAGGTGATCGGTCCATTCGGGCACGCCGTGCGTGCCTTCGCGCGCCAGCCGCCACGCCACTCCCAGCGAGAGCACCGCGGCGTCGCCGCCGTCGCGTCCCCAGCGCGCGCGCGCGCGCGCGAAGTCCTGAGGTGCGGCAGTCAGCGCGAACGCGAGGATCAGCGCCGGACGGAACGCGACGTCGACCCGGTCCGTCGGCGGGGCGATCGCCTCGCGCAGGATGTCCGTCTCGCGCCAACCGGGCGACGTCGCGAGCAGCGCGATCACCTCCTCGTCGTGCGGGATCTGGACTTGCGCCGCCCACTCGCGCGGATCGGGCACGGTCGCGAGCCAGGCGGCCGTCGCGTGTCGCAACGCGCGCGCGGCAGGATCGCCGTCGGCAAGCGCCGCGCCGATGCGTTGCGCGAGTTCGCGCCGGTAGGCGGACGGCGCCGCGGCGAGTTGCTCGGCCCGTTGCACGAGCCGTGCATGCGCGCGCCGGCCGTCGCGCCATGCCTGCATCGCGGGATCCACGGCGAGCGGACGCGCGAAGCGGGCGGCGGCCGCGATCGCCGGCTCCTTGCTCTCGTAGGCGCGCGGGGGAACGGCGCCGCCGCTGAAACGGCGCAGCGCGAGCAACGCCGCGGTCTCGCACAGCGGCGAGTCGTCGCCGCGGCGGAGCAGGGCGTCGAGCTCGGCACTCGCGCCGGCGCGCGACGGACCGCACGCGACGATCAACGGCAGCAGGAAGCGCTCGCGCTCGGTGGCGCCGTCCCGCAGCGCGGCTCCGAGCAGGTCCGGGTCGGCCGCGGATCCCGCCGCGAGCGACAGGGAACTCCACAGGAACAGCCGGACGCGATAGTCCGGTGACGTGAAAGCCGACAGCAGCACAAGGTCGAAGCGCTTCGTCGCGACCGGCAACTCGGCGACACCGGCCGGAATCACAGGGCCTTGAGCAGCGGCCTCGAAGCGGCCGATGGAGCACAGGATCCAGAGGATCGTCGCGGGCCGAAGCGCGCGGACGATCGATCTCGGAGCGAGGAGAACGGGAGTCACGATGACCGGTGGCGATCGACTGCTGAGCGACGACGAAGTCGAGTTCCTGCTCCAGCAGGCGAAGGAAGCCGAGCAGGCCGCGTCGCCCGACCCGGCGGGCGCTCCTGCGCCGGCGGATGCGGCTGCGGGACGCGAGATCACCATGCGCGGTGACCTCGAGAAGATCAACCTGTCCGACATCTTCCAGACGCTCGCGCTCTCGAAGATGGAGGGCCTGCTGCGCGTCACGAGCCCGCTCGAGCAGCGCGACATCCACTTCCAGGACGGCTACATCCGCTGCTTCGTCCCCCGCCGCGTCGAAGCGCTCCGCCTCGGGCAGCGCCTGATCCGCGCCGGCCTCATCAGCGGCGACCAGCTCCGCTCGGCCCTGCTCGAACAGAAGCGCCTCAAGAAGCCGCTCGGCGAGACGATGTTCGCGCAGGGCTACGTCACCGAAGCGGACATCGACGACGTCGTCGCGAACCAGGTCCAGGAGGATCTGTTCGCGCTGTTCAACCTTCGAGTTCTACAAGGGCTCGATCACCGACGCGCACCTGCTCGACCAGCTCGACAAGGCCCCGCGCTTCGACGTCAACGGTGTGCTCCTCGAGGTCGCGCGACGCTCGGACGAGTGGCAACGCATCATCGCGGCGGTTCGGAGCCTCGACGAGGTCTTCGTCGTGCGCGACGCGAGCGCGATCCTCAAGCCCAACGACTCCACCGCGACGGTCATCGAGGCCTGCAAGAAGCTCCACACGCTGCGCGAGCTCGCCGACGTGACGTTGCTCGGGCTCTTCGAGTGCTCGCGGACGGTGCGCGAGCTCCTCGAGTGCGGCGCCTTGCGGCGCGTGACCTTCGAGGAGGGTCTCGAAGCCGCCGAGCAACAGCTCGGCGCCGGCGAACCGAAGCGCGCGGCGATGACGATCAAGGCGATCCTCGAACGCGGCGAGCATCGGTTGCGGGCCGTCAGCGAGAAGGTCGCCGAGATCCTGTCGCGATGCGGCGAGAGCAAGCTCGCCGGACGGGTGCTGATCGACGCCGCCGAACTCGAAGCCGACGACGGCGCGTCGCTCGACCTCGCCCGCCGCGCCCGCGAACTGAGCCCGCGCTCGCTCGAAGTCCTGTCCTACCTGCAGAACGTCCTGCAGCGCGTTCACGCGATCGACCCGAAGGAGCGCTTCGCGGTCACGTCGGAGCTCGTCGACGAACTGTTCGAACGCGGCGAACTCGACGACGCGCTCGGACTGGTCGAGCAGCTCGAGACCGAGAGCAACGACCTCGTCACGTGCCGGCCGAAGCGGGCGCGCATCCTGGCGCGGCTCGGGCGAAGCGACGAGGCCGTCGAAGCGTTGCTCGGTCTCGCGCAGGCGATCCAGGAGGACGACGGCGACAAGGACAAGCTCGGCACGATCTACGAGCAGATCCTCAAGATCGACTACCGGCGCAAGGACGTCGCGCGGTCGCTCAAGAACCTCCACGCCTCCTCGCTCGCGCGGCGTGTCCGCCGCACGATCCAGGTCACCGTCGCCCTGGCGCTCGGTCTCGTCGGTTGGACCCAGGTCGATGCCTACCTGGCGAGCCAGCGGATCGGGGAGATCCAGCGCGAAGTGCAATCCCTCGCGTCCGCGAACCGCATCGACGAAGCGTCGCGCGCCGTGCAGGCCGCGCTGATCGAGTTCGACGGGAGCACGGAGATCGTCGCGCTGCAGCAGTACGTCGAGCGCGCACGCAAGCGCCAGTCGGACGCCCAACAACGCGACCTGGAGACCGCGCGGCTCGCGTTGCTGCGCACCGCCGTGTCGCAGATCGAGGCCGGCGACGTCGCCGCCGGACTCGACACGTTCTTCGGGCAGAGCAACCTCGGCGCACAGGTGGACACGCTCGAGCGCGACCTGAAGGGTCGCTTCAAGACGCTGGTGCGTCCGCTCGTCCAGCTGTCGCGCGCCATGCCGGAACGGATCCCCCCCGAACCGAGCATCCTCCAGAAGCGCACCGAGCAGGAAGCGCTCCTCGCCGCGCTCGAGACCGAGCTCGCCACGCCGCAGCGACGCCTCGTCGCCGGACTGCTGGCGGTGAAAGACGATCCGCGCGTGGTGAACGCACTCGGGCGCGATCGCGAGGCGCTGTACTCGCCGCTCGAGAAGCTCGCGGAGCTGTTCACCCGCGGCGATGCCCTCGCGAAGCAGTACCAGGACCGCGTCAGCCGCCATCGCGTCGCCGAGGAACTCACGCCGATCTACGAGGAAGCGGTGCGGCACGAACGCGCGCGCGACTTCGAGGCGGCGATGAAGGCGTACCGCACGCTCGCCGAGAACCACCCTGCCGAGGACGATCTGCGCCAGCACTTCCGCACGCAGGTCGAGCGCTACTCGGCGATCCTCCGCCTGCTCGCGGTCATCCGGGAAGCGACCGAACGCGGCGACTTCGCCGCGGCGCAGGGTCAGCTCCGCGCGCTGCGCCAGCAGTACCAGGACATCAAGTTCGACGAGATCGTCGACCTGCCGGTCCGCATCCGCACGACCCCGCCCGGGGCACGCGTGTACGTCGCCGAGCGCTTCGTCGGCACGTCGCCGATGCTGACCGCGTACCGCCCCGGTGTGACCACGCCGGTGCGCATCGAACTCGACGGCTTCTTCGACGAGGCCACCGAACTCGGCGGCGACGAGGTCGGTCTGGTGCAGTCGCTGCTGGTGCGCAAGCCGAGTTGGAGCCACCCCGGGATCGGCACCGTCGACCGGCAGATGGCCGGCGCCGCCGGCGGCCTGGTCCTCATCACCGATCGCGCGGGATCGATCCGTTGCGTCCGCGCCAGCGACGGGGACGAACAGTGGCGCCTCGACACGGGCGACCTGTCCGGGCTGCTCTCGCGCCCGGTCGTCCACGGGGACCGCGTCCTCGTGGCGTCGATCGACGGCGAGTTGCGTTGCCTGGCCCTGTCGACCGGCGACCTGATCTGGAAGGTCGACGGCGTCGAATCGAGCGCGGCGCCGGTGGTCGCTCCCACCGAAGACGGACCGCGCGTCGTCGTCGCGGGTCAAGACGGCCGCATGGCCGCGTACGAGCTCGCGACCGGAGCGCCGAGCTGGGAGCGCGAGTTCCGTCTCACCTTCGAGGCCGACCTCGTCTGCATCGACGGCGTGGTGGTTGCCGCGTCCAGCGACGAAGTCGCGCTCGGCGTCGCGCCGAGGACCGGCGAACCGAACTGGCGCACCGCGATCAGCCGCGGCGTCGTCCTGCCGCCCGCCGTCGCCGGTTCGCGCGTGGCGCTCGTCGGCGACGACGGCAGCATCCTCATGCTCGACGGACGCGCCGGCACCGTGCGTTGGAAGATCGATGCCCTCGACGGCGCGACCTCTGCACCGGTCATCCACGGCGAGCGCTTGTTCGTCGCCGACGGACGGACACTCGAGACCTACTCGCTGCGCGACGGCAAGACCGGTCCGACGCGGAGCTTCCCGACGGAGCTGCGCATGCACCTCGCACAGGACCAGAGCACGGTCTTCGTCGGCGACGACCAGGGCATCGTCTACGCGATCGATCCGAGCGATCTGAGCGACCGCTATCTGCTGCGCGGCGCGTCGATGGCGGTGGCACCGGTGCTCCCGCTTCCCGACGGCACGCTCGTCCTCACCTTCTAGGACCAGAGCGTGCACGGGTATCTCGGCACGCGCTGAGCGCGAAGCGGCCCCGCGTCCGATCCGCGCGGCGCGCCGTCGCGAAAGCCGGACGCGCGTCGGGTTTCCGATACGGTCGCACGGAGCGCCGACGCCGGTGCGCCGTGCGTTGCGCGGAGGAATGATCGATGTGACGGCTGCCGTGCTCCGCATCGCGACGCGCACCCATCCGATCACATGGCGATGTGTTTCCCGGCACGACCATTGCTCTAGATCGATCGAGCGCGTTCGCGTTCCGATCTCCTGAACCGCGCAACGCTCGTGAGCTTCATTCCTCTTCGACCCACACCTTCGATGCGACCTGCCCGCCTCACTCTCGCCGCGCTTCTCGTCACCCTGTTCGCTTCGTGCGGTGACAGCGGCAATCCGCGGTTGACGAGTTCCGGCAATCCCCCTCCGCCGATCACCGGCGGCGATGGCGGCGTGTTCGCTCCGCCGGTGTCCCCGCCGGTGAAGGACCTCGGCGCCGTCACGAATCCGAATGCCGGCACGGCGGTCGGCGGCGGCGGCAGTGGCCACGGCTCGAGCCCCGGCAATGGCGGTAATGGCGGCGGTAACGGCGGCCCTCCGGGGAACTCCAACTCGGGTGGCGGCGGTGGCAACGGCGGGCCGGGCAACGGCAATCCGCCGGGTTCCGCCGTCCCCGAACCCGGCACGCTGCTCCTGGTCGGCACCGGACTCGCGGTGGCCGCGACCTTGCGACGCCGCCGGCAGGACGCGC